>NZ_AP018694.1:2547500-3220000 GCF_009689585.1 Aquipluma nitroreducens | reverse complement strand
ATAATACAGTATAAATAAATGTTCAGGTTGGATTAAAAAAGTTCGCACAAATATAGCTTATATTCCTTTCTCATTCCTTGGGCTATATCTTAATTTTAATTAAAGGAGCGCTAAAAGTATCGAAATTCGGACAACGCCATTGCGTTTTAATTGATATTTTATATACCTTCGGGATACTTATACAAAATGCAAATATTTTTTTTGATCTGTAAATCGGTCTTTTTTTATGGGAATAGATTACAAGTTAACTGAGCATCTCCAGAAATATTTCGGATTTGATCGTTTCAAAGGCCAACAGGAAGAAGTGATCAAAAGTGTGTTGGATGGCCATGATACATTTGTATTAATGCCCACGGGAGGAGGAAAGTCGCTGTGTTACCAATTACCCGCACTTATCATGGATGGTACGGCCATCATTATTTCTCCATTGATTGCGTTGATGAAGAATCAGGTCGATTCGATCAGGAGTTTTGGCACGGAGGATGGCATTGCTCACTTTTTAAACTCGTCGCTAACCAAGGCTGCAGCTCAAAAGGTACGCGATGATGTCACATCAGGAAAAACAAAGTTACTTTACGTTGCTCCCGAAAGCTTAACTAAGGAAGACAATATTGATTTCCTGAAAAATGTCAAAATATCGTTTTATGCGATTGACGAAGCGCATTGTATTTCTGAATGGGGTCATGACTTCAGGCCGGAATACCGTCGAATCAAACCTATCGTTTCTGAAATCGGACAAGCGCCATTAATCGCTCTTACTGCAACCGCAACAGCCAAAGTTCAGCATGATATCCAGAAAACATTAGGAATGTTAGAAGCCAATGTTTTCAAAGCATCATTTAACCGTCCGAATTTATTTTACGAAGTAAAACCGAAGTCGAAACCTGAATCCCAGATCATTAAATTCATCAAGGAACATGAAGGAAAATCGGGCATCATATACTGTTTGAGCCGAAAGAAAGTTGAAGAATTAACGGAAACACTGGTTGTAAATAACATTAAGGCTCTGCCTTATCACGCCGGAATGGATTCGACAACCCGATCAGGCAATCAGGACAAATTCCTGATGGAAGAAGTTGATGTAATTGTTGCCACTATTGCTTTTGGGATGGGAATAGACAAACCGGATGTACGTTTTGTGATCCATTACGATATTCCTAAAAGTCTGGAGGGCTATTATCAGGAAACCGGACGAGCAGGCAGGGATGGCGGTGAGGGAATTTGCATTACGCTCTATTCGGCAAAAGACATTCAGAAACTGGAAAAATTCATGCAAGGCAAACCTGTTGCCGAGCAGGAGATTGGGCGTCAATTGTTGCTCGATACAGCTTCGTATGCCGAATCAGCCATATGCCGACGCATAATTCTTCTGAATTATTTTGGCGAAAAATTAGAAGAACCTTGTGGAAATTGTGATAACTGCGTTAATCCAAAAGAACAAATTGAAGCAAAAGATGAAATATGCCGCGCTTTGCAGGCCATCATCGAAGTAAAGGAAAAATATAAAGCTGAGCATCTGTCGGATATTCTTACCGGAAAAAAAACTGCCGCCATTAAATCGTTCAGGCATTACGAACTCGAAGCTTTTGGTTCGGGTAACGATCATGGCGAAAAATTCTGGAATGCAGTGTTCAGGCAAAGCTTGATTGCCGGGTTTATTTATAAAGACATCGAAAACTACGGGTTGCTTAAAATGACTCAAAAGGGATACGATTTTCTGGAAAACCCTGTTGACTTCTTACTGGTTCGCAACCACGACTACGACGCCATTGAGGAAGAGGCCAACGCAGCAGCTGCTCAGGCCAGTGGCGCTGGTGATCCGGAGCTTTTTTCGATGTTAAAAGATCTTCGGAAGAAGATCTCGAAGAAACTTAACCTTCCGCCGTTCGTCATTTTCCAGGATCCGTCGCTGGCTGATATGGCTTTGCAATATCCGATTACTTTAGAAGAACTGAAATACATTCAGGGGGTTGGAGAAGGGAAAGCCAAGCGTTATGGTAAAGAATTTGTTGAACTGATCAAGTCGTATGTCGAAGAGAACGAAATTGACCGTCCACAGGACATGGTGGTTAAAAGTGTTGCCAACAAATCAAAAATTAAAGTGGGCATCATCCAAAGCATCGACCGTAAACTTTCGCTCGATGACATTGCCGCTTCGATTGGCATCGACATGAAAGATCTGATCTCGGAAATTGAAACCATTGTAAACTCCGGAACCAAGATAAACATCGATTATTACCTCGACGAAATACTTGATGAAGACCGTCAGGAAGAAATTTTTGAATACTTCAGAGAGGCGAACAACGACAGTATTGAAGATGCGCTCAAGGAACTTGGCGAAGATGAATATACCGATTCAGACGTTCGGTTGATGCGAATTCGCTTCCTTTCTGAATTGGGAAATTAATCTGATCTGAAAAAACTGTTCCATTCTGGCAGACAGAATCTACAAAAAAAAAATAATCCTGGCAGAAATGTTATCTGTCAGGATTATTTATGAGAGAATATAAACTGATCAGAAGTAATATGGTCTGGTATTTTTCTTCCGATACAAGTTAAAATCATATCCAACCATAATTTCATAACTTCCAAGCTGATATTTCCGAATATCCTCAATCACATGATATTCTGAGGCGTAACCTATCCGAATGCTATTTTTAAATGTGTATTGGGCGGATAAACATATGGCGCCGTTACTCCTAACATTCAGCCCAAACTGAAGATCACCGGGTAAATATACGATTGCAGAGGCATCAAAATAAACTTGTTTTCCAACGGTTGCAACAACAAGCAAATTAGGACGAATCATAATGGTGCTTGGCAGTTTGATAACATATCCGCCGGCCAGATAAATTGTCCGAAGTTCGTGCAGCGATGAGAACCCATTTTGATTTACTTTAAACGTATTGTTGATGATCTGCGGAATAGACAGACTGACATGATACCTGTCATCAAACAATACCGCTCCCACCCCAAACACAGTCATGAAATATTGGCGAACATCGGTAGTAAATTCAGAATCAGGAATTTGATCTGGATAAAGTTGATAGGCATTCAAATTGTTATCGTAATTCACAAAACCAGCACGAAACCCAAAGCGAAGGTAATTGTACACATCAAGCCGAATTTGGTAAGAATAATCGCCAGTCAGGAACAAACTTTTTTCCAGCCCCAGATTTCTTCGCTGAAGATTCACTCCGATACCGCTTTTCTGATCTTTTATAGGCGTGTAATATGAAAACTGCTGTGTTAATGGCGATCCTTTAATACCTACCCAATTGATTCGCGTTGAAACCAACAAACCCGCTCTATCCCACATCCCTACATATGCCGGATTGATGGTGTTCATATTGGTAACATATTGCAACGACCAAGGGAATTCCTGTCCTTTGGCCTTAATACCAGCAACAACCAAAAGCAATATTAAAACAGCAATATGTCTGAACCTTCGAATCATCAGTTTTTTCTATACTTCACCTTCTCATTCTAATACGATACAAATACGAAACTCTTTCGAACATCGCCATTACCCAATTGCAACACATAGTAATAGGTTCCCGGAGTTACCATTCCCCCATTCGTTGTTGTGGCTGCCCGGTTAGCTGTTCGTCCATCCCACCATGCCCGGTCGTAACTGCCCCAAAACTGAAGATTTCCGTAATGTTCCTTTTCATACAATTTATTCCCCAGTTGATCAAAAATATACAATTTGGCATTTGGATAGTCGTTCGTGCAATAAATTTGGAAATAGTCGTGAATGTTATCTCCGTTTGGCGAGAAGGCATTCGGGATAAACAAATCGCAATCGCGCCCTTTCCAGAGGTATTCGGGATGTCCGGGATGTCCAAACGTATCGTTACTAAAATCGCCATCGCCATTCATATCTTCAAACCGGGTCAAATAACCGTCATCGTCGTCATCTTCATCGCGCCAGTCTTTTATGCCATCACCATCGAAATCCTGTATGTCCGCATTACTTGCGAGTACATTATCGGAAGGGGTACACACATTTACAAATGTATCAAACCCATCGTCCAAACCATCGCCATCAGAATCTTTACCGATAGAAACATAATCAGGTTTCCCATCCGCATTTAAATCATGCCCTTCGATGTAATCCGGAACACCATCGCCATCGGAATCGACATCCAAAAAGTCTGGGATTCCATCACCGTCAGTGTCAACTGGTACAATACTGATGCCGCCCTGTGCCGGATCGTAAGAATCGTCAATCCCATTGTGATCTTTATCTGTTCCTGAAGGTCTGTTATAACCAGGCGTACTTTGTGCTTCGATATTATCAACGACACCATCATTATCGGAGTCGATATCAAGATAATTTGGATATCCATCGCCATCGCTGTCAGTTTTCTTCCAATCGCCCCCAGCTGTCGATTCGTCAACATTTAATATTCCATCACCATCAGCATCCGGATCAAATTCGTCAACAATTCCGTCGCCGTCAGTATCCGGAACAATATGAATGGTCACAGTTGCCGGAATACTCGGATTTTTCTTTATATCAAAAATCTGGTAGCGGAAACTATCATCACCGGTACGTCCTGGATCTGCTACATATTCAAATGAACCATCCGCATGAATAGTCAATGTTCCATGCGACGGATTTTTAATAGGTGTCGTATCAATAGAAATTGGATCGTTATCCGGATCTGAGTCAACCCCGCTGCCATTATCGGTATAAACCAGATTTCCGGTTATAACACCGCAACTGGCTGTAAACTCGTCGTTCGTTGCAATTGGCGGCATGTTTGCTTTTGGTATGGTCTCTGAATATGTTTTTTGACAGCCATTGGCATCGGTAACCGACACCACATATACTCCGGCATCCAGATTTTTAATATCTTCAGTTGTAGCGCCGGCAAAACCATTGAAAGGATTAGGTTGCCAAATGGTTTGGTAAGGTCCGGTACCACCAGTAATCGTCAGATTGATTTCTCCTTTTTGCTTCGATTTTAAATCAATTTCAGTAATTGTTGCACTAACCGAAATCTGATCGGGTTGTTTAATCTCGACATTCCAATTTTCAGGCGAAGTACATCCATTGGCCTCAATCGCTAAAACGTTATAGGTATCGGCAGGCGCCATAATCGATGCCTTGCCGTTAACTACTTTTACATTGTTGAACTGACCACCAACATAAACAATGACGTAGGTTCCATCAACAACATTTGCGAATTCAAAATTCAGTTTTCCTGAATCCCCATAACAGATGCAGTCTTCCGCAGTTAAATTTGTAATATGAGGCACAGGCGGAATGTCAGGAACAGTTATGGGAGTCAGGCCTGACTCGCAATTCGTAATCATGTTTTTAACCCGTATGGAGTGAACACCAGGGGTCTGATTAGCGAAAGTCATGGAGGATTGGTAAGCCCCATTGTCGATGCTGTAATTATAGACTGATCCTATTGGCGATTTAACTTCAATCACTCCTGAAGTATCGATACATCGTGGCGCGACACTAACCACGGCAACAGGTTTGACGGGCAAAGGGTATATGGACAATGTTACCGCAGTACGAGGAGAACTGGCACAAACACCGTTTACATCTTCAGCATAATAAGTTACCGATCTCACAGCATTCAATGTAGGTGCAGCAACCACATTTCCACCAACCAATTTGTCGTACCATACAATATTTTTACCTGTAGCATCAATGGCATCGCGGGCATCAAGAATAACCAAAGGTGAACTTTCGCATGCCGATATATCGCCTTTACTTACAGGGGCAGGCGGCGTTGGAATTAAAGTAAGAGTCACCGGAGTACGGTTTTTACTTACGCATTCGCCATTTGTTGCTTCTGCAAAATAAGTTATTGTAGTTGTTGTATTTAATATTGGATTAGCAATCGCATTGCCTCCAGTGAGGGCATCGTACCAAACAATGACAACCCCTGCAGGAGGAGGAAAAATACCACTGTTGGCGTTGAGCGTTTGAATTGGAGATTTTTCACATTCAGGAGCAACAACGATAGCGATTGGATCGGCTGGCGTTACAGGGTGAGCATTAATCTTTATGCTGACCGCCGGAGTTGAAGTACACCCCATTGCATCGGTATAAAACAGGTCGTAATCACCCGCGGCCAATCCCGCGAATACACCTGTTGTATTTGTTTGTGGAAGAACTACCGGATTTGTGCCTTTTAATGTATAGGTTATACCAGCCGATGGCAAAGGAGTTAGTACCTTGATCGTTCCTGCCGGAATATCGCAATCGGGTTGAACAATTTCAACTGTTGGTGGGGTCAATGCTGGCATTTCATTTATTTTAACTGAAACACCATCTGGTGTTGGACAGGATTCTACAACAATTTTTAGGTTGTTGTATTCTCCGGGTGGCACCGATACGCTTGCCTTACCTCCTTTAACCTCGACCATCCCCAAAGAACCACCATCATATAAAATTTCATAAAAACCATCCAATACATAGGTGAAGCTTAAATCTATACTTCCATTATCACCGGCACAAAGAGGGTTTTTCCCGACAGCTGCCAAAGTGTAATCAGGGTATTTTATATAAAGCGGAATCCCATCCGACCAACATCCGTTGATTTGAATCCTTACATTATTGTAGGTTCTTACATCCACATTATCAATCTTAACGTAATTGTCAATAATGGTCAAGTCTGGAAACTTGCCGCCATCATAATAAACATCAATAAGTCCAAGACCGTTAGGCACATTTGTAAAATATATTTCGATATAAGCTTTTTCTCCAAAGCAAGGATTATTGTATGTTGGATTAAACCCAAATTTGCTCGTTGCTTTTGGAATAGAAACGCTTGCAGGTATGCTTGTTCCATCAGCATCGGTAACTGTAACATTATAAGTCCCTGCAGTTAAACCGCCTATCGTTTGTCCGGTTTGCCCATTTTCCCATTGATAGAAATATGGTGAAGTTCCTCCGGAAGCAATTGCTGTTGCAGTTGCATCACCACTACCGGGGCAGGTTTCAAGTGTATTATTTGTAGTAACAGTAAGTGGGACAACAAACGAAGTAAGAATTATCGTTTTTATTTCCTGGCAATTTGTTAAATTGTCAACAACGGTCACAGCATAACTTCCTTCAGCCAAACCTATTAAATCCTTCGAGGATGATGTAAACCCATTTGGTCCAGTCCATGAGTAACTAAAATCTCCACTACCGCCACTTACTGTAAGATTAATGCTGCCAATAGGAGTAACGCTATAATCAAGATTTACATGAGTCTCGGTGATGACTATTGGCGGATTAACCACAACATCAACTGTTGTGGTTTTGAAGCAGAAACTATTATTTGGAGTAAATGTGTACGTGGTTAAACCCTCTGTAGCCGATGAAAACGCTGGCGACCAGCTCCCCGGAATTCCTTCGATGGATTTGCCAGGCAAGGGATTCGCTGAATTTTGACAAATTGGATCAATTGGATCGAAAGTTGGAGTAACCGGATCAGTAACTTTTATTTGTATTGGTAACGGATTTGCACACTGCCCGGGGTCGGGATCAGGAGTAAAAATATAATTGTTCGTTCCGCTTGTGGTTGTTGAAATTGTTGCAGGATTCCACGTTCCTTTAATACCATTGTTCGATGTTAGGGGCAACGGAGTTGGAGATTCGCCTACGCAGAATGGACCAATGGCCGAAAATGCTGGAACAATGTTATCGGTAATGGTAATATTAACTAATGTTGGTAATGCACATTCTCCCGGATTAGGCGTAAACACATAGGAAGCATCTCCGAGTGAACTGGTCGAAATAACAGATGGGTTCCATGAACCAGTAATGTTGTCCGTTGAAATGGTTGGCAAATCCGGAGGAGTGCTGTTTTGACACAATAAATTTAAGATATTAAATTGTGGCTCACTTTTTTGTATAATCGATACTGTTACCGGCTTTATGCTTGAAGAACATTCAGCTCCAATAACAGCTTTAATGTAAAAAGTTCCATTTGAACTTACTGCATTATAATTTGCAAGCGGTGATGTTGCTGAAGCATCGTTCCAATACGAGAATGTCAGACCAGGATCGCTTCCTGCAGTAATATAAGAGGCTGCTAAATTGACCGTTGAGGGTTCACAAACTGCCAGTGGATCTTTAATCACAAGATTGGGCTGTTTGTTGATAGTAACAATTACTGGCTGTATATCCTGACAATTTACATTGTCACCAAGCTTAATGTAATAAGTTCCTGATACGATCACATGGTTAGGATTTGCCAGTGCAATTGTCGTGGCAGCATCCATCCAGTATGTCGGCTCTACTCCAATAGGTTTAGTACTTCCTACAGTTACCGATGCAGCGGTCAGATCGACCCCATCAGGTTCACATACCGCTTTCGGATTTGTAATTACTAACAAGGGTTTGGGGCTGAGCTTGATTTCAATTTCATCTTCCTGAAGGCAACCATCCTCATCATCACCCATACTCTTCGCAGTAAGCTTAAGAGTTACTTTTCCGGCCAACAGATCGCCCGGTCCAGGCGTGTAAATTGGATTTACTGCTTTCGAATCAATAAACGTTCCATCTCCGCTGGTTGTCCATTCAACTCCGGCAGCAGTTACATCAGTTACTTTGGCACCGTCCAGACTCACCAGCGTTCCAGTTTCAACACAAACCGTTTGATCGGCACCGGCATCCACAATGGGGACAGGTGTAACCTCAACGATTCCCAGCTCCTTAACCTGACAACTAAATTGAGTCAGCTTCTCTACCGACAAGGTGTAAACTCCCGGATCGAAGCTCCATGTAATTTTAATTTCACTTCCGGCACCCGATGGACTTCCGGCAGAAACGAGTAACTGACTTCCTGAAACATCAGTCAATATCCAGTTATAACTTAACACGGGCTCTCCATTTCCCTGATCAACCCGATAGGTACGCACCGCATCTTTACATACTTTGTCGATGACATACTGAGCCCTTGCTGCGGCAGGCGCAACCAGGAAGAAGGTCATCAGTAGTATGTATTTCAGCAATTTCAGCATTTTATATGTTTCGGGTTTCGGGTTACGAAATGTATTTCGTCATTGCGAACGTAGTGAAGCAAGCTCGCGATTTACAGATTGCTTCGTTCCTCGCAATGACGACCATTATTAAGTTATCTAATAAACTAAATTGTCTCATCTTTAAATTGTTTCATCTTCTTATTTTCAAATTGTCTCATTCCTCATTCCTTTTTTATCCTCAGGGTGTTTTCAGATAAATAGGCGTTTTTTCAGGCAATGGATGAACTGTCAATGTTACGGAATTTGACGGAATTGTCTGTACACCGAACTCATTACTTACCTCAATTACCGTGTATTCGGTTGTTGTATTTGGATTAACCGGTATTCGTAATGGATTACCCGCTGCCGTGATTCCCGAATGATCCTCTATCGAAATTATTCCTGTTACCAGATCCTTAGCCTGCAATTTCATACTCCACGGATCTTTGCCGCTAAACGTAACTTTCAGTTCAGCCGATTCTCCAACACAAATATCTTCAGGGCTCATCTCCAGAACCGCTTTTGGCAACGAAGGAATTACCTTAACAATTCCGACTCTCAGATTATTCGTACATCCTGTTATGTTTAAAGCATTGACTTTAAAGAAATAAGTTCCCGGTTGTTTCCACTCAACACTCACTGTTGCACCTGTATTTCCACCAACAAAATCAGCTTTACTGGTTGGACAGGAGCCTGGCACTGTTGCAAAGTTTACAGTACCATCATCGTACAATTCCCAGGAATAGGTATCACCCACGTTTTGGTCAACCACAGAAAGTGGCGTGGTTTGTCCCTGGTACACGACGGTCTGGGCCAGGACGGGTGTCCAAGCCAACAGCATCAGCAGCAGAACTGCCAGTGCCGGATAACGTGCTATGTACAAGAGCTTCTTCAATTAATTTTCAATTTTAATTTCTGTTTCTGTATGTCAGTCCGACTTCGGTGTGAGCTCTGTCGTACCCTATGTCCGTCCGCTAAAGCAGACGGCAAAAGATAATGCTTAATTCATCGTCATTGCGAGGCTGAGACACGAAGCCGCGGCAATCTATTCGCATACGGATAATTCATGTTCATCATTTCTAGTTCTTCCAACAGATTGCTTCACTACGTTCGCAATGACGTTCCGTGAAAGTGCTGTTCGCACCAACGATCCGGGGAATCACCCCATGGATCATAAATCCAGTAAGGGTGACCCCGTGATCCGGATTCGATGGGCGGGTCGCCCCGTGATCCTTTCGGGCCATATTGTTTGTTTTTCATTTTTTGTTGTTTTTAATGTAACCTACATAGCCACATAGGGCACATAGTATTTAATCAATTCTTTTACCCGTCATTGCGAGGGACGAAGCAATCCGTTCTAATTTGAGATTGCTTCACTGCGTTCGTCCGCTTACATCGGGCAGGCAATGACGCGCTGATGATGATTTCCATGTCCGTCAGCTAAAGCAGACGGCAAAGGATAATGCGTAATTCATCGTCATTGCGAGGCTGAGGCACGAAGCCGTGGCAATCTATTCGCATACCGGCAATCATGTTCATCATTTCTGGTTCTTCCAACAGATTGCTTCACTGAGTTCGCAATGACACTCCGTTGAGGGAACTCATAACTCATCATTCTTAACTTATAACTCTTATCGGCTTTCTTCCGGACAATTCAATGGATTTGCAAAAGGTTGAATTTCCGGCATCTGTCCTGTATTCATTGGCATTTCAGTTTTTAATAATTGTTGAACCACATGGGTCACATCGTATTTAATTAATTCCATTACCCGTCATTGCGAGGAGGTACGACGAAGCAATCTGTTCTTTTTTTGATGGATTGCCACAATCCCGATGGATTTTCGCATGGTCATTCTGCTTTTTGGGCATCAGGTCGCCCGAAAAAGTTAAATAACCGTTTGAAAACGTGTAAACATCGTTCGTAAACGCGAAATACTCGTTGCAAGACGTGAAATCTTCGTTGCAAGACATGAAATACTCATTGCAAGACATGAAATACTCGTCGCAAGATGTGAAATACTCGTTGCAAGACGTTAAGTAACGGTTGCAAAGGCTTAAGTAGCTCCCGCAAGACACTAAGTAACGGCTGCAAGCATTTAAGTAACGGTTGCAAAGGCTTAAGTAGTCGTTGCAAGACATTGAGAAGGCATTCGAAAGGCTGAAACAGTCGTTCGAAAGCATGAAGTGGGCGTTCGGAAGGTTAAAGGAACCGTTCGAAGCTCTTAAGTTGAAGATTGAATGTTCAATGTGAGCGTTTGAATTCATTAGTTGATGTTTTAAATGATAATGAATATTTTAAACCTTACAGTAGGAGCCGTGGCTCAGGATCAAATTCCTTTCTGTTTTTCATTTCCCACTTCCTTTTCCGATCGGGGGTTTCGTTAACTGAGTTCATCGAAGCTACAGAAGCCACCCAACCGGAAAAAGTATAGGGTTTCATGAAAAAGCAAAAATATCTATCTTTATAATTCTAAAATATAATTACGGCATAATAAACCCACCAACAACAGTGCCATTAGTAATTGTTGGACGTTCCAGAATCGTTTGAGTGACAATGTCAGCATCTGCGGCGCAAGTTGCGGAAACATCATCATTTCCTGCTTTATCTTTTCCATCAACAGCAAATGGGAATGCTTCTGCAGTCAACCCTTCCCATGTGTTATGATCAACCTCAAGTCTTAAATAAATATCTTCTGCATCAGTAGGATCAATAGTTTTTTCCGGAATAGTTATAGCAGTCCCAGGAGTTACTTCGATTTCTGTACCTCCAATAGTTGGTGACCAATACAGCTTTCCAGATTCGGCAGCATTAAGAGCAGCCAAAAGGCCACTTCCAACAGTCATATCCCAACTGCCACTGAAATTTTTGGCAGTAACTTTTACATATACACTGCTTGTGCCATAATCATAAGTAATAGTAGGAGTAGCACCAGCAGTAATTTTTGCATCAACAACAGTAGATGTACAATTATTACCAGTACCTGCAGAACCATCCGATTTAACATTAGCAAGGTCGATTTGGAACATATTCACAGGGTTGATTTTATAAGCCTTAACATTATCCACATCACAACCATCCGCCGCACTCGTAGCTACATATTTAACCGCTACATAATAATCAGTAGGAGTTGCCGCCATCGCTGCTGCAATTACAGTTGGTGACCAGTTAATAGTTGCATCTGCAGTACCTGCATTAGTTATTGTATAAGTAGTTGGTCCTGGAGCGATCGTTGTTGCAAAAGTCCCTGTTTTAACAATGTCAGTTGAAGTTGTAACAATCCATTCATAGGATTTAGCAGTACCACCACCAGCTGTTGTAATCACATAATGGTAATCCTTTCCAGCCATTGGATGTAAAGCATCATCAGCGCACTGCGCATAAGATTTGTTAGTACCAGCGAAAATTAACGCAACCGAAAACATCGTGAGAAATAAAAATTGCTTTTTCATGATTAAAAAATTTAATTGTAATAAAAAATTTGGTTTTATTGTTTTAAAAAAATGTATACTATTAAAAATGTGGCCTTTACCCCTAACAGGGTTCGAAACCCTGTCGGGGGTGGCGACTTCATCGGGCGGGTGCTTAGGAAAATAACCCGGGCTACGCGTTTGGCCTGGCGGCCCTTTCCCTTTATTAGGGATTATAAAAATACCGGATAATTTCAGTTTCGATTGAAATCGAAGTGCTGAATAATTCACTTCGGAATTTGTTTCGCGAACGATTAATTGAATTTGATTCTTCACTTGCTTTTCGATGTAGTTTTGTTCCATTTTTTATTTATTTAAGGTTAATAACTTCTTTATTGTATTTTGTTGACTCACCCCGACTGTCGCTAGCTCCAGTCAGCCCCTCTCTCACGAGAGAGGGGAAACGCACATCGCAGATGGGCTTGGGGTGAGTAAGGGTTTTATTTTTCAATTTCATTCTCTCTTCCCATTTTTAATTCATTTTTCTGACTCACCCCAACTGTCGCTAGCTCCAGTCTGCCCCTCTCTCTCGCGAGAGAGGGGAAAAGCACATCGCAGATGGGCTTGGGGTGAGTCTGTGTATTATTTTAATTTGTTCATCTTTCATTCTCTTTTTTCGACAAGCCTTTTTTCTGGCCTATTCGGTGTTATTCATTTGATTGTTGACTCACCCCACGTCCACAAGCTGACGTTCCCCCTCTCTCGCGAGAGAGGGGAAAAGCACATCGCAGATGAGCGCGGGGTGAGTAATGGTTATAATCGTAAAACATATGCTCTAATCTTCTCTAACGCTGTTGAAATGTCTTTAACTTCCTCATTCCTAATTCTCAAAACATTTAAGCTAAGACTTTCCAGAATTTTTTCCCGATGTTCATCTTCTTCTTTCTGAAATTCGTGAATCAGACCATCGACCTCAACTACCAGCTTCTTTTCGTAACACATAAAATCAACTATAAAATATCTTGGCTGGTTATCTATTACCTGATAAATAATCGGATGCTGCCGAACAAACTTCAATCCCATAAACTTTCGGTTTCGAAGTTCTTTCCATAGCACTTGCTCTGCTTCAGTCATATTCTGCCGAAGCTCTCTTGCTCTGCTTACCGGTGTTGGATTATCGCTCATAACTTGATGTTTTATTTATCTTCTTTTTTGTTGACTCACCCCGACTGTCGCTAGCTCCAGTCTGCCCCTCTCTCGCGAGAGAGGGGAGAAGCACATCGCAGATGGGCTTGGGGTGAGTGCCAGTTATATTGTTTCAATTTTATTCTCTCTTTTCACTTTTAATCCGTTTCCCTGACTCACCCCGATGTCAGCTCGCTGACATCCGCCCCTCTCTCTCGAGAGAGGGGCAAAGCACATCGCAGATGGGCTTGGGGTGAGTACTGATTATATTGTTTCATCTGTCTTTTTTCTTTTATATATTATGGCATTTTTATAATGTTGGGTCGTGGGCTAATAATGATGCTCCGTGATTGTTCCGGCGACATATTTCCGGGAGGTCCGGTGCAATCCTCCAACCAATAGCTTATTTGATGAATGACATCTGTAAAAGTCACCCCATCGCCAGGCAGTCGAAAATCATCATGTTTCGAAGGCTGGTCAGTTCCGGTAATGGGAGCATAGCTTATCTTGGCCGGCGCTGGGTTTAAAGGATCTGGAGTATCGGCAATGTCAATACGCCAATGCAATATAAGTGAACCCACCGGACAGCAGTTATCTTCAAAATTGTTCGCACCAATAGCCGGATCGAGGTCGAAAATGGTACTCCCTTTAGTGAACTGATAATATTCTGGACGTGGAGTAGTTAGATCGTTGTACTCGGGATAACCAGGCGGTACGGCTGTAGGTGTTGGGTTGTAAACCGCACTTTGTATAGTACTTACACAATAAGGTAACGGAGTAACAGGCAGCGTAAATGTTGGCGGTTGATTGTCGGTAACAGTTGTAGTAATTGTCGCACTATTATTTGTCAAATCATCGTCGTTGGTATCGCTTGTAACTGTAGCCGTATTTCCTATAGCAGCACACTGTGTAATCGGAACTGCACCCCTGATGTAAATGGTAGCCGAACCTCCGCTAGCAATATTACCCGCATCGTAAGGTGTTACCCACGGTTTCCAGGGTTCATTTACCAAATCGGTTGTAAACTCAGGAGATGGTAAAACGGCAACAACGTCGGCAATTTTAACAGCTGTTGCTTCAGACGGACCTGCATTTGTAACGGTTATCGTATAAACAAGCTGATCGCCTGTATTTACCGGGGAAGGATTGACCGTTTTGGTGATGGCTAAATCGGCACCGCCGCCAGTCACAACCACATCAAACGTACAGGTTAATACATTATTTGCCACATCTACGGCCTTATACTCAACAGTAGTGGTTCCTACATTAAATGTATAAGGTGAAGGAACAACACCCAAATTCGCTGTAGCAGAAACAGTCGCGCCACTCATTGTCCAACTGAGTATCTGGCAATCAGGATCGTAAATGGGGTCATCAAGAATAACATCAGCCGTTGTTTCACCTGCAGCAGCCTGAACCGCCTCAGGATCCATTGGGCAAAACAGATCAGGAGGTTCGGGCTGCGTTACCAAAACAAAATCAGAGGTTATGTTACAGCCATTGGCATCGGTAACTGTAAACAAGTAAATTCCAACTTTTAACCCAACAGCGGTTTTTGTAGTTTGGTTTCCGGTGGCTGCATCCCACTGGTAAACGTAAGGTTCAGTTCCGCCTTCAGCATTTACGGTTGCTGTTCCGTCGTTGCCTCCATAACACGTTGGCGGCGTAAATGAAGCAGGTGAAACCACCAATGGAGTTGGTTCAACTACAACGATTGATTTGGTGTCGGTACAGTTGTTGGCATCGGTTACCGTTACCGTATAAGTTCCATCGGCAAGATCCGTAGCTTTAGCGGTAGTTTGACCATCGCTCCATAAATAGGTATAAGGGGCCGTACCGTTAGTAACCGAGGCTGTTGCGGAACCATCGCTATATCCGGCACAAAGTGGATTAGCAACAACTACCGTCAGTTCAGGGGAACGATGAATTGTGATAACCATATCGTCGCTAACAGGTACGCATGGCCCGGTAGGATCGTCGGTAGTGAGCGTGAGGGTAACTGAACCCGCTGTAATATCGTTAGTTCCAATGGTATATACCGCAGTCATTGAATGAATATCGTCAAATGTGCCATCACCACTGGTAGTCCAGGTTCCACTGGTTGCTGAACCTCCAACAGAACCATTTAAAGTGAACACACTCGTAGCCGAACAGCCATAAAGTTGATCGGGACCGGCATTCACTGTAGGCGCCGGATAAACAACCACATCAACCGTTTTAGGAGCAATAGCACAACCATACCAGTCACTAACGGTTAATGTATATGTTCCTGAGTAAGCTATAGTCGCGTTCGGTATCACTGGAATCGAATCGTGTGATGTATAGCCATTTGGACCTGACCAGGAAAAGAGAATCGGTTCTTTACCTCCAGTTACATTGGCATGAAGGTTAATGGATTCGCCAGCACAAACATCACCGCCTTTTGATGGACTAATAGCTGCCGGAGAAGGATCAAGTATCCCAAAAGAAATATCGTCTATCCCAAAATCGTTACCCGCAGCTTCCGCATTTAATTGTTTAATCGTTATTTTAGCTGTAGTGTTACTGCCCGAGTTCCATACACCATAAAAACGATCTTTGTCTAACCACGGATTGTTTTGACTGCTACCGGTGATACCTTTGCCTAGTTGAGCGATTGTACTAGTACTATTGTCATCATTGATAAAAAATTGTAATCTTGGCCAATATGTGCTGTTAGGGCCAACATCATTTAAATTTATGGCCCAAGCTGAAAAATAATAATTAGTATTGGGGGCTACTGTTACAGTCTCTTCCCACACTCTTAACGTATTACCGACTCCATTTACAATTAAAAAATTGTTTGGAGCATTCCCATCGTGAACGGTATGGTCCCATCCCCAAAAGTTCGTATGGTAATCATGAGCATCAGAACCAACAGCAAAAAAACCTTCACCCCCTGTATAAGTAATTCCATTGACGACTCTAGTTCCTGAACTTAGATTAGCCCTTGGCAAATAATCAGTTATAAATCCGGCAGTTCCTGAATTAAAACTTCCGTTGACAACATATTCGTTCGACACATTGATCGAAGCAGTGCCAGAACAACCATGTGCATCAGTTACATTTACAGTGTAAATACCAGCGATGTCAATGTCAATGTATTGTTTTCCATTGGTTTCGCCCAGCGGTAGTGGCGACCAGCTATAAGTTGAAAATGCCCCGGTTGTTAACCGTATTTTTGGTGAAGCCACACAATAGTCTGCATGTATGGTGGCATCAGGCGTTGGGTAAACGTTTACCGTTGTTGAGGCGCTTCCACTGCAACCTGTATTAGTATCCGTATAAGTTACTGTGTAAGTTGTTGTTTCGGCTGGCGAGACACCAGTTGGGTCCTTTAGTGTTGAAGTCCAGGAAGAGGTGCTCGATGTCCATAAGATGGCAGGAGTAACCTGAAGCACACCAGTTATTGAAACATTGTCAATCGCCCACCAGTAATCATCATCCGCCTGATGTCTAAAACGAATATAAACTGATGGATGTCCAACAGGAATGGGGACAACTGCCTGAACGAATCCATCAGTTGTACCATAATCGCTATTATCAAAGGTTTGTAGATTAGTCCAAGTAGCCCCATTGGTTGACCAATCTACGAATGCTTTTGATTTATTGCCATCGCTGTAGTGGTGCCAAAATGTTAAAGTAACACTCGTATACCCATTCGTACTGAATTTAGGCGTGACTAATCGTGAATCTGTACCACCTCCATCAGCATGGTTATTGGACAAATAGAACGTACTATTGTCGTTGGAGTGAAATACATTATGAATCGTTTCCGTCCATTTTGGTTTTTTATGATCAATATACAAGATGTAGTCGTATCCATCTATTTGAGAAGTCCATGCAGCTTCTCCAGTTGTGGGAGTTATTATCCAGCCACTAGGTGTCCCGTTAAAATTTTCAGTTAAAATTGTTGTTGGAAGCCCTGAGGAAATATTAGAACCGGAGAAAAGGTCTACTTTAGTTCCTGGACAAATATTATATTCTGACGCGCTGGCAGTTACTATTGGGGCAGGTATAACAGACACAATAACCTGATAATCTAATGGATTAGTACACCCATTGGAACTTAAGGAATAATGATAAATAACAGAAATTGCACTGGTTGAATTATTATATAGTATTTCATTTGGATTTCCTGTTCCTGACTTGGCACTATTGCCATAACCATCTGCAGCACGCGTCCATGAGAAAGAAGTTCCAGGATTAATATTACTGGTAGGAGTATAGCTAAATGTTGTTCCACTGCAGATGGTGGCCGGTGTTAGTGTGCTCATTAAAACTGGAGATTGGGTAACCATCACCTTTACATACTGAACATTGGTACATTCATTAGCTGTTAATGTGTATGTATAAACAACCTCTATCGGGCTGGTTGTGGTATTTACAAGAGTTTCATCAGGATAGATGTTATCTCCCTCTTCTCGGGGATTGCTAATACCCAGAACCACTTCGCGAACCCAATGGAAATCAGTATTCAGTAGTGAACTTATATGAGTATAATTAAACGAGGTATTGCTGCAAATACCCGGAGGTGTTAAGGTGCTTGTTAAAACAGGTTTTGGGTTTACAGTTACGGTAGCAGTTCCTGTTTGCGGATAAGCACATCCGGTAGAGCCAGCTACACTAACCAACTGATAAACAAAAGTTCCGGCAACATTGGTTGGCGCCGTCACGGTTGCCGTACTTCCTGAATTGGCAACGACCTGCTGGTTTGCACCACCATTAATCGTATAGGTAAAGGTATAAGGAGCAGTACCCCCGCTTGCAGTAAACGTAATTGAGGGAGCAGGGCTATCATCCTGGCATACCGTTGTTGTTCCGGCAATAATTGCAGAAACAGCAGGATGTACATTCACAGTCAAATTAATAGTGGCACCTTCACAAGTCCCCGTTGATGCAGTAACCTGATAGACAACCGTTCCGGATGTGGGAGCATTGTTAAGTAACGTTTGGTTAAGCAGGTTTCCTGTTCCGCTACCTGCACCTGAGATTGTTCCGGTCATACTATACACATCCCAGCTAAACGTAGCCCCGGGAGTTGTACTGCTTATACTAATGTTTGTGCTTTCCCCCGAGCAAATGGTTCGTGCACTAGCCGATAAATGAATGTTTGGTCTTGGGTTAACTGCGACATTAAAAGTAACTGGCGTACCGGTACACCCATTGGCTCTGGGCGTGATGGTTATCGTGGCCGAACCTGTAGTTGCCGCATACGAAGGAATTTGAGTAACTCCAGTTTTATTGGTCAAGCCAATAGTAGCTCCCCCGCTAATATCAAAAACGACACCAGAAGGCACTCCTACTAAAGGGATCGCAAGAGTTGTTTCTCCCATGCAATAGGTCTTATCAGGTGGGGCTGTGACAGTTGGTAATGGGTAAACAGTTACTGTTACCGAAAAACTTGCTCCGAAACAACCGCCCGATGTTGGAATCACCGAGTAAACAACATTGATGTTTGAATTAGTTGTATTAGTCAATGTGCCACTGATACTGGCAGCATCAATTCCGGCAACTGCTCCGGTAATACCAGCTACTGTTGGCGCAGCCCAACTATAGGTCGTTCCGGTGGGGACTATTCCATCTGTTCCATTGACTGGTGTTGTAGTAAATGTTCCACCACTACAAATAGTCGCCAGTGTAATGTTGTTGATCGCGGGCTTCGGGTTAACAGGCACTGTTACCGTAAAAGTTGAACCTGCACAACTGCCTGATATTGGTGTTACGGTATAAACAACATTAATCAGAGCATTGGTTGTATTGGTCAATGTGCCGCTGATGCTGGCAGCATTAGTTCCGGCAACAGTTCCGGTAATACCAGCTACTGCTGGGGCAGCCCAACTATAGGTCGTTCCTGCTGGGACTATTCCGTCGGTGCCATTGGCAGGCGTTACAGTAAATGCTCCGCCGCTGCAAATAGCTGCCAGTGTAATGTTGTTGATCGCGGGCTTCGGGTTAACAGGCACTGTTACCGTAAAAGTTGAACCTGCACAACTGCCCGACGTTGGCGTTACGGTATAAACAACATTAATCGGTGCATTGGTTGTATTGGTCAATGTGCCGCTGATACTGGCAGCATTAGTTCCGGCTACGGCACCCGTAATGCCTGTAACCGTTGGGGCAATCCAGGTGTAAGTTGTTCCTACAGGAACTATTCCGTCAGCACCATTGGCAGGCGTTACGGTAAATGCTCCGCCACTGCAAATGGCTGCCAGTGTAATGTTGTTGATCACTGGCAACGGGTTGACGGTAACTGTAGTTGCATCCGTTGCTGTAAATCCGTTTCCATCGGTTACCGTGATAGTAAAGGTATAAGTACCTGCAATGGTTGGTGTTATTGTAAGGTCTTGGGTAGAACCAGTGAATCCGGCAGGATTGGACGACCACGAATAGGAAGCTAAAGCTGGTGGATCAGCCGTGGTAGTTGTTGATAAAGTTACTGCCGAGTTGTTGCAAATAACTTCAGGATCAGCATTTGTAATCGTTATGGTTGGTGCATCCAAAGCCGTAAATTCCAAACTAGTTACATTGCTGCTAAAAGAAATCACATTGCCAGCAATGGTTGCCCCAGGTATTTTTGTCCATGTTGGAGATAGATAACTTGCAGCGGTAAGATGAGCTGGTGTGTTATGCAAATCGGAAGACAAATAAGTGGCATTAACAGTATAGATTGGGCTGGTAATTCCGCTGGTGGTTAAGGTCCAGTAACGATTTAAATAATTGGCAACATTGTCGTTATCTGGATATTTCGTATCAAAAGTTTTTATCTCGATATATGCTCCAGCTGCAATTGCACCACTGCCACCGGTAAGATTTACTGTAACCGGGATTGCCGTTCCGCTGGCATCAGTAATAGGGAAAGTATAAGTGCCGGTTGCAGAAACAGGTATTTGAATTGAATTTCCATTTAAAAATAATTTGCTGGCACCATTAAGGGTAAGTGGATTTCCCAAGATTAAAGTACTTCCTAATGCAATGTTAGCATTGCCGTTTGTTTTCAAGTTATAAAGGGGGATTTCACTTATTATATTATACGTTTCACCTGAAGGAGAACCGTTTCCAAACTGAAAAGTTCCTCCTGAAATATTTTTTGTCCCGGTTCCATTAAGTAGCCCAAGGTCTAATTCTGTTGTGGCAGTGCTGGCATTCTGAAATATTATTGTACCTCCATTAAAATTAAAAGTTCCGGCTGAAGTTACGTTTAAAGAGCCCACATTGCTTAAGGCATTTCCCTTTGTACTCAATGTAACTGTACCCGAAGAAATGGTAATTCCCGAGGTATAACTTGTTCCAAAAACAGTTCCGGAAGCCGAATTGTGTAAACGCCCTGCTATATTAACTGTTCCACCACCTTCTACAATAAAGGCTCCATCTGTGTTGGTTTCAACACTGTTTCCTGTAGAATTGCCAAAATTGGCTGTTCCAGAATTAATTCTAATCAACCCTTTGTTGTTAATCGTGAAGTCCTGGGTTACCAATTTTCCTCCTGAATTAACTTCCAAACCTGCAGATTTGGGGATTGTATTATGTATTGGATTTACAGTTGGTTCATTCAGCGCTGTAATTGTGGTTGTTCCCCCGTTAATCTTTAATAATCCATTAATTAACTGCAGATCATTGATTGTTAAATCTGAATTTACAATAATGTTTGAATTAACATTTGATCCTGAATTAATAACAAGGATTCCAAATGTTGTGGCACCATTAATCGTGGATCCGGTGTTTGAGAAAGAAACAATTCCTGTTCCTGCATTATATGTTCCATTGTTGGTCCAGTCTCCGGTAACCGTTAAAGTATTTGTACCACTATGGTTTAAAGTTCCTCCGGCTCCAATCGTGATATTTTTACAAGAAGAATCAGCATTAACAGTTACTGTATAACTAGCTGTATTGACGTCGTCAGCGGAGGTCGGTGGCCCTGAATTTCCCCAGGTTGCAGGATCATTCCAGTTTCCATTTTGAGTAGCTGTATAAACAGCCATTGCCGATTTTAATTTCAACTCCTCTTTAACCGGACTTTCAGCAATTACTTCTGGCTGTGATGTAATGGACTCACCTTCCACAACAATCTGTTGTTCTGCTTTGCCAACATTTCCAGAGACATCCGAAATCTCATAAGTCCGCGAAATGGTATATGGACAATTCGTTTTGCTTTGAACTTGGCTTATCAGTTTAAAACTGGCTGGTTTAAGGGTACAATTGTCAGTAGCCGAACCACCTGCATTGGTAAACTCCTGGAATGTGGCATACGCTGCCGGGATCGTCTCGCCGCACTGAATTGTAATTTTAGCCGGGGCTGTAAGTTCGGGAGCGATCAGATCGAATGGAATTACTGGTAATGAGCCGATCGGAGTATTGGTAACATCAGCATCTGAAGTGTTTACCGCATGAATCGTACAAGCGCTAAAAGCGGTCAGTTGACTCAGTATTGTGTTGGCATTGATCAGGAAAGTACTTCCGACAGGTGTAGCTTCGGTTCCCAACTGAATGGTTCCACCTTTTATCGATTTAAATCCACTACCATCTAAAATCTGAATATCGTTGGAAGGAATAGGATTAGAATTTGGAAATGCCAGGGTAATCAGCGGAACTCCATACATTTCAAATCGGGCATCGGCAGAAATATGAATTGTAGGTTCAACATTTGCCAAATTTCTCCTGGGTGCCAGGTTAATTTTTCCTCCGGAAACGCTACCAGCGCCACCATCAATTTTTAATTTACCCGAAATATTCAGGATTCCTCCGGACATTTTAAATTGCCCGTCATTCAGGATTTCCAACGAGTTCGATCCGGAAATTCCAACAGAATACGTTCCGTTCGCAATTTTCAGTTCGCCCAGTACTGTAACAGTGCCATTCATCGCAATTACAGTTGCATTCTGGTTTCCCAGCCAAAAACCACCCGTCGCCGGAATCGTATAATTTCCATCGGTGTTAAATACCGGATTACTGAAGTTCCTTGACCCGATAATGTTAAAAGTTCCGTTAACGATAGATAAAAATCCACTTGCACCTGAATCTCCATTTGACAAAACCTGAAAAGTATTTCCAGGCATAAACGAAAGTACCGATGCTGCAGAAGTTCCTTTATTCAGCATTAAACCATTGGTTTTTCGCAAATTGGTCAAAACCGCATCACTACAGCTAAAGATTGCATTACCCGAACCCGTAAAAATAATTTCGACACCCGTTTCATTTAAATTGGAACTAAAATCGATTGTTCCATTGTTAATAATACTGCTCTGGGCAATTAACTGATGCGTTTTTACAGTTCCTGAAGGGGCGCTCCGGAATATACCTTTAGCATTTACGGTGATGATGTTATTCGCAGTTAAGACCTGAGGTGTCAACTCATTAAATTGCAGCGTTCCCGAAACAGTTAAAGTTCCTACGGTAATATCAGAATCAATAATAACCATAGCTCCCGAAACGATGGTCACATCATCACCAGCAACAGGAACAGTTCTTCCAACCCAAGTTGCCGGGTTACTCCAGGCACCACCGGTTCCGGTTGAAATAATGGTTGCTGCATCGAGATTCGAAAAAGAAAAAACCACAAAAATTCCCAACAGGAAGCCCGTTTTTTGAACTGATCCGGATAAAAGAGCACGAAAATCCGGACGACTGGATTTGCGATCAGGTGTAAAACCTTGAGGATAAATAACGGAGAAAAGACAGGGCCCTGTTGAGGAATTTGGAAATTGCCCTTTTAATATGACATTATATTTTTTGTATATTGAAGATGCAAGCTGTTCGAAAAACAGGCAACAGGTGTGTAGCCACGAGGTATGTCGATTATTCAGCAGAGCATAGCAGATTAGCATCCACAATGCAACAACAAAAAATAATCCCGGCTCACCAGAACTTATTTTGTTAAAAATAAACATATATAATTGCAAATCCAGTCAAAATACAAACTCACCGATCAGCCAGTAAAAAGAATATCAATCGATTAACCAACTGACAAGCTTAATCATTCAAACATGTACTCTTTCAGATATTCAACGAATCATTGATTGCTCGACTATCTCAAAGACCGTTTTACCGGTTCCCTTTCCCTTTTTCGCGAGTCGTTTCTTAATGTAGATTGTTGCAATTCGGCTTAAAGATATAAAAATTAAGAATTTTTAACCAAAAAACCTCAAGCCCGAAACAACAATACGACGAATTCCTCGTTGGGGAAGGCCAGACAAGTAAATATAATTCATTTTTTCGTAAAAACCAGAATGAAATAAGAATTTTACAACGCTTATTTTCAGACAATTACAATCAAATAAATCGCGTAAAATTAGAATAATATAATTTCCGATGTCTTATTTAGAATAAATTCAAATTACTTGACACTGTTAATTCCAAACAACGATGAAATAGGTATGATTTACTTTGCGCTCTGCAAGAATAGAAACGCCCAGGAATCTTCCTTTTTAGATCTATTTCCATATGGGCAATTCCGTTCTAACTAGTTTAAATTCGTCATTTATGCGTTGAGCAATTAAGAAAGAACCTCTTCACTTCATGATAAAAACCATTTTCATTTTAACTAAAAATAAACCAAATTTATGCCGCATTCATAGATACCAACTAAATCAAAAAATAATGGGTTCAAACAGAAGAGAGTTCCTCCGGAACAGCCTCATGGGCGCCGGATTAATAGCCACTGGATTTACCAGTCAGGCGGCATCTTTCAGGAATGAGGTAGTTTCAAAACAAAAAGGGCAAAACAGTGCTCAACGTTTTAACATGTCGGGTTATGCTGCCCCAAAACTCGACAAGGTACGCATTGGATTTGTCGGGTTAGGTATGCGCGGGCCAGGCGCCGTTGAGCGGATGTCGTACATCGACGGGGTTGAAATTGTAGCTTTGTGCGATCAATACCCTGACCGGGTTGAAGCGATGCAAAAATTGCTCGAAAAACAGGGCTTACCTCAGGCAAAATCATACTCCGGAAGCAAAGATGCATGGAAAGCCATGTGCGAAAATCCGGATATTGATCTGATTTACATTACCACACCCTGGTCATGGCATACACCAATGGCTGTTTATGCTATGGAGCATGGCAAACACGCAGCCACAGAGGTTCCGGCAGCTGTTACCATCGACGAATGCTGGCAACTGGTTGAAACTTCGGAACGCACGAAAAAGCATTGCATGATGCTGGAGAATTGCTGCTACGATTTCTTCGAATTACTGACATTGAACATGGCTCGTCAAGGTTATTTTGGTGAAATTATTCACGGGGAAGGCGCTTACATCCACAACCTGTTAGGCCTGAATTTCGATAAAAAAGGTTATGCCGAAATGTGGCGCTTGAAAGAAAACCAACACCGCAACGGAAACCTATACCCCACGCACGGATTGGGCCCGATTTGCCAGGTGATGAATATTAATCGCGGCGACCAAATGGAATACCTAACCTCCATGTCGTCAGCCGATTTCCAGATGGCAGCACATGCCAAAGAACTGGCAGCCAGCGACAATTTCTTTAACGAGTTTACAACCGATCATTACCGCGGAAACATGAATACAACCACGGTACGCACAGCCAATGGCCGAACCATCATGATTCAGCACGATGTTACCAGTCCAAGGGTATATTCAAGACTTCATCTGGTAAGCGGCACCAAAGGCATGGCCAGTAAATATCCTGATGCACGCATTGCAACCAGCCACGAATGGTTGAAAGAGGACGAAATGAAAAAACTGGAAGAACAATACACGCCCGAAATTGTGAAACGAATTGGCGAAATGGCCAAAAAGGTAGGCGGACATGGCGGCATGGACTTTATGATGGACTGGCGCCTGATCGACTGTTTGCGAAATGGCCTTCCACTCGATCAAAATGTATATGATGCAGCTTTGTGGAGCGCCATTGCACCACTCAGCGAAAAATCGGTAGCCAACCGCTCCAACTCGGTTGATATTCCTGACTTTACCAATGGCGCTTGGAAAACCAACGCACCTGTAGAACTGACGCTAAAAGGCGGCGGAACCACCGGCGTGAGAGAAAAAAAGGAGAATGATTCGAAACAGCTAAATGTAAAATAGAACAACACAATAAAGTGATTTTAGCCCTGATTGGTTTTGGTACTGGTCAGGGCTTTTTGTTTAATTATCCATTCATATTTTGCCAAAAAATTTTAAGGTGTGCGTACAGATCCTGAAACAAGTTCAGGATGACGCACCTGATCATGGTTTGTGCTGTTCAAAGCGTCATGCCGAACTTGTTTCGGCATCCCAAGTATGTGGTACGAAAACACAAAAAAGCCGCCTCCCTTTTCAGGAAAGCGGCTTTTGTATTTTTCTCCTCCCCCTCGGGGAGGTTGGGAGGGGCTTCCTATTCTTCGTGTGCGGCCAGTAACACTTCCAGAATTTTCTTTCCGGCAGCGGCAACGTTGGTGCCAGGTCCGAAAATGGCGACTACACCGGCATCATAAAGATATTGATAATCCTGCGCAGGAATTACACCACCGGCAATCACCATGATGTCTTCGCGACCCAGTTTTTTCAATTCAGCTATAACCGATGGCACCAAAGTTTTGTGTCCGGCAGCCAATGACGAAACGCCCAATACATGCACGTCGTTTTCAACGGCTTGTTTGGCGGCTTCTTCCGGAGTCTGGAACAACGGTCCCATGTCCACGTCGAAACCCAAGTCGGCATAACCGGTTGCAACAACTTTTGCACCGCGGTCGTGTCCGTCCTGACCCATTTTGGCAATCATGATACGTGGCTGACGGCCTTCCAATTTGGCAAACTTGGTAGCCAGATCCTGCGCTTCCTTGAAGGTAGAATCGTTTTTGCTTTCTGCTGAATACACGCCTGAAATAGTTCTGATTACTGCTTTATAACGTCCAACATGTTTTTCGCATGCATAAGAAATTTCGCCCAGCGAAGCACGTTTCTGTGCTGCTACAACTGCCAGTTCCAACAGGTTACCTTCGCCGGTTTCCACGCATTTGCTGAGAACCTCCAAAGCTGCCTGACATTCGGCTTCGTTGCGTTCGGCACGCAATTTATTCAAACGTTCGATCTGCGACAAACGAACGGCAGTATTGTCAATTTCCAGAATATCAATCGGGTCTTCTTTTTCCAAACGATATTTGTTTACCCCGATAATTCCCTGGGTACCGCTGTCGATGCGACCCTGTGTGCGGGCAGCAGCTTCTTCGATGCGCATTTTTGGAACACCGGTTTCAACAGCTTTTGACATACCACCCAAAGCTTCCACTTCTTCGATCAAAGCCCAGGCTTTTTCGTAAAGCTCTTTGGTCAACGATTCAACGTAGTACGAACCTGCCCATGGGTCAACCGCACGGCAGATTTCGGTTTCCTGCTGAATGTATAACTGTGTGTTACGGGCAATACGGGCAGAGAAGTCGGTTGGCAGTGCGATTGCTTCGTCAAGAGCATTGGTATGCAACGATTGGGTGTGACCCAGCGCAGCAGCCATTGCTTCAATTGCCGTACGGCCTACGTTGTTGAACGGATCCTGTTCTGTCAACGACCATCCTGAAGTTTGTGAGTGAGTACGCAGAGCCATCGATTTTGGATTCTTTGGATTGAACTGTTTCACCAGTTTCGCCCAAATCATACGTGCGGCACGCATCTTGGCGATTTCCATGAAGTGATTCATTCCAATTGCCCAGAAGAACGACAAACGTGGTGCAAATGCGTCGATGTCGATACCTGCTTTCACACCGGTGCGGAGGTATTCCAAACCGTCGGCAAGGGTATAAGCCATTTCGATGTCGGCAGTAGCGCCCGCTTCCTGCATGTGATATCCGGAGATAGAAATCGAGTTGAATTTTGGCATTTTCTGCGAAGTGAACTCGAAAATGTCAGCAATAATTTTCATCGAGAATTCAGGTGGGTAGATGTACGTATTACGCACCATAAATTCTTTCAGGATATCGTTTTGGATCGTTCCGGCAAGCTGATCTAAAGTTGCACCTTGTTCCAATGCGGTTACGATGTAGAAGGCCAGTACCGGAAGTACCGCGCCGTTCATGGTCATCGAAACCGACATTTTATCCAATGGAATCTGGTCGAACAGGATTTTCATATCCAGGATCGAGTCGATAGCCACACCTGCTTTTCCAACATCACCAACCACGCGAGGGTGATCGGAGTCGTATCCGCGGTGAGTCGCTAAGTCGAACGCAACCGACAAACCTTTCTGACCGGCAGCCAGGTTACGGCGATAGAATGCGTTTGATTCTTCAGCTGTTGAGAACCCGGCGTACTGACGCACGGTCCAGGGTTGCATGGCGTACATCACCGAGTACGGGCCACGCAGGTAAGGAGCCACACCGGCAGCATAGTTCAGGTGTTCCATGCCTTCGAGGTCCTCTTTGGTGTAAACCGGTTTCACCGGAATCTGTTCCGGAGTGATCCAGTTTTTCTCAATCTTATTGGCAGCATTCCACTCAGCAGTATTTGGCTGGGCAGCTGCCGTTTTGATGTTTATGTCTTTAAAATTTGGCTTCATGTTTTGAATTTTATGTATCAAGATTCAAGTATCAAGTATCAAGAAAATGCATCAAGAGATTTTCAATTGTTGCCTGAAGCGGTAAACCATTCGTTGTATTTCCTGAATTTTCTTCAGAATTTCATTGAGTTCCACTTCAGAAATATAATTGAGATCAAAACACAAATAAAGCTGGGTTTCTACTTCGAATGCTGATCCATTGGCAATTGCCAGAAAGTGAGCAAACTCTTTTTCAGATTCCCGACCCGCACCTTCTGCAATGTTTGAAGGTATTGAAACTACAGCGCGACACAACTGAGAGGTAATCCCAAATTGTTCTTTTGCAGGGAATTTTGTTGTCAAAGCGTAAACATCTTTAACAATCTCTCTGCTCTTTTGCCATATTTTCAGTTCCTTGTAATTATGCATTCTGGCTTTTGTCTTGATACTTGTGTCCGTATTTAAATTCCCAATGTTGACTGGTACGCTTTCAGTTCTGTAAGCAAATTGCTTTTTACATTGATGAAGTTGGTAATTCCTTTAGCTTTCAGTTCCTCAGAACATGCAGGAGCACCGGCAACCACGAAGATGGCTTTTCCGGCAATCGCTTCGAATGCGGCAGGAGCAAGTTCAGCATATTCGTCATCGGAGCTACAAATAACCACGATTTGAGCGCCAGCTTCCTGAGCAGCTTTCCACCCTTCTTCAACAGTTTTGAAACCATTATTGTCGAGTACATCGAAACCAGCCACAGCAAAGAAGTTGCATGCGAACTGAGCGCGTGCCTTACGCATAGCCAGATTACCAATTGGCATCATGAAAGCCAGCGGACGTTTGTTGGTCTTGGCATAAGCATCGGTTTTGTAACGAAGCGCTTCGAAAGCCTGAGCACCACGGTATGGTTTCAGTGTTTCGATTTCAGCTTCTTCCGAAGTCAAATCAGCCGGAGCAAAAACAGATGCATCAACATTACCTTCTATTTTTTCAGTGAAATTTGGGAACTGATTCACACCCAGCAGGTTTTCGCGACGGGTTGCGATGTTCATATCGCGTTTGCCAGCCATCTTTTTAATTTCAGACTGAATAAATCCTTCGCGTAACGCAGCCAGGAATCCACCTTTTTCCTGAACTTCGAGGAACAGTTTCCAGGCCTGATCAGCGATGGAAGCAGTCAGTTCTTCGATGTAATAGGAGCCGGCTGCAGGGTCGGCAATTTTCGAGAAGTGTGATTCTTCTTTCAGCAACAATTGTTGGTTGCGTGCAATACGATCAGAAAACTCGTTGCTTTCTTCGTAAGCGGCGTTGAAAGGAAGAACGGTGATTGAATCGGCACCACCCAACGAAGCGCTCATGGCTTCGGTTTGTGTGCGAAGCATATTCACGTAGGCATCGTAAACGGTTTTGTTCCAGCTTCCGGTTTCAGCATGAATGGTCATTTTACATGAACATTCGCATTTTGGGCCGTAAGCTTTTACGATTTGTGCCCACAACAAACGGGCAGCACGCAGTTTGGCTATTTCGAGGAAATAGTTGGCGCTAACCGACACGTTGAATTTCATCTTTTTAGCCACAGCATCAACGTCCAAACCTTTTTCAGTCAAAACAGTCAGGTATTCAGCACCCAGAGCCAGTGAGTAAGCCAATTCCTGAACGATTGATGATCCGGCGTTTCCGAAGTTTTTGCCATTCACGGCCAAAGTTTTGAACTTAGTCAGTTCAGAGGTTAAGTTGATCAATTTGATCGCATTTTCAATCACGTGTTCTGCGCCATTGCGAAGAACTCCGGTCAATGCATATTTTCCAAATGGGTCGTATTCAACAGAAGCACGAATTGCTTTTGGATCCCATCCGCCTTGCT
Source organism: Aquipluma nitroreducens (assembly GCF_009689585.1). GTDB lineage: Bacteria > Bacteroidota > Bacteroidia > Bacteroidales > Prolixibacteraceae > Aquipluma > Aquipluma nitroreducens. The sequence goes on along the minus strand of NZ_AP018694.1, from coordinate 3,190,082 downwards.
TCACGAATGCAGTGAAAGCTTCAGAAGCCTTGCGCGAGCAGCAGCCCACAAAATTCACTTCAATAGCGTCCAACGCAATGTCTTTCAGCAAAACCGACAGATCGGCAACCGACAATTCTGTCGATGCTTTAAATACGAAAGCCAACGAATCAACCCCTCTCATCAAATAATTCAGGGCTTTTTTGTTGGCTTCGGCGAGGTCGGTAACTACAATGCTCTGTCGAACTAACCATTCGTTGTTGTTCTTTTTGGTTCCGCGAACAAATGGGAACTCTCCGGGAAGACTATTCAGGTAATCCAACTCTACCAGGTTTTCGGCCCGGTAAAACGGCTGAACATCAATTCCTTCATTTGTTTTCCATACCAACTTGCGGTTGAAGTCGGCTCCTTTCAGGTCAGCAGTAACTTTGTCCATCCACTGCTGGGTGCTGACTGGCGGAAATTCTGAAAATAAGTTGTTATATTTTTCTGCCATAATATAATGTAACTGTTTAGAAAATCGGTGCAAAATTAGTGCTTTTATCCAACGACTCACGATATTCTGATAAGTTTTTAATCATTAAGTAACATTAACCAGACGCAAGATATTCAATTAGTTAGATACGTAAATGCTTATCTAATTTCCATAATGTACAAAAGAGTGATTTCTGTCATGAAAACACACCTATTGTCGCAGGTTCACATTCTGAAAGATTTCAGGATGATGAGCACTTAAACTTATAAAGCCGGGAGAATTATTTTGAAACAGGTAAGCTAAACGAGAAAGAGATTGAAATTGGATTGGTCACCTGAGTTGAAGTATCCAGAAGTTTGTAGTTTACAATGTAAGTTCCTTCGGGCAACTTGCCAATCAGAATGGTATCGTTTTTCATTACACATGGCCATTTCATCATGCTGTTGAATTGCTTTAGGATGTCAATCGTTTTATTGTTCCGAGTTACTCCTGAAAGGACATTGTAAGTGCAATCGTCAAATACCACGAGCTTAATTTCGTCATTGGCTGTTGGTTTATCCGGAATGATTTTCATGTTATGTGCCTAAAGATCAACTAATTGCACCTCGATTACCTGATCGGAACAGGCAAGCACAAGAAAGAAGAAGAGACCATATAAAGCAATGTGTTTCATGGTTCCCGGGATAATACAATAACAGACTGGTCAGCAGCCCAAAAGGTTGCTTCAATATTTCAACTTCTGTTATAACGAAGCTAAATGAGGATTGGTTTTAATCTTTTCAGCAGTTTTTTCAACTTCCCTGAAAACGCGCAACAAGTTACCTCCCCATATTTTCCTGATTTCGGTTTCGGTGTAACCTCTTCGAAGTAATTCTTTGGTAATGTTTGGAAACTGACTCACATCGCCGCAATCCATCAATCCGCCGCCGCCATCAAAGTCACTGCCAATTCCTACATAATCAACGCCTACCAGATTTTTAACATGATCAATATGATCGCACAAATCTTTTACACTAGGCATATCTTTTTGTTTCCAGGCTTTCAGCTCGTCCCACTCCTTAAACATGGCATCTTTTTGGGCTTCGGTCATTTTATCCAGATCGTTTGCATAAATTTTCCTGATCTGTTTGATGCGCTTGTAATTCACGGTGGTTGTATCCGGATTTTTCACATATTCGTCGAGCAGGCAAATCTGGATAACTCCGCCTTTGGCAGCCAGCTTTTTAATCATTTCGTCGGTCATATTCCGATTGTGTTGAGCAATTGCCCGAACCGAACTGTGCGATGCGATGATTGGAGCCTTACTCAGTTCAATGGCATCGAAAAACGATTTGTCGGAAGCATGCGAAACATCAACCATCATTCCCAATCGGTTCATTTCGGCAATTACCTGTTTCCCAAAATCGCTCACGCCGTTGTGTTCAGCCGGCTTTCCGTCGCTCGACGAATCGCAAATGTCGTTGTGAAACGAATGGCAAAGTGTGATGTAACGAACACCTCTTTTATAAAATTCTTCAACACGCGAGATGTCTTTAGCTAAAGGAAATCCATTTTCCATCCCTATGTAAATGGCGCGTTTTCCGGTTTTCTCAATTTTAGCCAGGTCTTCAGCTTTCAAAGCGAGTGTCGCCAAATCGCTGTCTTTCTTCAACATGGCATGAATGGAGTCGAGCATCTGATTGGCAAGCGCATATGTTTTCTGATAATTTTCTTCGGTACGTGGTTTCTGCGAAGTGAAAACCGCAAAGAACATCGCATCAAGGCCGCCCTTTTTCATTCGGGGCAAATCAACCCTGCTGTGTGGAGCTTTATTTTCGTCACGAACCGAGAACCCTGGTTTGATCATCAACATTGGCGTATCGCAATGTGTATCAACGGTCAGGCATTTTTCGTGAATGCGATTTGCTTTTTTTTCGAACTTATCTGAATCTGGTACTGTAGTGAAACTCATTAAAATTCCTGAAGTAAGGAAAAGGGTTAATGCTTTTTTGATCATTGTGTCGGTTGATTTACGTTTCAAGCTACCAAATGTAAATAAAAAGACGGAATTCCGATCGCACAGTAAGGTAAACATTACCAACATTAAGAAATGATAAACACAAGATTGGCAGAATTATTATTCCTGCATATTTGCAATTCGATTGCAAATATGCAGGAATAAATACTACATTCCCCTGCATATTTGCAATTTTTATCTACATTTGTACTAAAATCATGCATTTTATCATGGAAATTCAAAGGCTCATTTCTCCGGCAATAATAAGATACCTCGAAAACTTTCCTTGCGTAGCCCTATTAGGGCCGAGACAGGTCGGAAAAACTACCACTGTTAAAATGCTACAGAGCCAGATAACAAAAAACTCAATTTATCTGGATTTGGAATCCGATGAAGATGCTCAAAAGTTAACTTTTGCCGAACAGTATTTTAACGAAAGACAAGACAAATTAATCATAATCGACGAGATCCAGAGAAACCCAAAGCTATTTCCACTTCTACGTTCTGTAATCGACAAAAACAGAATTAATGGACGCTTTATTCTCTTAGGTTCGGCTTCTCCTCAATTATTGGCACACAGCTCCGAAACTCTTGCTGGTAGAATTGCCTATCTTGAAATTCACCCTTTTGTTTATCCTGAAATAAGCAATCATTTTGTATTCGATTTATTGTGGTTAAAAGGCGGATTTCCTGAAATTTTCTTGAAAAACGATCTGGAAGTAAGTTTCGAAATGAAAATCCAGTTCATTCAAACCTATCTTGAACGGGAATTACCGATCTTAGGACTATCGGCATCCCCTATTCTACTAAAAAATTTACTCAGAATGATAGCTCACTCGCAAGCTCAAATTCTGAATTATTCTGAATTCGCAAAAGCACTTGGCATAGAAGTCAATACAGTTAAGCGCTATATCGACTATTTCGAAAACGCCTTCTTAATTAGAAGGTTGCAGCCCTATTTCACCAATTCAAAAAAGAGGATCGTAAAATCGCCGAAAATCTTTATTCGAGACACTGGCATATTACACGCTTTGTTCAATATTGAGAATAAAGAAGATCTTGATGGTTTTATTGGCAAGGGAAACTCGTGGGAAAGTTTCGTAATACAACAAATTATAGCCATTCTTAAGTCTGGAATATCTCCCTATTTTTACCGTACACAGGACGGAACAGAACTCGATCTAGTATTAACTAAAGGAATCCAACCCATACTGGGCATAGAAATAAAACTATCGAATGCCCCAACCATTACCAAAGGAACAACAATAGCTTCTCAAGATTTGGGCAATATTCCGATATTTGTAGTTACCCACTCTGTTTCTGAAGAATATAACAGCAAAGACAATATCAAAATAACCAATTTCGAAAATATCTTCGCTATCCTAAAAGCCTATAATCTCGCATAATCGATGTTTTCGCTTCCCCATCGAAAAAACAGGGGCATTCATCGAAAAAAATTCACGATCGGTTTTATTCAATTTATCTTCGGTTCAGAATTAAAAACTCAAAGCCATGAATTACAGAAAACTACTGATCATCTTTGGAATCTTCCTGTTTATTTCTGGATGCTCCGATTTCGCAATGATCTGCTCGCTGAACCCATTCTATCTCGAAAAAAACGTTGCACTTGCTCCTGAAATTGAAGGAAACTGGTCGGCTCACCCAATTCAATCCAAACCGGATTCAAACAATAAAAATAGCGGGAAATGGGAAAAAGCCGATACCACTTTAATCTGGCGGATCAACCGATTCATTTCAGAAGAAAAAATGAAGACCAAAAGCGGAAAGGATTCCACCACCTTCAAACCACAAAACTTCTATGTAGCCAAACTTTCAGGTAATAATCCCGACTCGGCGCAATACGAATTCCGAATGGTTCTTTTCCGGATCAACGGCATTTTGTATGGAGATTTTAGTCCGCGCGAAATACCGGATATAAAAAGCAGCCTGATGGCTAAGGAAAACTATTTTGCAGTTCATACGCTGGCCCGGATTCAGTTTCAGAATAAACAGCTTTTCGTTTCGTGGCTCGGAGCCGATTACATGAAAGATATGATTGAAAAGAAGCGCGTTAGAATTAAATACCGCTATGTGCCAGATGCCGGCCGATTACTGCTCACTGCCTCGTCAGAAGATTTGACCGATATGATTGAGCGCTATGCTGACCAAAAACGATTTATCGACTGGGAAAACCAGCCTGCCATGTTGAAGCTAAACCGAATAAACTAACCACATCATGAAAATAATACAACTCAAAAAACAAATTATACCCGCGTTACATCTAGCATTCTGGTTTGTTTCGTTCAATTTTTGGAGCGCCATTTTAAATCCGGGAGTCGAATCGACGGGTACAATTGATGGAATACAAGTCGGATGGGATTTTATCCTCCTTGCAAATTCCGTATTTCTGCTTTACTGTTCGTTACCTTTTATTTGGCTGATCCGAAAAGCCCGGTTATGGATCAAAATACCAATCAGCATCTTATTCCTGTTCCCGTTGGGATACGTCATTCTGCAATACTTTTATCCCAATGGCAACAAAGACGATGTCGCTGTTTTTATGGAATATTTTGTAAAAAACTTTCTGTATGTGGTTGTTTTCCACCTATCCATCATTGGAGCGGTATATTTTAACCTGAATTTCTTGCTGGTCCGTTATCTCAACAGAAGCAAGTTTACTAAATACGTACTCGGCATCGTTATTTTACTTCCGGTTGCTGCGATCGCAAATTATTCTATCTTCAACTTCGTTATCGACAAGTTGTACCCAAGTCTTTACTACATTTCCTATTTCAAGTTTTGGGAACTGATTTTGATCTTTAAAGTTTACCTCATTGTATCTATACTGGTATTTCTGGTGAAGCAATACGTCGATATGCTGATTGAAAAAAGAGATGCTGCCCGCAACGAACTTTCGGCATTAAAAGCGCAAATCAATCCTCACTTTCTGTTCAACAACCTGAACACGATCTATTCGATGGCATCCCAGAAAGACGAGCGAACCGCCGATGTTGTCCTGAAACTTTCTGATTTTTTGCGGTATGTTTTGTACGATACTTCAAGTGAAACAATACCATTGGAAAAAGAAATTGAGATTATCCGCACCTATATTGAGCTACAGAAAGAACGGATAAATTCTAAAATTACCACAGTTGAGTTCGAAACTGAAGGCAATTTTACCAATGCTCAGATTGCGCCACTTTTGTTGCTTCCACTGGCTGAAAACTGTTTCAAACACGGAATCGGTAAAAATACAAGCACCATCCGCATCAACATCAGCTACGATGGGGCAAAGCTGACTTTTTCTACTGAAAATCAGGTTGCACCCCGCGAAAGAACCGATACTGAAAAGACTGGAGGCCTTGGAATACAAAACGTAGAAAAACGGTTAACCCTGATTTATCCTGACCGCCATTCGCTTGAAATTCAGGAGAAAGATGGAATATTCAGGTTGGAAATGAAGGTGCAGATCAACGCTTAGTGAGCGAGTGACTTGAAGTCACCCGCTCACTAAGCATTTAAAGACCGGAATTTTGAAAGAACTGACAAACGCTGTTTACCAGGCATTCTGTACATTTTGGGTTGGTCGGCCGGCAAAGTTCCCTCCCAAGAAACGAAATCGACATTCCGCCTTCGTTCCAGAACTCCTGCGGAATAACTGCCATGATTTGCTTTTCAATCTTTTCAGGTTTTGCCGCATCCTTTTCATCAGCAATGCCTAGCCGCGGAGCAACACGCAACACATGGAGATCGACAATCACACCTTCAGCCATATCGCCCGATTCGCGAATGATCACGTTGGCCGATTTCCTGCCAAGTCCGGGCAATTTGGTCAGGCCCTCCAAGGTGCGTGGGATATTTTCATCCTCGCCAACTGTTTGTGCAAGCTTAGTCAACCATTTGGCTTTATTGCCCCAATTTCTGACCGAGCCAATGTGCTGTTGAAGATCAGCCTCAGTTGCATGAGAAAGCGAATTCAGGGTTGGATAGGCTGCAAAGATATCCGGAGCCAGTTCATTGATGTGCTTGTCGGAATCCTGGGCAGAGAGGATAACCATAACAACCAACTGATATCGGTTTTGATAATCGAGCGGATGACGGCGTTTCCCGTATTGCTGAAATAAAGGTTGAAGCGCTTGTTCCCAATTTGTTTCCATGACTGAATTGTTTTTGTTGCCTTAAAATTAACCAAATTTAGTGCTTCTTTATGTCTTTCCAATCTCTGCAGGTTGCAAAAAAACGTAACTTGTGTTTCAAATTAAGTGTTGAGTATGAAATCATATTGTTATCGTTTTTCTTTTACTCCTAAATCCCCTAAAGGGGACTTACTTCATTGTCAAGCGTTTCCCATGTTTGAAGCAAAAGCCCCTTCAGGGGTTTGGGGTGAAAAATACAAAATTAAATTAGTTGCAATATTTAGATCAGAACCTGAAAATTGAAACGTTATGAACTTCATCATTATTGAAGACGAACCTGCCGCCCAGTCCATTCTGGAAAGTCACATTTCCAAATGCCCTGACTTAAGGTGTTGCGGCACGTTTGGAGATGCTTTCTCAGCACAAACTTTTCTGAACTCGAATCCCATCGATTTAATTTTTCTGGACATCAATTTGCCTGAAATGTCGGGCGTTAGTTTTTTGCGTTCGTTGGTTCATCCGCCACTGGTCATTTTTACCACTGCTTATTCCCAGTATGCTGTTGACGGATTCGATCTGGAAGCGGTTGATTTTTTGCTGAAACCTTTTTCGTTTGAGCGATTTCACAAGGCAGTAAACAAAGCCCGGGAGAAATTCAATACGCGTTTGGTGCCAGTTATGCCTACAAAACTTAGTATAAAATCAGGAAAACGAATCTATCAGATAGCTATCGATGACATCCGTTTTATTGAAACCTGCGGTGATTACGTCACCCTGTTTTGCTCTGATAAGAAATTGGTCGTTCACGGAACCCTGAAAAGCTGGGAAGAGAAGCTGAAAGGCCTGCCGTTCCTGAAAGTTCACCGCACCACGATTGTTAATCTGCAAAAAATTGATCACCTCGAAGGCAACCTCATTTGCATAGGAGAAAACAAATTGCCGGCTTCCGAACAGTATAAAGAACAGTTACTAGAACGAATGGGAGGAAATGGTGATTAAAGATTCGAACTCCTTCAAAACGAAAAATACCCTGCAAGAATTGATTATTCCTACAGGGTACTTCTTTCTATTGACTAATGACTTTTTCCTAATGCCTATTTCACCAGTTTGGCATCTTCCATGATCAATTCATAGAAATATCCGGCGCCGAAATCTTTGTTCAACGTAATCGTACCTTCAAAGGTAACCACATCGTCCATTTTCATTCCATCGAGCGTGGTAACTGCCAAATCGAAATTACCTGAATCGCCCGATCCATCCTGAATATGAATCCAGTTTTTGCCCATCACCTGTTCGTTAATCTTAACAACCTGACCTTTTATCTTGATTACTTTCCCACTATACTTGTCTTTGTCGGCCCACAGTTGAGCAATCGAAACGCTTCCGGCAGCAGGAGCAATACTAATCCCGGCCTTTTTCTCCAAAGCAATCTTGCCAGTGTGTTTGGCAGCCATATCACCAGTCATTCCGCTCATTCCACCCATTCCGGCAGGCGCAGCAGAAGCAGCAATTGGTTCTTTACTTAATCCTTGTACAAAATAGATGGTTTCGAACGTGCGGTTAAGCTCTTTACTATTGAAATTTTTCATTTCCAAAGCCTGATCGTAATAATAAACTTCGCCGGCAGCAGCTTCCTGACGTGTAACTGCGATCCAGTTTTCAGCACCGTTATCACTGACTTTCAGGTAAGTATAATTTGAAGTCTGAATAACTTCTGCAACTTTTACTTCGTGCATGGCAGGATTGGCAGCATTCTGGGCTGTTGGTACTTTATTTTTCCTAACACAACCTGAAAATCCAATCAAAACGACTAGAATAATAAACAATGATCTCATAACTTATAAATTTTATATTTCTTCGACTTTAATTCATTGGCGAAATCGTTGAACCCAAAAACTTTAGCTTTCAAACAAATTTCGGAACAATTAGTTGTAATTTTAGTTGATTTTTCAATCGATCTACCACGTTTTGACATAAATCAATCCAGAAGCGATCGCCTGATTCATTGTTCAACTCACTCTTAAAACAACCGTTTCCCTTCGGCACAGGCAGCAATCAGCTTGTCGAGTCGCGAAAACTGCGTTGCTTCCTGTTTGGCGCTCATCACCCATAACAACCTGGATTTTCGATACGAAGGCGGTTGTTTCCCGAAGAAATCCCAGGCTGCTTTATTGTTCCTGAAATGAGCTTCCATTTCAGGATTTAATTTTTCAGGCGGATTCTCATAGCTGTAAATGGCCGACCGATCTTCCTTCCGTTTTTCAAAAGCCGCCAAGCCTGCCGGAGTCATTTTGCCCAACCGGATCATTTCTTCCACTTTTTTGATATTCACCGCGCTCCAGTTACTTTTCGGATTACGCGGAGTAAACCGGATGCAGTAGCTGTCGTCGTCAATCGACCTGCGTACACCGTCAATCCAACCAAAACAGAGGGCTTCGTCAACCGATTCCGACCAATTCATGGTTGGTTTCTTTGTGGCAACCTTGTAATAACCAACCAATAACTCGGTTTCTGTCTGATGGTTTTCTTCCAGCCATTTCCTGAAATCAGCAGGAGTTTCGAAAAAGAGTAGCTTTTTCATTATCAATCCAAAATCAATTGGTTAATCTATGGAAATCCAAATCCTGAAAATCGTAACTAAAATCGGTAAGTGGCGAAATTGCTTTCATGCGAAATCCTGCAGGTTTTCCTTCCTGATCGAGGTTAAACAGCACAAAGGCATCCGCTTTCATAATTCGGTTAACCCATTTCACTGCAAATGTATTTCCCTTGTAAAAACTCATTGCCCCGCGCAATTGGGGTGAGCGCGATGATTGAAACCAAAGTTTTCCATTCCGCTCCGAGATCGTTACTTTGCCAAGCCAATTGTCGGCATATTCCCCAACAAATAAATTGGCATCGGGTTGTTTCCCGGCCTCTAAAAGAGCTTTATCAATTTCTGCCTGAATTTTCGCCGAAAGTTCCTCATCTTCCTTTTCCGATTTCGCGTTCAATGTATCGAAGCGAAGCACCCAATCTTCAGGAGCAATGCCCAAATAACTGTCTTTAATCGCATTTGTTACCGCTGTAAATGCAGCTCCCGACTCCTGGTTGGTCAGGACAACGATTCCCAATTTCATTTCAGGCAAAAGAGTGACCTGAGTAACCATTCCCTCCAACCCACCGGTATGAGAAACCTGCTGCGTTCCTTTCACATCCGTTAATCTCCAGCCTAAACCGTAAGCGCTAAAATGGCCGTTGTATTTGTCTTTTTTGAACGGCACAATGGTTTGCGGACTCCACATTTCGTTTTGAGTTGAAACGCTGAACAATTGTTTATCCAGATTTGCACCGTATTTGCCATTATTGAGTTGACAAGTCATCCATTTACTCATGTCGGAGATGCTCGAATAGATTCCAGCGGCAGAGCATTGTCCCGGTTTAATGCTTTCGCGCGGAGTTACACGAAGCTTTTTATCGACCAGCGAATGGCCATCGATGACATTGCTTTTGTCTTTCAGTCGATTGAACGAAGCTGCCGACCGGCTCATTTCCAACGGCTTCATGATCTTTTCTTCCACAAATTGCTCCCAGCTCATTCCTGAAACGCGTGTCACCACTTCTCCGGCGACCATGTAAAGCAGATTGTCGTAGTCGTATTTCGTCCGGAAAGGGGAAGTCTGTTTCAAAAACCGAAGGTTGTAAATAATATCTTTGATGGTGAAGTCGGTCGAATCGGGCCAAATCATCAGGTCGCCAGCGCCAAGTCCCAATCCGCTGCGATGGGTAAGCAAATCTTTAATCGTAAAATCTTCGGTAACATACGAATTATACATCCTGAATTCAGGAATATATTGAATGACTTTATCGTTCCAAGTGATTTTTTTCTCATCGACTAAAATAGCCAAAGTGGCGGCTGCAAAGGCTTTGCTGTTCGATGCAATTCCAAACAAGGTATTCTCGTCCACTTTTTTACCGGTATTGATCGAACTCACCCCATAACCTTTGGAGTGAACCACTTTGCCATCTTTGATCACAGCAACTGCCATTCCGGGAACATGAAAAGTTTTCATCGTCCGCTCCACCAGTTGATCGATTTCCGGAGTAGAAAGAGGCTGCGAAGATCCCGGGAAAGTTTGGAAAATCAGGACTACCAGAATCAGTAATAATTTTTTCATTCGTATAAAATGTTTTTGCTTTGTTGAAAATTATAACGTACTCATGGAATAGCCATTTATACATTTTCGGTTTGTATGAGCATTTGCTCTTATGGCTATTTCATCTATATTTTGAGTAGAAGTTGAACTGAATTTAATTATCGACGCGACTTAAACTGAAACGGACAAATCAACTGGCTAAGTATGATAAGGCCTATTCCTGCAAAAAAGAAAGGCATCAGAGAATTTACCAGCAAATCGGATTTGTCGAGGTTGAAGAATAAATAACCGAGCAAAAAAACAATCATCAACGAACCGGCAGCAAGCAGCACGTTGCTCATTATCACTGATGTTTTGCTGTATTTTTTGCCAGCCACCGAATGCTGTGGTTTAAAATTTCGCTGTGCCATGGATTTTGTTTTTGAATTTCAAGCTAAGATATACCAAAAAAGGAATTTATCCATAAAAAAAACGCCTCCTGCTTTTGCAAACAGAAGGCGCCGGCTTATAAATCTACTTAGTTTGGGTTTCAATTTAAAGTCGGGAGCTGGAAGTCAGGAGACCGAAGACCGAAGCTTTTTCAGGTTTTGTGGTCTCACGTAACTCGCATCCCGTAATATTTGTATTCTAATGACCATTTTCTAAAGTTCTTTAATCCGGATATTCCTGAATTTCAGATCAGAACCATGACCGAGGAATCCGATATAACCTTTGTGGCGGAGCAATCCGGGGTGATTTTTGTGATCAGCCGTGCCGTTCTTGCTGGCTTCTTTCATGTTTCCGTCAACGATTACAGTACCATTCAGGGTAATTTTAATGTCGTCGCCTTTCACAATCACTTCTTCGTAATTCCAATCGCCCACTGGTTTTAAAAATCCCCGTTTGGCCGGAATAATTCCGTAAACCGATCCGTGATATTGGTATGGCTGAAGGTCTTTGTAAATCTCGGCGGTATTATCCAGAATCTGCAATTCTTTGCCTACGTAAGCGGCATCGCCCTCAAGCGGCGCATGAATGCCAAGACCATTGTTGGCACCGGGAGTCAACTGAAATTCCATCCTGAAAATGAAGTCAGAATATTCCTTATCGGTGTATATGTTTCCGTGTCCGCCTTCTTTCGGGCTAACAACGATCATTCCATCTTCAGCAGTGTAATCAATTTTATCGCCCTGCCAATTGTCAAGGTTTTTACCGTTAAACAACAATTTAAATCCTTCGGCTTTTTCCTGATCGCTCAACTGAGCTTCTTCGGTGTTAAGTTCCTTCACAAAAATATTCCGGAAGGCCAGATCTGTTCCGTGAGCTTGTAATTCGATGGCATCTTTCGCGAAAATCGGTATGCTGCGGTCCCAGTAATTTTCCATCACCACATTGTCAACCACCAAAATGCCGTTCAGGTAAACAGTTACGCGCTCGCCAACCATTTTAATCCGGAAGGTATTCCAGTCGCCAATGGCATTGTCGGCCAAAACAAGCGGTTTGCTTGGATTTTTCTGATTGTTGTACAATCCGCCTGAACCAACCTGAGCGCCCACATCAACACGTGCAGTATCCCAAATCTGAACCTGAGGAGCGCCTCGCAGATAAATTCCACTATCGCCGTTCTTGCTGATTCTCCAATCAACAATCATTTCAAAATCGCCATACATTTTTGTGGTGCACAAATTATCGCCTTCACCGTTAAACACAATACAGCCATCTTTAACCGACCAGTTGGTTAACATTTTGGCATCGGCTGCGACTTGTTCTTTGGCCAGTTCTTCAGGTTTCATTTTTGCGCGCAGAACAGGATTCTTCACCAGACCATGCCAGCCACTTAAATCCTTTCCGTTGAAAATGCTCACAAAACCTTTTTCTTTGGGCATTTTTTCGAGGTATTCGCGCAAGTCGATCACATCGTATTGGCTGTCGGGACCAACCATCTTACCCATTACTTTTTTCAAAACGTCGGCAACAAATTCACCGGTAAGTCCATTTTTCTTTCCTGAAGATGGCAATGCAAGCGCTTTTGCCGTTGATGCTGCCACATCACTCAGTTCCGGATCATCCAGATAAGATGAAACGAAAACCAGCGACAGGAACGTTTTCACATTTCGGGTAGCCTGAATAACCGATTCTTTTTCAGGAGTAGTGGTGCATTCGGGCATCAGTTTTTCAATCATCAACAGTTTTTCGTCGGCGGGCAAACTGGATTCAAGGGTAATCCGCAGATACGATTTCAAAGCTTTGCTCCTGAATGATTTCATTTCAGGATTGGTAAAAACTGCAAATAAATATGGTGCAGCTTTAGGGTCAGTCCAGTTTGAAAGCGATGTAAATGCAGCCTCGCGCTCAGCCGGGCTACCTGTTTTCAGCAATCCTGCAACCATTTTCAGTGCTTTCGGATCGTTAAGCGACGACAAAACAGGAATAAACTTTTCGGTTTGTTCTCCTTTCTGGATCTCATCCAGCACCAGTTTCGTATCAGGTTTTGTTGTTCCTGAATAAATAGCAATTAAAGCAGCCTGTATATTTTCTATCGATTTTTTATCAGTTGTTTTCTTTAGTGTTGAGATTAATTCAGCAGCATTATCAACTTTCGAAACATTTGCCAAGGCGGCAAAAACGGCATCTTTGACATCTGCATTTTCTGATTGACAAAGTTTCATCATGGCCCCAAAAGTTTCGGTTGCGCGGCGAGCGCCCAAAACATGAATTAAAACCACTTTACTTTCGTTGCCCGCGCTATTGAGCTGTGCTGAAAGCAATTCTGTTTCTTTAATAGAACAGGTATTTAGCAAGGCTTTTTCAATCTCGGCAAACTCATTGGCGCTTTTAGCTTTCTTCAGTTGTTCGAGCAAAACCGGTACTGCTTTGGTTTTTTGATTGGTAGCCAATGAGCTAATTGCTTCAACCCGGATTGCCTCATTTTCTGATGACAAAGCTGGAAGAATCGCTTTTTGCAAAACTTCAGGTTCCGGACGATTGGCTAAGAAATGAATGATTTCGGCCTGAGTTTCGGCTGGCGCTTTTTTCATCGCGGCAATCCATGATCCAACGGTTTCACTTTTCAATTGATTGGCAGCATTCGTCAGAACGGCATTGCGATAAGCTTTATTTTTATTCTGAATCTCTTTCAGGAACAAGGCATTCGAGCCAAAACCTGGAATAGTCAGCGCCGATGAACGGTAAACCAACTGATTGTCGGTCGTACAGTTTTTCAGTACAGTTTCACCTAACTGGTTGCTGAGTTTTGTTTCACCCTGTTGAGCCAAACGATTGGCATATTGAAGGTAAGCGACCATCGTTTCAGCGTAATCGTATTGGTACTTGGCGGCTTTTGCAGCAGCTTCGAAAGTCGGAAGCGAAGCTTTCCCTCCGATTTCAGCAAGTGACGCATAAACATGTTTCAGCAAAGCAACTTTGACCGTTTTGGTGAGGTCGATCAGGAAACTTTCGGCAGGTTGATACTTTAACTGACCCAACACCTTTACCATCGAAAGTAATTGCTGGTCTTTTTTACCCTGTGCATTTTTCAGGATTACTTTTCCGGCATCGGCGCTACCAATGCTAAACAATACAGCCAAGGCCGGTTCGTACAAATCAGCCGAATTCAGGTAAGTTTCCATTGCAGCAACAGTTTCAGCGCCTCCACAATATTGCAGGCGGCGGATGAAAAAGGCTTTTACTTCCTTGTCAGTTGCTTTTTGCAATGCTTCAAGGATTGAACCTTCCACCAGCCTCCGGTCGGCTTCGCGATTTTGCGCCCCGGCATACTGGGCAAGGCTCTCCAATGCAAAACGAGCCTGAGTGTCGTTGCCCGTTCCAGGAGGAACGATCATGTCGCAAAATTTAGAGATTCCGGGAGCTCCGGTTCCGATGATCTGGAGCATTAATTTCGCCGAATGTTCTCCGTTTTGTGCCGGAAACTGTGCCAAAACATCGGCAACTTTGGTTTCAAGGCGACGATTATCCTGAGCAAACGTTGGAGCCGTCAGGAAAAGAGCCAGAAAAATGGTCAATATATTCTTTGTAATGTTTTTCATTCGATCTGTCTTTTGAGCCCCCTCCAAACCTCCCCCTAAGGGTGAGGCTTCAGAAAAAGCCTGTTATTTATTAATTTCACGTTCTCTAAGAACTTTTGCCTTTTTAGGTCCCCTCCTTTGGAGGGGGTTGGGGGAGGCTATTCCCTATATCCTCCATTCTCCGCGCATTGGTTGATTAATTAACCTGTTCGCTTCATCATCGTTGACAAAGGTCAGCGTTTCCGGATCGAAGTTGAGTGTGCGGCCCAAGCGCAATGCGATGACTCCCAAATTTACAATGGTAGCCGAGCGGAAACCATTTTCTTCGTTCAAGGCAAATTTATGTCGGGTACGAACCGATTCGCTGAAAGTGCTAATCTGAGGTGCAGGCTCCGGAAGCGTGTCTATCAAGGCATTCAAATTCGGAATGTCCGACTTGAAGCCTTTGAATATTTTCCCGTTTGGCCCTTCAATGTAAGCTGCATTCTGGTCTTTGTTTTCACCGTCCAGAATAATCTGGCAACCATCGGCATAAGTATAAGTTATTTTGCGCCAGGTACCAATGGCATCGTAATGCTGTTGAGGGGCATCCACTTCCACTTTTACCGGGCTGGTATTGTCTTTTCCTAAAAAGTACTGAACCGGATCGATGTAATGCTGACCCATATCGCCCAATCCGCCTCCATCGTAATCCCAATATCCGCGGAATGTCTGGTGTATGCGGTGTACATTATATGGTTTTTCGGGAGCTGGCCCCAACCACATGTTGTAATCGAGTACTTCAGGAACAGGCTGTGGTGACAGATTTGTCTTTCCAACCCAGTAGAATTTCCAGTCGAAGCCGGTCACTCCACTGATTGTTACTTTCAAAGGCCAACCTAAAACTCCGCTTTCAACTACTTTTTTCAGCGGTTTCACCGGAGTATTCAATCCGTAGAAATTGTCTTTAAACCTGAACCAGGTATTTAGCCTGAACATTTTACCCGTTGCGTTGATCGCTTCCATTACCCGCTTACCTTCGCCAATGGTCCGGGTCATGGGTTTTTCGCACCAAACGTCTTTCCCTGCCTCGGCTGCCATTACCGACATAATTCCGTGCCAGTGAGGAGGTGTGGCGATGTGTACAATGTCAATATCCGGACGAAGCAATAATTCACGAAAATCGGAATATCCTTTCACTTCAGAACCAACTTTTTGAAGGGTACTGCTTAAATGGTTTTTATCCACATCGCAAATGGCCAATAGTCTGGTGCCTTCGTAAACGATATGCCCCTGTCCCATTCCGCCAACTCCGATAATGGCTTTGGTTAACTGATCACTTGGAGCAAGAAAGCCATTTCCACCCAAGACGCGCCGCGGGATAATTGTAATCGCGGCAGCCGCTACCAACGATTTCTTCAGGAAATCGCGGCGATTGTTTGTTTTTTCTGTCATATCATATGATTTAGTTGAATGCGTTTGACTTGATTAAGTTACAACAAAGAAAGCATTGTACGTATAAAACGAGGGGTAATAAATGGGGTAATGCAATCAAAAAATTACATGTTCTTTAGTATTTGCGAAAACAAAACCACTGCCCAGAACTAAATTCGATAGAATAATTTAGATTGCCGGATGAAGCAATAAACTAGATTTAAAGCAGAAATAGACTTTTACCACCGAATGATTATTAATCGAGCTATTTTAATTTCAAATTTAACTTTTCTGCATCGCCAATTAGTAAATCCAAATTATTATCCATTATTTTAAGAACCCAAAAACCTCTCAAAAAAATGAACAAAACAACTAACAACCGCGGGTGGATCATCACCTTTGCCGCCTTGGGCATAAACCTGATCATGGGAACGCTGTACTCGTGGGGAGTCATTAAAAAAGCCCTTGTAAGCGACTGGCACTGGACCAACACCGACGCTGCGCTTCCTTTCACCGTTTCAGCAGCCGTCTTTGCATTTACTATGATTTTTGCCGGAAGGGCACAGGATAAATTCGGCCCCAAACTAGTCACCATCTTTGGCGGGATTATGCTGGGAGGCGGACTCATTCTTTCAGGCTTTGCCACCAGCTTAATGACAATGGTTTTTACTTTTGGAGTAATTGGCTCCATAGGAATCGGCCTCGGATATTCGGCGGCGACACCTTGCGCCATGAAATGGTTCGACTCATCGAAGAAAGGTTTAATTGCCGGAATTGTGGTTTCGGGAGTGGGACTTTCTCCCGTTTATATGACACCCATTACCTCCACACTTCTAAAAGCTTACGGAATAAGCAACACATTCATTATTCTTGGTGTTTTTGCCATTGCAGTTGTCTCTGTTTTATCCATGTTTTTGGCTGATCCTACGGAAGATCAGGCACCAAAAGCTTCAGCCAAACAAGCAGCATCGACGCAAAAAGGGAATGATTATACCTGGAGCGAAGTGGCTAAAACTCCCCAGTTTTATTTGTTATGGGTGATGTATTTGCTTGCTGCAACTGCCGGATTGATGTTGATTGCACACTTACCAAGCATAGCCGTTGCACAGGCCGACTGGAAAACTGCCGGATTTATGCTGGTAGTCATTCTTTCTATTTTTAATGCGATTGGACGTTTGGGAGCAGGAGCTTTGTCAGATAAAGTTGGGCGTACCCGCGCTATGATGATTGTATTCATGATTCAGGCAGTAAATATGTTCCTGTTCGCTTTCTACACTTCAATTCCGATGCTGGTTGTTGGTTCTGCCATTGCCGGAATTTCATACGGAGCAGTATTTTCTTTGTTTCCAACTACCACTGCCGAATATTTCGGGATGAAAAATCTGGGTGTAAATTATGGAATGATTTTTACCGGATGGGGTATTGCAGGAGTTGTTGGCCCAATGTTGGGTGGAATGGTAGCTGACAAAACCGGTTCGTATAGCAATGGATACCTTGTTGCAGGCGTATTCCTTATTCTGGCTACTATTTTGGTAAGTTTACTCAAAGCCCCAAAAACCAGAACTTAATAATGAAAATGGTCATTAGTCATTAGAAAAAAGGGAGGCCAAATTTTCTAGTGACTAATGACAGTTTCCTAATCCTTCAGCGGATTCCAGCCTTGCGCCTGAAGCGGAATAATTGAGCCTCCGGTAGTAACCAGATTGGCTCCTTCATTTTCCGAAGTAATGTGGCCGATGATGGTAATGTCAAATTCTTTTTTGATCAAATCGTAGCTTGCAATTGGAACGGTGAATAGCAATTCGTAATCTTCACCTCCGTTAAGCGCAGCCACCAACGGATTGATGCTTAATTCCTCTGCAAAATCTTTGGTTTGCTTATCTAATGGCATTTTTTCTTCATAAATATTGCAACCTACCTTCGAAGCTTTACATAAATGCAACACTTCCGACGAAAGTCCATCCGAAATGTCGATCATCGAAGTCGGCTTTATATCAAGTGTTTTCAGCAATTCCTTAATATCACCGCGCGCTTCAGGTTTTAATTGTCGTTCCAGAATATAGTCATACCCTTCAAACTGAGGTTGCTGATTGGGATTCACTTTGAACACTTCGTTTTCGCGTTCCAACAATTGAAGCCCCATGTAGGCGCCTCCCAAATCGCCCGACACACAAACCAGATCGCCCGATTTTGCACCACTTCGGTAAACCAGTTCATCCTCATTGGCTTCGCCGATAGCCGTTACGCTGATTGTCAATCCGGTGAGTGAACTGGTGGTGTCGCCGCCAATCAGGTCAACACCGTATTTTTCGCAGGCCAGGTGAATTCCTGAATACAATTCCTCTATAGCTTCCAGCGAAAATTTCGATGAAATAGCGATCGAAACCGTAATCTGGCGCGGAGTTGCATTCATGGCAAACACATCCGACAGATTGACTACCACTGCTTTGTAGCCCAGATGTTTCAGCGGAACATACATCAGATTAAAATGAATTCCTTCGGTTAAAAGATCGGTGGTAATCACTATTTTTTTATCCGGAAAACTTAAAACCGCAGCGTCGTCGCCAACTCCGGTAAGCGTACTTTCATTCTTTATTTGTATTTTTTCGGTCAGGCGGGTAATTAATCCAAACTCTCCAAGTTCAGAAAGCGGTGTCTGCTTCATTGTTTCTTTCGTGTTAAAATTAAGACCTGAAGGTATTAATTACCTTCGAAGATTCGGCAAAAATAGCTTTACTTCCTTATCTTTGCAATTAATTTTAAACAGTCGGGTTTCAAGATTGTTACTAAGGCTGTAATCAGAAGCGAAAGAAAACTGTGGAACATGGAAAATCAGGATAAATTATTAAACGATATAACAACCAAGGAATACGAATACGGTTTTGTAACCGATATTGACACCGATGTTATTCCGAAAGGGTTGAGCGAGGATGTGGTAAGGCTGATTTCGGCTAAGAAAAACGAACCCGAATTCATGCTCGAATTCAGGCTGAAAGCCTACCATGCATGGCTGAAGATGAAAGCTCCGGAATGGGCACATTTGAATATTCCGCCCATCGATTTTCAGGAAACGATCTATTATGCAGCCCCCCGGAATCAGGCAAAATATGCAAGTCTGGATGAGGTCGATCCAGAATTGCTCGAAACTTTTAAAAAACTAGGAATTCCAATTGAGGAACAGAAACATCTGGCCGGAGTGGCAGTTGACGTGGTCATGGACAGCGTTTCGGTGACAACTACCTTCAAAAAAGTGTTGGCCGAAAAGGGCATTATTTTTTGTTCGTTCAGCGAGGCAGTATTAGAGCATCCTGAATTGGTAAAAAAATACCTTGGAATGTCGGTTCCACCAACTGATAATTTCTTTGCAGCACTAAATTCGGCTGTATTTTCCGATGGGTCGTTTTGTTACATCCCCAAAGGAGTTCGCTGCCCGATGGAACTTTCAACCTATTTCAGAATAAATACTGCCGGGTCAGGACAGTTTGAACGCACTTTGATCATTGCAGAAGACGATACCTACGTCAGTTATCTCGAAGGCTGTACAGCCCCGATGCGCGACGAAAATCAGTTACATGCAGCAGTTGTCGAGATTATTGCAATGGATCGTGCTGAAGTGAAATACTCGACGGTTCAGAACTGGTATCCGGGCGATAAAAACGGTATTGGCGGAATTTACAACTTTGTAACCAAGCGCGGCATTTGTCGTGGCGAATCGTCTAAAATTAGCTGGACACAAGTTGAAACTGGATCGGCAATCACCTGGAAATATCCAAGTTGTGTGTTGATTGGCGACAATTCGGTGGGCGAATTCAACTCTGTGGCATTGACCAATCACCATCAGCAGGCCGACACTGGAACCAAAATGATTCACATTGGCAAAAACACCAAAAGCACCATCGTTTCTAAAGGTATTTCGGCAGGGAAAAGCGATAACTCGTATCGTGGTTTAGTCAAAGTGATGCCGGGAGCAATAAATGCCCGCAATTATTCACAGTGCGACTCTCTTTTGCTGGGTTCAACCTGTGGCGCACATACTTTCCCGTACATCGAAGTGGGTAACAAGTCGTCGATTGTGGAACACGAAGCAACCACCTCGAAAATTGGTGAAGACCAGATTTTTTACTGTAACCAGCGCGGCATTTCAACTGAAGACGCCATTGGAATGATCGTAAACGGTTATGCTCGTGAAGTGCTGAATAAACTGCCAATGGAATTTGCCGTTGAAGCGCAAAAATTGCTGGCGATTAGCCTGGAAGGCAGCGTAGGATAAGGGGAATATTAGAATGTTAGAATCCCGAATGGTGAATGAATCTCGAATGATGAGTGTTTTTATTCAAGATTCGAGATTCGCCACTCAAGACTTGAAATTTGGAATAATAATCTTGAAACTGTTATAGAATGCTATCAATAAAAAATTTACGCGCCTCGGTTGAGGGCAAAGAAATCCTGAAAGGGATCAATCTGGAAATAAAAGCTGGCGAGGTACATGCCATCATGGGTCCAAATGGCTCCGGGAAAAGTACATTAGCCAATATTCTGGCCGGGAAATCAGACTACGAAGTTCTTGGAGGTGAAGTCACTTTCCTGGGACAGGATTTACTTGAACTGTCGCCGGAAATTCGTTCACGCAGTGGATTATTCCTGAGTTTTCAGTATCCTGTTGAGATTCCGGGTGTCCCGATGATCAATTTCCTGAAAGCCTCAGTTAATGAACATCGCAAATTCAAGGGTTTGGAGCCGCTGACAGCCGGTGAATTTCTGAAACTGATGCGTGCAAAAAAAGATATGCTTCATTTGGATACTGAACTGACCAACCGCTCTGTGAACGAAGGTTTTTCAGGAGGAGAAAAAAAGAAAAACGAAATATTCCAGATGGCCATGCTTGAACCTAAGCTCGCTATTTTGGACGAAACCGATTCAGGACTCGACATTGATGCGCTTCGTGTTGTAGCCGAAGGTGTCAATGCCTTGAAAACGCCTGAAAATGCAACCATCGTTGTAACACACTACCAGCGTTTGCTCGATTACATCGTGCCTGACTTTGTACATGTTTTGTACAAGGGCCGAATTGTAAAATCGGGTGGAAAAGAATTAGCTTTCGAACTGGAAGAAAAAGGTTACGACTGGATTAAGAACGGGAACGAATAACAATTATGAGTATTATTTCTGAAAAAATATCGCAAACGGATCAGCTGGCTTCTCTGTTCGAGCAAAGCAGGGAAAAACTGAATCAGGGCTCTTCACCCATCCTTAACAGGATGCGCGAGGTGTCGTTTAAGCGTTTTGCCCAAGCCGGAATACCCGATTTCAAGAACGAAGACTATAAATACACCAATCTGAAGCCTGCTTTTGAAAAATCGTATCGTCAGGAATTGGTGCGTGAATCAGGCTTAATTAACCTGAATGAAGTCTTCAAATGCAATATTCCACAACTGGATACGCATTTGGTTTTTCTGGTGAATGGCTGGTTTTACAGTGGCAACAATCCAAGAGCTGAACTCCCGAATGGAGTTGTACTTGGAGGTCTGGAACAAATTGCCAACGATAAGCCTGAGTTGCTTCAAAATCACCTGAACCGTCAGGCTGGATTGTCAAATGATCCTTTTGTTGCGCTGAACACGGCCTTTGCAAAAGATGGCTTTTTTCTGTTTGTTCCGAAAGGAGTTGTCATCGAAAAGCCGATTCAGATCATCAACTTACTGAGTTCCGACGAAAATCTGATGGCTACGCAGCGCAATCTGGTTATTGCCGAAGCCGCCAGTCAGGTTAAATTGCTGGTTTGTGATCACACGTTAACTTCAACTTCGTTTCTTTTCAATACTGTTTCTGAAATTTTTGTTGGCGAAGATGCCATGGTTGATGTTTACACCATCCAAAATCATCACAACCAGTCGACTTCTATAAATTCAGCTTTTTACAAACAAGAACGCAATTCGAATCTGGTTACCGGCACGGTCAGCCTACATGGAGGATTAATCAGGAATAACCTGAAAGTAACGTTCAATGGCGAACATGCAGAAGCGAATGTAAACGGCATTTCGTTTACTGATAAGAAGCAGCACGTCGATAATTTCACCGTGATCGAACACTCTTCCCCCAACTGTTTGAGCAATCAGATTTACAAAAATATACTCGACGATGAATCGACGGGCGCTTTTGCAGGCCGCATCCATGTTGCACGCGATGCACAGCAAACGGTGGCTTTCCAGCGAAACAACAATGTATTGCTGTCGGATAAAGCCCGGATGCAAACCAAACCGCAGTTAATCATTGATGCTGACGACGTAAAATGCAGCCATGGAGCAACTGTTGGCCAGATTGATGAAGAAGCCTTGTTTTTCCTTCGTGCGCGGGGAATTGGCGAGAAAGATGCCCGTATGATGCTGATGAATGCCTTTGCCCACGAAGTTATCCTGAAGATTTCGATTGAACCATTGCGTGAGCGCATCGATGAGCTGATTGAAAAACGTCTGAACGGAGAAATCAGCCGATGTCACGATTGCAACTATCAATGTAATTGCTAAACATTCTATACTTTGAATTGAAGCCTTGCAGGAAACTGTGAGGCTTTTTTTGTGATGTATAGGAGATATGAGTTTATTGTATGCAAAAAAACCGTCTTAAAACTAAGACGGTTTCTGTATATCTTGAAAATAATTTCCTTAGATCTTGTTCAGGTGTAAAACCAATGAAGATTTCAAGTTGGCAGCCTTGTTTTTGTGAATCACATTCTTTTTAGCCAATTTGTCAATCATCGAAACAACTTTTGGTAGAGCTTCAGCAACAACTTCTTTGCTAGTCTCAAGACGTAATTTTTTAACAGCATTACGCATAGTTTTAGCGTAGTATTTATTCTGCAAAGTTTTTACTTCGTCTTGCTTGATTCTCTTTTTTGCTGATTTATGATGTGCCATCTTTTTGTTTCCTAAATTGTTAAATTTATTTGTAGCCCGTAGGGGATTCGAACCCCTGCTACCAGGATGAAAACCTGGCGTCCTAACCCCTAGACGAACGGGCCAACTTGTTTATTCCCTGATTTGGGACTGCAAAAATAGACTATTTTTTTTAGTCGCCAAATTTTTTCAGAGTTTTTTGCTAAAAATCCTTTGGCTTCGTTTAGCCATAGGCGTTTTTTATTTTAGCGATGCAAAGGAAATTAAGTTTTTTGAAACAACAAGCGAATCGGCAAAAAAAATTTATCGCCATTCAACAATCGTTCCACGGTTCTTTTGCAGAAGTTTTTCGGGCATTGAGGCAACAATCTCTTTCCAAAGCAGTTCCACTAGTTTGTATTTAGCAAAATGCCTCGAAAAAACCAGACTGACTTCCCTTAGCGGATTGGCATCGACAAAAGTCCGGACATGATCAAAACGAGCTTCACTCATTCCGAGAGTCGCTAATTCAGGAATAATGGTCATTCCGCCTTCCTTATCGATAATATTCATAATGGTTTCAAGCGATCCTGCTTCGAAATGGAAAGGCAAAGCTGAATTAACTGCTCCCTTGAACGAACAAAGATTAATCACCTGATCACGGAAACAATGCCCGTCGCTTAAAAGCCAGATTTCAGGAGTAGCAATGTCTTTAAGCTTGATGTTTGACTGATTGGCGAGCGGATGATCATCGTGAAGATACAGCAACATTCCCTCATAAAACAGCGGCTTTTCGTTGATGCGTTCTTCATGAAGCGGTGTGACTAAAATTCCAACGTCGATTAAGTCGCGGTTTAAACGATCGATAATGTTGGAGGTAGTCAACTCTTCGACCTTGATGTTAATGTTAGGGTATTTTCGCTTATAATTACCAATAAACAAAGGCAACAGATAGGGTGCCAATGTTGGGATAATGCCAATCTTAAGTTCTCCGGAAATCAGGTTTTTATGATCTTTAATAATGGTATTTATCTTCTGCGACTCCTGCAAGGCAACTCTGGCCTGATCGATGATCCGGCGGCCAACGTCTGTTGGGATAAGCGGTTGTTTGCTCCGGTCAAAAATAATGACTTCCAGATCTTCTTCCAGCTTTTTAATCTGCATACTCAAGGTTGGCTGGGTGATGAAACAGTTTTCGGCAGCCTTGCCAAAATGACGAAAAGTGTCAACAGCAACGATATATTCGAGTTGGGTTAAGGTGATCATTGGTTTTGAATTTATCTGCTAAATATAACTAAAAAGTCAATTATTCAACCAAAATTAGAATGATTTAACTACTCCTTTGGAAAAGCATCTGCCTTTGCCACTCAAATAAAGCAACTGAAAGGGCATGCGAAACGTTCATCGATTTGCATTTACCAGTCATGGGAATATGCACTTTCATCTTACATTTCTGAAGGATTTCAGCCGGAAGCCCGTTTCTCTCATTCCCAAGCAGAATGATAATCTTTTCAGGAAGTTTGGTAGTAAAGATGTTGGTCGAATCTTCACTGGTCTCGATGGCAATCAATTGCCAATCCGGACTTAGCTGATTAAAAAAATCTTCCGGAGAAATAAAGATAAGCCGGACATTGTTAAGACTGAGTCCTCCCGTCTTTTTAATCGACGACATTTTAAGATGAAAATCACTACCCAGAATAAAAACATCTTCGGCTCCAACATTATCGGCCAGCCTGATCAAACTCCCTATATTTTCGGGATTAATGATTTGCCAGGCCGCAATTACAGGCTTGCACGAGAGCTCAGTATATTTTTGGTGGTTGAAAAAAACTATTGAATTTGTTTCCATCGTTCGCGGAATATCTTTTTCTTTGAGGTACAAATGACTGATTTTTTAGATTGAAAACAATGAAAAACATTAAAATAGTTGGTGTGATCTTATTCTTTGCGGTGCTTTTCTCGTGCGGAAAGTCCAACAAAGAAAGAGCTGCCGAAAGATTTAATTTGGCCGTAAATGTTTATGAAAAAGGAGATACGATTACCGCTTTGCAACAATTAGATTCGGTCAGTAGTTTGTTTCCTGAAGCGATTGAATCGATAGCGAAAGCGAAGGAAATGAGCCACAAAATAAATTCTGAAATATTGTCCCGAAAGCAGGATCAATTCGACAAAGTAAGTAGCCGAATCAATGAACTTGAGAAATTATTTGACAAGGAAAAAACAGAATTTGACCGGTTTACCCAATACATCCATAAATCGCAAAAATTTGAACGCCGGTGGGATCAATCGTTTATCCAGCTTCACCTCGACGAAAGAGGCGAATTGTATATATCAAGCAATTATTATGGAGCTGAGTGGCTGAATCATATGGGTATAAGAGTTTACGACGGCATTTTCCAGGCGAAAACAGATTCAGTGTCATTGGATGATCCGAACAATCACCACAGCGAGTTTATGAACACACATTGGGAAAAAGTGAGTTACATGAATGGCAAAGACAACGGAGTTATCCAGTTTATTGCCGATAATGCTGACCGAAACCTCAAGGCTGTTTTTCTGGGGAAACGCCAGTTTTTCATCGTTCTTGAAGCAGGCGATAAACAGGCGATAAAAGATGCCCTCAACTTATCAAATGCTTTGAAAATGAAAGCTGAACTCCAAAAAGAGATCAAAGAGCTTCAGGCAAAATTGATTTGATCAAATCAATTTCAGGATTTCTTCGACCGGACGGGCAATAACAGCGTGCGTTCCTTTGATAACCAATGGACGTTGAATCAGTCTGGGATTTTCAACCAGAATCTGAATCCATTCATCATCGCTAATTTCTTTTCCCTTATAATTTAGTTTATAAAATTCTTCGTTGGTCCGGATTATATCGGTAACCAAAAGACCTGATTTACTTAGGAATTCCTTGATTTCTTTCGGTGTAATTCCATTTTTCATGTAGTCGATTACTTCAATTTCAAAACCTTTTTCTTCCAGGTATTTAAGCCCTTCACGGCTTTTCGAGCAACGTGGATTGTGGTAAATTTTCATGAGATTCTGATGTCTTTTTTTGATGTAAATATGATAATCTTCCTGGGCACGATAACGTTGACCGTTCGTTTGATTGTTATACCGATTGCTCAATGCACTGTCCAAAATACGGGCTTTGGTATTATCCCGAAGCTGTATCCGAAGCAATTCTTTCAGTTCGTTCCTGATTTCAGGAGAATAGATCGGACAGGCCACTTCGATTCGCCGGTCGAGGTTTCGCGGCATCCAGTCGGCTGATGAAATGTATATATCTTCCTTTCCACCGTTGGCAAAAAGGAAAACGCGGGTATGCTCCAGGTATTTATCGACAATACTAATGGCTTCGATGTTTTTACTTAGTACGGGATCGCCGGTTTTCAAACCAAATATTCCACGGATGATCAGTTGAATTTTCACGCCTGCCTGACTTGCCTCGTAAAGCTTATCAATCATGCTGGGATCAATCAAACTATTCATTTTCAGAACCATATAGGCCATCTTTCCTTTTTTCGCGTTAGCAATCTCCTGATCGATTTTATGGATAAAGAAATTTCGCATCGAAAACGGACTGATGATGATCTGGTTATAGTTAAAATGATTATAGGTGTGTTTGAAAAATTCGAACATGTGAGCCACGTCGTTGGCAATCTCATGATCAGCAGTCATCAAACCTTTATCGGCATATACACGGGCAGTTCCCTCGTGAAAATTTCCGGTACCAATGTAGGCGTAATTACGAAGCCCATTTTTCTCTTTTCGTTGAATCCACGCCAGTTTGCAATGTACTTTTAATCCTGGAATGCCATTGATTACCTGCGCGCCTTCTTCCTGAAGTTTATTGGACCAAAAGATGTTGGCTTCTTCGTCAAACCGAGCCTGCAACTCAATAACAACAGTCACTTTTTTGCCATTCCGAATGGCATTCAGCAAAGCATTTACAACCTTGGAAGTATCTGAAACCCGATAAATGGTTATACCAATTTCACGAACTTTAGGATCGATGGCTGCCTCTCTCAGTAAATCGATAAAATGCGAGAAACTCTGGTAAGGATAATGAAGCAAGACATCCTTATGCCGAAGTTTTTTCAATATACTTTGATGAGGAGGCAAATCTTTGTGAGGAACCGGCGGAAAGCTTTGATAATAATGTCTTGATTTCCCGATCTCCGGAAAATTCATAAAGTCTTTATGGTTGTGATATCTCCCACCTGCGACGGTTTTTTCAGCGCCATCGAGTTTCATCTTTTTCATGATGAATTCGAGCAAATCGTCAGGCATTTCACGGTCGTAAATAAGCCTTACCGGAATACCAATTTTGCGCTTTTTCAGGCTGAGTTCCATCTTTTCCATGAAACTTTTTGAAATGTCATCATCAATATCCAGCTCTGCGTCGCGGGTAACTTTGATGGTATAGGCTTCGAAATGGTCGAAACTAAAAATAGGAAACACATCATTCAGGCAAAACCGAATGATGTCGTCAACCAAAATGATGTACTTTTTATTTCCCTGTTCAGGCAAAACCAGAAACCGGGAAACAGACCGGGAAGGAACACGAATCAAAGCATAAGCAAACTTTTGGGGCGAATTTGTTTCAGATAATTTGACGGCCAGGTAAACAGATTTGTCGCGCAAATACGGGAACTTCATAGATTTTCCCAGCATGATCGGGACGATATTGGGCAGTACTTTGGTGTTAAAATATTTCCGGACATATACGCCCTGCTCGTGTGTCAATTGCTTTTCATCGAGCATGAAAATATTTTCATTGGCCATTTCAGCCCAAATTTTCCTGTAAATTTCCTGTGCCTTTTGCTGTTGCTGAACTACTGTTTCCTGAATTTTATCGTACAATTCATCAGCAGTGTAATTGCCCAGAAGAGTTTCGTCGTCTTTTCCATATTCGAGCATTCGGCGAACTGCAGCAACCCTTACTCTGAAAAACTCGTCAAGGTTGTTTGAAAAAATACCCAGAAACCTGACTCGCTCAAACAATGGCACCGTGGGATCCTCGGCTTCCTGAAGTACCCGGGCATTAAACGAAAGCCAGCTAATCTCTCGGTTATTGTATTTACTTGCCTTGTTCATCTTCTGAGTTTTAAAAATCAAAACAACAAATAAACAGTCTCTTACAATTTAAGTTTATTCATGCCATTCTGAATGGCCTCCTGAAATACCGGAAGTCCGACAATCTCATTTAAAGGAATTATACGATCTTTTGGCGCTTCACTTTCATCTTGAAGAAACAACTCGAACCAGCCTACATTTTGCCATTGATTTAGTTTGTAGCCCACCTTTGAAAACTCACCGCACTTACGGTATCCAAAATGCTCATGAAAAGCCACGCTCGGTTCGTTTGGCATGGTAATAATAGCCAGTAAATCGGCAATTCCCTGATAACGAACCATCTGATTAAGGCTGGTATAAAGGGCACCGGCAACTTTCATGCGCTGAAAATCGGGGTGAACATACACCGAAACTTCTTTACTCCACCGGTATGATGCACGACTGCGGTAACCCGAGGCATAGGCATATCCGGCAATCCGCCCATCGATTTCGCAAACCAGGTAAGGCAGCTCGGCCATTATTCCCTGTATCCGTTCCCAGAAAGAGGCTTCGTCAGGAACAATTTCTTCAAAAGTGACGGAGGTTTCAAGGATAAAAGGAGCATATATTTCCAGAATTCCCGAAACATCGCGTTTCTCTACTAACCGTATAATTGGATTCATTTCAATTGTTGATTATGAATTATGAACTTATTTTTGTCGATCAGGATAACTTCTTTTTATCCCTCACTGCTGCTGTAATTTGAGTTAATAATATTCCGGATAAGGCTCCAATGGCAAAAATTGATAAAAACTCAACAGTCCTGACACTCCCGTCTGAGATAATCCTAAAATAATTTCCTATGGAAATTATCAAAAGAACCGCTACAACTGAAATTGCTCTTTTTTTCATTTGGACATCAATTTTAAATGTTACTATTTCAATTCACATCATCGCTAAATTCCATCAAAAAGGCTTTAATAAAACCGTCAATTCCTCCGTCGAGCACAGCATTCACATTTCCCGACTCAAAACCTGTACGGACATCTTTTACCAGCTTGTAGGGCTGAAGTGTGTATGACCTGATCTGGGATCCCCATTCAATCTTTTTCTTTGTGGCGTTGATTTGCTGCTCAGCTTCCTGCCGTTTCCGAAGCTCCAGTTCGTATAACTGAGATTTCAGTAAACGAAGTGCATTGTCTTTGTTCCCAAATTGCGAGCGGCTTTCGGTATTCTCGATGATAATGCCCGTTGGTGCGTGACGAAGACGAACTCCGGTTTCAACCTTATTTACATTCTGTCCGCCTGCCCCACCCGATCGAAAAGTATCCCAGGTAATATCGGCAGGATTGATTTCAACTTCAATGGTGTCGTCAATAGCTGGCGCAACAAAAACTGAAGCAAAAGAGGTCATGCGTTTACTCTGTGCGTTGAAAGGAGACAGACGTACCAACCGGTGCACTCCATTTTCACTTTTCAGGAAGCCGTACGCGTATTCGCCTTCGAATTCAATGGTGCAGCTTTTCACTCCAGCTTCGTCGCCCTCGTGATATTCAATCGTTTTCACCTTATAGCCCTGTTTCTCGCCATAACGCATGTACATGCGCATTAGCATTTCGGCCCAGTCGTTACTTTCGGTACCCCCAGCTCCCGCATTGATGCGCAAAATTGCTCCTAATTTATCCTCCTCTTTTCGGAGCATATTCTTGGTTTCAAGAGTTTCAATAGCCTCAAGAGTTATATTGAATTGTTGTTCAACATCGTCCTCTGTTGCCTCGTCCATCTCGAAAAAGTCAAACAAGACCAGCAAATCTTCCATAGCTTGATCAACCTGCTTGAATCCGTCAGTCCATACTTTAATCGAACGAACGACTTTCATCTGAGCCTCAGCTTCTTTTGGATTATTCCAGAAAGCAGGATCCTGAGTTTTCAGTTCCTCTTCCTGTAGTTGGATCACTTTCTGATCGTAGTCAAAGATGCCTCCTTAACGCATCCCGGCGATCATTGAGACCTTTTACCTGTTCTTTGAAAATCATTTTTTTCTTTTAAATGTTACTAAAAACAAAAGTAGAAAATGAATCGTGAATCGGAAGGTCACAGTAAACATTTGTTTTCTAAACAAAAAATCGGTCGATACAGATTAATTCTAATTATCTATATCGACCGATTTGTATTGAATCTTGTTCTCTTTTACTTATTGACCCCAAACTAAAGTCGATTCAGATATTGAAGTGGCCTGCAACTGATATGAATTTATATTCGAGGAGTCCTCATACTCAAATGCATAAATTTTGACTGTGTACGTAGCTCCGTTTATGGGATAACCTGATGTCCATCCACTAGTCGAAGAATTGAGAGTACCGGATACAACGGTGTTGGAAAGTTCACTGCTCCTGAATACAATAGTTCCCGATTCGTCTACTACATAAATAATGTAGCTATCAGCATTTGCTAAAGCAGTCCAACTAAGTTCAGCATACGAACTTGCCGTATTGTATTCGCATTTTTCGAAAGTGACCGGAACAAGGGCATTGGATGTCAGAATATCCTGACATTCGAAGGTTGCGCCACTATCGAATACTCCGCTGAAAGTGTATGTGCTTGCTTCTGGAACAGTCTCTGAATATTCCGAGTCTGACGGTTCTTTATAGAAATTATAGGAGTACGAACCATTTGCCGCAAGAGGGATCGCTTCAAAGGGACTGGTTGAATTTACGGCGGTTGCCGTTTTAATGGAGCTGAAGGCGTATGCATACAATGCAACCCCATAAATTACTTCTGTTCCTGAACGCTTACTGACAATGATTGCATCGCCAACTACCGAAGAATCGTCGCTATCTTTGTTACACGACGACAAAAAAGCTACCAATAAAATTAAAGTAAAGATTTTTAACTGTTTCATTTGAGTAAATATTTAGCTAAATCTACTCCGTCTAAACTTGTCTTTACCCTAACTTAAAATGAATAATATTCAACATTACTTGCCCCAAACAATTGATCTTTCGGCCATAGAGACTGACTGCATATTATAGGTATTACCATTGTCTTCGTACAAATAAGCATTGAGTCTGAGCGTATAAGTTTTTCCTGCAACAGGGGTAATTCCGTTAATCCATCCACTTGAAGTCGCGCTTAGTGTATATGATTTTATCGTATTGGCAAGCTCAAGGCTTCCAAAAACCATTGTTGAACCATCCATAATATTGATGGCATAACTATCAGCATCAGTCACTGATGCCCATGTTGCTGTAAGCTCACTGGTGGTTGCATCAAATTTAGGGACATCGAGAACTGGAACTGATAAAGCGCTCGCAGTCAATTCATCGGTAAACTCATCGGTAACACCATTCTCAAAAACGGCAGTGAAGTTAAAGGTAGAAGCAACAGGTTTTGTGACAGTAAATTCAGTATCCGGAGCTTCGTAGGCAAAATTTGTTTTATACCCTTGATTCTCCTTTAATGTATAGTTTTTTGTAGCATCAGCCGAGCTGGTGGCTTTCACACTTTGGAATGGACTAAAGGAATAAGCATACAGGGATACTCCATAAACCGTATTTGTTCCTGATTTTTTGACCACAATGATTGCATCGCCTGTACCGGAACCTTCATCCTGATTCTTGTTGCACGAAGCTATAAGTAAGGCGATTGAAACAAGAACGAAAAAATTAAGTAGTTTCATGTTTTTATACTTCTTTTGAAAAATAAACAATTAATAAAATCTAAGATGCCAATACAGAGTTCAAGGTTGTGTCGGTACAAAGATATTTATTTGACTGTTAATCGAACTTCCGGGAAAGGAGTTTTATTGTCCTGTGGTATCGATAAATAGATAAACCACCGAATCAGAAACTTTTAAAACCAATTTTGAATTCAGGATTAAAGTTTTATCTTTGCGCCACAAATTTTTTAATAACTGTTTATCATTTAAACTTAAGCAAAATGCCAGCAAAAATCAGATTGCAACGACATGGTCGTAAACGGTATGCTTACTATCACATTGTGATAGCTGATAGCAGGGCGCCACGGGATGGTAGTAACATTGAAAGGATTGGATCTTATAATCCAAACACAAATCCTGCTACTATTGAACTCGATTTTGACAAAGCTTTAACATGGCTTGCCAATGGTGCTCAACCAACCGACACAGTAAGAGCTATTTTATCTTACAAAGGAGTAATGTACAAAAAACATCTTTTAGGTGGTGTAGCCAAAGGCGCTTTCACTGCTGAAGAAGCTGAAACTAAATTCGAAGCTTGGGTAGCCGAGAAAGCGAATAAAGTTCAGGCTAAGAAAGATGGATTAGTTAGCAGTGTTGAGGCTTCACGCAAGACTCAGCTTGAAATGGAAGCTAAAAAGAGCGCAGAAAGAGCAAACGCTATTGCTAAACGCAATGCCGAAGCTGCTGCTGCTGCCAAAGCCGCTTCTGAACCTGCACCAGTTGTTGAAGAAGTAGCTGAAGAAGCTGCTCCTGAAGAAACTGAAGGATAACAACTAGTCGAATGCTGTTTTAACCTTCGGGATAAAACAGACAACTTATAAAAGCGATAGAGAAATCTGTCGCTTTTTTCTATTTTTACAACTATGGAAACAATACCCAAAAGCAATTGCGTAAAAGTTGGCTTTGTTCAGAAGCCTCACGGAATACACGGCGAACTGGTTATCCGGTTTGAAGAGCAGTATTACGAAACCCTCGAAGAATGTCCGACTCTTTTTCTCGAAATAGATAATTTACTCGTTCCCTTTTTCATTTCTGAAGAAGGACTGCGATTTAAATCGGGAGAAGCTGTAATTACAAACCTCGAATGGATTGATACGGATAAAAAAGCCAAAGCCATCTGTGGATTATCTGTCTTCGTTAATCAGGACGACATCATTGAGTTCGAGGATGAATTGAACACAAATGAGCTTGTGGGTTATCGGTTATTCGACGAAACGCTCGGGCTAATTGGCGAAATTACCGAAGTAAACGACTTCTCCGGAAACCTATTGCTTTCGGTCGTTTACCAGGGAAAAGAAGCAATGATTCCGCTAAACGAAGATTTGATCGTCCGGTTGAATGAAGATTTACGCGAAATCGAATTGCAGATTCCTGAAGGCTTGTTTAATCTGGACGACGAGTAGAAAAGTCTCAGTCATCAATCTCAGTATTCAGGAACTTAAATCCGACGACTGACAACTGCGAC
The DNA here is from genome assembly GCF_009689585.1 of Aquipluma nitroreducens. Lineage (GTDB taxonomy): Bacteria > Bacteroidota > Bacteroidia > Bacteroidales > Prolixibacteraceae > Aquipluma > Aquipluma nitroreducens. Next base: position 3,156,830 of record NZ_AP018694.1, on the reverse strand, counting down.
TGAACACTTTTTTCTGCCTCCATGCAACTTCCCGAATAATTTACCGTCTATAATAGCGTTAATTCAGAGGAAACAATCAAATTAATTACACATGAGAACAAAATTAGCAACAGCGTTTATTTTATTCGTTTTTATTCTAACAGGAATACAGGTCCAGGCCGAAGAACAAAACCGGAAGGTTGATCCGTTTTCGGAAATTTCGTTACGGATTGGAGCCAAAGTTCATCTGGAACAGGGCGCAAAACAAAACCTCGAAATTGTCGCCAAATCTTCGACACTCGACGAGATTATTACCGAAGTAAAAGACGGGAAACTGATTATCCGCTTCCCCAACAAAGATTATTTTTGGAAAACATTTCAACCCGGCGAAGTAATTATTTACATCACGACTCCTGAAATTAATGGTTTGGGCGTTTCCGGATCGGGCGATATTATTGCTGAAAATGAGATTAAAACCAAAATCCTTGATCTTGGGGTGAGTGGTAGCGGAAACATCAGATTGTCTGAGCTTTCGGCAGAGCGCGTAAAATCATCAATCTCAGGTTCGGGCGATATTGTTTTGGCGGGTAAAGCTGCGGCTCAGGATTTGAGCGTTGCCATTTCGGGCAGTGGAAACTTTAAAGGATTTGACTATAGCGCTGACGATGTTTCGGTTAAAATTGCGGGTTCAGGAAATGTTGATATCGAAGCCAATAAAAACCTGTACGTTCGCCTGGCTGGCTCCGGAAATGTAACATACAAAGGCAGACCAATGATTGACCAATCGATCGCTGGCTCCGGAAAAGTAAGAAGTGCCAGATAACTGGATTTATCACTTCGGGATGAAATATGAAAAGGCGACTTGTACATGATTACGAGCCGCCTTTTTACATTTTACCCAGTTAATTAAATCATTTCACCGTCATGATCAATCTGGCGAACTTAACTTCTTTATCCTCTCTGGTTTTTAGCCCTTCTTTCACTGCAAGTTGGGTTGTTAGATCCATTGTACCACCCGAATCTTCCATAAATGCAGCCAACTGCGCTTCATCTTTATACATGCTGAAGGTAATGTGCGAGGCGTAAGCCTCGCTCCCTGCTGGCAAAATGGCGCGAAGCAACCCCCAATTTCCTTTTTTCCCCTGATCGACCATCTGTTGGTGCCAAGGTTTAAATATTTCAGATTCAACTTTTTCATAGCTATCGTCCAACTGCTTCATAATGTCCAAAGTCGCAATTGTTCCCACTTTCATGTCAAAGTCGCTTTTCGTCTGATCAACCATCTTAAAAAGAACCTGATTAGCCATATCCCGGGATTTTCCGGTTTTATCAAACATGGCATTCAGGTCTTTGTCAGTTTTGGTTGGATAAGCTTTTTTTGCATATCCGTAAACATCCAAAGAATTAATTGATTTCAACATATCCTGAAGATTGGCAAATAATGTAACTGTCAAATATTGTGATCCTTGCTTTGTTCCAGAAGGCGTTAGCGACCAAAGATCCCATCCGAGTATTGATTTGTCGGTACACGTTGCTTGTGAATACCCGACCAAAATTCTTCAACCTGCTGATAATCCGATCCGTTTTCGCCTTTTACCTGCATAAACTCAAACAATAAATACAATTGAGGAGGATTGTTTTGTGCGTTCAAACTTAAGGTCATTAAAATGACCACTACTGATGTTAAAAGTCTTTTCATTGCTGTAATTTTAAGTGTTCATAATTGACAACAGTTCTGAAACCCCGACATTTCGGGATTCAATTCGGTAACTTAACGACATTGATTTTGTGCTACTAGGTGCCAGTTGAACGAATCAACTGTTATTTTGAATAACCCTTCTCAGGGTTTCTGAAGTTTATAAATAGTTCAGAAGAAATACATCCTATGATTCTGGATTTATTCAGCTATACGTAAGCAAATCAGTTAGGTTGGCATTTAAAGACTTTTTTGTCTTAATATATCTGTATTCATTCCAAAGTGCTACTCAAGAGTTGTTAAAAGAGACTTTTTCTCTGATTTAATAGTCACTTGTTGTTAAAACAAGGGCAAAATTCAAATAGAAGCACAAGCAAATATTTTCCTCAAATAAGTCGCTTTTTAATACCTTTGTAAGAGAACGAACAATAAATCAACCACCACTCCAATAAACAGTTTGCAGCAATGGAATATGAGTCGAACCCGCAATTAGAGCTTGCCTTTAATTTTCTTCAGTTTACCAACCAAAATATTTTTCTGACTGGAAAAGCCGGAACCGGGAAAACCACTTTTTTGCGTAACCTGAAGAAACAATCGCCCAAGCGAATGGTGGTAGTGGCGCCAACCGGTGTGGCTGCTATCAATGCGGGCGGGGTAACCATTCACTCATTTTTCCAGATGTCGTTTGGCCCACAAATACCCGTTGATCCCGACCAGCAAAGACAAGTGGCAGTCCCTGCCGATGGCAATGTGGCCGCCGGGATCAAACGATTCAGTCGCGAAAAAATCAACATCATGCGCAGCCTCGATCTTTTGGTGATCGACGAAATTTCGATGGTTCGCGCCGACATTCTGGATGGAATCGACGAGGTGCTTCGTCGCTATAAAAACCGCTACAAACCTTTTGGCGGTGTACAATTACTCATGATTGGCGATTTGCAGCAATTAGCTCCGGTTGTCAAAGAAGACGATTGGGCTATCCTGAAACCGTATTACGATACTTGTTTTTTCTTCAGCAGTCATGCTTTGAAACGATCAAAATTTACTGGCATCGAGCTAAATCATATCTTCCGGCAAAGCGATCAAAAGTTTATCGACCTGCTCAACAAAGTGCGCGAAAATCGTATGGATGCGGCCACCCTTCAGGAATTAAACCAACGGCACATCCAGGGATTTAATCCGGAAGAAAAAGAAGGCTACATAACCCTGACCACACACAATTACCAGTCGCAGCAAATCAACAATTCGAAACTGGACAAGCTGAATACCAAATCGCACCGTTTTAAAGCCGAGGTAAAAGGCGAATTTCCGGAGTACTCCTACCCCACCGACCCCGAACTGGAGCTGAAAGTTGGCGCGCAGGTGATGTTCGTAAAGAATGATACAGAAAAACGATTTTACAACGGGAAAATCGGTAAAATAACCAACATCAATGACGAAACCATTGAAGTGCAATGTCCGGGCGATTACCTGCCTATTGATGTGGAGAAGACTGAATGGCAAAATGCCAAATATACATTGAACGAAACCACACAGGAAATCGATGAAGATGTGATCGGCACCTTCACACAGTTTCCTCTGAAACTGGCCTGGGCCATTACCATCCATAAAAGCCAGGGATTGACGTTCGAAAAGGCGATTATCGACGCTCGTGCATCGTTTGCACATGGGCAGGTTTATGTGGCACTGAGCCGCTGCAAAACCCTCGAAGGATTGGTATTGAGTTCGCCCATTGCCGACTTCAGTGTAAAAAATGACACAACTGTGATCCAGTTTTCGGATGATGTGGAGCGAAACCAGCCCGGGTTGGCAGAATTGGAACAATCGAGAAAGGAATACGTGAAACAGTTGCTTGGCGAATTGTTCGATTTTAAGCCCATGTCACGACAGATTCAGTACCTGCTAAAACTTTGGGAAGAACATCAGGCACAATTGCTTGGCACGCTGAAAGAAAATCTGCAAGGCTTAACCATTCCATTGCAGACCGAATTGATTAATGTTGCGGAAAAATTCGAGAATCAAATCAGACAACTGATTGCTAATTCGCCCAATGCCGAAGAAAACGAGCAACTTCAGGAACGGGTTAGAAAAGCAGCCGATTACTTCTCCGGAAAGCTTCTATCCATCGTAGAAGAGCCTTTTTCAACAGCATCATTCAGTACCGACAATAAAGCCATCCGCAAAAGTTTTAACGAAGCGGCCGACAAGCTCCGGAAAGAAATACACACAAAAAAAGTGTGTCTCGCGTTGTGCAAAAGTGGTTTTAACCTGAAAACCTACCTTGAAATCAAGTCGAAATCGGCCATCGAAATTCCTGAAGCAGGGCACAAAGGATCGACCTCTTCCAGTGCATCTACCTTCACAATGCATCCTGAATTCTACGCCAGACTGAAAAAGTGGCGCGACGAAAAAGCGGATTTACTAAATGTCGAAATCCGGAGAATCGTTCCGCAGAAAACCCTGCACGATATTGTACAAACTTTGCCGGCATCGAAAAATGAGTTAAAAGCCGTAAAAGGAATGGGCGGCACCCGGATGCAACAATTTGGGAAAGAAATTTTGGAAATGGTGATCGCCTACCGCAAAGAAAAAGGCCTGGAATTGCCCATTGGCGCTGAAAAGGAAGCGGCAAAAGCAAGTTTAAGCACACAGGGAACAAGTCTCGAACTGTTCAAAGGCGGCAAAACCATTCCTGAAATTGCCAAAGAGCGCGGCATGGCTGTTTCGACCATTGAAGGACATTTGGCTCATTTTATCGGGACCGGCGAAATACCTATTGAAAAACTGGTTGAGCCCGAAAAAGTAAAAGTTATTGTGAAATACCTCGACCAACACAACAGCGGCAACCTTTCGGATATTCGCATCGGACTAAACAATCAGTATTCTTATGGCGAAATCCGGTTTGTATTAAAACATTTGGAATCAACCCGATAAAGAACTGAATCACCCAGATTATCAAATCAGTTTACCTGCGAACCGGAGTTCGCTCATACTTCAGTAACTTACTGGCCCAGGGTATAAAATATTTAAAATTTGGAGCGTCAGTGTGGCCGCCATCATGCTGACGCCAGGCCAATTCACCTTCAATGAATCCGGTATTAACCGGAGGCATTTTTTCGGTCAGGTAATCGTTTGAAACACCAAGATCTTTTACTCCTAACAACTTAAATACAGAACCAGCGGCTATTGTTGCCATGTAACTGCCGTGCTGATCGAGCCATTTGGCATCGCCTTTCTCCGGAATACCATAACTAATGAATGTGAATCGCGGGGCACAAAGAGCAATCAGTTCGTGCGAATCAACCGGCAAATCGCACCCAGTTTTACTGCCAAAAACAGCTTCCGAAGCGCCATATTTCATGTAGTTACCCGCCATCCAATAATATTCGCCACCGGTAAGGCTTTCAACAGCCTCGCCAAATACGCGACGATGCAAGGTAGCTCCACCTTTCCCTGAAGAACCAATTAATCCAACCACGAAACGAGGTTCAAAAGCCAGTGTGACCAATGCCGCTTTTCCATATCGCGAAACACCTTCAATGCCCACTTTTTTAGAGTCGACCAACGAGTCTGTTTCCAGGTAATCCAATCCACGTGCGGCACCCCATGCCCACGCCCGAAGCGCTCCCCAATCATCCGGCTTTCGGGGTTGACCTTTATTGACCAATCCTATGATTCCTCTTGTAATACCTGCACCATTATCGGCCTGAATGCTATTGGGATCGATCGTAACATATCCCCAGCCTGCTGCCAGTAATTGTTCAGTCGGAGAAAGATCGCCTTCCGGTTTCGGTGCGAAAAAATTTGGTCCTGCCAATCTCGTAATAGGCATATATGCCGGATATTGATCAAAAATTGACTTCAATTCCGGATTAATTTTAATCATCATTTCTTTAAATGTGGTATTCAATTTTTCCATGTCATCGGGTGATGGTTGCGCAGGCGAAGGAAAAGACGGGCGTCCACCGAACATCATCAATACCGGGACAGGACCTTTGACATTGGCAGGCACAACCAGCATCATATTAATATCTACATTGATCAACGGATATTCACTATTATCAACATGACCAACCAATTGTTTGGCAATTACGGGTGTCCAACCCACAAATTCACGATCAGTGATTTTTACAGTCCACTTTACATTTGGAATATTTTGAGGGAGGCATCCATAAACTTCCCGTTCAATGTCCTCTGCAATTTCCGGGCGGCGTTGTTTCCACCACATTTCTTCAGAAGTCACTTTTTTGCCGCTTCTCGTTATAAGAATATCCGGTAACTGAGGGCAAGGATTAGCCAGAGACTCATCAGTATTGGCGTGATTCGGATCTGATTCATTGCCGCTCGGACCTGGCCTAAGCGCTTTAATTCCCAACTGCTGCATCATGTTGTCATGATCCTGTTGAGCAGTAAACGTTACCAAGGGTGAATATTTACTATTGCCTACTTTTTCCTCCTGAGCCATTGATGCAGCGGCAAAATTGATTACCAATAAAAAAATTAGCGACGTTTTCATTTGTCTGGATTTTGATTCTATATGTACATCAACACGTCAAAACGTTTTACTTGATTACAGCTATTTCGAATTTTGGTTTATTTTTAAACATTCGGAAACGAAACGTAGCTAGTTGAGTCATGGAAACAAAAAAAGATCGAATAGAGCTCTTCAAATTACTTATATCCCTAATCAATGATCAAAGCTGAATGAGACATCTTCTTTTATCATTTCGGACACATTAACGGTAGGCAGAACATATTTATTGAAACAAGTATTTTCGGTTTTAGCATGCAATATTCCACGCGCGGTCCCGACTGTTATCATGGTCATGTGACTTAAAAAACCTTTGGGAACATTCAGTGCATTGGTTTCAGCCTTAAACATTTGATCCCAGGCTTCTTTCTCAATCATGAAATGGCAGCCAGCTTCTATAATAATAAAAGGTTTCTGATTAGAATCGAAGTTAAATGCTGTAAACACAGCGATCATATTTTTCGCATCGTCAGCTGCAAAACGCAGGTTGATCCCAACGCGAATATTTCCTTTCTCTTCAAATCCTTCTTCAATGATGGCGAATTGCTCTGTGGTCACTTTTTGAAGGGAAAAGCTAATGTTTGTTGGTTTGGTTTCCATCAGGCTCTTTTATCTAATTCTTGATATTCAAAAGAAGCATATACAGAATAATCACCCACATGCGAGGCAATTTTTTGAGCTTTATTTCTACTTAACCCAGATCCTGTATACTGCAGATCAACATCAAACTCCTGACTCACCTGAAATAAAGGAATTTCAATGAGAGAGATTCCTAATACTTTTTCAATTTTGCAGATGGTCTCCAGCGAAAAGTTTTCTTGCCCTTTTACAATTTTGTTGATGTACTGTGGCGAAACAAAAAGTATTTCGGCCAGTTTCTTTTGCGACATTCCATTCTTTTCCTTTTGTGCTCGAATCTCACGCAAAATTTTAATGGCGATTTTTGCTGATTTTTCGAGCCAATCGCGGTTCTCCTGATTCCATTTTGCTTTTTCAAGCCATGCAGAAGGCTCTTTAGTGATTAAATTTTTAAGTCTTTCGTTCATTTTTTGATTTGTTCCGAATTCAAAGTTCGAATAGTTCAACCATACCATCTTCATCAATAATACCCTGATTTTTCAGAAATAGTCTGACGGTTTCAATTTTTTGCAGCTCTTTTCTGGTATGATCGCGTTCTTCCATATTATCAGTGAGTTTAATAGTACCACCGGTTATCAAGTACATATCATCATCAACTTTTAATGCATAAATCCTTAGCCAACCTCTTTCCTTTAAACCATAAGCTTTTTTCTTTTCAAGGTAAAAAATGCGGTCAGGGGTTTTGTTCAGTGGTCGAAACAATTTTCTAAAGGCTTCAATCCTGTCATCATTCTTATTTTCTGAAAGTTTAATGAAATGCTGCCTAAGCTTTGATGCTTCTTCAACGGTTTTTAAAATTGCTTCTTCAATACTTACTCCCTTCCAAAAGGGTCTTTTCAAATCAGCTTCATTCAATGTAAAAAATTCTTCAAGATATTCGATATCGACCCATTCCTCAAATAGTCTGGCAAATTCATCATATAATTCTTGTTCAAAGCGAACAGAAAGTAGACAATCTTCGGGATCAAATATACGAACAATCTTCATTAAATCAACTTATAGGTTTATTTGTTAACATTTTTTTCAACATCTTCCATTAATAGTAATTATATTCGTATCAAAAATAAAGAATTAACTCAACAATATGATCAAAATAAAATATAAATTTCAGATTGGCAGATACTTCCGTGTATTTCTCAAAAAAGATTCTGAAATTAACAGTCGATTTTGAATCAACCTAACCAGATCAATTTATGAATACCACAAAACCTAAATTCTATTCCCATTTATTTGTTACCATTCTACGTGTAGCTATCGGATGGCATTTTATTTACGAAGGCCTATCCAAAATTCTTCAGGGCAACTGGACCGCTTCAAGCTATTTGCTGAATACCTCCGGATTTCTTTCCGGATTTTACCACGCTTTAGCCAGCTCGCCTGCCATTTTGAAAGTCACCGACATCCTGAATATGCATGGCCTTTTCTTCATCGGACTGGCGTTGTTTATCGGACTTTTCAGCCGCTTTGCCTCACTGGCTGGATCCTTGCTGCTGATCCTGTACTATTTTGCCTATCCACCGTTTGGGAATCCGCTAGTCAGCGCATCCGACGGGCATTTATTCATTGTTGATAAATTATTCATTGAAGCGGCTGCATTGCTGTTTCTTTTCTTCTATCAGGAGAAAGGCTACAGTATTGATACGCTTATCGAAATCCTCCGTGAGCGCAAGAAAACTCCTGTTCCTGAAACTGAAGAAATTTCTTCGCGCCGTGAAGTTCTGAAAAATCTGGCCACTCTTCCTGTATTGGGAGCAATGGGGTTTGGAGCTGTGAATAACTTTAAAACTTTTGGCGTTGATGTGATGTCGGGTGCCACGATTCAGGTGAAACAAACCGCACTGAACGAACTGAAAGGCGAACTTCCGAAGGGCAAAATTGGGAAACATGAGATCAGCCGGTTAATTGCCGGTGGAAACCTGATTGGCGGCTGGTCGCATGCACGCGACCTGATTTACGCCGATACGCTTTTCAAAGCTTACAATACCGAACAAAAAGTTTACGAAACACTGATGTTGGCCGAAAAAGCCGGGATCAATACCATCAATATCGGTTTCCCATCGAACCCGCTGCTGGCCAAATATAAAAAGATTACCGGGAGCAAAATCAAGGTGATTTCGCAAGTCGGGCCTAACCTGAACAATCAGAAACTGGCAGAAGTAGGGTCGAACACGGACAAAAAACTGTATTTCGAGAACATCGACAAAGCCATTGATTTTGGGGTTGACATTATTCAAATTCAGGGCAATTGGTGCGACTGGCTGGTGCGCGACAATAAGATTGAAGTGATTCACGAAATGATGGGACACATACGGCAGCAAGGCTACACGGCAGGACTGGCATCACATTCTATCGAATCGATGATTGCCTGCGCCGATCAGGGAATTATTCCGGATTATTACATGAAAACCATGCACCACGATCGATACTGGTCGGCTCACCCGCGCGAATACCGCTTCCCTTTTGAAGTTGACGGAACAAATTACCTCGACCACAACCGTTTCCACAACAACATGTTTTGCCTGTTTCCTGAACGAACTGTTGAATTTGTGAGCAAAGCCACAGTACCGATTATGGGGTTCAAGGTTCTGGCGGCCGGAGCGATTGAACCAAAAGACGGGTTCAAATGGGCTTTCGACAATGGCGCCGACTTTATTTGCGTCGGGATGTTCGATTTTCAGGTAGTAAGCAATGTAAATATTGCCATCGATTGCCTGAAAACTACAAATCGAACGAGGGAGTGGTTTGGATAGAACTCTTCGCAAAACTTGAATTAATACAGTATATTGAAAATAGCAAATTCAATTTACGGCATTAATCACATCTTATGAACACTATAATCTGTTTCGAAAAGTTTTTGCAATAAGGTTACAGCTTTTCCTTTCGGTTCAGGAAATAGCTGAAAGATAAAACCAGCGCAGAATCGAAATCTAATTCTTTATAATAAGAATAATTCGGGGAGGTAACTTCTGTGTGCTGCAATTTGGCCATAAGGTTTAATTTAAATCTCGAACCAGCCGAATATGAATAACCAAAAGCACCACCGTAATACGCCAGATCGTGTTTTCCAGTAGATTCATATAAACCACCACCTGGTGAGGTGGAATGCTCAAAATTTTTTAATGACCAAAAACCAAATTCACCTTCAATAAATGGTGTAAACTTCTTAGCACCAAAATACTTTCTGACAAAAAAGCCATATCCTTTACCCCGATCATAACCTTTATCTTCGTCTTTAAATGGCGAATAACTATAGTTATTCCTGATGTATTTTAAGTCAATTCCGACCAGAAAATTTCGAAAAACAGAATAACCAAACCTTGGCGAGAGTGAAAACCCAAAATTTCGGGTTCCCCATGAAAACTGATCATTTCCAGTGCTGTAATTTTTATTGTACACATCACGCGTTCCAACCGAAATTCCGAAACCATCAGGGAAAAGCATGGATTCGTATCGCCAATTGTTTCCTAATTTAATTCCACCTTCAGCCATAAAAGATCCTTTGGGTATCTGTGCTGATAGACTTATTGAAGCAATTAGAAGTAGTACAGTCAAAATTTTTGATTTCATGACAAATACGATTTAGTTTCTATAAATTTACTCAAATTATTCGTCTCATCCAGATATCAGTAATAATTATCTTAAACCAAAAGGGTTTCATCTCCTTTAAAGATGAAACCCTTATTCACTTTATATTTTTCTGAAATTTATTCTACCGTTACCGGAATCTGTTGCTTAATGTCGCGCGACGAAGTCCCGAGATTAATCACAAACTGACCGTGCTCTACCTTAAATTGCTTGGAAGTCTCGTCATAAAAGCCCCATTCGCTGACAGGCAATTCCAAGGTCACCACTTTGCTTTCGCCCGCTTTCAGGTCAACCTTACTGAAGCCTTTCAACTCTTTTGTTGGTCGCGGAACCGACGAAACTTTATCCTGAATATACGCCTGAATCACTTCAGCACCATCCAACTTTCCGGAGTTGGTTAGCGTGACCGAAAGTTTCACAACGTCATTCTTTGCGTATTTTGTTTTGTCAACCGACGCTTTGCCTATCTGAAATGTGGTGTAAGAAAGTCCGTATCCAAACGGAAATTGCGGTACAATATTTTTGGTATCGAACCAACGGTAGCCAACCAGAATATCTTCCTTGTAAACCTCTTTAATGCTGTCGCCCGGGAAGCAAAGCTTGTCGAACGAATGAGCGCCATAATCGTTTAGCTTCACGCCAAACGTAAACGGCAATTTTCCCGATGGATTGGTTTCGCCTGAAAGAACCGAGGCAATGGCATTACCCGATTCAGAACCCAGATACCAAGCCTGCACAATGGCTGGAACCTGATTCACCCAGGGCATGGATACCGCATTTCCACTGACAATAACTACCACCACTTTTTTATTGGTTCTAATCAGTTCGCCAATCAGTTTATTCTGTCCGAAGGGCAATTCATACGTTTTACGGTCGCCTCCTTCACAATCCTGAAAATGGTTTTTATTCAATCCACCCACATAAAGAATCAGGTCGGCATCATTAGCCATGCGTACAGCCTCATTCAGAAGTGTATCGGCATTCAGTTTCGACGGAATTTCGCGTCCGTAAGCCGATGGACCTGATGCATAACCCATCGCATAGTTCACTTCGCATTGCGAACCAAAAGCATTTTTGATTCCCTGAAGCGGTGAAATTTCGTATTGGGTTTTCAATTCCGAACTTCCGCCGCCAATGGTCATTTTACGCGTTGCATTTTCGCCAACTACCAGAATCTTCTTATACAACTTAGGGTTGACCGGCAAAACATTTTGATCATTCTTCAATAAAACAATTCCCTCTTTGGCAACGTCACTGGCAACTTTCGAATGTTCAGGAGTTACAAAACTTCCCCAAGGACGGTTCGGATTCATGCTAGTACGGAAAATCAAACGAAGCACACGACGCGCTTTATCGTTCAAAACTTCCATCGGAACATCGCCATTTTTTACAGCTTTCAGAAGCGGATTTGCTAAATGATAATAATCGTATGCATTTTTAACCGATGTCGTCAATCCATCAGTTCCCGTACCCATTTCAATGTCAAGTCCGTTCATAGCAGCCTGATGATCGTCGTGTGCACCGCCCCAGTCGGTAATTACAGCGCCATCAAATTCCCAGTCAGTTTTCAGAATCTTATTCAGCAACAAATCGTTGTGGCAGCAATGCTCACCACGAAATTTGTTGTACGAACCCATGATCGACCAGGCTTTCCCTTCCATTACAGCAGCCTTAAAAGCTGGCAGATAAATTTCGTAAAGTGCACGATCGCTCAACTCAACGTCAATGTGCCCACGCCAGTTTTCCTGATTATTCAAAGCAAAATGTTTGACGCAAGCAGCAACTCCACTTTTTTGTACGCCCTGAACATAAGGAACTACCATTTTCGAAGCCAGATACGGATCTTCGCCCATGTATTCGAAATTACGTCCGTTTAAAGGTGAACGGTAAATGTTTACTCCGGGACCGAGAATCACTTCCTTTTTACGGTAACGGGCTTCTTCGCCAATGGCTTTTCCGTAGCGAGCTGCCAGTTCAGGATTGAATGTTGATGCCAAACAAGTCAGCGCCGGAAAAGCCAGGCATGAGTCGTTGGTAAAATTAGCATAACCCCAGCTGTCCCATTCTATTTCGGCACGAACACCGTGTGGCCCATCGCTCATCCATATTTCAGGAATACCCAGACGGGCAACGCCTTTGCTGCTGAATTTCGACTGTGCATGACAAAGGGCTACCTTTTCTTCGGTAGTCATCAGCGACAATGCATTTTCAACCCGTTCTCCAACAGATTTGGAGGGATCGAGATAAACCGGAACAGGGTTTTGCGCCGATAGGATAAGCGTAGTCCTAAGCAGGATTACTAGCATAAAAAGATTTCGTATCATACTAATTCTATTTTTCAGATTTATATCTTGAAGTTTTCTGTTCAAGGAAAACCTTATTCTGATTTAATCAACTTTAGGTCTTTTACCAAACCGTCGCCTTTTGCGGTTATGCTGATGTCGCCTTTTTCGAAGCCAGAGCCTACAATGAGCATTGCCTTTCCGTAGAAAAGATTGACGTAATTGGCCTGAAAGGAATCGAACGATTGAGGATTGCCATTACCAACACCTGCAATTTTGCCTGGCCCACTGATTGACAGTTCGATTTTGTTGTCGGCCAACGGACAAATGTTTCCATCTTTGTCAACAGCTTCAACCAACACATACGACAAATCCATTCCATCGGCATGAATCGTTGAACGATCAGGAGTCAGCCGGATTTGATATGGCTCACCGGCAGTTTTCAAGGTCTCTTCGCCAATGACCACACCTTCTTTATACGCAACCGCTTTAAGTTCGCCAGGCTGGTAGGTCACATCATTCCACATCAGGCGGAAACGCTCAATGGATTTTAATGAAGTTGGATTTTTGCATCTCTTGCCCAACGACTTTCCATTCAGGAAAAGTTCGGCACAGTCTCCATTCGTGTACACAAATACCGGAACTTTATCAACTTTGCTACCATCCCAGTTCCAGTGAGGAAGAATGTGGAAGGTAGTTTCTTCAGGTTTCCAGTAGCTTTTGTACAGGAAATACCGGTCTTTTGGGATTCCGCACAAATCAACGATACCGAAGTACGAACTGCGCGAAGCTTCTTTGTCGGTCAACCCATGGCCTTTAGCGTAATCGTTTCCGTAAGGCGTTGGCTCTCCCAAATAGTCGAAGCCTGTCCAGACAAATTCGCCGGCAATGTATTCTTCATCTTGTTGCCACATAAAATCTTCGTCGGGCAAATCGGCCCATGCCGGAACGTTCAGATCGTATGAACTCACCTGTAACGAAGGTGTAAATTCGCTTCTTTTTTCCGGAAGAGGCAATTCGTAAAATCCACGGGTACTCACCGTTGAACCTGACTCGCTAACAATGACTGCTTTGTTGGGTTCCATCTGGCGGGCAAGACTGTAGCGACGACCGTAATTCCAACTGTGTACATCGTAAAAATCGAAATGGCGCAATGCCGCGCTGTTGGTATTATCGCACGCCATGGTAACCGGACGTGTTGGATCGAATTTGTGAATATAATTGATCATGGTTTGCATCCGATGGAACCCATTGTTCTGGTTATATTGAACATCGCCCATTTCGTTTCCAAAACTCCAGATAAAAATACACGGGTGGTTCCGGTCGCGCTCAACAAAATTCTGAATGTTTCGGTGAGCAAAATCCTCAAAATCGGTTGTTTCAGTAATGTCAGCTTTTTTGTCGTATTTATCGAAAGCTTCATCGAACACCAGAACTCCCATTTTGTCGCACAATTCCAATAATTCGGGGGCCGGCATATTGTGACTGGTACGAATGGCATTGCAACCCATCGACTTCATAATTTCAATCTGGCGTTCCATCGCCCGCGGATAAAAAGCGCCACCAAGCAATCCCTGATCGTGATGAAGGTTCACACCTTTTAGCTGAACACGTTTATCGTTCAGGTATAAACCGTTGTTAGGTGTGATCCGGATGGTGCGCACTCCGAACGAATTAACCGACGAATCAACCAATTTGTCGCCTTTGTAAATGTTGGTTTTCACCTGATACATCACTGGACTATTAATGTCCCAGCGTTGCGGATCAGTCAAGCCGATGCTGGTTTCAACTTCCTTGTTTGCTCCTGAAGCTATTTTAGCGGTAGCTTCTTTCCGGGCAATTTCAGTACCTTTCTGGTTCAAAATGATATTCTCAACTTTGATTTTATCTTCCGCATTTCCTGAATTATTTATTATGGTATTCATGATCCTGACTTCGGCAAAGTTTGATTTTACAATCGGAGTTGTAATCTGAGTTCCCCAAACGCCAACATGAATGGGATCGACCACCATCATCTGAATTTTCCGGTAAATGCCGGCTCCGGGATACCAGCGACTATCGTGATCTCGGGTATCGGCATGAATTGCCAATTGATTTTTACCACTGAAATTCACCAGTTTAGTCACATCGAGGTAAAACGAATTGTAACCGTAATCCCATTTGCCGGCCAACTGTCCGTTCAGGTAAACTTCAGGCTTCGACATTATTCCGTCAAAAATCAGGATGATGTTTTTGCCGGAATATGCTGCCGGAATTTCAAGACTTTTGCGATACCAGCCTTCGCCTTTCCATGGAAGTTTGCCGGTATTTCCATCGCCATCAATTACGGTTGGTTCGGCAATAGCCCAATCGTGCGGAATAGTAACATCCTGCCATTTCGAATCGTCGAATTTCGGCTGAGAGGCTTTATCGAAATTTCCTTTCGAAAATTTCCATCCAGTTTGCAACGTGGTTAGCTCTCTGGTTTGTCCGGTGGATGTCAGAAAAGAAAAAACGAGCAGAACGACAGCAATTTGCAAGGTAAAGGTTTTCGTTTTCATGGTGATATAGGTTTAGGTTACATTACAAGAAAAAAATTGTATTGTGCATTTAGCTAATCATCTCGGCTTCTATTTCAACCAGCAAATCGGCGCGACAAATATCAGCTTTTACAAAAGTCATAGGCACGGCTCCAAAATGGTTCTCGCAAATGACTTTGACCGTTGGAATATCTTCCTCGTTCTTCACATATACACGCACATAGGCGTACTTATCAGGAAAAACAGTGAGTTCAGGATAATGCGCTCTCAGATTTTTTTCGCTTACCAACTGTCCAATATTTTCAATAGTTACATAGGCTTGCTTTTCTACATCATTCAATCCAATGGTCTCTTGTCCAACAATGGATGCAGTTCCGGAAATAAATAATCTGGAACCGTTCCCGTTTGTCATCAGGCGGGCCCGTTCGAACTGTGGTGGTTGATTTTGCTTGCAGCTGAATTGTGGATCGCCTTTCAGCACATCCTGACCATATTTGTACGAATTAAGCTGTTTCGGATTACTGATTGCAACTGTAGTAACTTCACTATCGCTGGTTACCGCCATACACTCAATAGTTACTCCATTGAGGTTGGTACCAATGCCAGTTGCAGCCGGAAACCCTTGACCAGTGAGGTATTTCGAATAATACTCATTGCGAATTTCATTAAAAAGCTGGTAATTCTGCCTTTGCCGATTCTCAGTCTGATCAAAATCAAAAATTTGCTCAACGTAATTCCACTGTCTGAAAACCGAATTGAACCCGATTCCCAATTTTAGAAAGGCTTCCAGAAGAGAGGCAAAAGCATTGGCCGATTTTTCTCTGGTTGATTCGCCTTCTATTCCACTACCAACACCGGCAAACCAATATTCATTGTATCCCGAAGAATTGATCTTACTGTATCTGACTGTTCCGGCCATGCCATACTCAATCTGAATATCGGCGGAATTTACAAATCCGGCTTCAATCATCACCAACACGGGAGATTCAGGCGATTCGGCCACCACGCTGAAAGGAATACCAGTCGCATTTAAACGACTTTCGATCTGTTTTGAATAACTGAAATACTCATCCGGATTATTGGCTCCAACAAAAACCCGGGCAATAAACGCTTTTTGATTAGGATACGTATTCAGGAAAAGCTGAAACTCGTTGAAACAATCGGACCACTGTTCTTCGAAAGACCCGATGCATCCGGGTATAAAAATCTGATATTTAGGCTTTATCATTATTCCCTGTGTAACTTTTATTTTTCCTTCTCTCATCACAAAATTGATTTAAACCTACTTGTATTTTTAATTTCTGCAAATGATTTTATTGCAATTTTAGCGATTCTACCTGAACCCGCTTTTCACCTGAAACCAACTTTTCAATGATGTTCGGATCAACATCCACTTTCCCGCTGACAAATTCAGGAATATTGAATGAATAAAGCAGCCGGTCGTAAAATTCAGTATCCGATTGCGGCAACAGGAATGGTTTCCCGGCCTTACCATTTTCATCGAGGTAAGCGATAAAAGGACGCGTGTATAATCCATCCATCCGACGGCTACTGAACACAAACCAGCGCGAATTCGACGACCACGAATGGTAACTCTCGGTATTGTCGCTGTTCACTTCGTCGAGGCGATGGGTCTGTCCGGTTTTCAGGTCAAGCAAATACAAATCGGCTTCCTTGTGCCAGATCGAAAAATTTCCGTAATCAACCAAGGTAAACATGATGTATTTTCCATCGGGCGAAGGACGCGGAAAAGTAACGCTTTTATTCTGTGCCGTTGCATTGAATAAAGTATCAATCCGGTCGCCAAACGTGCCATTTTCAGGATTAAAAGCAATACTGCAAAGGTTATACCTGACTTCTTTATACTGCTCGGGCATTTTTTTATGAGCTGCCCGGCAAAAATAAAGCGTACGGCCATCAGCAGAAAACGACGGAAATGTCTCAAAAATACTGTCCTGCATCAGCAGGTTACAACTTATGGCCTGATTGTTTTTGATGTCGTAAACAACAACATCCGAAGCAGCATCGCCAACTTCAACCCGGGAGTCTTTTTCTTCGTGAAAAACCTGATGGGTGTTGTTAACCGAATAGGCGATATAATTACCCGATGGATGCCAGAACGGATAAACGAAATTCGAAATGGTTTTGTCGGTCTTCGTGTTCAAAACATTCATTTTTCCATCGGCAAGCAAAACCGTACCCCCTTTGGGGCCTCTGATATGCAAACTCATGTTTTTTGGATCAGACTGGCGAAACGAATGGCAATTCACACAACTTCCGGGAACCAGCGTATTTTCGACAATCGGACTTTGGTCGAAATTCGAAAGATTGCGTTGATAAATGCCCATTTTGCTGTAAACTTCGTATCCGGGAGCAATCAGGCGATACACCAAACCATAATCAATAGGCGTTTCGCTCACGTACAAACGAAAAGGAGCAAACTGCTTCCAGCGGTCGTGTTGCTTTACCGAAACAGTTACTTTCAGGCTGTCGCCTTTGCTGGCTTCCAACATTTTACTCCAATCACCAGCCGGAATACAGATTTCCTTGCTATCCTGAACATGAATAACCTGGTTATTCTTCCCCTCGAAAACTGCATCCATAGCCGAATACTCCTCCTGAAGTTTAAAATTTAAAGGGGCAATCGAGGCAGGAATTGTAACATCCACATAGTCGGGAAAAAGTTTTGGTTTTTCTTTGAGAACCGCTTCTGGATTTACTTTCCCTCCGCATCCTGATAAAACAAGGGTAAGCGACAAAAGAAGAAAGGCCAAAATCTCGTATAAATTACCCCTAAATCCACTAAAGGGGACTTGCCATACTGCAAATGATTTAGCCCCCTTTAGGGAGTTGGGGGTAAGAGATACCAACAGATATTTTTTGAATTGTATTTCACTCATAGCCGATTATTTTACGAAATAAAGATAATACCAGTACGTATCTGAAAACTCGTTTTTGCCAGAACCTGAATTCGGTTGTCCCGGCATTTTCTGAAATGCCTGAAACCGTTGCTTGATCAAATTACTTATCGGGTAGGGAATATCTTTAGTTGGATCATTATTCGTTTGGGTCCAGGCATAATACAGCGCCTCCTGATAACTTTTAGGGATGGCTCGATACTTCAGCGATTCGCTCAACGGGAAATATTGAAGAAAATGTTTCAGATCCTTGTTTAATAACGTGTAAGCCATTAAATACTCGAAAGCCATGCGGTTTTCAGGATTTTGCCTGAAAAGAACTCCTAACATCATGTCTTTTTCACCCTCGCTGAAAAGGAAGTCTTCCTGTGTCCGGCATTTGCGCAACCAGCCCCATTCCGGATGCTGTGCAATCAGTTTTTCATCTTTCATCGTTGCCATTGCCTTTGTCGCCCAGCCCTTGTAATAAAAAGTTTTCTGCAACAAACGCAAATACTTTCCGGCAACCTCATAATTGCCGTTTATAATGTTGGTTTCGGCCAGACGCATAACGGCACGCGAACTTTTTTGGTAATCGGGCAAAGCCTCCATGGCCTCGAAAGCAAAACGCTGAGCTGTATTTACAAACCCCAGATGATAATACACTTCACCGGCAATCAACGGAATGGTATAGTCGCGAACGAAATCGGGCATCAGTCCGCCAATACCATTCTGAAAATAGTTGAACATGCGTTCGCCAAGCATATCTTCCTTGGCCAAAGCCAGATTCAGGCAGGTTACCGATAGCGGTGTAGTCGGTGTCTTTTTCTCGGCCATAGCAATTACCCGATTCCATTTGCGCATCCGGCAGTTGAAATCGTAGGCCATAACTTCTTCCTTTCCCATATCAACTGAATGAGTGATCAAAAAAGAAGCTCCAAAAACCAGCACAATCAACTGACCGGCAATGAATATCTTCGAATGATCTCGTTTTATAATTCTTGAAAAGTAATAAAGTGCATATGGAATAACGACCAGTAAAAGGGCAACAATACCAACCGAAACCGGAACATTAACCGGAAATCGGAAATAATTGGCGCCAATCCATACCTGCCGAAGCGGATATTGCAGAAAAAATGACTTGCAAAGTGTTGGAATTGCATATGAAATCAAAGTTGATACCAATCCAAAAATTGACAAGTAAGTCACTTTCAGATTCCGGTTCACTGCTTCAAAAACTACTGCAAATAACGGGAGTAAAACAAAAGCACCGCCGGCCATCCAGAATAAAACCGGAATCGAAACCAACACAAAGCCCATCCGAATATTTACAGGCTTTATCAATAGAAAAGCCGAAACAAATCCCGACACAATCAACATAACGATTAAACCACCCAACAGGTAGTTTTCGTCGCAAAACAAGCTCCAATAAAGCAATGAAGGGATAAAAGTAATCGGAACGAAAACCGGCTTTGCACCAAATTGCTTTGAAATAAACCAAACGGCACGCTGAAGAACAACTAACAAAACTGCAATAGTCAAAGCTCCAACCCACGAATAAAAATAGAACTGGGTAAAGAAATTACCAATGTAATCGCTGATTCCACCGGGTTTGGCAAAGAAATTCAGGAAGTAATCGGATGAAAACAAAAACATTTGGTATTGTTCCTGATAATTCAGATGGAACGGGTACAAAAAGGCAAAAAACCAAAAGACAACAAGTCCAAAAATTAGCGAAAGCAGTTTATCAAGAGAAAAGTATTTCATCTTCAAAAATTAATTATTTAAAATATCAGCCCCCTCTAAATCTCCCCCGAAAGGGGAGACTTTGGGCAGAGTATATTCACAACGTGTTCTTTTCAAAGCAGATGACTTAACAATCCCACCTCTTTAAGCCCCCTCTTTTGGAGGGGGTTTGGGGGAGGCTTTTACTTTACCTGTTCAGCCTCCTGCTCCATGTAAACCTTTTCGACATCAGCCGCATCAAAAGGTACCGGAGAATCAGACAAATCAGGAATATTAAACGATTTCAACATGTAATCATAAATTTCAGGATCGCGTTGCGGCAAAACAAACGGTTTATAAGCTTTTCCTGAAGCATCAATATAGCAAAAATAAGGTTTACCGTAAATACCGTCATCGCGTTTGCTGGCAAAAACAAACCAACGACTATTCGATGACCAACTGTGGTATGAATCGGAATTCGGGCCATTTACGCCTCTCAGCTTATCGATTTCACCGGTTTGGAGGTTCATCATCTGCAAATCGGCCTCGCGGTGCCAAATCGGAAATGTTCCGTAATCGGCAACAGTATAAAGCAGGAACTTACCGTCGGGAGAAGCTTTCAAATGACAAACAGAACCACCCATTTTCTTTGCATTCCATAAGGTGTCTATTTTCGTTCCAATTTCGCCTTTTGCAGCGTCGAACCCAACCCGGTAAATGTTGTATTTCAACGATTTGATGCTATCGGGCAACGTCACTTTGGGCGCAGAGCAGAAGTAGATCCATTTTCCATCGGCAGAAAATACCGGAAACGTCTCGAAATTAGTGGTGTCTGACAGGAAAGGTTTAGTGAATGCCTTATCCGAATCCAAATCAATCACCACCAAATCGGAAGCCGTATCGTACACTTCAAGCCGATCGGTCCGGTTGGCATGCAATTCAGGAATAATGATGTTTGTCGAGAAAACAGCATATCTTCCGTTCGGATGAAAATCGCCATAAACAGCATTCGAAATCATGCCATTGGCACGGGTATTTAATTTTCGCAGCTTGCCATCTTTATTCAGGATCGTTCCTCCCTTTTCGCCCCGAAGGTGAAACATCGAAAGCTTTCCACTCTGATTGCCGTGGATGTGGCAATTCATACAATTGCCTTGCGTTAGGTTATTGTCGGCCAACACACGCTCATCAAAGGATTCGACATTGCGCTCCACAATTTGCAGTTTGTTCCAGACTTCGTAACCGGGTTCAATCAGACGGTAGCTCAGGTACGAATCAACCTCATCGCTTTTCACGTACCACTTAAACGACTTATATCGAATCCATTCACCATTCGAACGAGCCAAAACGCTTACAAGCAAGCTGTCATTCAGGCTGGATGCCAGTAAATTCTTCCAATGAGCGCCGGGGATTTCAATTTTTTGTTCTCCCTTTACTGTTATTGAATCTGATTTTCCTTTGATCGTTACGATTAGTTTTTCAGGTTTATTCCGTAACAGAAAATTGAGAGGAGCTATGTTTTGAGGAATGATAACATCAATATAATCAGGATAAACCGGTGGAAAATCCTTGCTAATCTTTACATTTTCGGGACCCCTGCACGAAAAAATTACCATTGCTACAAAGTACACAATCAAATATGCTCTCATTTCTTCTGAATTGTGGCAAAGTGATAATAAAACCAATACGATTTCGAGAATTGCTTATTCAATGCATTCATATCTCCTGAAGTCTTCTCGAAAATACGGGTGTATTCGGTAAACCTCGTAACAATTTCAGGATTGATTAAATACGATTGTGCCTCTTGCTGCGAGGCTTTGTCGGCAACCAACTGCACAAGCAAAGCTTCGGCATAAACTTTTGAAACCTGACGTTTCAATTTCAGGTAATATCGTTCGTAGTTTTCGCGAAACAACTTAACCTCTTTATTGAGCAACAGGTAACAAAGCAGGTAATCAACAGCTACAAGATTGTCGGGATGCTGCTCAACAAGGAATTGAAGCGATGACAGATAATCGTTCGATTTTCGCAACAGATCAGCATCAGAAACCTGACTTCGTTTGCCGGCAAGCCATTTATTTGTTTCAGCAGATTGAATCGTCCTCACCTGGCTTTCAGCCCATTTCCGGTGAAAAAGAGTTTTAGAAAGAATCCGCAGGTATTTGATAGCCGCCGCCGAATCACCTGTCACCAGATTAATTTCGGCCAAACGCCGCATCATTCGCGAACTCCGCTGATATGGCGAGAAAGTATTTCCAAGCATGGCCGAATGCTGAGCCATATTCATATCGCCAATCAGGAAAAAAACTTCGTTACTGACAAATATCGATTGCCAGTTTTCTTCAGGTGTCACCTGAGGAATAAGTCCCGGCGAAAATGGCTGGTAGAAATCGAGCAGATATTCGGGTAAAACTCCTTTTTCGGCCAAAGCTATATTTGTAAAATAAGTCGCCTGCTTATTTTTTAAATCGAATTTTTTTGAGAGTTCGATGACCCGATCAGGGTTTCCAAAATAGGTTTCGCCATCGAGCGAAAGTATCTTTTCGAGATTAAAATCGGCTTTGTTTAATATTCCAACAGAAAGCACAAATGCCAAAAC
Organism: Aquipluma nitroreducens; assembly: GCF_009689585.1. GTDB lineage: Bacteria > Bacteroidota > Bacteroidia > Bacteroidales > Prolixibacteraceae > Aquipluma > Aquipluma nitroreducens. The sequence goes on along the minus strand of NZ_AP018694.1, from coordinate 3,134,378 downwards.
GGTAACGATTCCAAAACTAATTAATTGGGAGTGAGCCGCTTCAATTTTTTTCAGGAAAAAGGAGCTTATAACCGAAAACAAGAGTGCTACTTGTAAAAGTAGACTTTGCTTACTGAAGGCAGGAAAAATAACTGCCTGAACTGGAGTAAGCAAATAATGTTGCCTCAAAATTAGCGGGATAGCGAATGCTACGGACAGGACAAATATCCATTTCATCCAGTGAACCCGATGATTGTTAATATCGTAAGCCAAAATCAAAAATGGGAAAATGAGAAATGAACTGCCCAAAAGCCAATAACCAGTCAAGGAAAATATTGTCAGAATTGCATATGAAATCCACACTTCGGAAAGAGCAGCATAGATTAAAAACATACACAAAACAAGGATAAAACCGACGGAAACCGACACGCCGTGTAACGTGTTGCAATGGAGAACCCAGTCGGCCGAAGGCGGGAGCAAAGACCACAACCCCGCTTTTGTGCTTGAAGTAATGCGTTTAAGGACTGCCGCAGTAAGCACCCATTCGAAGCAAAAAAGGGAAGCCAATATTGCAGCACCACCGCCACGCAGATAAAAAAACTGAGTTAGGAAATCGCCAAAATATGCGGCCAGCCAGGCCGGCTTTTTAAAGTAGGATAGAAAATAATTGGGAGTGTACAAAAACAATTGGATCTGCTCTTTGAAGAACAAATGATAAGGGTAAAAGAATTGAAAAAACACAAAACTCAGCCCCACAAGCCCAACCGGCAAAATCCAATCATATTTTTCGAAATACCCCTTCATTCAATCAGGTCATTTTACATTCAGTTTCTGCTTTTGCTCTTCGGAGAAAGAGCTACCCATCATTTTTTGAACAAACTGACCAACAGCATTTTCTTTGTTATTCAATACAAAATTGAAGTGAAAGTTTGTAGCATTAATCTTTAGCAAATCTGCCCGCTGTTTTAAATCTTGTTTCACACTATCGCTGGCATTCCGATACTGTTTTATCAAGTCAGCGTCGACAAGATCGAACTTCATTTTTTGTTCCTTCCAATACTGAAGAGAGTCGTTGAGTGCTGTGCCTTGAACAGAGCTGCTTTTATCCAATTTCACGTTCATTTTGCCAGCCTCGCGAACCACTAAAAGCTCTTCAAGGTTATATCTCAATACCGGCTTCGCCCGAATAACATACATCTCCGGAATTTTTGCAAATCCCTCAAATTGAAAAGATCCGTCCTTTATGAATGTTGAATCTACTCTTTCCTTTGAAGCATTCTCCATCGGTACCAGATAAATGAGTTCACCATCGTAGGTTTTGCCGGGCAGTTGACCAACAATGGTATAATTATTTCGGGATTGGCAGGAAATAAGAAACAAGAACAAAACAAAAACAGAATTTTTCATAAAATCAGAATAACCTTACATAAAAAATCAGCCAAAATTTCTATATGCAAAAAGAGGACGAGCCATGAGCTCGCCCTCTCTGAATATATTTAGCCGCAAATACTAATTAATCAGCTTTTCTAAACAGCCAAAACCAAGCCTCTCCCCAACCACCAGTTCCTGGTGCATGATAAGAAAGTGTCATTTTATCATTATCCAACGAGAGAATGTCGTATGAATTCACATTCTTTTTCCCTTCATTGATTGAGATACCACAAAGCACTGTAACGTTTGATGTAGTTAACACACCTTGTGCCCAGGTTGCTCCATTTCCATCGGCTGTTGTTTTCGACATATCAAAATCAAACTTACCTTTACTGGCGGCAGTGCCATTGGTGTAGTTTTTGGTTAAAGAAGCACCAGTGGTAGAAAAAACCATTGAAGCGCCTTCGCCTTCGCCAGCAGCCTGGCCATCGAGCTCACCGATTTTAAGCGCCCACCAACCTGGTGAATTATTGCCCAAATATCCTCCGTTACCAAAACAGGAACTGGCAGTTTCGTCCCAAACCCATGTCTTCTGACCCGATCCGCAAAGGTATCCCCATTGCGGCGCAACAGGATAAGTAAGTTCGTCAACAGTTACCTGAAGATCTTTGGTTATTTTACTTCCGTCAGGATTTAATCCCGTAAATGCAATTGTAGCATTTCCAGGAACAACCATCAGTATCGTGTCACATTGCTTCTGAGAAATTTTTAAACCATAATCCCATGATGACAATACAGGGCTATTATTGGTTAGCACGATTTTGTTCGATTTCTTGCCATTAACAACAATCGGTGTGGCTGTTACATCCAATTGATCGGCGCTAATTGCGCCTCCAATTGAATCACGATTTTCAATAGGGTCACATGCTACCAAAACAATGACCAACATGTACAAAGCATATATTATATTTTTCATATTCGCTTAGTTAAAAGTCTTTAATCAATTATATTATTTCCAACCGGTATACTCCGCACCAGTAGTTCCCCAGCCATCGTTCTGAACCAAGACACCCTGCGAAAGAGCAATTTGAGCTTCAGGAATCGGAAAAAATCCTTTCGTCGCATTGTAGCGAGCCTTGTAACCTCCACCAAACGATTTGGTCACATCGGCAGTGGCCTTGTAGTAGCAGGCAACCCCAATTTGTTTATCGAGTAAATCGGCAGCAAGACCCCAACGGCGAATATCATTCCATCGAGTACCTTCAAAAGCAAGCTCCCAACGACGTTCATTCTGAATGTTTGCCAATGAGTAAGGCTTATCTGTCAAGCCAGCACGTTCACGAACCTTATTCATATAGGTATTGGTTTGTGTTAATTCAGAGTGCATCAGGTAAACATCGGCCAAACGAATAATAACCTGATCCATTGTATTGTCGAGCTGGAAGTTTTCAGGAGTATTATACATCAATACACTGTATGAAGATGCATAACCGCCTTCAGTATTTTTTGCAGATACCGGACTAAATTTCTTTTGCCAGTAATCAGTTTCCTGAACAAAGTCAGCCCATCCACCCTTGGTATAATTTGGTAGTTCCTGAGGAATATCAATAATTGAAGCTGAACGGCGAATATCTGTTGGTTCTGCAGCTTTCCAGTCATTCCAAAGTGTTGGATTCACCGGACCCATTCCCCAGCCTTGACCAAATGGGAATGTTTTAGCTAAATCCTGACCACCACGGATTCCGAAGTAAAGAGCATTCTGATTAGCATAACCAATAGTTGTGCTCCAGCTTGGAAAGTTTGAGAATTTAACCGAGAACATGGTTTCAGGATTTACCGCGCCATCGTCTTCAACCCATTTCAACCCTTTACCTTTTGTATAGTCATAATCTTCAACAGTATATTTATTGGTATACGACCAAAGATTGCGATAATCGCCCACGAGAGTGTGGCCACTATTCTCAATACAATCTTCAAGCCATGCAACTACCTGATCTTTAGATACAGATCCACCACCAACAAGAGGAAGTGCATCTTTTGTATAAAATCCGGTATAGAATAAATATACGCGAGCCATAAGCGCCTCTGCAGCCCATTTGGTTGCGTGTCCGGCTTCAACCGAAGTATAAGGTTTCGATGGCATCATCTCAATAGCTGTTTTCAGGTCGGTAGCAATCTGGGCATAAAGCTCTTCGGGAGTAGCTTTAGGCAAGTTTACCGGATCAGTAGCAACCACCAAAGGCACCTGACCAAAAAGAGTTGCCATTTCGGAGTAGAAAAAGGCACGCATGAAATAAGCTTCGCCTTTTATCTGATTTTTTTGATCATCGCTTTCGAAACCAGAACAATTGTCAAGAGTTTCAATAGCCATGTTCGCACGGAAAATGCCTTTATAGCGGGTGTTCCAGAAATCCTGAAGCATGCTTGACCCATAATTGAGCATAAGATCTAAGGCCTGCACCATTTTATCATTTTCTCCACCTCCACCAAAACGGTCGTCGGAAACAAGCTCTGACACGAAATAAGATGAACTCGCAGGACTTGCAACAGCATAGTTAAGATTGGAGTAAATTCCAGTAATCATTTGCTGTGCATCGGTTAAAGTCTGAGGATAATTTGAAGTATCCTTTTTTGTGAGATTACTTGTATCCAAAAAATCTTCACAACTCATAAATAGCAGCGAAGTTGCGGCTATACATATATATATTAAATTCTTCATAGCGGAAAAAAATTAAAATTTGAGATTAACACCCATCAAAAATGTCCGTGGACTTGGATAGAATCCTAAATCAACTCCAGATACCCAGCTTTGACCGCCGCCATATCCAATTTCAGGATCCTGACCAGAATAATTGGTGAATGTGTAAACATTCTGCGCTGTTACATATAAACGAGCCTGTGAAAATGGTAATTTGGTGAACAATTTTTTGAAATCGTAGCCAACACTTACATTTTGAATTTTTACATAGTCGCCATTTTCAATATAGATATCAGAAATTTCCTGCCAGTTTGTATTGCTTCCGCTTGTCAAACGAGGCAATTTATTGGAAGTTCCTTCTCCATGCCAGCGGGCAAATATATCGGTTGTATAATTTTGAACATATGAGTCGGCAAACGAACGGTACGATTTTGCAATTTGTTGTCCAAAGGCTCCTGAAGCAGCCACATTCAAATCGAACCCTTTATAATCAACATTAAAACCGAAACCGATAGTAAAGTCGGGATGAGGATCACCAATTTCAACTTTATCTTTGTTATCAATTTTTCCATCACTGTTGGTATCAACAAAGATTAAATCTCCGGGCTGAGGTTTTGATTGCAAAAATGTTTTTGTAGCAGCAATTTCTTCCAGATTCTGGAATACTCCGGCAGTTTTGTATCCCCAGAAATAACCAATAGGAAATCCTACCTGTGCACGATACATTTCAGAAGTACCCTGGCTCAAAACATTTGCATCACCATGGATAATCCCTTCACTATTCGCAATACGGGTAACTTCGTTCTTATTATGGGCAATGTTGAAGTTTACTCCATAGTTTACTTTACCAACATGATCTTTCCAGTTAGCGCCAAGTTCAAAACCCTTATTCACAACATCACCACCATTAATGTATGGAGCTTTTGTTCCATACGATCCCAATATTGGTGCGTCAACAAGCCAGTCGATGGTTTTTTTGTTATACCAGTCGAAAGCCAAACCCAAACGCGACTGTATGAAACGGGCATCAAACCCTAAATCAACTGTTTCAGAAGTCTCCCATTTAATGTCTTTGTTTGGGAGAATTTCGGCATAACCACCTGTTGACTGAGTAGTTTTGGTATTACCAAATGAATAGGCTCCTGTTAAATCGAAAGCCACTGTTGCAAGGTATTGGAAATTATCAATCGCGGCGTTACCGTTTTGACCCCAGCTACCACGTAGTTTGAAGAAATCTAACCAGCTCTTGGTGTTTTGCATAAACGACTCATTTGTCATAACCCAACCTGCCGAAACTGATGGGAAATAACCCCAACGATTTCCACGGGCGAAGTTTGAAGAACCATCGGCACGCATCACAACGGTAGCCATATAGGTTTCTTTGTAGTTGTAGCTTAAACGACCAAAGAACGACTCAACGCCTCCTGATCCCCAAGGTTTACCGCTGATTGTTGTTGTTCCGGCAGTCAAGCCTTTGGTATTATCGAGCCATGCATGTTCAAAATCAGTAAAAAGTGAGTAGCCATTGGTAACATTCATATCTTCACCCATTCCCCATTTTTCGAGAGACTGACCAATAATGGCATTAAACGAATGCTCGTTAAACATTTTTGAATAGGAAATTGTGTTCTCAAATGTCCAGCTATAGCCTGAACCCATTGACTGGTTAACCTTATCGATGGTATTCATGCTTGAAGTTGAAAGTTCGTACATTGGAGTATATTGACGATAGCTACTTGCGCTGTTCTTATACCCAAATGTACTTTTCAATGTTAAATCTTTAATGGGCTGAATTTCAAGAGAAGCATTTGCGTTTAAATTGTAGTTTTTCGACAAATTCTGACCCCGATTATAGACCATGTTTGCAATAGGGTTTGCAATGTCTGGATTAAAAAGATCAAGCCCCGTTAAAGCCTTGTCTTTTTTATCGAAATAAGTTCCATCGGTACCGTAAACTGGCATCAAAGGACTACCAACCATCATATTGTGAATGTCGTTCCAATAGATATTGCCAATACCAATACCTTGTTTTTCGCCGTAGCCAAAATTCAGGTTTTCAGAAAATTTTACTACATCACGGCCTGAACTGCCTTTCAAAATAACATGTTCCGAATTCAATCGAGCCGTATAACGTTTATTGTCTGGCTCAACCGGACTACCATAAATACCTTGTTGATCGCTGTAAGAAAAACCCAATGAGAATTTCGAGGTTTCACTACCACCCAACATGTTGATGGCGTGGTTCTGTGTTGCTGCATTTTTATTACGGATTTCTTTTAGCCAATTTGTTCCGTTCCACTCACCACTCTGAATTTTTGAATATAAAGAAGGAAGCACGCCTTGCCAATCGAAAGAAGCCAAACCTTCGTTAAAATTGATTTCATCCAAAATAGTCATGTATTCTTTTGCATTCAAAAGCGGCGCTTCCTTGTATGGATTCTGTACGCCGTAATACCCGTCGTAGGTAACCTGCATTTTTCCTGACTTACCTTGTTTGGTAGTAACCAAAATAACACCGTTAGCGGCGCGTGCACCATAAATTGCAGCCGAAGCAGCATCTTTCAGTACGTCAACCGACTCAATATCTGCAGGGTTTAACGAGTTAATATCGCCTCCAGCAATCCCGTCGATAACATACAATGGATTGGAATTACCAATAGTACCCAAACCACGAACAGTAACTTTATAACCTTCGCCAGGCATACCTGATGATTGAGTAATACTAACCCCAGGAGTTTGACTCTGCAAAGCGCCCAAAGCGCTCACAGTACTCATCTTTTGCAGATTTTCGCCGGTTACCTGAATCGTTGATCCGGTATTTAATTTCTTTTTCTGAACGCCATAACCAATAGCAATAACCTCTTCAATACCAACTGTTTCTTCTTCAAGAACTACATTAATGGTGGTTTTACCAGCCACTGCTATATCCTGAGACTTCATACCAACAAAAGAGAACTGCAATGTTGCGTTTACAGGCACATTACCAATGTTATATGCACCGTCGATGTCGGTGATAGTTCCATTTGTAGTTCCTTTTACTACGACAGAAACGCCAGGTAATGTACCACCCGACCCATCAGTTACTTTACCAGTAACCTTAGTGGTTTGCTGAGAATAAGCACTGCTTTCATTTTCTGTGAAAAGGAGAATCTGCCTGTTTACAACTTTGTAACCTGTTGATGTGCCCTCGAATAATTTTTGAAGCGCCTGATCAATGTTCAGCGAATTAATTTCAAGATTTACACGCCGTTCAACATCAACCTGATGATTGTCGTACATAAAAAAGAAATCGCTCTGATTTTCGATCTCGTTTAAAACTTCCTTCACCTGACTATTTTGAACTTTCAGATTAAGTTTGGTCTTTTGTGCGTAGCTGCTCGAAAAAGCACTTAAAACACTAAAAACCATTAAGAATAGCGTAAGTCGCATAATTAAAAGAATTTTTTGTGCAAGCGGGTTCCCCCGCCACATGTGCATTGATTTTTTTTTCATAATTTTGAATGATTTAGTTTTTTGAATTTTCTATGCAGTACTTTTTCTCAGGAAGCTTTTTGCATGGAAAATTCGGTTCAACAATAAAACTAATTTAGAAACAGGGAGCCTCGAACGCTTCCTGTTTTTTGTGTCGAATTAACTCATAGCTTTTTATATTTGATCATTACTTTTTCTCCTTCTATCTGATATTCAATGGGTGTGATGACCGAAATAAGGGCAAGAACTTCGCGTAAACTTTCGGTTTTAACTTTGAATGTATAGTTGTGACTGTAATACAGGGTATGATCTAACTGTATTTTCACCCCATACCATTTCTCCAAATAATGAATTACTTCTTCAAAAGGCTGGTTATCGAAAATCAGCATGTTATTTAGCCATGCGGTAAGCGCTTCCATATTAACGGCCTTCTGCACGTGATAAATTCCTTGATTATAAACCAATTGCTGACCAGGAATCAATTCGGATACAGGCTTATCGTCTAAATTGAAAACCTGAACTTTACCTGAAACTAATGTAATATCCGCAGTATTTTGGGAGGCATCTTCATTCACATTAAATCGGGTTCCAAAAACGCGCACCTGAAATTTCGATCCCTGAACGATAAATGGGTGATCCGGATCTTTTACCACATCAAAGAAACACTCGCCTTTCATATTGACTTTGCGGTTCCTTGCAGAATAATCAGATGCATACTGCAATTCAGAGCCCGAATTGAGCCAAACATGTGTACTATCAGGAAGAACAATTTGAGTTTTATTTCCTTCCGGAGCAATAATGCGGGTATAAGATACTTTTTTAGATGAATTCAAAAAACCATCACCAAGACCTAATCCAGCCAAAAAAACCAATGCCAAAACAGCTGCGGCTGCCGAGATCCGAAAAGAAATGGTACGAAACAGGCTTTGTTTAGGACGAGAATTAACCTTCTGCATCAATTTCTGCCAATTGACTGATAAATCGGGCTGATAAAATTCGGTACTGCTTTTCGAAACCGACCAAACATTCATTATTTCAGTCAAAATTACTGGATGCTCTGGAGACAAATCCAGCCACTTTTGAATTTGTCGAATTTGATCCTCATCAGCTTCGTCTTTCAAACGAGCGGAGATCGCATCCCAGGGTATATGGTCTTGTTGCATAGTCATAGTCTTACGTGTATAAGTCTCCTAAAAAGAAAAAATCCCTCAATCGAAATTGAAGGATTTTTAAACTTTTTTAACACCTTATTGTAGATTACACAAATACAGCTACTTATAACTCAAACCCTGATTGTAATTAAAAAGAGCATAGCCCTTTCCTTCCAGATAACCGGGTACGTCTTCCTTTTGATTGGTGACAGCTTCATCAGAAATGGGTGTAGAAAAAGGCATTTTACCGGATGGGTTAAACTTTCCGGTTACTACATCCAAAAGTGCATCTTGGGTAGTTCCAAATGTTGCCAAAACAGCTTTAAAGTTGCCTTTGGTCTGGTTATTGTAAATCTCGTCGATCACCCATGGATTGGTGTAATTCACAACTAGGATGGTTGGTTTTTTAACCGTTAGCTTGTTCACATAATCCACATCCACAGAACATTTTGACAATGAAATGGAGACAGGTGCTCCGGTGGAAGCAAATAACGAATTTCCGGTAGGTACAAGCCATAAAAGCACAACATCGGCTTCTTCAGGAGTATTCACAAATGTTACCGGATATTTATTGCCATTTTCAGTATAAACGATTCCAGGATCCGACAACTTGTCTTTAGTACCTTTCGAATATGTCTCAAAATAGATTTTGGTTTTTGCCTGAACTGGTAATGTCTTGGTGTCGTTTTCCAACAAAACAATTGATTTACGAAGTGCTAAATCAGCTCGTTCTTTGAACTTTGCATTGTTGACAATTTTTTCGGCTGCATTTTCATCAACATATGGATTTTCAAACAAGCCCATTTCAAATTTTTCATTTAACAGCCGAATTACTGAGTTGTCAATGTAACTCATATCAACCATTCCATTGCTAATTATTTCAAGCAACATAGCTGGATCCGATTCTCCTGAAAATAGATTTACGCCCGCTTCAATCGCTTTTTTATAGCGTTCCTGTTTAGTGAGATTTTCGACTCCCCAAGGCATACCAGTAAGTGGACCGGTATCGGAATTAATGATGCCCTTGAAACCCATTTCATTCCGGAGCAAGTCGGTAATAGCTCCCTTATTGAAGGCAAAACCGACCTCTTCATATTTGGTGCCTGAAGGAAGCGAATAATAAGGCATCATCGATGAAGTACCAGCTTTTATCGCAGCACGGAAAGGGATCAGATTATTTTCAAACATGCCGCCGGGATAGATTTCTTTTTTACCCCACTCAAAATGAGAATCCTGCCCATCTTCTCCGGAACCACCACCCGGAAAGTGTTTGGTTGTTAAAGCAACAGAACTGGCGCTTAATTTTTCTCCCTGAAAACCATAGATTACTTCAGTAATCATTTTAGCGACCCATTCAGCATCTTCCCCAAATGTTCCGTTTACGCGCGACCATCTCGGCTCTGTGGCTAAATCGGCCATATACATATAACCTTTTCGTAGTCCCACTGCCAGCCATTCCTGACGGGCGATATCAGCAAATTCCCTGGTTAATTTCAGGTCGCGCATGGCAGATAAACCCAACTCGCCAGGCCATGCAGAAAAGATTGATGCACCAGCACTGGTACCAAGCGATGCATTAACAGTAATATTGTTACGCGGATTTGATGCAACTATTGCGGGAATACCCAATGGTTGACTTTCACACAACGCCTGCAATTTATTGGCCCATTCAGCTGTATTTTTTGGACTCTCGTTCATTCGATAAATAAAATGACGATTGTTATACTCCTTCACAAATTTGGTTACGCCTCCCCCGCCGCTCATATTAGCAAGAACACCGGCAACGCCAGTTGCACCAGTTGTTGTTTGTGTTCTACCAGCTCCACTATTGGCCGGCGCTTCGCCAAAACCACCACGGGTCTGGCCTCCTGTTTCATTAAAATCGCTGGCAACCAAACCTTCAGCTTCAGCCTTTTTAGCTCCGATCATAGAGACCGTATTGATGAGCATAAAGCCTGCTTTTTCTTCAACTGACATTTTTGAGAGAAGATCAGCGCTCCTTTCTTCAGCAGAAAGCCTCCAATCTTCGTATTTATCTAACTTGCCATTTTTGTTGAGATCCTTAAATTCGAGATTATCTACTTTCAGGATGCTAACACTACGATGTCCTAAAACTGGCTGAACAAGTTTTTGAGCAAATAGGCCAGTTGCCACTGTTACCATTAAGAAACTCAAAAAAGTTAACCGAAGAACATTGATTCGAGGATTGATAATTTCCATGATTGATTCAGAATTTAGGTTTTGAATGGTTCTGAGAATAAGTCGTGTTTAATAAATTAAAAGTAATTATTTAACTGACATCTTATTCAATGGTCTGCAAACCCGTCCAAAGCATAGAACTTATTGTTTTGCAATGGGTTGATAAGTACAATATTTAGATTTTGGAAGTCAGTCGATAAAAAGCTGAACCAGCAAAAGCATAAAAATTTGCTGATAATAAGGATTCAGCGATTCACGAAGTTTGCGCAAAGCAATTCCCACATGGTTCTCAACTGTTTTCGGAGTAATTCCCAATTGCTCGGCAATCTCTTTGTGCGACAAGTTCTCTTCCCATGCCAATTGGTAAATCTGCTTACTTTTTTCCGGAAGTTTATTGATTGCAGTATTAATAATTTCGCGTAGCTCGTTGTTCTCCATCAGTTGTTGCGAGCTTGAATCGTCCAGAAAAACAGATTGTCCGGGATCGATTGAGGTAAACATCTTTTTCTGTTCTTTCCGGTACAAACTTATGGCTCGGTTTTTAGCCGAAGAAAAAAGAAATGATTTAAAGTTCGCTTTGATTTGAAGGGTTTGTCTTTTTTCCCAAATGAAGGTGAAAATTTCGAGCGCTATTTCTTCCGAAAGCTCTTTTGAATGTAAGTAAATCAGGAGGAAATTACACAAATCGGTGAAGTGGTGGTCGAACAAAAAACGATAAGCCGCGGCGTTTCCATCCGACATTTGCAGCAAGGCCTCCGCATCGTTCTTAAAATTTTGCTTCAACATATCTCTTCCTTTAAATCACAAGTCCACCCAACGGTTGGCAAATATAGCAATTTGGTACTTAATACAATATCCCTGCCACAAACCGCTATTAAACCACCAATCACCCAAAATAATTATGATCGGTGTCCACCAAAGATTTAAAATCTCCGGGATACTTTTCCTGGTATAAATCAAGATAGAGCTTCCCAAAATTGTCGAATACCGAACGAGCCAAACTCAGTTTACCTTGTCGGGTCAGAATGCTGATTTTCTTGCGCAGCGCCGATTCATTCAGCAGATCGTTGATGCTGATGACCTCGGCAACTTCCAAAAGCAACGCATCGTATTTATCATCGGCCAGCAAGCGAAACAGATTTAGCCCATATTCAATAATCCGGTTACTCATGCGATCAATGTACGGATCGATCCACAATTCGCTCATATTTGGCAACAGAGTACCTTTTTTCAGGATCGACAAAAGATCGGGAAGCTGACCAGCGAGCTTTTCAACATCATTTGAATCAGGCTCATTAAGCCTTGCCTCAACAAAAGCGTAATCAATAAAATAGTCGTCAGCAAATTCGAGCACCCAAAGTTTATCCTGAAAAACGAGTTTAATTCCGGTACAAGACGACAATAATGTTTTTAGGTTCTGAATGTTGGTTCCGCGGATATTCTTGGCATTTTGCGGATTCATTCCCGGCCACAAACAATCTGACAAATCTTTTGAACCAATCCCAGTCCGGCCTCCAACACTATTCAAAAGGATTAGCGCAAAAAGTTGTTTTATTTTGGGAGAAAATTTTTTACTCAAATCTTTTCCATCAGCATCGATCACTTTCAGTCCTCCAAAACAGCAAATTTGTTCAGAATTTTCAGGTGCAATGCTTGCAGGAAGTGCCACCTTAGCCGGGATCAATTCCATTTCCAGCGTTTTATCCATATCAGTTCGATCCGTGTGAATAAACCGGCGTCTCAGGTAAAAACCTAAAATTCCCAGAAGAAGGATCAATCCCAATAACCAACTTGAAGAAAAGGCTCCCGTTGTCGAATTTCCGGACAAATATTCATTATTGATTTCCTCTTCATTCAGTTCCCGGTCCCAAATTTTAATCTCGCTCATGTAACCCACAAAATACTCCTCCCAGAGGTTACTGCCAATGAGCATGGTGTAATCCGAATCGACATACGGTGTCAGCAAACGGATCTTCTCTGTCAGTTTACCGTTTAGATAAAAACTGATGAAGTTATCAGAGCCAGTATGCACCAGACTGATGAACGACCATTGATTAAGTGGTATTGCCGTTTTTGTCGAATAGTAATCTTTCACTCCCTGCACGGTAAAAGTAAGTAACCCACCGTGTATTTTCAGAACGAAATCCTTCCCTTTTCCCAGAATACAACTGTTTGCTCCCAACTCTGTTGGTTTTATCCAACCCGTTATGCTGAAGTTCGATTTTAACGCTGTCCTGCTTTTTAAACCACCGTCAATATAGGCCTTTCCTGAAAAAAATGCGCAGTTACCACGGGTTTTGTCCCTAACGAAACCGATATTATATGGAATTATCTCGTCATTGTTCAGTCGCTTTAAATTTCGAATCCTTTTCGAAAAACTGTATTGATCAGTCAACCCAAAATTGGGATCAAGATGAACAGCATTGAAAACTTTCAGGTTTCGGAGATTTTCAGGAGACGGCAACACAATGTCAGGCGAAAACTGGTAACCGGCCTTATAGGGCGAAAGTGGCAAACTTCCCGACAGACTGATTGGAAAACTGAAATAGCCATTCGTCTCCCTCTTCGGAAGGTCTTTCCAGGAAACACCTGCCAATAGCTGATTTCCATTGCGCACAACTCCAAAGATTTTCGGATGGCCGTTTAGCTCGCGGATAATGTCAGCAAATTTGAGTATTGAAAAGGGTTTGGCCTGAATAAAATTAGGCATCTTGCCGGTTTGCTCCCATAATCCGGTAAAAAAAACAATCGAAGGAATCGAATCAGAATCAACCTCCATCCAAAGAAATTCCTTACAGCTAAGTTTCTTTTTAATTGTTTCGATGTCCGTGCTCGCGCTCATTTTATCGACATCATTCTCAGGCAATACAAATATTTCAGGGTAATTGTTATTTAAAATTGGGGCTTTACCTTCCGGAATGATAACTACCGGCCATTCATCTTTTGGAATCCGGGCAATCATTCCTCGCAGCTTTTCAGTTATCTCTCCTGAAGTCAGGAATGCCATTGGAATTTTCTCCAACAATAACGAATCAAATTGCTGTTGACTTAGTTCTTCGGGATTAATGAGCAGATGCGAGCGAAGTCGCAGTGTTTGCCAGATGCTATCCTGATGCTCGCGGCTTCCAGCCAACAAATACAAAGGAAAAACATTCAGCAGAATGATTAAGATGATTCTATATGATAGTATTCTTAGTCGCAAGCGTTTAATTCATAACAGATTAGCACGAACTGACAGTGAGTAACACTTCTTTCGAACCTAAAGAAATTCACTCAAACTTCATCGATTTTTGAAGCACCCAAATTAGGCAAAATTATGGATTAATCAGATAAATACTGATCTTCGCAATTCAATAGAATCACACGATATGGCAATAGGTAAATTCAGGCAAATATTCTTTGGAAGGGCGGCTCTCCCGATCTGGCTCGCATTAATCACTTTCGGGTTGACTGAATTATTTTCGCGCCATCCAAAGGTTACCGAAGTCTTCTACTCCCAAACTTTCTATCCAGGAATTGCTTTTCTGTTGTCGTTTGTAAGCAAATGGGTTTCATTCTCGATGGACGATACGTTTTATGTGATTTTGGCTATTTTTCTATTGACAATTTCCCTATTGACGATTTTCAGAAAAATCAGGTTCAGAAAATTTCTGTTGTTATTTCTGCAAACACTTTCTATCTGCTATGTGCTTTTTTACTGGTTTTGGGGGTTTAATTATTACCGTTCCGGAATTAATGATCGGCTTCAGATTGGTAAATCGAAACCCGACACAGTACAATTTGTCCGTGTTCTGGAAAATTTGATTGCACAAACCAACGAATCGTATTGCACATTCGACGACATTACAAAATCGGAGATTTCAAGACTGGTGGAATCATCATACAAAGAAAATTCATCTTTCCTGAAGCTGAATTATCCTCAGGGTTCGCGCATTCCAAAATCAATAAGCCTAAGTTCCTTTTTCGCGAAAGCTGGTATTGCCGGTTATTACGGACCATTTTTCAGCGAGGTACACTTGAACGATAACTTGCTGATGATTGAATATCCACAGGTGCTTGCTCACGAATCTGCTCATCAGTTTGGAATTACCAGCGAAGCAGAGGCCAATTTTTATGGTTGGCTGGTTTGTGTCAAAAGCGACTCAAAATATCTTCGTTACAGCGCCAACCTAAATATGATCAACTATTTCCTTTCGCAGGCCAGACGCCTGCACAACTTTGCTGATCTGATACATCAAATCGACAAGCCTGTAATTGACGACATCCGAAAAGTACAAAAGCACTGGGAAAGCATGCGAAACGAACAAATCGACAAAGCTGCCGGAAAAGTGAACGATGTTTACCTGAAAACCAACAAAATTGAAAAGGGAATTGAAGACTATTTTGGAGTAGTTCAGTTTGTTATGGACTTTGAAACCGACCCGGAGGCTCAGAAAAGAGTTGGTAATCTCAATTCGCATACGGAATAACCTACCAGCTAGACATTGCCTTCAATTGATTATCTGTGGTTTACGCTCAAAAAAAATCAGACGAGCACTCCAGAAAATAAAAAAGACCTTACATTGCTGTAAAGTCTTAATTTTCAATGTGGAGATATCAGAATCGAACCAATGACCTTTTGACTGCGAGGGAGAATGTCATATTGATATAAATTTGATTATCAGATATTTGAAAATCATCAACGATGCAAAAATGGCTTTTTTTAGCATTTTTGAGCACAAAAAGGGCACTCCAGTATTTGAGATTAATGTTGCCAACATTGACAATTTTGATGCAGGCTGATTACTCAACGAGATTTAATTGAGCATATCTGTTATTTACAATCTTTTTGTAGGCCGCTTTTAGTTCGTCAGAAAGAAAAGATTGGTCAACCCATTTCATGGCTTTATGCTTGTTGTTTATCATCCGCTTAAATACCCGTTGTATCTGTTTGTCTGTTAATCCGAGCCCTTTAGCTAATTTTTCAAAATGCTCTTTCTTTAATTTTTTCTTCTTGCCATTGAGCGTCAGGGCAAGTTCTTCGGTATCATCGGGATTAACAATTGTCACATTCAACAAATCGTAAGCAGGGGCTAAAACCCAGCCCAAAGTGCTTTCAATCATTGAGAAATTTTTTAGGTGCATATCGTTATTCCCGGTTAGAAAACTAAACACCGAAAGTTCGAAAAAGAAAAGCTTATCAAGTAGGGTATTATTTGAATACGAGTGAAGAGCTTTTCCCACTTTCTCCATTGAGCTGATATACTTGTCAAAAGCTTCAGTAATCTGAAACATATCAATCATGTGGACTTTTGTTCCACTTGCGGTGCGGTCAATTCTTTTGGTGATATACGATAATTCGCCCGATGCCAGGCGGATTAGACTCGACGGCACAACCCTGATTCCATAAACTTCGGCAATCCGCATAGTCACGTGTTCATTTTCAGGCATTCCTGGATATTTACTGGACGGCGGTTTCAGAATATATTGACCACCAAGCGCACCTACCACAGTTAATCGTGTGTCTAAATTTTCCCTTGTGTCTTTCACTACCGACATTGATAATTTGGGCTGTACACCGGGAACAGCGACGCTACGTTCAACGACGTCTTTAGCCAGTTCATCCATTTGGTCTATCGAATAGGGTATAAGTGGTGGCGTAGCTGTCCCAAAAAAATCTGTGCAGCATTTTGCATGAAAATCGCCTTCCCCTTCAATTAATTGATAACAATACAGGCACTTATTGCTCATTTTCTTCTTGAATTTGTTCAACACTTACTGCTCCAATACAGTTCTTGCAACATGCCAGCAACAGTCCCATGCGGTCATTTTGATTTATTTTCCAATTTTTAGAGGCAATATCCAGTAGCCAACCTTCGGGAATCAAACCATCAAAAAAAGGGAATAATCGCTTTTCTGTATAGGGTTTGTTTGTAACAGGCATGGTAAACGTAATGAACTCTTTGGGATGTTCTGTTACAAAGGTTTCGTCGTAGCGAAATACAAATTCCCCATCATCAGTTTCCGTGATAATCCCTGCAAAATGTTCTTTATAATAAACCTTGCCTTTTCTCATTTTTCAATTTCTTTGCTATCTACAGGAATCAACTCGTGGCCGAACATACTCAAAACCAGATTAACCTTGTCGAGATTCAAATTTGTCTTACCCTGTTCTATTTTACGGATAACCGTAAGTGCAACTCCGGCTCTGTCGGCAAATTCCTCCTGTGTCAGATTTACCTCTTTTCTGCATTCCTTTACAAATTCTGCCAATCTCTTCATTGTATGCTTTTAGATATAATTAAGTTCAAATATAGTAAATTATATGCTATTAAATATAGCAAGACTAATTTAAATGAAATTATATGCTTTAAAATATAGACAATTTATCTTTTACAATATCTTCTTTCATAGGTAAAAAATATCTGTTAACTATATACTATTCTTATTACCCATACCAATTTTCAAAAATCTATACAATCAAAATCTAGGGAGGGAGGAAATAAGCACCTTTCTTTGATGGAATTGATTATTGTTATCGTGACCTTCAGTTATTCTTCTACAAAACCTAGATTAAACACCTTTATTTGTCCTTACATTTACGAAATTCTCCAAATATTGTAAAAATTATGAATTATGAAGAAAACAAATGAAAATGGTGATTGTATTGAAATAAAAGAGCCATTTATTTATTTGGTTTATTACAAATGACAAACTCAACCTGACAATAGTGTAAGTTCTAATTTGTGCAATAAAAAAGGTGGCGCCGATATAGATTCTAAATGTCCAAGAAAAAGAAATGAGTTGTCAGATTTAAGAAGAGAAAAATTAAAAATAAACCAATTAAACAGTATACAAAATCAAATAGAAATACACTCAAAAAATCAGAAGGGCACTCCAGATGGGCACTCCAGAAAACAAAAAAGACCTCACATCGCTGTAAAGTCTTGATTTTCAAAGTGGAGAATATCGGAATCGAACCGATGACCTTTTGACTGCCAGGGATAAAGGCATATTTTTATTTTATTGATTATGTGAGTGATATAAAATCACGAAAACGCAAAGTATAGCATTTAAAAGCATTCTTAAGCACTAAAAGGGCACTCCAGTATTCTTCGTTAAATTTTGTCGATGTTGACAATATATCATGAGTATATCTTTCACTTTGTCAAAAATTCAAATTACTATTACGATGTTTCTTGGTTGGAAAATGTAACTGATTCCGATAACAGAATTTCATTTGGCACTGGGGGCAAAATTAAAAATATCATTTCCTCTATGGATTTCCGAGAAAATATTCTTAGAACAAATGGGAATAATATGGAATCCTTGAGAAAAGCTTGTAAGGATGCAGGGTTTAATTTGACGCACACTTCTGGATTTCCTTTGACTGTTCCGCTTATTGCAATTTTGACTACGTCCAAAGAAAATGATACGGTTCTTGACATATATAACGGAACTGGTACAAGTTTAGAAGCTGCAATCTTAGCAAAAAGGAAGGCAGTAGGTTATGAGATAAAACCAGAATATATTATGGGTTCTGAGGTCAGGCTAAAACCTTACTTGTCAAAAGAATCGGATGAAGATTCCAAATTGGTTGCTTAGTTATATTATTGCGACATAAGAAAAGTGGTGAGGTAATTTTACTTCGCCACTTTTTTATAGCTCGACAAACTCTATGGAGTATTTAATTGGGTTACAACCATAAAATGGAAGAATTCATACTTAATCTGGCAACTTTCATTTTACGGGTTCTAATATTGAATTACACATTGAGTAAATATTTTTGGTTCAATCCCAAGGCAAAAAGCAATGGAAGAGTATGAGAGAAAAAATAGGTGTCCGATTGAATCAGAACCTTTCAATTGAAAGTGTAAGTCCAAATACAGTTTTTTTTCATTTTAAACAATATTCAATAAGTACAATATTGTAGATATTTTCTCTTCCCTGCTCATAATCAAGCACTTCCTTGTTTATTTAAAAATTCACTGAAGAAATAAGGGTTATTATCCTTAAGATCAGGATGTTAATGAAGATAAATTCCTTACGTTAGCCCCTGATCTTAAATTTCTTCCTATGAATAAAACAAGTGATTATCTAGAGTATGATGTAGTCTTGAACAAAGGTCTGAAACTATTAAACGACAAAAAAATGTGTGTAATCGGATTTTATATCATTTTAAGTATTAACTGCGGACTTCGTGTTTCTGATATTCTGAAACTGAAGCATCTGGATCTATCCGGTAATAAGCTTTTTCTCAAAGAGAAGAAAACTAAGAAAGCCCGGGAGATTAGTTTGAATAAGGTGGTAAAGAGTTCTTATGAAACTATGTTGGCAACCTTGAGTTTTAAAAATGTCAATGTTGACGAAAAATACATTTTCATCTCGCAGAAAGGGACAACATACCGAACTCAATCAATTAATGTGATTCTGAAATCTCTATTCAACACGAAACGGTTACAGATTTCATCTCACTCTCTGAGAAAAGCATTTGCCCGAAAGGTGTATGAGAACATGAATGAAAGCGAAAATGCGCTTGTGTTGCTATCAGACATTTTTAATCACTCCAATATCGCAATTACACGCAGATACCTGGGAATCCGCCAGGAGACCATCGACAACGTATATCTAACCCTGGAATAAGCTATTCGTAAGCCGAAAATTTAAAAACCCTAAATCTGACAATTTGGAAAACAATGGACTCGATAGAATTTATTTACATGATCTTCTTCCAAAGATCAACAAGAAAGACATCCGCAGTGCCGTCAGGTGGTGTGAAGAAAATGATGTTAATGTTTTTTTAGATATATCCGGGAAATTCATCATTCGCTCTGAGTTTGAGTTCGCTTACAATCGACCCATTATTGAACGGTACAAAATAAGATATGGTGGAAAAAACGGTGAAATTGACCACCTGATTCCAGTTTAAATTGACCACCATTTCCGGGGCAAACTGACCACCAGATTCCGGAGCAAATTGACCACTGTTTCCGGAGCAAACTGACCACCTAAAATCAGCTACTTTTTTTCATGTCGTTACCCATACTTTCGTTCAAAAAAAGAGCGGATTATGGCAAATAAATTAACGGACATGAGTAAGATTAGAAAAGCGATTAAGTTGCATTGCAGCGGGAAAAGCAAGCTGTTTATAAGCCAATATTTATCCTTATCAAGGAATACAGTAAAGAAGTATATTTCCCTTTTTGAAGTTCAGGGGTTGACCATTGAAGAGATCAATCAAAAGACTGACCTTGAGTTGGAAACGTTGTTTTCACACCCTCCTGAAGAGTCTATTAGCCCGCGATTACAAAAGCTATATGAGTTTTTCCCTCATATGGAACGGGAGCTCAAACGGGTTGGCGTCACGGGCCAGTGTATGTGGGAAGAGTACATTAAAAAATACCCCGGGGGTTATCAAAGCTCCCAGTTCCGGGAGCATTACAAACTGTGGAGCCAGAAGGTAAATCCGGTGATGCACATGAACCACAAGGCAGGCGACAAGATGTTTGTTGATTATGCAGGCAAAAAGCTATCTGTGGTTGAAAAAGATACAGGAGAGGTAAGTGAAGTAGAATTTTTTGTTGCTGTTTTAGGGGCAAGCCAATATACCTATGCCGAAGCCACGGCCAGCCAAAAGAAGGAAGATTTTGTTGTATCGGTAGAAAATGCCATGCGTTTTTTTGAAGGCGTTCCGGCAGCAATTGTTCCGGACAATCTAAAGTCAGCGGTGATAAAAAGCAGCCGTTTTGAGCCCACCATCAACGAAACACTGGCAGATCTGGCAGAACATTACGAAACCACTATTCTACCAGCCAGAGCTTATAAACCACGGGACAAATCGTTAGTTGAAGGTGCTGTTAAAATACTATACCGCAGGATTTATGCTGCACTGAAGGACGAAACGTTTTTCTCCCTTGCGGAACTGAACGATCGCATCGGCGACCTGTTGGATGCACACAACAACAAAAAGCTCACCGGTCGTCCATACACACGTTTTGAGCTATACAATGACATCGAGAAGGGCAAACTGTCGCCACTGCCCATCCAACGCTTTGAGATCAAGTATCAGGCACAGGCAACGGTCATGCAAAATGGTCATGTGCAGCTTAGTTGCGACAAACATTTTTATAGCGTGCCGTACCAATACATCCGCAAAAAGGTGAAGGTGATGTACACCAGAACAACGGTCGAGATTTACTTTAAATACAATCGGTTGGCTACCCATCCCCGGGACTACGCACTTTACAGCTACACAACCACACCCGAACATTTAGCGAGCACCCATCAATTTGTAACCGATTGGACTGCCCCCCGGTTTATCAATTGGGCAAACAGTATTGACCCGGTTGCCGGGGAATATATCTTTAAGATCATTGAAAGCCGAAACCATCCTGAGCAGGCGTTTAAAAGTTGCATGGGGATACTTTCGTTTGAGAAAAAGGTTGGCAAACAAAGACTTATCAATGCCTGCAAACGTGCTCTTGACTTTGGAACCTACAGTTTTAAAGCCATACAAAACATCCTTGAAAACAACCTGGATATGATTAAGGATGAGACAACAGAAGATCCGGAATTGCCCGAACACAACAACATACGAGGGAAGAACTATTACAAATAAATTTAAAATCAAATCATTATGAATGAATCAACGTTGACAAAAATGAGACAAATGAAGCTTTCCGGAATGCATGGTGCATTTAAAACTGCAGTCGAAACCGGGAAAACAGACCATTACACCATCGATCAGTTTGTGTCCATGATTATTGATGCAGAATGGGACGAACGTCACAACCGAAAAATAGAGAGACTAATTAGAAATGCCAAGTTCCATTACAAATCAAACATCGAAAGCATCACTTTCGATCAATCACGAAACCTGGAACGCAACCTTATTTTACGACTTGGAGAGTGTGAGTTCGTAGAGAAGAACGAGAACGTTTTAATCACAGGAAGTACCGGCGTGGGTAAAAGTTATTTGGCAACGGCACTGGGTTATCAGGCATGTATCCAGGGCTACCGGGTAAATTACTTCAATACATCGAAGTTGTTTTCCAGGTTAAAAATGGCAAAAGCCGATGGCTCATACTTGAAGGAGCTAGCGAAAATCGAAAGGCAGGATGTTATTATACTCGATGATTTTGGACTCCAGGCACTCGATAGTCAAAACAGGATAACGCTATTGGAAATCATTGAAGACCGACACAATAAGGGTTCCATTATCGTTACTTCACAAATACCGGTTCAGGGATGGTATGATATTATTGGAGAAAAAACCATTGCTGATGCAGTATTGGACAGGCTGATTCATCAAGCTCACCGCATCGAATTACACGGAGAATCAATGAGAAAGAAAAAAAGTATCAACAAGGAATAATTTTTACAATTTTGAATATGAATTACGGCATGAAAAAAAGGTAGTTTTCAGAGGGCTCTTTTATGTGGTCAATTTAAATCGGCAACACATGGTCAATTTGAATCGGCACAGGGTGGTCAGTTTGACCGGAATTTACAGATATGGAGACGATTGGTTAAAAGTTTATACACTTTGCAAAGAAAACAACCTGCATTTGCTTGAATCGTCAGATAGTTCAGCGAAGTCAAAGATTACTTACCAACCAACTAGCCAGGAAGCTCAGAATTTTTTAAAGAATTGCGCTTAAATGAGAAAGAACCTGCCATATCAAAAAATAAATGGGCTTTTTGTGTTTTGCCGGAAATGCAGAAGCGATGTCAACGGAAATTCAAAATCAGCGAATGGCTGCACTCATCCATTAGAAAGCCAAGCTTATAAAGCTGTTATTCGGATTCCAAACTCAGGATATGACCGCAAAACAAAAATTCTTAATGCAAGAAATTTTGAGGATGCATTGCTGGAATTTGCTGATTTTAAAAAGCAAGTCAAAAGCCCGCTGCGTAAGTCGTTGACTAAAGCAAAACCAGTAAAGACTAATTTGCTGGTTGAACTGATGTCAAAATACATTGATTACATGAATGATGAGAAAGTTCCCCATCATTTGAAAAAGTATCTTGCCAAATCGCATATCAATACAACAACAACTTTTTTACAAGATTTTGTCAAGTTCCTAAAAAATAATGTGTTCAATGTCAGGGCTATAGAACTAAAGTCAATTACCGATTCAGTTGTAGGAAAGTACTGCGAATTTTTAGAAAGTAAAGATTATAGCAACTATACCTACAATGCGAAAATCAAAGCATTAAGAACGTTCTATAACTACCTGATTGAAAAAGAAGATTATCCTATTAAGAATGTGTGGAAGAAGGTTAAGCTTAAATCTGAAAAGGGAACGGATGAAAGTATTTCAGCAAAAGATTTTTACGATTTGCTTGAGGTAATAAATGATACAGATTCTTGTGAAAAGATTGGGAAAACCCAGCGCAATATGTATAAGCCGTGGATAAAAAATTTGATCAGATTAAAAGCTTATACCGGCAGGCGCAATGCTGAGCTTTTTGCGATGCGTTGGAATATGATTCATTTTGAAGGTGGAAAACCTGTTTTTATCCAAAGTCCTAACATCAAGATCAACAGACAGCAAAACAACTTTGATGAAAAGGATTTCCAATTTGCTTTTGTTCCTGTTGGTGAAGAGTTATCAGAGCTTCTGTATGAATTAGGTCTGGAAAACAATGTCGGTTCAACTGACTACATATTTGAACCTGATATTTTGAACAACCGCAAATACCTTGAAGATTTCGCCAGCAAAAGCTTTACATTCTTTTTTAAAAGACTGAAAAGAGATTATACCAGACAATTGAAGCATTTTCGAAAAACCTACATTACCCAGGAAGACCTTTTCGTAAATGGTAGGATTTCAATGCAGCATAGCAATTACCAAACTACATCTAAACATTACATTGATCGCAAACAAATTGCTAAAGAAATGGTAAAGCAAGGTTTCAGGGTATTTCCTAAGCAAGGTATTGATTCTGAATTAATGAAAATGGAAAGATTTGAAGAACAATTTGCTGGTGATAACTAATGCCAAAATATTGTATATTTGCATTAACGCAATAGTCATTACAGTAATGCGTATTGCAATAAATAACAAATAAGCTTTATGAAATTCTATAACAGAGAGAAAGAGTTGGGACTTTTGAGTTCAATCAAAGAGCGATCAGCAACAGACGCTCAAATGACTGTCGTTGTCGGTCGTCGTCGTATCGGTAAGACTAGTCTGTTAAAGAAAGCCTTTGAAAATGAAGAGACTGCCCTGTATCTATTTGTTACCAAAAAAAATGAAATTCTTATTTGTGAAGAATTCAAAGAAGAAATTGAACGTAAACTGCAGGTGAAAACTTATGGCTTGATTGCCCACTTTAAAGATTTATTCCAATACCTGATGGAATTATCTGAAACCAGAAATTTCACGCTTATAATAGATGAATTTCAGGAATTTTATTCTGTTAATCCTTCTGTTTACAGCGAGATGCAGAATATCTGGGATAGTTATAAAGACAAGAGTAAAATAAATCTGATCTTTTGTGGATCAATTTATTCTTTGATGAAGAATATCTTTGAAAATTCCAAAGAACCTCTCTTTGCCAGAGCGACCGAAAGAATTTACCTAAAACCATTCAATGTAAATACCCTTAAAGAAATACTTGCGGATAACTACTCAAAGTTTAAAGCTGAAGATTTATTGGCATTTTATACATTTACTGGTGGAGTCGCAAAATATGTGGAATTATTAGTCAACAAGAAGGCTTTTACATTGTCAAAGATACTGGATGAAATATTCAGAGAAAACTCCCTTTTTATTGATGAAGGAAGAAATGTATTGATTGAAGAATTTGGGAAGGATTATGCCACTTATTTTTCAATACTATCATTGATCGCATCATCAAAAACGTCCCGTTCAGAAATTGAATCTATTCTGGAAGTTAGCGTGGGCGGATATTTGGAAAGAATGGAGATTGATTTCAATTTGATCAAAAAGGTACGTCCTATGTTTTCCAAGCCTGGGGGACGAAATATAAAATATGCCATTGTGGACAATTTTCTCAATTTCTGGTTTCGCTTTATCTACAAATATCAAAGTGCGGTTGAGATTGGAAATTTTGAATACCTCAGAACCCTTGTAGAACGGGATTATCCGACATACACAGGGAAGATATTGGAAAGATATTTTACAGAGAAGTTTGCGACTCAACATCTATACTCAGCCATTGGAACCTATTGGGAGAAAGGGAATCAAAATGAAATTGACATTATCGCAATTAATGATTTTGAAAAGACCGTTTTAGTTGCAGAAGTCAAACGCAAGAAAGAAAATATCAGCATTCCTTTATTGGAGGAAAAAGGAAAGAATATACAAAGTCAGTTGAAAGGATATACATTTGAATTTCAGGGCTTATCTATGGATGATATGTAATCTCAAATTGATCCAGATCGAAAATTTGGGTGCATTGAAGCTTTAAATCGACTGGAATAACTTATAAACAATTATTTGGGAATTACGAGTGCCATTAAACAATAGTAAGCATTCGCTGAAGTGCGTCAACTAATTTTGCATGTCAGTCTATAAGTTTGCTTTTTACTTCAAAGACAAACGACATGTATAATGAGAAAAAATTCCGGGCCATCTATGACGAGTTTCTGGCATCGGGCCTGACCATTCGGGATTATTGCGCCAATCAACAAATGAATGAGGCTAAGTTCTATTATTGGCAACACAAGCTAAAAGGACTATTGCCACCTAAAAGTGGATTTATCCCGGTGGTTTTTGAGAATGGTGGGCAAGCCCAGTCGTCGCGGGTTCCAGCCCCGGTGCAGGTACAATCGACAACCTTTTCAACATCGGGAGCCAGACCCCAAACCATCTCCTGTGAGATTAGCTATCCGAATGGGGTGTGTTTAAAGCTGAACGGTTTGCCCGACCCACAGATATTACGGTCGCTGTTGGTTTTAACGCGCCGGTAGGATGTTCAGCCTCACTTCGTCAATGCGGTATTACCTGTATTCGTACCCAACGGATATGCGCCGGAGTTTTTACACCCTGAGCGGAATGGTGACCAACCAGATGGGGCGCAACGTGCAGGACGGGGATGTTTATATCTTTATCAACCGCCCGTGTACCAGCATGAAAATCCTGCACTTGGAATGCGGTGGTTTGGTGATCTATCACATGAAACTGGAATCGGGCAGTTTTAAACTACCGGTTTTTGATGAAAGTACCAATACGTTTCAAGCCAGCTGGCAGGAGTTGATGCTGATGGTACAGGGTACCTCACCGGATGGAAAAATGAATAAAAAAAGATGGGAAAAACCTTCGAAACAGTAGATTTTACTTGGTTTTTAACTTGTCTATACGGTTGATATTTAGTATCTTCAAGCCATCAAAAGCAAGTAAAAATGACAGTTGAAGAAGAGGGTTTTTTACAGCAAATTCTGGAAGAACGTGACCGGCTTTTTAGGGAAACTTCCAGGCTTAAAAGTCAACTTTCCAACTTTGAAAACTTCGATTCAGAAAGATCCACTTACCAAAAACAAATTGTCGGAAAAGACCAGCTGATTACCGAAAAAGATCGGGCAATCAGCCAACTGGATGAAACAATTAACAAGCTGAAACAACAGATAGAGATGCTCCAGCGAAGGATCTGGGGCAAATCCAGTGAACGGTATATCAATGAGGATCCCCTGCAACGAAAGCTCGATTTTGAGGGACTTGACCTGCTTCCGGAAGAAAAGGAACTTGCAACCAGTGCCAAAGAGGAGATCGAAAAGTACAAGACCATCCGTGTTATAGAGGTAAAGGAGAAAAACCATCCGGTACGCAAACCGCTGCCCGAAAGTCTACCGAGAGAAGAAACCCACATTTATCCACAGCACATTGAACTCGAGAATTGGATAGAACTGGCTCCGGAAATTACAGAAGTTCTGGAACGCGAATCTGCCAGATGGTATGTGCGCCGGATCATCCGCCACAAATATGCGTTGAAAGATAAAAGCCAGGATGTGGAAAAGCAAATCATTACAGCTCCCATGCCCGTACTTCCCATAGCAAAAAGCTATGCCGGGGCAAGTGTTTTGGCTGATATTATCATCGACAAATATGTGAACCATCTTCCTTTCTATCGTCAGATCCAGATGTTCAAACAACAGGGTATATCCATTGCACCTGCAACCATTAACGGCTGGTTTCAGGATGTAGCCGACCTGATCAGGCCTACTTATTACCGGTTAAAGGAGCTGGTGCTGGCTTCGGATTATATACAGAGCGATGAAACAACGATCCCGATTATAAATAACGAAAAGCACACCACGATAAAAGGATACATCTGGATGATCCGTGCGGTTATGGACAACCTGGTCTTTTTTCATTACGACCACGGTTCCCGGGCACAAAAGGTCGCACTGCAATTGTTTAAGGATTTTCAAGGCGTAATCCAGACCGATGGTTATGCCGTTTACGATATTTACGAAAACAAAAAGGGCGTTCTGCCCATTGGGTGCTGGGCTCATGCCCGGCGTAAATTTGAAGAGGCTTTGGCAGAGGACAAAGTCAGGGCTTCTTATGCGCTGGAGCAAATAGGACTGCTCTATCAGGTGGAGAGGCAAGCCGATCAGCAGCAACTCTCTTATGACGAGCGCGCCGATCTTCGTTCCCGCTTGGCTTATCCTATTATGGTAGCCTTCGAAAAATGGCTGCTAAATGAATACCCCAAAGTTTTGCCCAAAGGGCGTATCGGAAAGGCTATCCGCTACACCTATAACATTTACCACAAGTTGACCCGATACCATTTGGATGGTCGGTTGAAAATTGACAACAATCTCGGAGAAAATGCTATCCGTCCAATTGCCCTAGGCCGGAAGAATTGGTTGTTCTGTGGAAACCACGATGCAGCCGAAAATGCAGCAATCATGTATTCCATGCTGGGCTGTTGCAAGGCAAGCGAAGTAAACTTCCGCGAGTGGCTGGTATACTTTCTGAATAACATCCACAATTACGATAACGATTACAGCAAGGATCTGGCCGAATTACTTCCACACAACTTCAAACTTCAAAACCAGATTTGTAACAGTTCCATCTCCTAAGCCTCTCAAAGTTCTCCGAACATTTTAGAGAACCTCTGAAAGTGGGTTGCTGGTTTTCTAAGAAAATATAACGGAGTTTACCGAATGCTTACAAACAATACATGAAATCATTAAGAATTACACTCAAAAAATCTGAAAGGGCACTCGAAGGGCACTCCAGATGGGCACTCCAGAAAATAAAAAAGACCTTACATTGCTGTAAAGTCTTGATTTTCAAAGTGGAGAATATCGGAATCGAACCGATGACCTTTTGACTGCCAGGGAGAAAGACATATTTATATCATATTGATTATTAGTGATTTAAAAATATATGAGTGCGCAAAATATAGCATTTTATAGCATTTTTGAGCACAAAAAGGGCACTCCAGTATGTTCCTTTAAATTTTGTCAATGTTGACAATTTTAAGGAAGATGTGTTAGACAGTTTTGAATAGCCAATCTCTAAATCACAAAAAGCACAAACTTGGTGGAATAAACTACACCGAAGGATCACTCCAATAAATCACTTGGGTTAAATACTTTTCCCATATTGTGTCATAATATAAACTTGTTACCGGCTTCTCAGGAAATATGTGAATTGAAACATCTAAAACAAGTTTAAAGATAAACCTTGGAGACTCGCGCGACCCTTATCCATTTATCCCAAATTACGCATTAGAAAAATTAAAAGGCAGGTTGACCTGATTTGAATGGTTCCACAACCCGGCAAACCATTCCCTTCGTTTCATGTTCAGGCTCAACTTTAGGGTGTATTCGTTGTTGATTTTCTGGAAATAGGCACCAATTGCAAAAGTCTTGTACCTCAATGTTGATAGGGTGTGCTGAACTTTCGAATTGAGCAGGAACTGCCTAAACAAGGCCATTAGTACCTTATCTTTTAAATTGATGTATTTTTTGGCATAATATTCAATAGCAATATGCTGGAACCAGCACCAGCTCTTTGATTTTCTGGGCCATGATGATGGTTTCTTTTCCGATTTTGGTGAGGTAATATTTGTATGAATCGGCAGCCTTTTTTATTAGTCCGTGTACCCTCAATCGTTTAATCAACCTGCTTATTTTTCCACCATTGAAGCCAAGTAGCTTTTGCATGTTTTTGTTTCTAAACCCATTGATATTAAACTCACCACGAACGATGGCTGTTAAAACCAGTAAATCCTCGATACTGAAAAAGTTAAACCCTTTGTAGTTCCGATTGTTTTCACTTTTTGATGAAGTGACATCCTCAAGCCTTTTCTGCCAACTTCTTTGTTGTCGAAAGCCGAGATAAATTCCAAATATCTTCTATTTGAAGCTTTCAGGTTGTCTGTCAGAAAGGAAAGGCTGTAGATGTTTTTTTTCAGTGGAGCCATTTCGTGTGACGTTGTCCCGTCGCGGTGTACTACCTCCCGGAAGTGTTTGAAAAAACTGATATCGTTTGATGTTGTTTCTATTCGCAATATTTTACTGAACTTGTCGTACATTTTTATGGACACCGATCCCATGGTATGTTTTATTCGGCTGCCTTTGATGCGTACATTGTAATTGTTGCCAACTTCTCCTTCATATCGGGGGTCAAGTTTGTGTCCCAAAAAAGTGGCGATGTTTTCAGGTTTAACCGTGTGTATGGCCGTTGCCACAAGTTCACTGTATATTCTCTGTAAACTTTCCTGTTTTTTAAACACAATGTCGGTGGCATATTCAACTTGCATCACACTCCAATGATATCTGAGGTTAAGGTCTTTATATACCGGACAGAACTGCCATGCAAACTCATCTAACTTGCGGTGAAGTTTTTCAATACTGATATTGTCCGAAAGTTCTTGCGCTTTACCTACATCTTCCAGACTGTCAAAAGCATTGTCCATCATGGTATATTTAATTCCAGCCTTTCCCATTTCCGAAGCCAGCAAATTGTGGCCGTTCACGTAAACCTGCAAACGAAATGGGCACCAGGTAGGCACGCGAACATAGCCCAGACCAACCTGCTCGTCAATGAAATAGAAATAGTAATGCAAACATTTGCTGGTATCCGGTTTTAAAAATGTTTTCCCCGTGGTTTTGTTGTGCCAGGGTTTATATGTAGTGCATGCCTCCATGGCCGAGATGATATGGACAATGCCGGGATGATTGCCCCGCTTTTCTATCTTTTCTGAAATGATTGATTCTTTTCTGACACCAGCTTTACGGATGAACTCTATTTCAGCACCGTTCTCTTTGGCTATACGTTCAGCATTTGCCCGGATGGTTTCCTTAAATGGCTCGGCAAATCTGGGATAGTCAAATATTTTGATCCCTTTTTCGTACATATACTTTGTCATCCCCTGACTGTATGATATTTCTGGCATTGTGCCACTGAGAATTAACCTGTCGAAACATAAAAGTACGCAGGATATCTCTCTTTTGTATGTTTCTGTTAATAGTTCCATTCAGTAAAGTTACGCGTTTTTCCTGTTTGGTTCTGGCTCGTCCAGGTTAGGTTATAGGCAAGCATGGCAAAAATTAAAGCCGCTTCGGTTCCGAAAAACGATTGCATGTTAAAGCTATCAAAACCAAAGTCGTATTTGAGTTCTTTGATCCGGTTTTCAGCATCGCCACGTCCACGGTAAAGCCGCCAAACATCGGAAGCAGACATTGTCAGGTTGGTAATATAGGCTGAATATCGGTACTGTCGGTAATAATCCTCATCCTGAAAAAGCTTCAGCATTTTTCCTGCTGCTTTGGGTCGTTTTTCTATCTTTTGCCTGACCACGACCATTCTGCGCGGTTTGTCCTACAACTGCCCTTTATATTGCAATTCGCTGATTACGATGCCTTCATCCAGTATTGTCCAAACCTGATTTCCTGCAATAATACGTTGGATTGGTTCATAGAAACGTGCGGCAACTATATAATTGATTGGCTTCTCTTTTTCTTCCAGATAATTAAACACATCTTTCCCGAAGAATCCACTGTCAAGGCGTAACAGACTAATGTTTTTGCCTTGCAACTTGGTAAAGGTATCTTCTAAGAAAGGGATAAACTCCTCGGCAGATCCGGTATTGCCACTTCTAAGCCAGAGGTTTGCCACCAGCTTAACATCCGAAACAAAGGCAATAATGGGATTGTGAGATGCCCTGCCCGGTTTGTGCGGGTTGTAACCACGTTTGGCTCCTTGCTGTTCCCCGTAGCGGGTCAATACCGATGAATCACAATCAAGGGTATAATTATCAAACTGTACCGAATTGAATATCCAGGAATAAAAATGGTCGCTTACCCGTTGGTTGGTCGCTTGTGTGAATTTGGCAAAATATCGTTTGTAAACGTCCTGCGCCGGAGATTGTTTCCAACCAAAGATTTTCTTTAATGCTTCATCATGGCGAGTAACTTCAGTGTGCATAAACCGGTTTGCCCCGCACCAAATACTCACTAAAAATGATTCAATGATAGATACTGGCGAATAACCCCTGTTTGATCCCGGTTTCGGCAAATCAATGCAGTTTTCAACTTGCGATTTGAACCCTATTTTGTCCAACATTTGGCGCAAAAACGCCATTCCGCCCCAAGGCGTAATCGCTTGATTGGTATAGCTTATATCGAATTCCATACTTCAAATATACCTAATGCTACGCATTAGAAATTCCTATCGCGTAATTTGGGATTATCCAAAAGCGTTTCCATGTAGTTTCTTTCGTCCGTGTCATTTATACTTTAAGACTGACACCAATGTATTTTGCCAGCTTTCTGGAACTTAAAGGTTTGACATATGGGATAGGAGATATTTCAATATCAGTGTAATCTGGAATCTCGATCTTGTATACAGACTTCGTTGAACTGCTGCCCAGGATTCGCTCACCGGGTAATGTGCTTTACAAAACAGTCCAGTTAACTATTTGATTTTTCAGACATTAGTAACCTATATAAACGCAGGAATAGAATTGTATTGCCCAATATCTGGTAAATGGGCGTAAAATCATAAAAATCAAATGCCTGTTGGAGCATTTACCCTGCTTGGTAGTTGGGAACTCAAGAAATAATCTACTCATTCCAACCAATAATGGCGAACTCAGCCAATCCGGATAAACCAAAAACCCTTAATAAATACATAGAAAAAATTAGGTAGTCGCCTGGGATGTAGTGCAACCCAGACTTCATGCTAGGCACTACGTGCCACATGAAGTCCTATTTATTATTTGTTGTTTTCTGTAAAAACACCGAAGAACAAATATGCAAAAAATAGAAATGAGAAAGATTTTAATTTTCATAATGCCAAAATAAGAGTTGCCTATAACCATCTTTTTAAAAGGCAACTTTTTTAGTTGTTATTGGCCTCATTAACTCTTTATTATCTTCTACATTGTTCAACCTTTGTGTAATTTTAAACTAAAATTTTAGTTTATTTATTCCACTTTACAAGAGGCAATACATTCTTTTCGATTGAATCGTCTTCTTCCTGAAGAAGGACTTTATGCAAAGACCAATATTCAGTATGCTCAATTATACCTTGTGGAAGTATTTTGGAAAGCGGACCAAGCGATTCAACTTCCAGAAAATCACCATTGATATAAATCTCGTTATTGCATCCGTAATCAGGGTATAATGCATTAGGGTCGTATCCGAATGTCTTTACAAATAAGGTTTTATTCAGATAAAAAGCGACCCATTTTTGTTTATTCAACACTCCGATTTTCGTTTCGCTTTTGATAAGTGAATCTTGTTTTGCCTGAATATATTTGTCGCCCCAGGTGTAACGTGGATCAGTCATTTTAGTGTATGCCCACAGAACAATCGGGCGAATAGGCAAAAGATAATCAGCCGGATCGATGTAAGGCTCCTGTGGCACAATTGCCCGACCACCTGCAGCACAGGCCGAAATCGACCATGGCGCAAGCTCTACATTCCAGCAACTTTTATTTATCATGCGATGCATTACTTTTACTTCATCTTTATCCGCCTTTAAGGTAATTTCAATCTCTTTTACAATTGATGTAAGCGGTTCTACATCCTGTATTAATTTTAGCGTTGTGCCATCCCAAGTGTAGTTTACCGGACTATTATCTGGCGAATAAGTTCGCGGCGCTACTTCCGGTGAATGCCAAAAACGGTGTCCTCCGTACAAATGCCAGTCAGTGCCACCTGTTTTACCTTTATCGGTCGGGGAAACATAAAATATATTTGGGCCGTCAACAAAACCAAACCTGATAATTCTCGGACCAACATCGGTTGTAACAATCAATTCAACACTTCCGTTACTCAACTTAACGCAATTCTTCCAGCCTTTAAAAATAACATGTTCCTGAAAGGTCAATTTATTATTTCCTATAGCAAGACTGCCTTGAGCGCCAACTTTGGTAAAATTACCAAAGCTCAACATCATGATAACAAGAAGTAATCTTTTCATAAAGACGAGGAATTATATGCTTATGATTTTTGTTCGAAGCAATGTTTAAATTTTGAAATGGTTTCGCAACCAGTTTGGGTCACTAAAATTAAATGTTCTAAGCGAATACCGTATCCATTGGAATAAATAGCGGGTTCTAACGCAATTACCATGTTCTCTTTTATTACCATTTCATTGTATGGTACAATTCGTGGTTCTTCGTGGTTCTTAGTACCCACACCATGCCCACTGTGATGACCGTATTCACCAACAGATGAAAGCATTTTACGCAACAATTGATCTACTTCGTTGGCTTTTACACCGGGTTTAATAAAATCGATGGCAGCCTGAAGTGCGCTTTCAATTAACTGAAAATGTTTACTCTGTTCTGCACTCGGCTTTCCAACAATAATCGTATTACAGGTATCGCCCCAGTAGCCATTCAGGCAGGGCGTAAGATCGCTTAATACCAAATCGCCTTCTTTAATAATGTTATTGGATGGAACTCCTCCACCTTCTTCCGTTCTGGCTCCACTAACCAGATCGAGCATAATAGGAACGCGTGTGCCTACCGTTGCTTCCATTTCGGTACGAATCAAACTAAAAAGCTCCAATTCAGTCATACCAACCTTCGCATGTTTCAAAACGGCTGCTTGACCAATATCGCACAAAACTGTGGCTTTTCTGATTTGGTCAATTTCATCGGCGTCTTTTACGGCTTTTAAACAGACAACTTCTTCACTTACATCAACAAAAACAACATTGGGATATACTGCTAATATAGCTTGAGAAGCCACATAAGGTAGTGAGTCCTGTTCAATACCGATACGTGCTTGCGATAAATCAAGCTCCTTTAGTGCTTCCTGTAATTTAAGCACAAACTTCGCGGTATAATCAAGAGGATTTTTATACTGATAGCTTGCGTATTTTTTTATGCTGATACCTGCCCCAATCCCACAAGGTTCGTACGCTTCATTATCGGCCAAAACAAGGCTTGACGGGTGTCCCTGAGCCATCAACAATGCCGCAGGAATTAGCTGGAAAGGGTTTGGGCCTATTTCGAAATTGAAAAAATGACCACTTAAACAAGTTATTGTTGACGAAGAAGTAAACAAGAAAGCATCAATAAATGATGCTTTCTGTATAAGCTTCAATCGTTCAATGCGAGTTGATTGATTTACCGCCATGATTGATCTTTTAGTATGTAATACCGTATTTTTTAATTACATCAGGATTGATTTCAATACCCAAACCCGGAGCTGTTGGAACGTCAACAAATCCATCTTTTTGTATAAAAGGATTGGCCAAAATTTCTTTGCGGATACCCGATTCTGTTACCGAAAACTCGAGGAATGGTGCATGTTGAATTGAAGCTATTAAATGTATTGACGCTGCAACTAAAACACCAGACTTAAAGGCATGAGGAATACACAGAATATTCGCATCGGCAGCTATTTGTGCAATTTTTTTAGCTTCGGTTAAACCACCGCAACGCGACATATCAGGCTGAACCACATCGATGCCGGTTTCTTCGATTAAGCGTTTAAATGCTCTTCGTCCACTTTCTTCTTCTCCGGTTGCTATACGAACAGGCGACTGCTCGGTAAGACGACGGTAGCCTTCCAAATCTTCAGCAGGAAGCGGTTCTTCCAACCAATAAATATTTTGCTGTTCCATGGCTTTGGCTGCATACATTGCTTCGCGTAAACGGTAACGTTTTCCTATGTCGATCATGATCTCCATTTCGTCTCCGGCAGCTTTACGGGCTGTTTTCACCAACTCCACATCAAAGTTCACTTCGTAGCCCAGTGGTCCCCAGCCTAATTTAATCGCAGTAAAACCTTCTGCACGATGTTTTTCAACCAAAGCCTTTACTCCGTCGTGATCATCTGGCATCAATGCACTGGCATAAGGACGCACTTTTGTTGTGTAGCTTCCACCAAGTAATTTATGAACAGGCTTACCTGTGGCTTTTCCCATAATGTCCCAGATAGCCATGTCGATGCCACTCATAACGTGCATAACAGGACCAAAACGACCATAATAGTAGGTTTTATCCCACATGTCGTTCCAAATTTGCTCGTAATCGAAAGGATCCATCCCAACAACCACCTCGCGCAAACCGTAGCATGTGCCATGCGACATATACGCATCAACGATAGCTTTACCCACATAAGGCGCAGTATCCACCTCTCCGTAACCAACAATCCCTTCGTCGGTTTCAACCACAATTAATAAATCATCCTGTGTGCCATCGGCTGCCGAAGATATTTTCGGCAACTTCAACATGATGGCTTTAACGTTCGTAATTTTCATCTTTTTGAATTTATATTATTTTGACCTTTTCTCTTTTTAATAATCCCAGCAATTTATTTTCATAAACCGTTACTAAAAGTGTACTTATCAGAATAATAGCTCCACCAACAATCATCAATGGTGTAATGCTTTCATTCAATAAAAAGATACCTAATAGAGCGATAAAAAATGGCATTAAATAATTGCCCAAAATCGCTTGAGTAACGTCCATTCTTTTTAATACATACAAGAATAACAACCACGAAACCGCATATACGAAAATGGTTAATTCGAGTATTCCCCATATTGCTTTGCTCCCTGCCTGAAGGAATGTATCAAAATGGAATGGTTCAACCCAGATCAATAACGGAAGACTGAAAATACTTCCTGCCAAAGAGCAATAAACCAGTATCTCAAATTCAGTATATCCCCGATCAATAAGTTTTTTCATGTAAGTATTGTAGTAACCACAGCAGAAACAGGCAAAAAGGAAAACAAGGTTGCCCATTGTAAATTCACCTTCTTTAAAATTAGCTCCCGAAACATCAGACATTGAGGTTAGAAGTACCCCTCCTATGGCCAGTACAAAGCTGATTATCCGAACAACATTCAGTTTTTCTTTCAGCATAAACGAAGAAAAAATGGCAACTATAACCGGAATGGTTAATGTAATTATACCTGCATTTGCGGCCAATGTATGTTGTGACCCAAAGGTAAATGCGAACTGCATCATGAATATTCCAATAAAACCCGGAAAAATGAAGTATTTGACATCCTTCCAACGCCAACGAAAAGTTCTGTTCTGCTTTTTATTTACTATCCACAAAAACGGAATAAGCAAAATTGTGCTTAAAACCGTTGGAATAAACGCAACTGACACCGGACCAAGACTGTCGCCAATAAACCGGATAACAGGAACCTGCGTGGCCCATAAAAAATTTACAATTACGACCAGAAACCAATCAAACCCTTTTTGCGATTTTGCTATACTCATATCTGTTTTTCTTTAACTATTTAGGAGGAAGTCCGGAACCAAATCCGCCATCAACAACCATTGAAGAACCGGTAACAAACGATGCGTCATCGCTGGCCAAAAACACAGCGGCGCGACCTACTTCTTCTGGTTTGCCAATACGCCAGAGAGCATGAAGCTTCCCTGCATCTATCCTGGCTTGGGCAGGGTCAGGCTGTGCCAGGAAGTATCCTTCAGCCAAACCCGCATCAATATATCCGGGAAGTATGCAGTTAACCCGCACACCTTCGTGACCATGATCGATGGCCATGGCTTTGGTTAAACCAACAATGGCTGATTTAGTGGCACAATAACCGGCACACATGGGCTCAACAAAAAAGCTGTTTACCGACGACATGTTTACGATGTTCCCTTTTGTTTTGCGAAGGTGTGGCAGAAATTGTTTTGAGCATAAAAACACGCCACCCACGTTTATTGTCATTTGAAGATTCCACTCTTCAAAAGTCATATCCTCCACCGTTTTGTTAATCTGGATGGCAGCATTGTTCACCAAAACGTCGATCCTACCGAACGTTTTAAGCGTGAAATTGGCCAATTTCTGAACAGATTCCGGTTTTGAAACATCAACTTTGAAAGTAACGGCAATTCCACCATTTGCCTGAATTTGTTTCTCGGTTTCAGCTGCACCTTTTTCATTTAGATCGGCCACAACCACTTTGGCGCCGTTTTTAGCAAACTCGAAGGCACAATACCTTCCAATTCCGGAACCTGAGCCTGTTATTACAGCAACTTTATCTTCTAATCTCATGGTATGTTTTTTTTTACAATGCCTGATATTTGTCGTACACTTCGCGTAGCGATTTACCACTTAGCAATTCATTGCGTGATAAATTTTCTTTGTTAACTTTTTCTTTGGCTTTTTGAAATACTTCACTTTCTATCGATTGAGGAACGACTACAATTCCATCGAAATCGGCAAAAACAATGTCGCCGGTATTTACCAACACTTCACCACACTTTACCGGCACGTCATAAGCCTTTACAATCGCTCTTCCTTTTGAATCCAATGGTCTGATGCCTGTATAATAAACAGGGAATTCCATCTTCATAATTTTTACACAATCGCGAATCTGGCTATCACAAACACAACCGACAACTCCATTTCGCTTAGCGATGGTACTCATCAGTTCCCCCAGGGTGCATTGGTGCCACCATAATCGGTTGAATGGACGGCTACATCACCGGTTTTCAACGAATCCATGGCTTCAATCTCCAGTCCATAAGGGTTTTCTTCCTCGATATAGTCTGTTTCCATCCATCGAAATGTACGGGCTCGACCAATGAATCCACAATTTTCAGCATCGGGAAGCAGTGGGCGCAGACGCTGGTGCATGGCCTGATTTCGGAAACCTAGCTCGTCCAGAATATCGCAGACCGCAGCCACATATAAGTTTTCTTTTATAAAATAGAACAATTCGGCATCGTTATTAAATGTTGACATACAATTTTTTATTAATTATTTTACTTGAGCAAATGAATCAAAATTCATTGGAACAGATGTAGTCATAGGCTTCTCAAAATCTATAAAAATCCTGTACAAATGGTGACAAATAAATACATTAGGAGAAAATCGAAGAAACTAGCTAAATTTATAATCCCCCGTATTTCACATCAATTTCAAAGTTTGAACCTCCTGTCACAGTTACAAACGCATATTCGCTACCTTTTACCGATTTAAGAATGATTGGAGTCTCCACACCATCCGTGGTAATCGTTTTTACATTCAAACCGCCACTCATTGCCGGAACAATAAAAGTTAAACCATTGCTGTGTTTTAACGATGAATTTAAGGAAAATGACAAATGATTATCAGACCAAACCAGATTGGAGAAAGATGCTTCATCTTTCATTTTAAGAAAATTGAGAAGATTTAGCGCGGTCCAAACCGGAATACCTTTTTCGTTAGCATAAGCTAGCATCTTCATTAAAGGTTTTTTGGAAAAATAATACTCGTTGTTGTGAGACTTTATGCTGATGATGGAATAAATATCATTATTCAAGCTCCTGTCCATTAATCCTTTAAAACTGTTAAAAAAACCTTCAGGGTCTTTACTCTCGTTGTATTGCTGATCGTAAACGGCAGTATAACGTTGGTAAACGTTAACTATTTTACCTTCAGCATCGGCATATTTCATAACAAGTCCACTGCCAATATAGTTCCCCTGGTTTGTTCCCAGTGAGCCAAGGTAATGCTCTGGCTGATTAGATTTTATATCATAAAATGCATAGTTTGCATCCATTTCGATTCCATGCTTTGCTTCAAGTATTGCTTCGGCTGCAAAATTCTGACTACCATCTGCATTTCTTCCACACCATACAAACCAATGATTCACGTTAGTACGTATTGTTAACCCATATTTTGAGGCGATTTGCCCCTTTATGTCGCCTAAAATGCTGTCCATACGATTCCATGTGGGATTTTCGGCTTCTTCGGTATCATTGGGATGCGCTGCAATTTCATGACCTTTAGCCACCCATTTATCAACCCAGGCTTTGGAAACTTTGTCAAGAGCATAAATATAGATCGTCATCTTCGCACCCATCGAATCAACATCTTCAAATTGTGGCTCAAAGTCAGCTTCTGTATTATCTTCCCCATCATTGTCCAATACCGCAAGGCATTTTAATGTATCCGGGAAATACCAGAAACGAGGTAAAGGTCTGGAATCTACACTCAAATAATCAAGACATTTGGATAAAAGGTGCATATGTTCATCTGCCTGATTAAGGGTATTTTTACTTGTATCAATCCAGCCATCAGTGAATAAATCCATTCCACGGAGTCCAACAATTCCGTCTTTCTCTATACCTGCATATTCCGGGTTGCCCTGACGGGTAAAAATTATATTCTTTGGCAAATTATAGGTAAAGGCTATTGCATGTCCCTTGCCATAGTTGTTGGTAACAACAGCAGGTGATCCTGATTTTGTATGAGCGTCAATGAATAAATCAGCAATTGTCTTTGCGCCGCTCAGTTCATATTTATCGGCTGTTCCATGAAACTGTATGGATTCATTGGTAATTCCTTTGCCAAGCGCAGAATTTAAATCGATTGCAATATATCCTTCACTTACAGAAGCACCCATATCGGTCATTCCAAATATATTGGATATTCTTTTATCGGGTCGAAATGCTAACAAATTACCTCCTTTTTTGACATAAGTATCAAGCATTTCAACATGCTGCTCAGTTAAAGGCATTTCAGTTAGAATCACTATGTAAAACCCGCTTAAATAATCCAATGTCACCTTCGCATCCGAAAGTTTATCTGTCCTGAATTCATTAAATCCTTCTGCCCTAAGGATTTCTCCGGTATATTCATCAGAACCATTATCAGAAGTTAAAACAAGAATTGGGAAAGACGAAGTGGTTGAAGTAATTCTGGATTCAGAACAGGAAAGGGTAATTGCTATCAACACAGAAATTATAATGTTATTTTTCATAAATGTTTTTATAATATTTTTAAATTTTTCCATAAAATCCAAGAGCGAATCTTAGCTACTAGTTATTTTGTGCCTTTGCTTCTTCCGCAATTTTCAAATAAATACTTTTTGCATTCTTATACCTGCCCTGCACAACATCTAAATCATGCGAAAAATATTTATTCCAATCATTGCCGGGTGAGGTTTTTTCGATTAGATTATCAATCCATCCTACAAAAAACATGGCATCGTCGACACTTGCCCTAACAGGGGCATTATTTACTGTTAAATAAATCGGTGCTGTGTGGGTTTGGTGTCCGTTTTCATCCATACGGCGGGCACACAACCATCCACTTTCTTCAACCTCCAAACCGGCCTCCAAATCGATAGGTAAATCAGGAGTTGCAGTCGCTTTTTTCGAGGCAATTACTTTTCCGTTGTAAACCAATTCCAACCTCCCTGTTAGTGGTTTTATTGATGTCCATTTTATTGTAGCAGCAACTTTCCCTTTCTTTTTAAATTGAATGTCATCACCAGGTTGATATGTTTTATTCACTTTCAAATCAATAAACTCCTCATGACCGTTTCTGGCCACAACCGTTTTCCCGTCTCTGATTCCTTCAATCCATTTACGGTAAGTAAAATCGCCATCAACCTGCACATAGGTTAATAATGTTCCAAAAGGTTCGTTTGCATTACAAGGAAAATCAGTACCGGCGCATAGACCTAAGCGAATGCCGCAATTAAGCATTTTGTAGTAAGCATTGATAGTAGCATCGGCATTATAGTTACCATTATTTTGAGAAATAGAACCATATACATCTTCAGAGAAAAAATCGCAGGTACCTAAGGCAGCCTCAACAGGATATTCAATTGGGATGCAACAGTTCAAATCGTTTTGAACGGCATCGTTTAAATATTCGGTATGGCAAAAACCCACAATACCTCCTTGTGCCCTTCCATATTCCAAAATTTCGTATGGTGATTCGTCCCAAATTTGATGAGCCTCAGTTAATCCAAGCAATACGACATGGCCACCAAGGGCTTTGTGTTCAAATGTAGTACCGGCTGGGTCAAAATGCCATTCTGCATCATAATGAATAGTTCTACCCGGAATTGACAAATGATAGTCTTTTCCATTTACCTTCAGAAGGTCAACTTCACTTGGTTTTACTTCAGCATCGCCATTGTCGGCTAATACCGAAATTACTGCCAAATCGTTCACTGCCATCATTTCAATAAACTTGCTTTCCGGGAGTATTCCTTCAACCGGGCCTCCACAATCGCGGTGTACATGCATATCGCCTGCATACCAATCTAATGGTTCGGGTTTGTATCGTTTCGTTTTGCTTGTTGTAGTACTGGTTACTTTTTCTGCTAAAGTAAATACCGAGTTGGCAGGAATAGTAACTGAAAATGAATTGTCAGCAATTGTAATATCACTTGTTCTGCACAAATTTTTAAGACTATCGGTAAAAAACATTTCCAATGAATTCACTTTTGGAAGATTCAAAAGCTTTCCATTAACTGTAATAGGAACATTAGTACTATTTCGACCTACAATCACCAATTGCATGTTAGGATTCACAAAGGCATATATTGCCGGAGTGTCTTTTATGATTGATGTGGCAATTCTGCTAGCACCGGGCTTAAGGAACTTGAATAGTTGGGCATATTCATAGAATTGCTTACGTGGCACCCAATTTTTATCTTCAGGATTGTATGCTATTAACGGTTTACCCTGTTCTTTTATCCAAAAGACCCAATCATTAGGTGGTATACTGCCATAGCCGTTTCGTCTGGCGTGTTGGTAAACACAATCAAAGCCGTCCCAAAAAAGGAATGCAGTAGGATTATCATCTATCTGGCCAAACAAGTTATCAATTCCGGCTATTTCGGTTACCCAATAAGATTTGTTTAAATTTGCGGGCCTGCTCACTATTTTTTGATAATTATCTGCATCGTTGCTGTAATTATGTACTCCCCAGCATACAAGTTTGCTCATAAGATAGGAATCCTTAACCATTTCGTCCAGACACGAAGCAAATAAATGATCACCTGCGGCGTCTGGGGCTACGAAACGGATGTCGCTCATACCTATGGCATCAAGCTTTTTAGCAAGTTTTTTAATTACACGGATAAATTGGACAGCGTCAGGCATATTCGGACCTTCAACAATTCCATCGGGATGCTCGGCACTTT
Organism: Aquipluma nitroreducens; assembly: GCF_009689585.1. Lineage (GTDB taxonomy): Bacteria > Bacteroidota > Bacteroidia > Bacteroidales > Prolixibacteraceae > Aquipluma > Aquipluma nitroreducens. Next base: position 3,092,184 of record NZ_AP018694.1, on the reverse strand, counting down.
TGCTTCCAGATATCACATCAGTTTCATTCATTGGCGATACCAGTGTGAATTGAGCTTTAGCCGTGTGCCGTGCATAATAGAGCATCGCAGCAATCGACTCGACAAATTCGTCTTCCATCGCAGGGTCAATGGTGTAATCGGTGCCACCCATCCAACTTTTTTTCTTGTCCTTTGGATCAAGAGGTGCTGCAGCCGGCGCGCCACCCATCAAGCTTATAATCAATCCGTCTGTGATCCCTTTCCGATTAAGGTAGCGCAAAGTATTCCATACTCCTTGAAATTTTGTGTTTGAAAAGACTTTATTGTAATAATTCCAGTTGAAGTTGTTGGGGTCTTTATCATCGTTGACTGCTTCCCAGTCTATCTCTTCAATTACAGCCCGGAAGATGGTGGCGCCAAGAGAATCAACGAGCATGTCAATCGCCGGCTGCACCACCCTGGCGTCCTCGTAATCACCGTTATACCACCACGCAGTATTGATATTTACACCAAACCCATCCATTTGCTGGTACTTTTTTGCTCCATCGATTTGCAGTTGTACCGGGGTATTGCCTGAAATATTTTGAGAATTAGAGTGTTGAAAAAATAATAATTGAATTATCAGAAATAGCGAAATTTTTTTCATAATTTTATTGTGTTTAGATAGTTTTTCTATTTTTTAAGTCAATCCTTTCTGAATATGACTTACCATATGCTGAATTTGGAATTAAAGAACCTCATTTTATACCTAATTTATTTACCCACCAACGTAAAAACGCCGAAAGCAGGAATTAACTTCGAAAAAGATTGATCGTTAACTTCCACATCAGCTCCACGTGAAAAGTTATGTGAAGCGTCGGTATAATAATATTTTAAAGTTGATATCGATGCCAGATTTTTTAAGATGCCGTCAATAGTTTGAGGGTCGTCGCTGTCGTTTTTGCCTGTAATAATTATCTCTCCATTTTTTGGATTTCGGAATGCCGAAACTGTCAGATTTGGCCTACTTGTAGAAATATCTATCCTTTGGAACCCTGGTTTGACAAAATTATATAATTGTTTAAATACATAATAGTGCGGACGAATAGTATAAACATCAGGTTTGAGGGTGTCATTTACTGCAAATATTCCCCAAAAACTCCAGGTCAAATACCGGTTAGGATGATGATAACGGCTATCGTAGCCTTCCCATAACTGAATTCCATTAACGCCAACATTCAGATGCTGGAGAATATATTTATAGGCCGGGCCTGCATAATTGTTGAATCCATAATCGGGGTTGTATGATCCTCCATCGCATTTAAAGCCGTTACAGACTTCGTTTGCTTCGGTCATGATCACTCCTCTGTCTTTGTAAGCAGAATTTTTAACTGAGTCTACCAAACCCTTGCTTGTTGAAGTACTATTTCCATATTGGTGACCACCAAGGAATTTGAGTTTTGACATGGTGATCTTGTTTGTTATAATGGCGTGGACACTTGCCGGCCAGCCATCACAATCGTCAGGTCCAACAAGCGTGACATTTGTGATACCGTCATGAATAAGATGTGTTGCAATGCTGCTAAAAATGGTGCCAAGCTGATTTGTGGTCATAACAGGCGCCTCTCCCCCACCGCAAGTCGTTTCATTGATTGGTGACAACATGCTGAAATGGATAGCAGGAGTGCGACGCTTCTGTCCATAATACACCATCGACGCCATCATTTCGGCGTATTCCACCTCAACTCCAGGTTTAAGTTTTGTTCCACCCATCCAACCGGGAGCTGCACCATCGGGGCTAAGAGTAATGTCGGTGATCCCTCTGCTGTTTAAATATTGTGCCGTATTCCAAACGCAGGTAAATCGTGGAGCGCTATATACGGAATCATAGTAGGCCCAATTGTATGAATTGGGATCGTTGTTGTCATTCCTGGCTTCCCAGTCGCAATCATCATACATTAGCCGGAAGCTAGTGCATCCCAACCCTGTGATAAGGCTGTCGATCACCGTCTTGACCGCGTTAGGGTTTACGTTCCACGACTGAGGATTTATATTTACTCCTAGTCCATGAATAGTCTGGTATTTTTTAGCACCATCGACTGTTAAGTTTTGTGCAGACGCTGTATACACAAATAGAACTATTGTCGTAATTGTTAGAAATAGAATATTTTTCATAAAAATAATTATTATGTTAACTTAGTTATTTGGAATAAAAGCGGTGCTCTATTGATTCACTCACGGCTTTAATCTCCGCTCAACATTCTTCCGGTTTAAAAAATATATTGTGGTTGAATGAATGTACTTAGCCAGTTCCACCCTTCTTTCCTTCCGGACAATTAAGCTCTAAAACCTCATTCTTTTCAAAATTCACTTTATCAATTACTGTTGCATTTGTCTCAGGACCGATGTGTATTGCGTGGACAGCATCGGACCAGAAAATGCTATTTTGGATTAATATTTAGTGCCATCGACCGTTGTATTTTGACCATAAGTTGTATTTATGAATATAAATGTTGCTACAAAAAAAATATAGATTGATTTTCATTTTAACTTTTCATTTAGTTCAGTAGCAATATAAAGCAGTGTATGATTGAATCATACACCGCTTTTGTCAAATCTATCTTCAAATTACCATTAAACAATCTTACTCTGAAAACAGAACTTAATGGTAAGAATGATATTAATTTACATCCGAAACATTGATCATTAAAAGCTAAACTACCTTTCCATGAGAATAGATAAGTCTAATATCCCGGATTCTGTTTAAGGTTTTTGCCGATGTCAAGTTGACTTTGAGGTATTGGCCAAAGGTAATTTTTTGCAGGATTGAATACCCGATCTTCAATTTTAGCATGTTCAGTTGAAGTATAGGTCACTTTCCCAGCAGCATCTATATCGCTAAAACGAAGGCCATATATGGGACCATTCATTACTTGTTCACCTATTTTCCATCGTTGGATATCATACCAGCGTAGTCCTTCCAGAGCCAGTTCCACCCTTCTTTCCCTCCGGACCAATTCACGCATTTGTACCTGCGTAGTATATTTAGTCTGGTCAACTGCAGGTAATCCGGCACGTAAACGTACCTGGCTGATGGCATCATATACGGATTTATCTATCTGGTTTAATTCTATTTTTGATTCAGCATAGGTCAGCAACACTTCAGCATACCGTATAAGAGGTATATTCAAGCCGGCACGATAGAGATCTCCTAATTCAGATTTATAATGTATATATTTTCGACCAACATATCCGGTATAATTGTAAGTAGGCCAGTAGTCCAGAGAGTTCGGATCCATCGGATTAAAAATTATTCCGGCATACTCAGAACCAGGCACTATGATTGTCTGAAGCAAACGGGGATCACGGTTCAAAAAAGGATGATCAATATCATAACCGGAGCTTGGATCATCAATCGTTTTACCATTGGTCATTTCATAAGCATCGACAAGGGATTGGGTAATATTCACGGAACTCCATCCTCCTCCCGGTGTCGATTCCGGAGCCAGAACCATCAATCCTATGGTCCGGTTTGGGTCACTTTCCAAATATCCGAGATCCAGCACTATTTCCGAATTATATTCATTTGCAATACGGAAAAGATCCTGATAATTTGGGAATAGTGAATAAACACCCAGTTTCATTACTTTATTACTAGAAACAGCACTTTCGGCATATTTTCCATTAAAAAGCTCAACTCTTGCTTTTAGGGCCCAGGCAGCTCCCTGTGTAATACGACCTTTATCGCTTCCCTCATAGGATGTTGGCAGGTCAGTAATAATCGCTTCTAATTCAGTTAGTATAAATTTTACTATTTCAGCCTTTGGGGTCATTGTAACAGCATTAGCTTCTTCTGTAGTAAGCATTTTAGTTACCAACGGAAAATCACCGTATAACTGACACCTTTCAAAATATTGATAAGCCCTGATAAACCTAACTTCACCTTTCATCCTTGCAGAAAGTGCTTCATCAATGGGAGCTTTATCAATATTTTCTAAGAACCAGTTACATCGGGTAATAGTTCTAAAATCAAATTTAGTCCTCCAGCTATTAGGAGTAAGTAGTTGCATGTTGCCAAACTCCTGCCATCCCTCCCAGGGATAAGCATCATGTGCATCATCGCTTGCCACAGCCATATATACAACCCATTGGCCATCTTCAAATTGAGAATAACAAGAATTACACGCGGCGGTGGCATCGTTTACCCCTGTCCACAAGGTTGTCTCACTGTACTGGGTAAGTGGTTGAAGATCTAAATAGTCTTTGCACGAGCAGGCCATGACCGTCAGTAGCCCAAATATTATGATTAATGTATTTTTCATAGTTATATTTAATTAAGGTGCAATAATTAGAATGTTAAATTTATACCCAAGGAATTAACCATTACCATCGGATAAGTAGCACTGTTTCCACCAATAGGAGCTTCAGGATCTACCCATTTATAAAACTTCGTAATTGTGAGAATATCCTTACCTGTCCAAAATATTCTTGCATTTTTGACACCTGTTCTGGCCAACAATTTGACAGGCAACGTATAACCAATCTGCACATTTTTAAGTCTTATATAACTCGCATCACGTACCCAGAAGGAAGAAGGAACAGCACTTGGATCATTTTGAGAATATGAATTCCAAACACGCGGAAAAGATGCGTTAGGATTTGTAGGAGTCCAGCGGTCCCACCAAATACTGGTTGGAGCCCCATTCTTGTCATAAAGCGAACCCAATATTCGACCGGACACAAATGATTTTACCCCTCCTACGCCCTGCAGGAACAAAACAGCATCAAATCCTTTATAACTGGCACTAATATTGATGCCATAGGTAGTTTTAGGGAAATAAGAACCCAGAAATTGTCTGTCCTTACTATCAATAACTTTATCATTATTCAAATCTTTATATTTGATATCACCAGGAGCAACCGGCCCTCCCATTGATGACTGATCTGCATGGCTATCAATTTCTGCCTGATTTTGGAAAAGTCCATCGGCCACCAAACCATATAATGAATTAATAGGTAAACCTACGGACTGAATGGTAGAGCCATTCGGAAACGGACCAGTACCTGCTAAACTTGTTATCTCATTCTTTATAATAGAGACATTTGCATTCACATCAAAGGTAAAATCGCGTTTTCTCAAATGATATCCCGCCAACAATTCAAGCCCTTTATTCTGCACACTACCTGCATTGATTACCGGGACGTTTAAACCAAAAGCGCTCATTACAGGTAATGGCAATAGAATATCAGAGGTATTGCGTATAAAATAATCGGCTGTAAAGCTTGCCTTTCCTTTCAATAAGACGGCATCAAAACCAATATCCGTTGTTTCAGTGCTTTCCCATTTAATATTTGCATTGACTCCATTTATGGGAGAGATACCATCTACTGTCTGGCCTCCAAATGTATAATTCTGGCCTGAAGCAATCGTTGCCTGATAAGGATAGGTCCCAATATTCTGGTTCCCGAGCATACCCCAAGACCCCCTAAATTTCAAATCTGTAACTATTTTTTTCACCGGTTCAAAAAATGGTTCTTCTGAAATACGCCAACCCACAGATGCTGAAGGGAATATGGCCCAACGGTTTGACGGGGCAAAACGCGATGATCCGTCATCCCTGACATTTCCTTCCAATAAATATTTTTTTCTAAAGGAGTAATTGATCCTTCCGAAGATCGATTGCAAAGCATATTCAGATGAATTTCCGCTATTCTGCTGGCCTGTAACTGGCCCAGCATCCAACTCGGACAAAGCATTATTCAGATATCCGTATCTGCTGCCAAACAAGTAATCATATTTGTTATGTTCCTGTGAATATCCACCCAGAAAATTCAAATCATGCTCGCCAAATGTTTTATTGTATTGCAGCAATGCCTGCAATGTCAAATTGTTGGAAAAACTACTGCTGCTGGCTACTTTGTTAGGTCCTTGCCATATGCTTGGTACACCAGTATAAACATCATAGTATTGAAGGTCATTAATTCTGGTTTTTGATTGTAAAATAGTAGAAGTGTAGCCAAGCATTGGTATAAAATGCAAATCTTTTAATATTTCTACGTCAGCTTGAAAAATAGCTGATAGCTGGTTTGTTTTGTTAAAATTGTTAGAACCACCATTAAGCACAGCAACAGGGTTACCTTCGTCACTGTACCCATTATAGCCATTTATTTTATTTGGTACGACTCGGGCTGTCTGGTTAAGTGACAAGAGTAAAAACCCGAAATCCAGACTATGAATATTACTAACAGGTTCATGGAATAGTTGCTGCGAATAAGCAATTTTGCTGCTTAGTTTTATATGGGGTCTCAATTGAGTATCAATCTTAAAGTGTGTTGTATAGCGGTCATTACTTGACTGTTTAACGAGCCCATTTTGATTAAGATAACCCACAGATAGATAACTTTGGGTCTTTTCGTTTCCCCCGCTTATATCAAAAGAATGGTTTTGCTGAATTCCATTACCCGTCCAAAATAATTTGTACCAGTCTGTATTAGGATAATTTTCAGGATCTGAACCATCTTTAAATTTTTGAATTTCTGCAGCACTGTATTTGGGTAATTTACCTTCGTTTACGAGTGCTTCATTGTAAAGTGTTGACGACTCCCATGAATTAAGAACATCAGGAACAGCGGTCATTTTTTGCTGTCCAAAATCCAGATTGTAATGAGCCGTAATCTCCCCTTTTTTACCTTTTTTTGTAGTGATCAATATTACACCATTTGCAGCCCGCGAACCGTAAATAGCAGCCGAAGCTGCATCTTTCAATACTGTTATCGATTCAATATCAGCGGGGTTTATATCATTCATAAATCCTACAATTCCATCCACTATAATCATAGCATCACTATTTCCTAACGTGCCAATACCACGAACGCGTATGGTCGCTTGGTCTCTGCCCGGTTGTCCATTGTTCACTATAGCCGTTACACCCACCATTGTTCCTTGCAAAGCAGAGGATATGTTAGTAATTGACTTGCCTTCCAGTTCCTTAGATGTAACAGTAGATAAAGCCCCAGTAAGGTTCACTTTCTTTTGTACACCATAACCAACAGCCACAACCTCATCAATTCCAACTGTTTCTTCAGCTAATACCACATTAATAGTTGTTCTGGATCCAATAGCTATTTCCTGTGTCTTCATTCCCACAAACGAAAATTTCAATGATGCATTTTCAGTAATGTTAGAAATCGAATAATTACCATTCTCATCAGTAATTGTCCCAATAGTTGTACCTTTTACCAGTACGGTTACACCGGGTATCAGGGCTCCGGAAGAATCGGTAACCTTACCCGTAATTACCCTTCTTTCAGGCTGTAGATTGGACATCGTATTCTGCGAATACGAAGAATTAGCTATAACGCTGCCGATTGCGATCAGGAAAAGGAATATTGTTATTTTCATAATTTTAAAAACATGTGCATAAAATTCCCATCGATGGAATAAAAAGGCACCATTGTTACTTTTTTTCATAAATTTAAAATGTTTGAATTAGTAAATGTCACTGTTAGGTGTTGTTTGTTTAACTTTTAAGCTTGTTGTTGGAGCAAACATCTGCAAGCTTGTTGTTGGAGCAAACATCTGCAAGCTTTTTGCTTTTGTAATCTTTTAAATCTTTCCATAGGCTAATGATTTAGGGTTTATAACTATTTTATCATTTTCATATTTGTAAATGAACGGGGTGGTTTCGGCAATCTCTGCCAATACCTCATCCAGGTTGTTTTTTATTACTCCTTTTTATTAATTGATTATTTATTCAATGGTTCTTTCTTATTTTCTGAAATTACAATTCTACCAGAATGCTTATGATTGACAATTAAGGAATAATCCCCATTCCCAAGATCCTTAAGTTTATAGGTGTCGTTATGAACATCTCTGTTTTCAGAAATCGCAGTACCTTCTATAGTTATTTTAGCTGGCTTAAAATCAAGTCGTAAAAATTCGGTTCCAATATTGTTAGTAGGAGTATATTGAACTTCTTTTGATTGATAGGCTACATTCTTCAATATCCCTTCTGAATAAAGAATATGGTTTTCTCCCTGCGGCGCCCATTCAGGTATTGCGGCAAAAGCTTGATAAAACATCCTTGGACATTCACCATAGCAATCAGACCACCAGGTATCAATTGAACTAACCGGACTTTCATTTGCCAGCCCCTCCTCAGTATTGCAATAAGTTACCCAATTTAACGAACGATAAGCTTTTTCTTTATACGTTTTATCCCCTGAAACGGCATACCAACGGGCACATTCTGCCCCATAACGGGCAGTCTGATAATCCATTTTAGGCAAATACCCATCCTGTTCGCCTACAATATTAGCTCCCCATTGCGTTGCTGGCTCTCCGGGTGCGCAGCGAAACACAAAATTATCTTCGGTCCATTTGATTAATTTTGGAATATCTACCTTCCAGTTTGGATCCAATTCAGCGTAATCAAACATACACAGTGTAGTATTGCTGGCACTCATATTACTTTTATAGGTATTGCTGTTAACATCGGTATCAGTATGACCATCTGTCCAATAACCGGTTTCCATAGGAAATTGCAAGATGAAATTTCTTGCTTTGATAAGAGCTTCCTTATAAAAAGCCACATTACCCAAATTGTCTCTAACCAGATTATCCATCAACATATAACAACCAGCCCAATTGGCACCGTATTCTGCAGTAATCTTTCCTGAATCCATTATTACACGATAAGGCCAAACCGATTTATCAGCAGTACCAATTCTTGCATTTGCGGCAAGAACATTTGCTACATGAAGTGCGGCATTCAGGTATTTCTTTTCACCGCTATAAAGGTACATTCTGTAATAAGCCAATCCCATATCTCCTGCATGGTCAACCTGGACCTCGTGAAGAGCCAAATGCCCCTGCCTAGTGAATCCCAAAAATTCCGTGTCCCCAGGATTGGTTGTTGTATATGGAAAATTTGGCCATGCAAATGTTGCTGGGCTTGTGCCATGTTCCAGGGAGTAATCCATAAGATCCTTCACTATTTTCATTACACTTAAATCACCGGTATAAGCATAATAAAGTCTGGCACTTTCAAACCAGTTGGGAAGTTTTTCCGCAACATCATTCATCCAATCCTTAATTTCCATTTTCCCATCTTTTATCACAAAAGAGGCATAGAAATAATATTGCGGATAATTTGATCTGGGTGCAGGACCCGGAGAATTTGGCACTTTTGTTTTAATAAAATTCCAACGTTGATGCAGGAACTGGTCGTAAGCTTTGGATTGTGGCGTTATCCAGGAGATAAGTTTCGACTGATAGTCCAAAACAACTTTGTGGTAGGCAATGGTGTCGGGCGTTGCCGAATTCCTGTTTGAAGTTGTTTGTGCAAACAGACAGGTAGTAATAAAAATACCAGTGATAAATAAACCAATCTTTTTTATGTCTGATCTTAAATTTAACATCGTTTTACTTTTAATTGTGTTTCTACTTTAAAATATCTCATATTGAAAATTCAATCTACTCATTACCAAAATTTCCTTCCATATTTATCTTCTGGTGTAGAGTGTATTATAATATTGGTACAAGAGAATCTCATTCAACAATGATAACTTCTCCTTTTTTAAGTCTCTTTATAATAACAGAATAGCCACCACCGTCCAGGTTCTTAACCTTATATGTATCTGAGTCCAACGAATTGTCATTCCAAATTTCTTTTCCATTTAATTTTACCATTTTTGGCTTAAATGCCAGCCTCAGGTATTCTATACCATTGGCTGAGGTTGCAACATACGACACCATACCCTTATCATAACTAATATTTTTAAGTATCCCTTCAGAATAAAGAATGTGGTTTTCGTGCGGTGGCGCAAATTCCGGAACACCGGCAAAAGCCTGGTAAAACATTCGGGGACATTCACCGTAACAATCAGACCACCAGGTTGAAATTCCTTTGCTGACAGGGCTTTCGAAAGCCTTGCCGGTGGAATCGTTGCAATAGGTCACCCAATTAAGAGAGCGATATGCTTTTTCTTTGTAGGATTCATCTCCTGAAACCGCGTACCATCGGGCACAAACTGCAGCATACCGTGCCGTTTGATAATCCATTTTATACATAAAGGAGTCTTGTTCCCCTACAATATTGGCTCCCCACATCGTAGAAGGTTCACCTTGAGCTGACCTGGAAACAAAATAGTCTTCAGTCCATTTGATTAATTTTGGAATATCTTCCTTCCAGTTTGGATTCAATTCAGCGTAATCAAACATGCACAGTGTAGTATTGCTGGCACTCAAATTACTTTTATAGGTATTGCTGTTAACATCGGTATCAGTATGACCATCTGTCCAATAACCGGTTTTCATAGGAAATTGCAAGATGAAATTTCTTGCTTTGATAAGAGCTTCCTTATAAAAAGCCACATTACCCAAATTGTCTCTAACCAAATTATCCATCAACATATAACAACCAGTCCAATTGGCACCGTATTCTGCAGTAATCTTTCCTGAATCCATTATTACACGATAAGGCCAAACCGATTTATCAGCAGTACCAATTCTTGCATTTGCGGCAAGAACATTTGCTACATGAAGTGCGGCATTCAGGTATTTCTTTTCACCGCTATAAAGGTACATTCTGTAATAAGCCAATCCCATCTCTCCTGCATGGTCAACTTGTATTTCATGCAACTTAAACCGGGATGCAGTTGTAAAGCCTTGAAAGATCGTGTCTCCCGCATTTGTGGTAGTGTATGGGAAATTTGGCCAGACAAAATTAGCAGGACTTGTACCGTGAGTGATATAATATTCCATCATATTTTTTACAATTGTCATTACACTGGGATCACCAGTATAAGCATAATATAGACGCGCATTTTCAAACCAATTGGGCATTTTTTCAGCTACATCGTTCATCCATGTATCATACTCTAATACATTATTATTTTTGAAACCGCAATAAAAATAATATTGCGGATATTTCGACCTTGGATGAGGACCAGGTGAATTTGGTACTTTGTTCTTGATAAAATCCCATCTCAAGCGAAGAAAATGATCATAGGCATTTTCCACCGGGGTGAACCATGGAATTAATTTATTCTGATTATCAAGAACAACTTTATGTGTACAAAAAATAATTGTGTCCTTCACACCATTTTGGCCTAAACTCTGGTTAGTCTGAAATAATCCGGCCCACATCAAAATGAAAATAATATTTATATATCGCATTGTTTCCTAGTAAATTATTCGTTACTCAACAATTCAAGTTTCGCAGTTTCAATCCTAAAAAATAGAATTTTGAAATTCAATTTCCGTTTGTTTTTCTTGACAATTTACACCAGTTTTGTTTTCAATTTACAAATCAATTGTATTCAAAGTTTGTACAAAACCTATACATTCGTTTAAGCAACTGAACAATAGGGTTTTAGTTATTAACTGAATGAAGAATCTCTCATCATATAGCCCAGTAGTATGAATGATGTTTATTTTATAAAAGAAATTATTAAGGAAATTGAGAAAAAGCTCAATTGGGAAAGCATCTCATTGTGGACTGATAATGAATATAGGAATTTAAGCCAACTGATACTTGAAGACACAAACATCTCCATCAGTGCACAAACTCTTAAAAGGCTATTTGGGAAAGTTAAATATAAAAACATATATACTCCGCAGTCGGCCACCAAAGATGCGTTGGCAATGTTTTTAGGATATAAAGATTGGCTGTCATTTGTGCAAACAAAAAATAATAAAACAGGATTCTACTTCAGGCATTCAGATAAATGGAATATAAACAGTTCATACAAAAGAATACTCATTTTGGGAGGAGTAGCAGTATTATTTATTATTATTATTTTAACTGTACATTTTCATTCCATTGACGAGTCTACAGTATTTTATGCCGATAACTTATCAGGCACTGTACCTTATACCGTTTCCATAAATTATGACATTTCGAAAATTAAAAATCAGGAAATTTACATTGATTTTGACGAACATGAGGCTGAAGATTCTACTTTGATAGAAAAACTAGATAAAAGCAGACATTTGATTAATCATTGTTTTGAAACGCCTGGATTTTACACTATTCGTTTGTGGATAGATGGCAAAATATATTCATCTATTAAGGTGCATGTACTATCAGATGGATGGACCAGTTACTATTTTAACAATGATAATTTTGCACAGCGAAAATTTGTACTTCCACTGGAAAATAAAGTAATGGATCAAAATAATGACAGCCTCTTGTATCTCTCGCCTGCCGACCTTACCAAGCAGGGATTTAAATCAAATACAGTGTATTACCTTGAAAATATGCTATATAAAGACTTCGGACTTTCAGCCGATAACAGTGAAATGGAAGTAAAATATAAGAATTCTCCGGAAAATGGGGGCATTAGTTGCTACGATGTTGAATTCAGAATTATCGGAGAGAATGGTCTGGTTTCTGTCATGTTTGTTCAAAGGGGATGTCATAGATGGTCGGAAGTTACGGTTGGAGATGTGCTCCTGAATGGTAAATACAATGACCTAACAAATTTAAGTTCAGATATGGCTTCATGGAATATTATTAAGATTCAATTGAATGAAAACAAGGCTAGGTTTATTAATGGGCAGGATACTATTTTTTCATGCTTGTATAAAAAACCGCTCGGATCGATTAAAGGAATCCGTTTTGTAACAAAAGGTTCCGGTGCATTTGATTATGTCAGATTGTTCAATTCGAATGGTGACCTGAAATATGAAGATAATTTTGAAAAATAAAACTATCCTGAATTTAACTCGTCTTTGTCGTCTCAAACGAAAGTAGATAGGCTCCCAGAATTGCAAGAAAAATACCAATAGATGCATCTAAACTAAGCATCTCGTCTAGGAAAACAATAGCCAAAATGACGGTAAATACTTGCTGCAAGGCTGCAGCAATTGAACTGACCTTAGAGGCTTTGCCTTTGACCTGATAGGCCCAGTAAATGGATAAGACTCCCAGTCCATCAAGGAACCCAGCTGATGATCCAAGCCAAAATGTTTTTTCTGAAAAATTAAAATCGATCAGGCCAAAAGCGAAAAAACAAACCGAAACCAAAACAGAAGAAACAACAAAACTTAAATAAGCCCACCCGGTAGAAAGATAATTGGAAATTACTTTTTGCAAAGCGCTGAAGATTCCAAATAAAAAAAGTGTAAGAATTGCAAATATCAGCCAGACCTGAAATTCAATATTTTTATAGAATACATCAGAACCATCAAAAAAGCTGGATTGGCCAGATAACAATAGTATAGCAGGAATAACAATAAAAATACCCAATCCATTTATCCAGTTTAACTTTTCCTTAAAAATCAGAAGTGCTATTACAATGGTAATTAATGGGTAAAGATTAGTTAAAGGAATTATCACAGCAGCCTGTCCTCCCATATTAAAAGACTGGTAAATAGACACATTTCCTATTACTGCAAGAATGCTCGCACCAATTCCGAGGGAAATGCCTTTGACATTCGCTTCCTTTATTTTGCAGTTCCGAAGTACCAAAGGTAAAGTAAACAACGCACCCACAGTAAACATAAAATGGGTTGCAAAAGGATTGATGTCACCGGAAATAAACTTTGTTAAAATTCCCCAAATTCCCCAACTAGCAGCAGCTAGAATAGCATATACCAGCCAACGCTTTTCTTTCAAAAAAACACCCATACTATTTTAAACTTTTAAACTGATAAAATAACTAATCAAATTGATTTATTGCAAATTCTTTTCAAAAAGATTAGTCAATGAACCCACAAAAACGATGTAAAACTGGTCATTCGTTTTGAAGCATTTTATATCTACAATTGCAGTACATCAACTGTTTGCTTATGTTTTGTTATGGATAAATTTTAAATTGCCTTTTCTATTTTTTTCTTCTGGTTTCAATATATTCCAGCTCTTCCATAATTGAATGTAAAATGAGTGTTCCGGTGTCTTATTTAAAATGGTCTTCAAGTAATCAATTCATAAATTTTTTACTCCAATAGAGGGAATCCAGTTCTATCCCGATTTTTACGCCAAAGTAATTTAGTTGAGATTTTATCTGACATTTCAGCTCTCTATGTCTGATCTAAATTTCTGCCGAGACCTAGGAGTCTGTCGGACTTTAATCCAGAAAGCGAAAATAGTTAATATAATTGGCAGTTAGGCCACTGAGAATTGAATATTTAACTGATATCGAACAAGTGCATTTCAGATATGAAAAGCTAAGGACGTTAAAAAGCTAAGTCCGACAGGCTCTTAGTCCGGCTATATAAAGTCGTGCAGATTTCAATTCTTTCTTTAGCTTAATTTCTTTTCGGAGTATCGGATTGGGCGTTTCCTTATAAAAGTCTTAATCCTGATCAGGCAATGACCAAGGATCTGAAATCCATTTAGCCTTCCAGTCCGATGTTTTTATCATGCTGGTTTCGAACTAGGAAGAAGCGCTCCATTCCGAAACTTTATCGTTTTGGTCCCAAACACGAACTTTCCAAAAATACCGGGTAAACGACTTCAAAGGTTTTCCTGAATACTGAATTCCAAAAGTTTGGTTACCGGAGATTTTCCCTGATTGCAAGTATTTTCCAGCATCCAATTTTTCCGGATTGTCGGTGACCCGAATTTCATAAGCTGTTTGTTCCATTCCCCGTTCGTCCGATTTTAAAACCCAGCTAAACTCCGGAACAGGATCGTCGAAACCTAACGGAGTAGATTGATGATCAGTTTTTAAATTGACAATTTCGAAATTCTGGCCAAAATCAAAAAAGAAAAATGAAAAGATTTTTAATATCCATGATTTGCTGGTTTATAGTTGGTCGATCATTCTTTCTTCAAATAAATTTTCCCGCTTTCATCGTCAATTATTTCCTGCCTATATATAGCACCCAATCTTTGTATTCAGGGACTGCAGGATATGATTCGGGGCACTCAAATTGTAAAACGCTATTACCCTGAATAGTTTTTGAATCATAAATCTGCCCCGATGCAGGATTGAACCAATAATATTTATAATATCCTGAGGCTGCAGAACCATCCATTCTGACTTTTACTGTTCCGGCATACCTCAAATACAGCACATACTCCTCTCCTGGTTTTGCCAGACAAAATGGCTGCGGATATTCCTGCACCAGTTCAGGGTGAGGAGCCATGTTCCACCATTTTACTTTTTTAAAAAATTCGGCCAGATGTTTCATGGATTCAGCTCCTTCATAATCATAGGTTGTGCGGGCAAATCCTTTTTCATAAGGCCAAGCACCTGCTCCTCCCGGAGCTTCAGGGACACTTGCCAGCCAGACATGCCCTCCTCCGTAAGTGTGACCGGCGGCACCCGAAAGTATAGCCGACCAGGCAGCAAACCGGATATCCATCGCCGTCGGATTGCCTTCAGTAAATTCGTACCAGCATTCTGTTACAACAATTGGCTTCGATGGGTTCAGATGATATTCTTCTGAAACCACCTGCGGAATCATCTCATTAGCATATTTTCCATGCCCAACCTGACTTTGATTGTAATCGAGCCACGCCTCCTGATGTAAAACCTTTCCGGTGGCCCATTGGGGAGCTGCAGCACCACCACTCCAGAATGGCGGAGTATTGTGAACACTGACAATACGCTCATACGGATCTTCCTTTTTGATCAGTTTGCCCAAATCTTTCCAGAAATTAAGTCCCATTCCACCATAATTGTTCATGTTATATTCACCGGCAAGAACCCAGATCACATTGTATGCTCCAAACCTGTGAACCAGGTAGCGCCACCAGCGCTGCATTTTTTCCGCTCCAACCGTTTTGTTCAGATCAGGTCGGCTCCACCAGCCATGAATCCAAACCGTGATTCCTTTCAAATTGGCATACCTTATCATTTCCTCAACCTTTTTTGCATGTTCCGTATCCAGTTTGGTATAAGTTTCATCCAACAAGGAACTTTCCCTGCCCCATCCGTTTCCGGGGACAAATAGCTGACCGATGTTAAAACCTTTTTCTGAACGGTTGTCAACCATTTGCTTGAATGTTTCCAGGTGAATACGGCTGTCTGTCCAGTTCCACCAGGTGTCGCCGATCCAGAGAAACGGCTGTCCGTCGGAATATTCAAAAAAATGTCCGGCTTGTTCTCCTGTCTTATTAACCCTGACAAAACCATGCCTTGTTGGATTGGCGTTTTGTTCATCTTTGGTCCAGGTAACAACTTCCAGGTTTCCCTTCTTTCCATTCATGCTTTTTTCTGGTGAAAAAGAGATATACTTCCATTCACCGGCATAAGGCGGTGCAAAATTTACGCACCATTCCGATCCGCCATTCCAAAAACCTACTATCGTAATCTCCTTATTTAAAGCCTCTCCTTTATAGCCTTCAAAGGTGACTTTTAACAGATCACCTCCTGAACTTGAAGGTATATCTTTATAAGGATTGGAATACGTTTTAGCTGATTTGAAAATGATTTTATAAACCTCCCCATGGTGGATGGTTTCAGCATTTGATTTGAAAACAAGAAATGAAAGGATGGTTATCAGAAGAAATATTTTCGAAGCAGTATGGATTTTCATATCGGTTGGTTTAATTATAAAATTTCTTTATTCCGAAATAAAATGATAATGTCCGCTTTTCACATCAAAAACCTGGTAGCCACCTTCGTCCCTTAAAAAACGGACATCACCCGTCGAAGTAATTTGATTTCCATTTTCTGTAATTCGTTTTTCTTTTCTGACCGGAACATAAATCGTAGCATGGCTGCCAACAGGAACCGTCACATCCATCGAGAACTGTTCATTTTCATTTTCCCAGTAGATGCCTGCTTCGCCATAAGTCGTCTGAGTGAAATATTTTACAAATGAAAGATCGTTTACTGGCTGAGGTTTAAAAATGATGTGCCTGTATCCCGGTTCATCCTCATCGGTATTCATCCCGGCAAGTTCCCGGCAAAACCAAACCAATCCGCCTCCAAACATCGGGTGATTGTGCGAACCACCGTCATTCCATTGTTCGCGTGTGGTAGTCGATCCGAGTTCAATCCAATGACCATACCCAGGTTCATCCTTTTTATTCATGGCTTCATAAGCCAGGTCATTTAAGCCATTTTCAGATAAAACCTCAAAAAAGAATTGGGTACCAAAGATTCCGGTATCCAGATGCCCGTCATTTGCTTTAATATCAGCTTTCAAAGCATTGACCACTTTGTTGTATTGATTTTCAGGAACACCCATTTTCAGTGCAAAAATATTTCCGCCCGATTTTCCGTAGGTTCCATTTACTTTATCATAAAATCTTTTGTGAAAGGCCTCCTTCGTCCGCTCAGCCAGTTCAGCATATTGCCGGGCGTCATCAGTCTTATTCAAGGCTTTGGCAGCTTTGGCAGTTAAATCTGCACATCGCCAGAAATAAAAAGTATGGACCATTTCATCCGGCGGTAAATCTCCCGGAGTTACCCATTCACCAAGATTAAACCATTTGAGTACCTTTCCGTTTTTCCCAACCCTCTGCGAAAACATAATTCCGTCTTTATCGACCCAGGTTTGCATGTATCGAATGTATCCTTTCATGCCTTCATAATTATCTTCAAGCATATCTTTGGCTCCGTAATGTAAGTAAAATTCCCAGGGCATGATACAGATGGCTGCCCCCCAGGCTACACCACCTCCGCATCCCGGCTGCCAGGGCGCTCCATTCGGAACATATCCGGTTTTTAACTCCTGCGCCCCCAAAATGTCCTGTATCCATTTATGGTAGAAATTCCGGGCATCAAAATTATGCATCACCATAACACAAGCAACCTCACCATCGCCGGTATAGGCTGAACGCTCCCGATGTGGACAATCGCTGGCTATTCCACCATGCATATTATCGGTCTGGCTTCTCCTCCAGATTTTATTGATGTTGTTAAAAAGCGGATTCGATGTCTCAAAAGTTGCCGACACATCAATCGCTGTGTGAACTATTTCTGCCGTGATCTGTCCTGCCTGAAGTTCACCCGGCCAGTTACTGATTTCGACACCGCTAAAAACAAACCAGTTAAAGCGTGCAGCATAAGATTCAGCACCTTTTCCGCTGAAAACATATGAATTGTCGCCTGAAAAGGTATTGCTTAGGTATTTAATTTCAATTTTGTGCCCGGCTGGACCTTTTACATTGTTCAGGCGCACCCAGCCGGAAACTTCGACGCCAAAATCCACATGATAATTTCCATTGGAAAGTTTCTCAATCTTAACCGGAGCCAATCGTTCCATCACCCTGTCAGGACGGGCTGTTTGAGCCACTAATTTTCCTTCAGGAGCTTTCCTGAGCACAACGGACTTCCATGTCGAATCATCAAAATCAGGCTGATCCCATCCGGGCTGCTCTTTGCGGGCATCATAGTGCTCGCCGTAATAGACCATGTCCATCAGGATAGGACTTTCAGAAGCTTTCCAGCTTTCATCGCTTACAATTACATCTTCAGTTCCATCGGTATAGGTAATATATATCTGCGCCAAAAAACGTGGGGTTCCGTAGGCAGCCGTCCAGTATTTCGCCGGATTGAAAAACCCATTTCCGAGAATGCTGCCCAGTGCATTTGATCCTTTTTTTAATTGATTTTTTATATCGTAAGCTAGGTACATCACCCGGTATTCCCTGAAATTATCCTCCAGCGGAATACCTTCATTACTTAAGCCCGGACGTTTCCCGTAGTTGGTTTGATTCGGTACCAAAACATCTTTTCCCACTTTATGTCCGTTCAGGTAAAACTCAAAATATCCAAGTCCTGTAACAAATGCCACTGCTTTTGCCACTCGCTTTTCAATCCTGAATTCTTTCCGGAACATTGGTGCCGGTGGCGGCAGTTGTTCCGGAAGAGTGACCCCCGGATTCATCGGTTTGGGTAGCGCCTCCTCTCCTTGCCAGGGTGCCCCTATCCATTTGGCTTTCCAATCCGATGGACTCAACAAACCCATCCGCCAGTATGCCGGTTTGCTCCACTCGGAAACGTTCCCCTCTTTATTCCAAACACGAACCTGCCACCAGCAATCCATTCTTGATGTAAGTTGTTTTCCGGCATATTCAACCCGATCGCACTGGTCGCCGGGAACCTTTTGACTATCCCATAAATCAGGGTTTTTAAGCTTCTTTTCGGAAGTAGCCACCCGAATTTGCCAGGCGGACTGCATTTGACCGCGTTCTCTATTTTTGGCAATGTTTATCCATGCCAGCCGCGGTTTTAACACATCAACCACAGGTGGATCTTGAAGATATTCACACGTAAGTTTAGTTGGTCCTATTTTCCCGTAGGAATTAAAACAAATGAAATTTGCAAAAAATAACAGAATATAAATTGGTTTGATGGTCATGGTTATAAAGGTTTTTGTTTTTCATTTTTGAGAACAAAAAATAAACGAGTTCATTTGCAATTAAAGAAGAATCAGTATCTCCTTAACTCCACAAAATAAATTCGATAAAAATCGGTAAGCCCTGTAAAATCAAGCATTACAAAGCTTGCCCGATTGATGATTTTTCACTTATTTAGGTGAAAAACATCGTAGCGAATGAAAATTACATATTCTACAGGAAATATCAAATCTTTTGGCGGAATTAATTTCGCTGATCATATTGTCAGGAATGCCTCGGTTTATGAAACCATTGACAAACCCCTTGGCGGGCGAGGGATAAAAGCCGAATATTCATACAGCGACCTGATCCGCTCGTACCTATTGATGGTTCTTTGCGGTGGCGAATGTGCCGAAGACATTACTGAACACTTACGTTTGGAACTTTCTCATGTCAAAAGGGTTGAAGTATATTCGATGTACTCCGCATCTTGCGAGGCTCTCTCATTGACAGAACACCTATCAGGGAACTGTTCGAAAGACCGGTCAACGAAGTACCTGAAATATGTAATGATGTCGGCTTTCAACTTAGCTTTAATTTTTAGTAGACACTAGTGTCACGTCACAGCTAGTAATGTAGGCATCCATAAACTTGCTTTACCTTTGAGTTAATGATATTTTATCTTTTGGAACCTTGGGACAAAGAAAAAGTGCCTAACTCAGACAATCAATATTGATATTTAACCTGAGTTGCTGGGGTGGTTTCGACAGTTTCGACCAGCTTCCTTTCGATCCAATACGAGGAATAAGTTCATTTAAATATCAGAAAAATGTAGATCCAAAATCACCAATAAGGGTTTTGTGTCCACATTTTCGGTTAAAGTCAAAAAATCAGATCAAAAAGCACTGATTTCGGGTGATTTTCGTGCCTTTTACCTGAAGTATGTATATAATCGTTGCATCAGCGGTAAAGTATTCTGCTTCAAATTTTGTCAACATTGACAATTTTAAAAAAGTTGCGCTGGGTATTAAATAGCCAATTTCTAAATCATAAAAAGTACCAAATTCGTGTAATAAAATACAATGAAATAACATTCCGGTTAATCCTTTTATAACACACTTTTACTGAACCCTAGAACTTACATTGTGTTAAATTAGCAATCAATTTTTGAGCTTTTTTTTGAAATATCTATTGATTCCAAATTGCTGTATTGATATTCCCTTTCAATTGATTTTCCAACTTGTCATCCAAGCCCGAAAAGAAGTCAATCCCAGTTTCCTTTTCAATTTCATAAACAGTCACAATAAATTGATCCAGACTTTTTGAAGATGATGCATTAGTTTGTATCTATTAAAACCTAAGCAATTCCGGTGGGTTCCCTGATATTATCTTTGCCGAAATGAAGCAATGTTTTATCCAGGAGAAGGATCTCTTAAAACCCACCAAAACCACAAACAATTACTTTGAAAACGTGGACACAAAACCGATAAAGATGTAAATCCGTTTCTATGATAGAACTTTCTTTGTCTTTCATCATTTGTTCCATCATATTTTTGACAAGGTGTTCCGGCTTCAATTTTATATTAATGCCAGTTTTTTTTAATATCACCATTTTTCATAACGATACAATTTAAATTTTTCACCGTCAAATTCCTGATCATAAACCATAAACTCAACAAATAAATAGGTTAATAATTTTTCCAATTGTGGTGCTTCAACTTCGTCACATAAAGTAAAAGCAGTTGTTCCAGCAACTAGAGTTTTTGGGAATAATAATACAAGTTTAAAACCTTTCGCTTCTTTAAAATTTGTTTTAATTTTTTTCATGTTTTCTATTTTATTTTTTATAAACGCTCGCTTTGCAGCTTGCATTGATCTATATAGGAATGAATATTAAAAAAGACCAAATTATTTTCACATTTGATGAAAATAATTTATGATGAAAGATAAAACAACTAATATTGAGACGGTTTCCGTTAATCTTCGGGGTGGTCTGAAAAAAAACTGAAGAACATATTACTTTGAATAATAAAAAACAGGAGACCGAGGTTTCATTTTCCACCCATATAAAGTTCACCTATTCTTCATCAACCCGTTAAAATGTAAATATTTTGTTTGGCTTTATTAATACCTTGTCAAGACTTATGTCCACAAATTGACATCAATATCTGATTATCTTAAATTACAGTAGCTATTGCTTCACAATAAATCTATCGTAAATTTAAGCACCCAAACCTGATTCGGTTAGAACCAAACATATGAAAACATTCACCCTAATCATTTTCCTTTTCTTTTCAGGATTTTCAGTAAATGCACAGGATTACCTGATTAATTTTTCAGGAACAGGATCAAGTACTTCTGTCGAAACAGTTACCGTTGAAAATTTAACACAAGGGAAGAGCATTACACTTTCCGGGTCAAAGAATATTCATTTGATGGAAACTGTTACAGCAAACACACCTTTATTGGAGTATATGGATTACCCGTTGATTGTTTATCCCAATCCTTCTTCTGGTGACTTGACGATTCAATTCGAAACACAGAAATCTGGCTTAGCAATAATTGTTTTAGTTGATATTACTGGACGAGAAATTAATCGGATACAGCAAAGAGTTCAAAATGGTTTTCAATCATTTAAAGTGGAAGGATTAAGTAATGGGGTTTATACTGTTCAAGTATTGCTAGAAGATCAAAGTTTTTCTAAAAAGGTTATTTGTAATGGGAAATCTACCTCCAAAACAACAATTACCTATAACGGATTCAGTGGAGTAGAACAAAGTATTACCATATTAAAAAGTGCAAATTCGGAACAATCATGGCAGTATAACACAGGCGACCGATTGAAATTTAAAGGCACTTCGGGGAAATACAGTACAATTGTGATGGATGTTCCGACTCAAAACAAAACTATTTCATATGAATTTGTTGAATGTACAGATGCAGATGGGAATAATTATCCTGTTGTTCAAATTGGGAACCAACTATGGATGGCTGAAAACCTCAAAACCACTAAGTATAATGATGGAACACTAATACCAAATGTAACGGATAATACTAATTGGATGAATCTTTCAACTGGAGCCTATTGTTGGTACAATAACGATATAATTAATAAAAAAACTTATGGAGCATTGTACAACTGGTTTGCATTTAGCACAAATAAGTTAACGCCAGACGGGTGGCACATCCCAACTAATTATGAATGGTCAAAGTTGACAGCATTTATTGGGGGTGAAACTATTGGTGGAGCTAAATTGAAGGAGACAAGCACAAAATATTGGGCAGCTCCAAATTCAGGTGCTACAAATGAAGTTGGTTTTACTGCCCTTCCCAGCGGAATAAGATTAGTCGATAAACAAAATTCTTTTTTAGGAGATTTTTCAATTCTTGGTTGTTTTTGTTATTGGTGGTCATCAGAATTAGATAATTCTGACCTATGGGCCTATGGCAAAGAACTAGGATTTAATTCTCCTAACATATTTAGGGTCTCACGCTCAAAACAGACAGGTTGCTCTGTGAGGTGCATAAAAGACGTTCCCAAAAAGCCCTCTACGAAATTCGTTTCAAGGGCTCCTATTAATACATATCCGAATAGCACGATAGGACAAATTAAAAGGGGTTATTTTTTCCCTGGATTTTATGATGTAAATGAGGCTAATAAATACAGTATATTGGTGAATGGAACAAACAATAAAGGAGAAACTTCAATTATCGGGAGCTATTCAATGTGGGGTAACAATTCAACTTATATTGATATTGAAA
The DNA here is from genome assembly GCF_009689585.1 of Aquipluma nitroreducens. Classification (GTDB taxonomy): domain Bacteria; phylum Bacteroidota; class Bacteroidia; order Bacteroidales; family Prolixibacteraceae; genus Aquipluma; species Aquipluma nitroreducens. The sequence continues at coordinate 3,069,220 of NZ_AP018694.1, read as the reverse complement.
ATGATGGGATACTTGATTATTTCTATTTTTTAGTTCTCAATTCAGAAGGTCAGATAGCAAAGAATTTTGGAAAATATGGTATAGTTAAAAATGTTTTAGGCGAAATTCCCATAATCACTAATTATGATTGTACAACCAAATGGTCTCCAACCTTTGAAATTAATGATGTTAATAATGATGGATATAATGAGATTATTCAAGCAAGTTGGGATGGTCATGAACAATATGCAGATGGTTCACGTAATCCAGAATCTCCTTTAAAAATCATTTATTTTAATTCCAATGGCACATATAATGTGAAAGAGATTGGGGAACCAATGGCTATTCATGATTTCGCATCAGGTGATATTGATAGTGATGGTGATGTTGACATTTTAGTTTGGGCAACCAGTATGATAAATGGAGTTCCTCAGCCCTTATTATATATAAATGATGGAAAAGGAAACTTCACACTAACGAACAATTATTCAACTTTTTCTGGGTTAGAAGAAATATTGAAGCAATATCGGCAATATACAACGACTACAACTGAATTATTCGATTTAAACAATGATGGCTACTTGGATATTATTAGTGGTTATGATATAGGCAAAATTTACTCAACACAGGATTATGAGATAGGAAATTGCCGAATTTATTGGGGTAATTCCAAAGGAACATTTGATTTCAAAAACAATTTTTCTGATTTACCAAATACTTCAATAATAGACGTTTCTGTTCCGAATATTGTTTTAGGATTTTCCTTTTTTGATTTCGATGCTGATGGTGATTATGATGTAATAACAACAGTTACGCCTGATTATGGAGGTTTTTATATCCAGTTATATGAGAATTTAGGAAATGGGAAATTTAAGGATGTGACCGAATCAAAGATTACTGGCTTTTCTCACGTTCATCCAAGGAACAATTTTCAATCGGGAGATTTTCCAAATTTTTACAATATCCGTCTTTATGATATAGATAATGATGGTGATTATGATCTCGTACCTGATGATCTTGCTATGTCGCCATTCGAAATTGTTCAAAACTTATATTGGGAAAATATTGGTGGAAGTTTTGTAAGAAAGAATTATTAAAAAGTGTTTGTCAATGCTCTAAAAATTCAACATAAACTTGGTCAATTTGACCACAAAATCTTAATCGGTTCAATTGGAGACTTTCGTTTAAAAATAAACGGATTACTTGTTAGTGTTGTCGTTGAATCGAATTTAAACGGATGTGTAATGTTGAACTGACAATTTTACGAGTTGCTGAAATTGAGCCTGACTGTTTTTTTTCAATGCAATTTTTAATTCTAAATCTTGCTGGAAATTTAATCTCAATATTTTATTTTTGGTTTATGATTAATCGACATCAATACGAACAGGCAATCAAACAAATTAAAGAAGCCGAAGAGCAAATTCGCCTAACTAAAGAAATTATTGACTTGTATGAAACCCAGGAGAATAATGCTAAAGCTGAAAGATTGCTCAAATTAAAGAAGAACGACTATATAGAATATATCGGTGGGACAAATTCAAAATATCTTACTGTTGGGAAAAAATACAGATTGACAAGTGAATCTTTTAACGAGCGGGTTGCCATTATTAATGATGCTGGGAAACGAGTAGTTCTTAGACCTCATTTTTTCAATTTTTAAATATGGGGACACCACCATTCCATTTCAAATTTTGTCAGTATTGACAAATATAGAGGAAGATGAGTTGTTTTCTAAAATATTTCGGATTTTCGTACTTCTAACTAAATTTCCATATCAAATATTCAATAGATGTATATAACCAATTTTCAACATTTTCTTGATGAACAAGGAAACATCCCCAAAGATATACCAAAGGATGCAAGGGAACTTGCGAATTTTCTTGCTCTGCTAATCGATGATGCATCAACAGGTGATTACGATGCTGAACCAACTGTCAGATGTATTGAAAAGGGCTGTGAGGGCTTGGTTGTGGCATTTATTACGCATGACACAGATGAAATATATTGGGTCTGCCCAATTTGCAAAACCAAAGGTTATATAAACGATTGGAGAGGTACTAAATGGGATAACGGTTAATAAAATATTATCCCGTTATATTGTTTTGTGAGCCGTTGAACTAACCCTGAAACATTCACTCAATGTTCCACATATAATTTTTGTTATGGATCAAACCTGTAGAGATTATTTTTATCTTGGGCTATTAATTAAAATCTGATGCTATTCCTCAATTTAGGATTATAACCAAATTATAAATATGAACGATATAGCCTACAATCTAATTATCATCACTGGGAATAAAGCAGAACTTGAACGTTTTGAAAAAACGGCTTATAAAAATGACAATGAAGTGTTTTGTTTACAATGTTTGCTGCCTTTGCCAGTTTATGGACCCAAAGAAAAAAAACATTCCGTTGATAAATCAGCTTTTGTTAAGCTAATTCATGGTGGTAGGCAAAGGGGAACTTTTAGCATCTTACTTGAAAAGTCTGAGCATCATCTTAAATATTTCTTTAATACCATTGACAGAATCATAAATGTTAAATATCTATCTATTAAATATCCGAGATTAACCTTCTCCCTGATGGCTTTGCATTTGAGGAACAATCTCTGTGGAATTGGAGAATACATGGATGGAAAAACCAGTAATACAATATATTTGAAATGGGAAAAATTTGACTTTGAAATTCCAAGCAAGGTAGGTACTTATTCTCATATTGAGGATTTAGGGAAACGGATACATACCATGATGGATGTAAACCCCGAAATCGATGACGATGTGTTTAATTCACCTACTCAGAAAATTAAATTCTTTGATTATATCAAGCGAGACGATTTCCTGAACAATCATCAGGATTATTATGAGGAATTGATTTTGAAAGAATTGGAGCTTAGCAGTTGTAGTTTATATCACGCATGTTTTGCATGTCGATTTCCATTAATCACGAATAATGCCACAGACCTGAATAAATTTGTTAAAGAAAATTTCTTGGCACCAGCAAAAAGAGAATTATTCCTAAATAAAATTTCTGCATTAGAGGATAATATAAACGAAAATCGTACATGGTGGAACAATCTTTCAGCGAGGTGGAAGGATGAGTTTGTCAGAAACCTAATGAACAATGTAAAAAGCTTAAAAAATAAAACACCTGAACATGTGCTGGATTATATCGAATCTACAGATAAAGGTCTTGAACAATTATTGAGACTGAAACAATTACATGTTAAGGATGATTTAATTGCTGATTTATCACCCGTATTCTACCTGAAGAATTTACAAGATTTTAGAATTATTGAGCCAAAATATTTTAATACTGACTTCTTAGATATTTATCCAATTCCACTTAGAAAAAAAGTCAAGAATTTAAATATAGATGGAATGTCCATGTTTCATTTTGGTCGAATAAAAGATTTTGTTGGTCTTAAACATCTTAGTTGTCGCAAATCTGACTTGGAATTTCTTTCTTGTATCGAGGATCTCTGCCAGCTTGAAACTTTAATAATTGGTGAAGAAAATCATTTTAGCAGTCTAAAGCCGCTTTCAAAATTAATGCTGAAAAGCTTGGATATAAGCTTTAGCAACGTAACGGACATCAGCCCACTGAAGAAGATGAAATCATTGGAAATTCTAAACTTGGGGAATACTAGCATTTATGATCTTTCACCCTTATTTGAACTTTCAAAGTTAAAGCATTTAGTTTTGCCTGATGAAACAGTTCTTTCGGTGACAGATAATCAGATTACAAAATTTGAAAAAGAAAATAAACTACAGCAAGAGCTGAAGAACTATTTGAATCAAAAAAGTAGTTCTACTCAAAATAACCAGGCAAAAGTAGAGTTAAATCCTGAATTCGATTATAACAAAAAGTGGTTTCTTGTCCCAGATGAGCATGATGTTTTTACGATGTAAACTGATTATGAGCTAGTTGAAGACAATATTTTATATGATCGTTATGAATTCAGAACCAAAAATAAAGAAAGACACGAAGCACGTCTTTATATAACTGATGATATAAACGCTTTTGGTGATTTATACAATATTCCAATATATCCTGTTACGGTAGAAAAGGATTCATGGCTTAAATCTGTACATGAGCATGTATGGAAAGCCGAAAAAGTAAGATTAGGAAAGCCTTTCAAAATAACAAAAAATTGAAATGAGGGTGTGTCCAATATTCTTCTTAGTAATGTAGGCATTCATAAACTTGCTTTACCTTTGTGTTAACGATATTTTATCTCTTGGAACCTTGGGAGAAAGAAAAAGCGCCTAACTCAGGCAATCAATATTGATATTTAACCTGAGTTGATGAAGTGGTTTCGACAAGCTTTTCCTTTCGATCCAATACGAGGAATGGGTTCAATTAAATATTAGAAAAATAGGGTTTTGTGTCCACATTTTCGGTTAAAGTCAAAATATCAGATCAAAAAGCACTGATTTCGGTTGATTTTCGTGCCTTTTACCTGAAGTATGTATATAATTGTTACATCAGCGGTATAGTATTCTGTTTCAAATTTCGTCAATGTTGACAATTTTAAAGAAATAAGTCATTCAACTTAGCTTCGTCAGTTTTTCCTATTCACTCAATATCGCTTTCTGCATCAACATCTTATTATTCGCATAAAATGGGACATCTGTGTTTCCCAAAACTGTTGGAGGAACATTTGATAGTTCCTGTAAATTGTCCATCGGAACAATTACGGTTTTTGCACCATTTTCTGAGAGCATAGTAATTTTATCAGCAAAATTGATGGCTCGTTCAATGGCACCACCTACCGAAATATTTCCCAAAACAGCCAACCCTGCTTTTAGGTTCTTTTTATAAAGAGCAGACAGGATTGCCAGATAGACAGCTGATCCAATACCTGATGATATACTTGCACCCAGCATATTTGTAATTTGTATGGACAGATCAAAATTCTTCAGAGAGTGCTGTTCGCTTAGGATTGACTTTTCGTTGGCTTTAATGTACTGATAGGTGTTCTTGATATTTTCCTTGACCTGCATATTGGAAGTGCCTGTAATGTTCAATTTGCCACTTCCCATTGTCGAAACAACTTCAATACGGACCAGCGCCATACTATCGCCATCTACGGTACAGGTATAACATACTCCGGGAGCCAATGGTGTACTTTCAATCAGATTGTTACCCTTTTCTTCAGGCAGTGCAACAAACTTCTCTTCCTGATTTTCCTTATCGATGTATGAAAAATTGGTATCCCAGAATTCCATTCCACCGATGCGTTTGAGTTGCTCTTTTACCCTGCGGCGCATTTCAAGAGCCAATTCCAAGTATTCGCGCACATCTTCCTTCGTGAAAATCCCATCAGGATGCATGAGCTTAATTAAGCCTGAAACGGTTTTCTTTACTGGCTTTGTGTCACGTTGTTTTAAGTGAGCTCCAAGCGAAAAGTATTGATCTATAGCATCGGTGTAGTTTTGTTTTCGGTATGATTTCAGATTTTCAGAAAAGAAATCGGTACTGAATCCAAAGTTGGAAGTGAAATGATGCGGTGAAAATTTCAACATTTCCCAACCGGGCAAATAAAAGTGAATACGGTCGAGAAAAGCTGTATCCGAATTTACTTCGTCAGATAATGGGCTGAAAAGGTGGGAAGTTTGCAGTACTGTTTCAACTGGTTGATTGATATTCCCATTGTAAATAAGTGAGGCGCTGCCGGTAATTTCACCACCTGCACCAGCACGTGAGAATGATCCGGATTCCATGTAATCTTTCATCAACGGAATAGCATCCCGGTCTTTGAATATTTTATCGGTTGCTTCGTCGAAACATATTGCATCCCACTGTCCAACTGAGCCGACCTTTCCGGTAGATCCGTTTACAAAGAGTTTCGCTACTGTACCCTGACCTCCGGAAATTAAAACGGCATAAGGTGTAAGTTCTTTAAAAACGAATGACTTACCTGTTGACCGGGGACCTATTTCAACAAAATTGAAATTTGATTCTACCAATGGAATCAGCCTGGAAATCAAAAGCATCTTTATCCGGTCAGTAAATCCTTCCGAATTTGGTTCATACCCAGCACTTCGGAGTAAAACATCGGTCCATTCTTCTTTTGTGAAATTCTTCCGGTTGTTGATCACTTTGCTGTTATCGAATGATGATAACTGAATCGGGTTGATCTCTTTCACTACAAACGGGTAAATGTTCGACCCCATTTTAATGGTTGGGTCATACGCCACATCAATAATGGCCCAAATACCACCGAGCATCATTTTATCATGCTCATTGACCAGCGCATCGCTGATGTTCGCATCTTTGATGTTACTGTTCAGCAAGTGAGCCCAATAGATATCTTTCTTGGAATCGAGGCGGACCGTAATTTTATCAATAATTTTATAGCTGCCGTTTTCTCTGATTTTGGAGTGGATCAAAGCACTTTCTTCAGGATTTACATAGTGCTGCGAAAGAACGTTTTTCACGTTCTCAATCCCCTTCCTGATCTTTTCTTCATCATTGGTGGAACAAGAGTTGGCAATCAGGTATTCCAATACGAAAACCGGAACATTAGCTCCCACTTTAACGGAACGAACCAGGTCTTTTTTTACTACATAGCCTCTGAAATAGTCAAGCAGCTTTTGATCAAGATTATCTAATGTTATCATTGTCAGTTATATTTTAAAGGAGACCACCTAAATTACGTATCTGTTTTTTAACGACTGTCGCTTTATCAATCTGTTCTTTTGTTTCAGCATCGATTAAAATTACATCAATCCTTAAATGTTGCTCGAACTCATATTCTTTTTGAATTTTTTGCTCATTTTGAATGGTTAGAATGTCGCTTTTAGCTATCTGCTTGTTGTCGGCAAATAATAACAACTGGCACTTCCGGGCAGAGTCGAGCAATGAACTTGCTTTCTTTGCTTCCATATTCACAATAAATGAACTGGTTGTTTGATTGGCCAATTCCTCCTTATTGGTGATGGAGATGGAAAGCTTTTCAATGGTGCTGTTTTTCGATTTAAAGCAAAAAAGCGGACAAATCAGTTCCTGGGGTGTGATACCACCATGACTGAAACCATATAAGCCCGGCGTTTTAAAAGGACGGTTCGATGGAGCAAAGTACAGGTATTTGTAGTTGTTGTAAGCCTGTTCAAATTCAATCAGATTTTCAGTTTCTTCCTGACGTGATTCCGATAAAATGAATCGTTCACCTTTTTGAATATTACCGGTGAAGCTGACCTCAATTTTATCAGATTCTGATAACAAACCGGTTAATACGAAACCATGGTCAGAAACCAGATAAACAGACTGATAACCCAATTGCTGAATTTGCCTGATTTTCTGAGTTAAAGTGTCCTCAATTCCATCAATGAATTTTAACGCTTTTTGTTGAAGCTTTTCGCCCAACGAATCCATGTCCTTATATGAACACACCAAAATAGTTGAATTGGCAGCAGATTCATTCAGTTCTTCGAGTGAAACAAACTGAATGGGTTGACTGATCTGCGATTGTAAGAATTCTTCCCGCTTTTTATGTGTTGGTTCAATTACACCATTGTTCTGGTAAATCAAACTCATATTGTGCTCGGTAACCGAAGGAAACCCGGTAAAGAGCATTTCTTTGCTGGTGTTAAAATCTTTACTGAGCTTTTCTGAAACAGAAACAGCGATTTCATAAGTAATGGCATCGCCAACAATGAATGCTGTTTTTTCTGTTGCCTTATTAATGAGCCTCAAAAGCAGACCTGCCTGATTGCTTTTATATTTGCTGAAATGCTTGAACCATTGATTGAGTAAAATCCGGTTGTGTTCTTCATAGATTTCCTGAAGGGGGCGAAGTTTCTTTGGCTGGTTCAGAAAGCTTGTATAAAGTTTCCGGATTGCCCGGTCGGTTTTATAAAAAGTATTGGCGTAATAAGCAGCCACCGATTCCAGATTATCCAAAGCATTAATTGCAGAACTATCGAAGGTAAGCAACTGAATGATTTCGGACCAGAAGCAGATGTTTTGCCTTTTTGCCACCTTATTCTTACTTCGTGCAGTAATCCATGGTAATTTCTCGCTGATCCATGCTTTATCTCCAGAATGGGCAATCACTTCATCCAGCATCTGCTCATCAACTGAAACAAATGGATGATCGACTGATACTTTCCAAAGTGCTTTAACCTCTAACTTAAAGTTGGCGATGTAAGTATTAAATGAGACTGTATTTTCGGAAGAATCCTCCCAACGGGTATATATTTCCTTTAACCCTGACGAAAGGTTATTCATCAAAAGACCTTGAAAGATGGATTGTGCGACCTGATTGGCTAAGGTTTGTGCCGGTTGTTGTATGTAATCCGCTTGAATAAATTTGGCAACTTTCTCTGAAAACATTTTGCTTACCTCTATATCCATTTCCGACATAAATTCCTTTGGGTCTTTCAGGAAGGGCAACAACATCTGATTGAGATCGAAAATTTCCGAAGCTCCTTTATGAACCAGTTCCATCCAATAAGAACGATCGCGGCCAATGCTGATTTTTGCCGCAGTTAGCAACTCTTCTTTGGTGAGATGAAGGTTCAAGCCGAGATTGGTATGAACCATTGCTTTGATGTAAGTATCAATTTGCCGGATCTCCAAACAGCCATCTGTTTCGCAATACTCCCGGATAAAAGTCAGGTTTTCTTTGGGTGTATTGGTATAAATGGTCAGCTTTTGCACGATGTTTTCTTTGCTGATTTTATACCGAAGTTCCAATTCTTCCAGTTCGCTATTGGCTTTTAAAACCTTAATTTCCGGAGGAATAACGTTTAGCAGAAATTCCGCTTCGCCCGAAGGATCAACAAAAACCAGTTTTTGTTTTTCGTCGAGGATCTTTTTTATATCGTGAATGAACCAAGTATCAATCATTTTTTGGTTTTTAAATTTTTATTTGCTCGATCTTGTTTTACTCTGTTTCAAATTCTTGATTGCCATTTTTTATTGATTATTGACAGTCAAATTTGTGTTGTACTTTTAGTACTGATCAGCTACAATAAATTCATTATATGTTTAAATATTAATCCTCTTTCATCCAATGACCTATATTTATCTTGCAACACATTTTGTAATGGAATATTATTTTGACACATTATGAATAGTTCTTCAACGGTTAGAACAACTAATCTTGAACTACTATCTGTAAAGTATTCAATCGCTTTTTCGTCAACGCGAGAATAAGTAATAAATAGTCCTTTTGAGAAATGAGATTTAGATCCTATTTTGTTGGAAAACAAGATTAAATCATCTTTGGGGATCGCATTTGCTTTGTATTTTGCTTCAATAAGAATTGTATTTCCATCAAGAATAAAACTACCATCAATTTGGTCATAATCTGTTCGATATGATGCATGAGGGTCTAAACCGAACGCATGAAATAAACTATTAAGATACTTTTCAAATGCATAACCTCTAGCTTGAGGGCTGGAAATATTTTCTATAGCTAATAAAGAAGCATTTAAACTATCATAATCGACCTTCAGATTATTTTTAGGTTCAGAATTTTGTTGTTTTGGGTTGTGTTGAGTATTGCTTTTTCCCAATAACTTTTTCCCAAATTCATATAGTTTTTCTGCTTTTTCTTTTTTGTCATCTGTCATTAAACCATTTTCATTCATGTAGTTTATCAATAGAACAATAGTTTTACCCACATAAGTTTCGGATTCATCTTTTATAAATTCACGAAGCATTTTAGCTTTTGACAATCCCGGATATTTCGCATATAAGCTGTATGACACCACATCCTTCATAAATTCTTCAAAATCCCTGTTAGTGAAACCAAGGACGTGCCCGGAACTCATTCCAAATACAGATTCTATTAATTGCTTTTCGCTGAATGTAAGGTTTGCCATTTTACTTCTTGCTACTTTTGATAATATTATTCCTTATTCCTTGTATATGTGGATGTAGACCATCAACTCGGTCTTGTTGTAAAACAATATTCTCATATTCATTCAAATGGTCATTAAGCATAGATGCAACACTAATAGCTTCTTCTTCGGTTTTGACAGAAGTGAGCATAGAATTAAAAACTTCCATTGCATTGTATCGATTAAATGAAGCAGCAAAGAATAAGGTTATTCTCATAGCTTTTGTTCTAATCTCTATATCTTTCGTGGAATTACAGACTTTCTTCATTTGATCTGCGATTGTTTCTGCATCAGGCCAACTCAATTTGCCAATGTCTTTTAAGTAAATTACAATATCATTGTAGACATCTACAAAAGTTAGTAAATCACCATCATTAAGATGACTAAAATATTTTACGGGAATAGCCTTTGCCTTTGAATAAAATATATCCGGATCTTCCTTAAACTCATATAAAACATTGAATAAATTATACACATCTTCTTTGCTTGCACCCTTTTTATGTAATTCAGCTATTAAGTTATCAAAGAAAATATATGGATTATTTTCACCTTTCAATATTTCCAAATGCCTGATTAATGCATTGCGTAATTCAGCTATATTTTGATATCTGTCATCAGGATTCTCATTTGTACATTTCCGAACAATATAAAAAAGTCCATTAGGAACTTTATTTTTATCAAAATAAGCTGGATATTCATTAGTAAAAAGACTATAAATGGTTTTACCCAATTGGAAAATATCACTGGATATTGTCGCATTTTTAGTCCCCCCAATTTGATAAAATTCTGGTGGGGCATAACCCGCTGTTCCCATCATAATAGCGGATGGTGTTATTGGAGTAGAATCCCGGTCTTCAAATTTACCTAGTCCTAAATCCGATAACTTTAATACTCCATGATTGACTAATACATTGTTAGGCTTAATATCTCTGTGGATTATTCGTTGTGAATTATTATGCAAGGCCTCTAACCCATTACAAATTTGATGTATGTCTGTTATTAGTGATTCTACATCCTTATTGTAGTTCTTGTTATGCAAAGAGCCTTGGCACAAAGGCATTACAAAATACGGAGGTGTATGTGCAGTATTGGAATCTAATATATTTATCACATTTTCGTGGGTGACTGATTCCATTAATCTTATCTCCCTTTTGAAGCGTTTTAGATATTCTTCCTCCGTCTTTGTACATGTCTTTAAAGCATAACAATTACCGTCTTTTTCTACAGCAAAAACTTCTCCAAATCCACCTTCTCCAATTTTATCTATTACGTTATATTCTTCGAATTTCATAAGCTATAATATTTCAGAATCCGTCAAATCTATTAATGAATTTTTAGCCGTTTACAGCTATCTGCCTTATCGTTACCAATCTGCGTTTAAATATTTTTCCAGTTGACCTGGGTTGAGTATCTCCTAGATGATCATGCCTCGTTTTTGCTTGGGCGATATTTTTGACTACGCCATCCTCCTATTTATTTATTCATCAAATCCTATTTGCCCGTTACCACAAGCCATCAGATAATCCAACTTTAATTCTTCATCGAAATCAAATTCGTTTTCTAAAAAAGAATGTACAAACCGTTGCAACAACTCTTTTTCAATACGACTGGCAGCGAGGTGATAACTAATATTCTCCATCTCCCTCAGAAATCTTTCCAAACAATACAGGTATCCATTAAAAAGTAAAAATTGCGCAGCCAGGGTGATTGACAAGCGTTTATTCCCGTCAGCAAAAGAATGATTTTTATTTATTGACCAGATTAGGTGTGTCAGCTTTTCCTCAAAAGTTGGATAATAATCATCATTCTGGATATGCTCCAAAACGCTATACAGATAACCAATATTCAGCACTTCGCTGCTTCCTCCACCACTTAACCGAACGGTTTCTTTGTGCGTTATCTCTGCTTGTTCTTTTGTGAGATAAATCATGCTAATCCCTTTCTTTTAAGCGTTTCAATGCTTCTTTGTATTCTTCGAGGCGTTGCTCCAAATCTTTGCTTTTTTCACCTAAAAATCGGTCGAAATCTTCTTTGGGGACAGAACTAATGTATTCTTCAAGGTTTTGATGTAATGCATCACGGAAGCACAAATCGCGGCTTGCCATCTTTTGACGGGCTTTTTCACGAAAAGGCTCCCAAAGCTTTTGTTGTTCAAATTTGTGAAATGCCGTATCTACCTCAATAGATGTTAATTTCCGGTTTAACCGTAGAGATTCGGCTCTAAGTATATCGGCAAAACCTGTTTCGTAGCTCGATATTAAATCCAGTACTTCGCTGTACATGGTGTGACGAACATTCTCGGACGAATCAAGCTTTAAAATTTTGCGGTACTCATCGGCGTTTTCTTTAAAGATACTGGAATAAATTTTATTGGTGTAAACGATGTATTTGAAGTTTCCCATTGCAACGTAATCTCTTAGTGCATCGGTAAACTCTTTTCTGTAATCCTCACCGCTGAGTAAGTTAATGACAAAATCTTCGTCGCGCTGATTGATGTATTTGGTTCCGCCTCCTGTGCGTTTGTTGATGGTGTCAATCACAATATCGAGAATGGTACTGCGCATTTCTTTAGCTTTCTCACTATCGGTAAGTAACATTGAAAGATTCAAAAATGCACGAAAATTGAAGACTCCCAATCGTACAGTTTTGATCATGAAATCCATTTCAGGATCAAACTGATTCTCAACAGCTAACTTAAAGTTTATCAGACGCTTACCTGAGAGTACTCCGTAACCGTTTTTTGCCAGTTCTGCTTCGTTATTTGCCAAACAATTGTTAATGGTGCGCTCCGAAACTTCGAAAAACTGAGCCAATTGTTTTTTGGTAAACCGATATTCGTTCTCAAACAAAACACCCTCCATGCCAACTGCTTTTTGGATTTCCTGTAAAGCATAGGTGTTGTTTAATATGTTTTGTCGGGCAACGCCCGAGCTTGTTAAATCTTTTGCCATAATTTCAAAGGTTTTTACCAATCAGCATTTAAATATTTTTCCAGTTGACCGGGGTTGAGTACATCGTAGGTGATCATTCCGCGCTTTTGTAAGGGGGCAATGTTTTTGCCAACTCCATCATCCAGCTTGGGATCGTAGCCTCCGGCCAGCAGCTCGTCAATTTTTTGTTTGAACTCCTGCAACTCATCCAATTGTTTGGGGATGCGCTCCTGTGCTTCTTGTGCCGATACTGTGTTTGAATTGGCAGTATCCTGCTTTTCACGGATCAATGCACTTTCCCTTTTTTCTACATACTTACTTTTGATGGAAAATAACTTGTCTTTGCTCCATTTGTAGATGATAATGTACGCCTCGAAAGCACCATGTTTGCCCGAAGTAATGTGCCAGATAAACGGCGTTTTGGGCAGGTACATAAACAGGTTGAGATGATCGGAGAAGTTTCCGAAAAAGTGGTGGTTGATATACTCATCTATTTCGCGACCCAAAAGTGAGCTGAATTGCGAGTATTGGGCAGTTGAAAACCCTTTTTCGTAAAACTTCTTCTCAATGCGGTTGACCAATACTTCTTCTCCGGAATTACGCACCAGCGGTACTATACCATCATCATCTTCCAGCAATATTTCGCGAAGCAAATCGGCCAAAAATTCCATGGCGATATCGTGAGCACGATGAACGGGTAAAACCTTGCTTTGTTTGAACCAATACCAAACATTGATGGGATTTACTTGGTGGCGAATGCAAAACTCCTCCAAATCGTTGTTGGATTTATATAGGTTGGGAAACTCCGAAATAATGGCTTCTTTCTCTTCCGCTGAAAAGGATTTCTCCGGCAGTTCTTCAATAAATGTTCTGATGTGATCCAATGTAAATTCTTTGGTGGCTTCCTCTTCTGCCAAATAGGCTGATTTTGCCTCTGACTCTACAGCTAAGGCACCAATGCTTTCGCCTTCTTTAGTAACCACCATAGTCCGGTCTTCATGGGTTAGATCATAAACTTCAAATATGTTTTCGTTGATAATGGATTCGTTAATTAGAACTTGTGTAAGTAAATGATTATCGTAATCGAAATATCGCTTTATACGTTTGGGCAAATCGAGAGTTCCAGTAAAAGTTATTGGAGATTTTGAATAGCTAGGTTCGATTAGGGAAAATATATTATGGTGTTTCTTTATATCGATGTTTGTTGATGATAAAGTTACTATGTTCTTTTCAATTATATGATTTGGCTTTTTATATGGTACTCTACTTACGTCACCTTCAGAAGTATTTACAGTAGGATTTAAACAGTTAATAATATAATTATAAAGACTACTATTTAAAAAGCCTAAAAAACAATAAATATTTTCATTACCCTTTTGAATTATTCCAGTTGCACCAACATCAAAAATTTGATTTGATGGCATGTACCTATAGGACATTCCTTTTGATGATGATCTTCCAGAGCAAGTTATTCCTTCTTTAAAATAATGCTGCTTATTCCTTAATGCACATTTCCCATAGTTTAGCATTAAATCTCCATCATTATTCCAATCTATAACAAGCCAAATATTTCCATACCATTTATTCGATACTCCACCTTTAGAATAAAAAATATATCTTTTTCTATCCTCATTATAATTCAATGAAATTTCATTTCTTTTAATTTCCCACCAGAATCTTACAAATCTTTCATTTTTCCCAGTAGATGCACCTTGAGCAACATTTGCAATCTCTCCAATTGAATTATATCCAAACTTCTCCCTAAATGCATCCGAAATCCAATAGATAAATGGACTAGATTTGATTATTCCGAGTTTGGTTTGGTCCAATTTATAAACTCTATTGTTAGGTTCATTGACAATAAAATCAGTTAGTGCTTTTAGAAATTGTTCCTTTTTAAATTTTTCTTGAAGATTAGTCGTCAGATTAAAATAAACACCTTTCTCAATAGAGCTAGTCTTGGAAAGGACATAAAAAGTAGCATCCAAAAGTATGCCTGGGCCAAACAAGTTTACACGATCTAAACCCAAATCAACCATCATATCGATATGGGTTTTTTCAATCATAAATTGGCGTACATCTTCAAATGATTTAATAAACATGAAGGTGTGAGGATGGATCAAAGCCATTTTGCCGTCATTACTCGTTAAATCATAGCAGCGTTTAATGAAAGTTGAGTACAAATTTATATTGAACTTCCATGGACTTTTATAATTGGTGTCAATAAACGATTTAAGCTCTGGGCCAAAGTCAGCACTATCGGTATAAGGCGGGTTTGCTACGGCAACATCATATTTATTAGCTAATATCTTCAGGAAGGTTAATGCATCGTTTGCTTTGGTTTTCAGGAAGTTGTTGTTTTTACTTTGGGCATAACGAGCAACTGCCTGTTCTAGTTTGGCGAAAAATTCGTTTCGAAAGATTTGAAAATCAACAATGTTTTGTGTTTCAAACATGTTGAGTGTTTCATTTTTATGATTTTTCTTTTCCAGTTTCTCTAATCGTTCATTCACACGTTCACCTACTTTTATTAACGAACCAAAGCGGTAAGCTTGTTGCAGGTCGGTCCACACTTCCTCCATCAGCTCTTTTTGAGCCTGGTCAAAGTTGGCACCTTCTTCAAAGAAGAGTTTTATATCTGCATATTTGGGTAAATAAAAATCAGACGAAACAACATTCACGTGCCTCATTTTAAAACCTCGCTGTCTGGTTAAGGCCTTAATAAACAAACCCATTTGAGCCAACTGTACTGCGCGGTCGTCGAGATCAATGCCATACAGGTTGTTTTCAATGATCAGGGCAGGAATTTCCTCTTCGTCGTAATCGGCGCCGTAGTTATCAATCTGGTCGGTGTACAAATCGTAAAACAGGTCGAAAGCATAAAGCAGGAAGTTTCCGGATCCGGGTGCCGGGTCGATCAGTTTAATTTCGTGCAGCGGTTTCTTTTCGCGCACACGGGTTTGCGGTGCATTGGCAATGGCATATTTCTCTTTGATCTGCGAGTTGGGGAACATTTCCAAATAGAGCTTTCCCAATGAGTTGTCCACCAAAAACTTCACTACCCAACGGGGCGTGTAAACCTGTGATTGCAGTGATACTTTGTCGAACTCCGTTTTTTTGCCGCTGTCTTTGTGTTCTTTCTTTTTCAGGCTGTTGTAGCTTTCGTACAACCAGCCCAAAATATCATCGCTTTGCCAGGTATCGGCTCCTGTATCCTTATCTTGTTCTACCGCATTAAAAGCGTCAATAATATCGTTCAGGTCAATCGTAAAAGGCATCAAGGCATACGGATGATCCTTTCCAAACAACTGCATCTTTTCGCTCAGTTTATCGAACTCATGTTCCAAAAAGAATTCCAGTCCTTCCAGTTCCAGATTGCGGCCATTGGGATTGAGCTCCAGCCATGCTTTATGGGCAAATGAGCGGTCGCCATGTTCTGTACGTTTGGTAATTATCTCCGGAAATAAATGTCGTGCTTCCATCACCTTTATGGCAGCAATCCGGTTAAAGAGTGTAAAGGAAAGTTCGTCCAATGCTTTTTCACGTGCCAACTTATAGCTGCCGGTTTCACCAATGTGGTTTTCGAGCATTTCATCCAACTGATCCCGCAACGAATGTAATTCTTCGGGAATCAACGAAATATCCTGCTCATTCTTTTCTCCCAATCCCAACCGTGCAAAACGGTTGTTATATGCCTTATAAATTAAAGAGCGTATGTGGTTTACGTGGTCGGTTAGTTTCATTGCTATTCTTAATTAATGGTCAGGTCAATTTCATCGTTGTTATCCATGCCGCTCAATTGTTTAATCTGTTCAGCCAGAATATTCCGGTATTCTTTTACCGTCATTTTGCCATTGTGAATGGATAACTTCACTTTTCGGGGTGGTTTTGGAGTCGGTTCCTGAGCCTCTTGTTTCGGATCTTCTTTGGTTGGGTATTTTGGCAATTCGGGAATTTGCTCAACGATATTATTTTGAATCATGAAGACTTTAGTTTCCTGATTGGAAGCCAATTCGATGTAATTTCGAATCTCGGAAAGCGAAAAATTGCTGTTTTTGCAGGCAATATGAAATTCGAGCGAAACCGATGGAAAAATCCGTTGCTGTGAATAACTGATGATTGCTTTCGTGTCGATGATGTTCTTTTTATTTGGTTCTTCCGGAAACTTGCCAATTGTCTTCAGCAATTCTTCAGCCTGAGTTTTGATTGGTGTGTATTTCTGAGCCATAAGTTCATTGGCTTTGGTCATCAGGTTAAAGTAATTGTCCCGAATATTCTGGGCAATATCCATAATCTCTGAAAAACGGTCACGCAGATTGTCATTATAGGCCAGGTTGAATTGATCAATTTGACTTTTTAGAGTGTCTTTCAGCTCTCCCGATTTATTCAGTTCGATGGTGAGTTGGTCAACAAATCGCCTTAATCCGTGAGCTTTCGGTAAGTTTTTTTCGATGAACTTTTCCGTTTTTTCGATACTCTTTACAGTTGCCTTAAATGCAATTGCTTCCTGAATAAAATATTCAGCCTTTTCGATGTAATTATTTTCGGTCAGCAATGAAGTAAATAGCGTTAAAGTTGCTTTATCGTCTTCAATTCCAGGGAAAAACTTCTGGTAGTGTTCTACTTTCTGTATCGAATATTTAATGATTGAAAGGTAATGTTCAGCCAGCTTTCCGGTTGCCTTTACCAATTCAAAATCATTGGTATTCCAATCAACCTGTTCATTTGTTTTGGCTTTGTATTGAAGGTCGTGCAGAATCTGGACCATCTCATTTTTCTGAGCTGCTGAAAGTGATTTGGAAATGGACTTGAATGAGGCCTTTTGGAAATTTTTGGAAGTTGCAAAAATATCGGCAACCTGTTTGTCTTTGTATGAAAAAAGGTCCTGCCCATTGTATTTAGCCACCAGTTTGCCAGCCCTGAAAAGTACTGCCAAAGTGGTTGCTACCGTGCCATAACTATACCCGGTTGGTGGAAGTAATAATTCTGATTCAAGCGTTTTCCCGTCGGCAAAAGTTGATTTAATTCTGGAGGTAACTTCTTCAACTACTTTCAGATGGTCGCCAATAAAATTGCCGGTGGCATCAAAAAACTTATAGTCATTGCCGCTGAAATATTTGTGCAGTTTTTCGTTTTGTGTTTCTGCAATTACTTTAGGGGCAATTGATTCGGATAATTGTTCAGAAAGGCGTTTGGTATAAACATTTCGAATCAGTTTTTTTTGCAGTTCTGTAATGGTACTTCTGAAAGCATCTTCGTTCAGCAGGTTCTCGTCAAACAAATAAATACACGAGCCGTTGAGATAAGCTTTATGGATTAATGTGGTTAATTCCTTTTCCTTTTCTTCGCGTATCAGATTAAAATCCTTGACGATTTGCCGAATGTTGGAATCAACATCATTAGCGTATTTTTCATCCATGAATTTAAACCGCTTTACATCAGTAAGCAAGGTGTCAATCCGGTTGTAATCCTTATTGTCCGGAATCAGAATGATGGTTTCTTTGTTGGATTGGTTTTCGAGTTTGATGCGCTCCACATAATCGCGATATTCATCGTTGATATTGAAAAGCCCGGTAACCGCTAACTTTAACTTTTTATTGGATGAAGCAACAATTTCATCATCCTGATCAGTTGAAATATTAAAACTATACGCATTGGTACCATCAGTTACCGTACCTAATGACCTTAATGGTTGGAACTTCTTTAAAAAATCAATGAAATCACGTTTCTTATTGAAGAGTTCTACCGGGAAATCTTTCATTTCATCCAATAGTTTTCCCTCCAGATCGGAGGTAATTTTATATTCACCATTAGTGAGTAAAAGAATCTTCGCTTCGACTAAAGTTTGAAGCGCATCATCCATCAACGGCTTAATCTTGTAATAGTCATTCAGGTCGCGAATGTATGTTTTCGTAATATTTTCGGTGGAAGCTTTAACCAGGTCCGATTCTGTTAGAAAGTGAATTACTTCAAGAATTTTCCGGCCTTCCAGTGCAGATGTTCCAAGTATTGCATCAGCATTGTCATAGCGATTCACCAATTCGGACGGAGGGGCAGTCTGGGCTTGCCGGCAAACATCGGAAGAAGTTGCAAACTGATGCAAAGGAACATCAGCCAATTGTTTCCGAATGATATCAAATGTTGTAATGATCATCCCCCTTGCTGCAACCTGTGTTGAAGACAAGGCTTTTGAGCTAAATAGGAAATTTTGCAATAACCTGAACTGATATTTGTGAAATGGGTAATAGGTTGCAAATTCTTCAGCAGATTCAACACGAGTTTGAAAACTTGCTTTCAGGTTGCTTGCATCAGCCAATTGACCTTCACTTTTGGCATAATGTATTTTCAGATTTTCAAAAGCGTCATCCTTTTTTTGCAATAACCTAAACCGGATAATTTTATCCACTTCGGTTGATTCAAGGTGAAGCTTTGTTTTAAAACGATCGGTCACTTTGGTTAGCAGGCTTTTATTGACATTTGAATTATTGATCACATCATCCAGCTTTTCCTGTGCAATAGCCAGGGTCCAAACTTTACTGGCCAATGAAGAATTTGAAAGAGATTCGCTTAAACCTTCCAACTCCATCAGGTCAAATTTCTTTTGAGCCAGGGCTTCACTGGCTTCATCAAAAATGAAAACCAATTTTTCGTCGCTAACTTTGGCAATGTATTTTTCCAGTTCATTGCGAAAATCGGTAGCAGAGAATTGTCTGATGGTATTGTTCAGATGGTCTATCGTTTCTTTGTATTCATCTTCCGAAAACTTATAACCAGTCAAGACCCGTTTTACAGCAGTAGGAACTTTCATGGCATTTTTCATGATCGTTTGCCAATCCTTGCCTGAATATTCAAGAACTTTTTGTTTAAATTCCTCATGTTCATCATCTAGCCACATCAGGTACTCCATATATCCGTACACATTGGGAAGGAAACCCAGCGTACTCAGGAAATTCTTAAATAAGGTATAGCACAGCCCGTTTGTGGTGTCCTGTTTGGCGATGTCGAGGAAAATTACTTTTGTTTTATGGGCATCTAAGCTGCGAATCTGATTTTCAAGGAAGTTGTGATCTTTCAGTCCGCTCAGTCGCAAAATAAACCGTTCACGTGCAGATGTGCCGTTTATTAACTGATCGGAAAGCAAATAACCCATCATCTTTCCAAAGTAAGATTTTCCTGATCCATAGAATCCTGATATCCAAACTCCGGTTTCCTTGATGTTGGAATTATACTGATTGATGAATGATGAAAGGTGTTTCCCCAGGTTATCGGTCAGGATGTAAGACTCAATTTCCGACTGAATTTCGTTTTCCGATTGGTCTTCAAGGTCGATTACATTTTTAATATCCTCGTTGATATCGAGGGTCAATATATCTTTAATCAGTGTCATAGTTAGTCGATTAAATTGCAACGGTATTTTGAAGCTGGTTTTACATTTAAGAAAAAGAGGTTGCCATTTTTGTGGGTGGCAGGATAAAAAACAACCAAAGGTATTTTATGTCTGATGATTATCGGGTCTGCCATAATGTTATCGTTCTCGATGCCAGTTCCATAAAGCGCACCCGTATGGATTAATACAGGAATCTGATTGGCAAGGTATGCCTTTCCGATTTCCGCAATGATCATATCGAATAAATCTTCTCTTTCATCAATCCTATTTTTTTTAAATACCTCTGACCTGTTTGTTTCATAAGCTTCATAGAACTCTTTGAAATCATTAAGTCCAATCTGATCGATGTAAGTGATGAGTAATTGATTGAGATCAATGAATGAAGCATCTTCCAGTAAGATCAAAGCTTCATCGAGATACTTTTCTTCATCCTCCGGAGGATACACAAACAGTATCGTATTTCCACCATTGGCTTTTGATTTGATTTTATGCCTGTTCTCAGCACTCAGTTGAGCTATGAGGTCATTAAATTTTCGTCTGTGTTCGGTTGAATAGGGCATTGGCTATGTTGTTAGGTTTTTGCTTTAAGGTAAATTTTAATGCAGTACCATCAAATGTCATATCCCAAAAACTCATGTTCCCAACCTTTTTGGCAAAACTTAAAAAGGTATCCCTACTCATCAATGACAATTGAAAATATTCCGAATTAAGGAAGTTAAAATTATCCGGATTAATCGATTTAATCAAATAAACAAACAACACCATGGTGTTATTGTCAATAGTAACTGGTAGAATTTGTTTTTTTGCTGCACCATCCAGCAGATTCAGTTTCTTAAGGATGGTCAAGTATTTTGATGCTACCGGTATAATCGTCTTAATGGACCATTCTTTAATTGTCGGATCTGTTTCTTTCAGATGCATAATGTAATCCTCCACATCACGGGCACTTAGATGTGATCGACCAGCGTAATAATTTTTCAAATAAACATTTACAGAAATCTCACGGAACAAACGGTTAGATAAGCATAATTGCCAGAAAAGAACGATATTTTTGTTTTGAAAATTGCAATTCTCGTCAAATATTGAAGCAAGCAATTCGCTTTGTTCTTCAGAATAGGTATTGAATATGGTAGATTTTATCATTCGGAAGAAGCGTCCTCTGGCTTCTTCGGTTCTGAAGTCGAATAAATTTCGTGTTACCAGAATCTCTTCTATTTCCTTGATACGATCACCCAGGTTAATTTTACTTAAAGCAAGAAAAAGCAAATCGTAGTTCGGAATACTTCCGACAAAATTGAGGTCACTATTGTAGGGTTGTATAGTCATTAAAGGTGAACGGGTTGGTTTGTTGTTATTTAGATGGGGAGAGTAAATTAAACTCTGTCTGATATTTATTCATTCAAATTTACTTTCCATGAATAATTCTCTTTTTTGTTTGATATACACAAATATAGAATGTTTTATAGTTAAGTCAAGAATAAAAATTGGCGAAGAATGATAAATACAGATTATCATTCTTCGCCAATTTTCAGATCAGTCCTGGAAGTACGGTATGGTAATTTTTTGTCGAAGATTATTCCCTCATTTTCTTCGCCAGTTCAAACTCTTTTTCATAGGGCAGTCCCAATTCAGCGAGTTGAAGGGGTGCTGAAATAGCCCAACTCACGTAATACCAAGCTAAAATCTGGTAGCCTGTAAATTCTTTGTCAGGAATAGACGGGACCGTGTAACCACTTTTTTCGGTACTGAAACCCTGTGTGCCTTGCATAGCAATGTCGAAGGCTATCTTCTTAATGGTCTCTTTGGGTAAGTTTTGGAAGTATTGAAGAGCCGAAACCATATGCATAACCACGGCCATATTCGCACCTTCCTTCTCCTGCGATTGTTGGAAACGTCGCTGTTCACGTTCTTTCACAGGGTCACGTTCATCCAATCCAAGCGGATCTTTTTCGAGTGAATTGATGAAAGAATTGATGTCGCTTCGTTTCCGGTACTGAATCTCACCCACCAGTTCGGAGTATCGATCCACTTTCAAATCTTCAGACCAATGCAACAACATTTCATATTCTTCTCCCGGTTTTTTATCGTCTCGGTACTCCAAATATTCGTTGTAAAAGGTTTGTGCCTGTTTCAATTCAAGCGGTGTCGCATTAAACAGTATAATCAGATCAACACCAAACAAATCACGGTATTGCATCGCATTTATCAAGTTGTAAATCTTGCTTTTCGACAAAATATCTTTAGGTGCCAACTCAATAATCCGTTTGTTGGTAACAGCCGCAATTCCCTGTTCGATAAGTGAATACAGCGAGAGAAACTGCCAAGGTCGGAATTCGGGATATTCGTGATAGATGGTATTTTCAATAAATAAATCTATGGGTGTATTGTAAACCTGAAGGTTAAGTCCTTCGAACAGCATAAGTAAAAATTCATTGACGGTTTTTTCCGGAAACCCTTTTTTAATCAAGCTGGTGGCATGTCCGGAATAGTTACTCAGAAATTCTGTTTTCTGTGATTGTGTAGAAATAAATAGTTGGTTAATCCCTTCGTTGCGGGCATCAATAATCAGTTTCAGGTGGCTCAATTCGTGCAGAATTAAATGTTCCACACCTGCGTAGTTTGGTTTGTAACGAACCGTATGTTTCGCCCTGTTAAAGTTTTCAGCCAGTTCAAATTTGGCGGCAGTCTTTATGTCTGCATCTTCAATCATTTCAATTCCGGTGTCGCCTTCGTATTCGAGTTTATGCCTGAATTGATCCACCATCTTTTGACCTTTGCCGGTCTTCAGGATCTGTTTGGCCAATTCAAATGTCTGTTTAACCGCATTTTGATACAACTCATCTTTTTTTGGACACAAACGAACGGTTTGCAGAGAATAGTTGAAAGCTGAATCCAAATCCTGTTCTTTTTCTGCAATCAGTCCCAAGATCAAATGTGTATTGGGGTATTTCGGATTGATCTGTAATGAGGCATCCAAATAACGTTTGGCTTCATCCATTTTTCCTTGTTGAAACATCAGGTACGCAACATTGGTAAGGCTGATATAATCGTTGACGTTGGCCAGTAATGCCTGATCAAAGTATTTTAATGCTGTTGGTATGTCTTTTTTGAATTTGGCGAGGATGTTGCCCATCATCATCAATGCCCAGCCGTTTTTGGAGTCCCAGCGTAGGGCATCAATCAAATAATCAACCGCTTCGTCCTGATCACCTTCATCAGAACGTATTTGACCCATGATCCGGTGGTATTCCGAATTGGTTGGGTTTTTATCAATTAAGGTTTTGAGTATTTGACTGGCTTCGGAGTATTTTCCTTTTTCGCAAAGGGCAACCGTTTTGCGGTAATCGGCTTCCTGTGAAAGTATGGTTGGATTGTCAATTTCGATTGTAACCCATTCACCTTCAACAGTAATTTTAGGTTTAAATGGGCCATAAGTATAGTAATTTTCTAACTCGTTGACTATCTGTATTTTACCCCCCCCCCATTAGGTTTGGAAAGATTGTAAACAAAAAGTCATCTATTCTATGGATAATCTTCATTCCGGTGGATATTCTGATTTTTGGATTAAAACAATCCCAAAGATAGTTTTTATTTGAAATTGCGTTTTATAATAAATTGGTAAGTATTGAAATTCTCAGCTTATCATTTTATCGCTCTGGATGATGGAAGAATGAATGAGACTTAATTATTCGTACCAAACAAATCCGGTGGGTGCCCTGCTATTTTATTTGCTGAATTGATGAAATACCTTGCCTAGGTGAATGACGTCTTAAACCTATCAAAAACAAACATTTACTTTAAAATATTGCTAAATGTGTGGACACAAAAATAGTGAATATATGGTTTATTGTATTGAATTTGAAATCTTTGTAATACTCTTCTAACGAATTATAGATGATCAAATTATTGCGCAAAAAAACCAATTCGATGGTATTCTTCAGATAATTTTTTTAGATTTAAATCAATTCCGTAATATTCCTGGATTTAAATTAAATACAATAAAAATCAAAGACCTTTCATAATGAGAAAAAATCCAAAGCCAAATTCACTTCCGAAATCAATTACTACTATTGATGATGTATGGGAGTTCTTCAATTATCTGCATAATGTTGAAGGGGTAGTTTTTCATCCTGAGAAAGATTTTAATTGTTATATAAACGGAGAAACCCATAAACCAACTTATACGAAGCAAGAGGTAAAAGAAAGGAATATTCTTATGGATAAATGCTTCGATGTTTGTTCCGAAAATAATATTAATATTTTTGAAGTGGGTATAGAAGCTCAAAATAAGAATCTCTTTGGTGATAAATCAATTGAATCAAAGAATAGTCAAATCGCTATAGCTGTTTGTATTTTGAGTGCTGATTTTGTGGATGATAGCACAGGAGAGGTTTTGAGTTTTTCAAAGAATAAAACGTATGAGATTCTTTATGACCACCCACTTTGGTTACATATTGGTTATCCTGGCTATGACTCATACTTAACATTCAATAGATTGGGATTTGAACAGTATTTTAGATATGCAGAGGAAGGTGAAGTAGCTTCAGAAATAGAAGTAATTAAGAAAAATCCCCATAGGGATAAAAGAACTTCTTCAAAAAAGACTCAATCCAATGTAGCTGTTTGTATTTTGAGTGGTGATTTGGTGGATAATGACACAGGAGAAGTTTTTGAGTTTTCGATCAATAAATCTTATACGATTCTATATGACCGTCCACTTTACTTACATATTGGTTATCCTGGTGATGACTCAATCTTATCTATCAAAAGATGGACATTTGATGAGTATTTTAGATATGCAGAAGAAGGTGAAATATCTTCAGATATGTTATAATATTTAAAAACAATTCTAATTATTTCCTGATTTATAATGTATTAAGTAATGGTCAAGATTATTTGTCTGCATTTAATCTGATCCTTATAATCTATTTAATACTCGATTCTAAAATTGTCAATACTGGCAAAAATACAGGCATCTCGATTAATAATTTATGGGATTATACCTTAAATGTTTTTTGCTTGAAGTATGAATTAAATAATCACACCAAATAAAATCAGGTGGGTGTCTTGCTATTTTATTTGCTGAAATGATCAACGCCTTTCTCCAGAGAAATAACCTTTTAATACCCACCAAACCCATCAACTCTTACTTTAGAATATTATGAAAAAACACGCATGCCGACCACCCTTCCAGTTTTTTGTGTCCACGTTTTTTCATAATCTCAAAAAAATCAGCTCAAAAAGAACTGAATTCTGATAATTATCGTGACTTTTCAGCTAAATACGTGGTGTTTAAAGAAAATATTCTTGTTTATTTTTCAGCTTTTTAAGTATTCAGACAATCAAAATATTAAACCAATATTTTCTTGAAGATTAAATTGAAATTGATTGTAAAATATTATTTGTCAATCGTTTGAAATGGAATCTTCTATTTCATAATCCCTTGGTTCAAGAGATGCTCTTTTAGCTCTAGCTCTTGCCAACCATTCATGAAATGAAGCTTGTTCTTTTTCTATGCCTGGCCATCCCATAAAGTCAATTTCATTTGCTCTACTAGTGAATGGATTTGTAAGTACAACATAGCTATGTAAATCCACCAACTTTCCTTTCGATGATTGATTCCTTTGATAGAGATATAATTTCATTTTTTCAATACCGAAATGGATAAATTCTTTGACTACAGGGAGAAGCCATTCGTTCAAATCCATTTTTTGATGGATATAAATATAAGCTTCAAGCTTTTCATTATCAGCCAGAGTATCACTATTTCTTATCTTATTAAGTAAGTTTAAAGCAAGCTCTATTTTTTCTTCAGAAAGTAATGGGTTTTGATCAATGACCATTATTTGGGATAAAGGACTATTTGATGCAAAAGGACAATCTGTTTCATTGCTGGTATAATCAATCTGCTGTTTATCCATCTCCAATTCCATGTGAATTAATGAATTATAAAAATATTCCTTAAAGTTCAAGTATCCAAACGTAATAAAAATATTAAAATAGGATCTATATTAGTTCGAAATAAGCATCTGAAATATAAAGTGTATCAAATATCAGGTTTCGTCGTAATCTTCAAACTTCTTCACAGATAAGTATATCAATCAATCGGTATCACTATTCCCATTTGTATTTTTAAATTCAACACCATTAAACCAGTGATGATTACTAAAAAGAGCTATACATTTGGCCACTCTACAACGATTTTGGTTATAAAAGATTCTTTTACATCCTCAAAAAAACGATCAACAAAAATTGAGAAATCATACCATTCATCTTCATCAAATTCACGACCTAATTCATTTTCTATTTCTTCTTTTGTTGCGAGTTCTGGAACCAAAAGATTTCTGTTACCAATTAGAAATACACGAATTTCATGATCGGAAAAATTATTTATATCAAGTTCGTTCATTGCCTTATTTTTTTTTCTGATATATATTTTATTGTACCACTCAAATGCTCTAACAATTGCTTGATCTTCATCATCGACAATAAAAGCTATACCTGTATGCTGAAAATGGAATTCATCTAATATCTCTTTTAATTCAAACATCAATCCGTCTCCATCGTAATTGAAGTTTTGAGTTAAGAACAATTTACTGTTCACATTTACATTATTTACTTTCATATTTCTATTTTTAATTTTTTATTATTCGATAGTTGTATTGATATATGTATTCATCACATCTAAGGAAAAGAATTTTTTTGAATTCTATTTTGACTGTAAATTTAAAAATTTTCATAAGTTTCAATTACCAAAATTGCAGGAGTGAGTTCTAAGAGGTTGTCTAGTATTCGACAGATAAGATTACTTCTAATCAAAGACATTAACTCATGGCTTACTACAGACATCAACAATGTAAAAATCATTATATTCCATCTTCCGTACAAACCATGATCATCAATCTTATTTATATCAACATTTAATTGAGATTAAAAATCCACTTTTCAAAAAGGATAATAACGAAAAATCAAAAGAGAATACAAATAAGAAGAATAAGGTCGAACGAGATGTTAAGCCACAATAGATTTATCGATCACTACCGATAGATGATCCAATTTCGTCAATTCTGACAAAATTAGATCATCTGCATTAAGTGGGTTGTTGTAGCTTAGTTTTTATATTTTAATGCTGCTAATAATTTTACATAAACTTGATAATCTTCTTCAGTTGAATATTCAGCTATATAGTTGGCATATACATCAAATATTCTCAAGTATGTTTTACTTTCAATATTTTCAACATAATTATTCTTTTCTAATTCGTTTTCACAATATTCCATACTTCTTAATGACATTATTGATATATTTCTAATATAATAATCTCTTATATCTGATGGTTTTGCAGAATTTGTATAATAAATATGATCGTAATATTTATTATCAAATTCTAAAAGGAATAGAATTTCAAATGTTAATTCAGATAATATTACGTCTTGTTTTGTTAGTTTCTTTTTCATGGTTTACTTTTTTTTAAAATTTTTAATCTCTTTCAGTTTTTCTCATCTCTGTAATTTAGAACATCAGTAATTTGATCTTTTTTATCAGAATATTTCTGATTAAAATACTTCTGAAATAGATTCTTTGTTGTATCTATTTTGAAAGCTAAATTTCGTTTTGTGAATGATTTTTGTTTAATCATATTTTATAATTTATTTTTATGAAAGCTGAATTGCTTACAAAATATGATATCCACAAAAAAGTGAGAAGTTTATTTTATTTTTAAACCTGAATTACCTAAATACTGATTATTTATTTCTTCAACCATCAAATTGATATCATAAATATCTTCAATCATGTAATACTTCTTAACAGTCTGAATGCCTAACCCACTGATTTCAGACACTTTATTTTGAGTAATCTTTTCATTTCTATATTGTAATTCTGCCTTAGCTTCAAGTATTTTTGTTATGGATTTATTACTCCTAATCTTCCCATTACACTTATTCATTATTGATACTTTATCTTCTTTAGTAAGGAATACTTCTTTATTCAAATGAAAATTCTTGACCCTATCATTATTATATACATAATCCTCCTGATTGGTCTGATTATATACGTATTCAAACAATCGTCTCAATGATCTTGGTTCCATTGGAGGGTTAGCTTTGTATTTATTGGTATAGAATAGAAACGAATAGATATAACTTGGTTCTAAATCTGGGTTCAAATAAACTAAGCGATGAATGCATGAAGCATAAAAACTATGTTTTATTCCATCACAGACTTCCTTAGGGAACTTTAATTCTAAAAATTTTATGGGGTTATAATCAATGACGGTATTCTTTGAATCAAAGGGGGTAGACAAATTAACCTTTTTTACTTCATTAAAGGGTAATAATTGATAGGAAAAGGTACATGACGAGGTATAATTAAATATCTTCATGGATATACCCTGTTGTGTACCTTTTTTTATTGTTTCTGTTTTTCTATACTTCTGTAAATCATCAGTATTTATTGCCAATTCATTATCATGATTAATAAATACATCAGGGTCTGAAGATATAAACATTGCCCTCCCAATATCTTTTGTTTTTGTATCAACCAATTTTAATTCATCTTTAAAAACTTCGGATGCTATGTATTCCCATACGGATTGAAAATTTTCCTTGGTAAGTTCAATATTGACTTTTACCAAAACAGATATACCCCCCCACCAGAAGAAACACATACAAGCGATACTACGTGCTTATATTTCTGGATGATTGCTTGTTTAAATTCAATAGCATTGCGTACATCAAAATCAAAATAAATGTGCCCGGAGAAGTAAAGAAAGTTGTCATTATAATCTAAGTCCCCCGTAAGACTGCGTTTTTTCAACACACAGTTGGGCGTGATATAAGCTAAGGTACGCTTACTCTCCTTATAGGTTTGATCGCCGTTTTCACGGAGCTGCCTTATTTGATTAATAGTGTCAGCCGCCGGATTATTACGGATCAACTTAGTCAAATCGGAAAGGCTAATTGGTTGTTTATCTGGCTTGGTATTTTTGATGCCATTTTTAAAAATTGAAAACATGTTTAACTATTATTTTTTGCTTTATATTTTTTTACCAGGGCTCTAAAATCTTTATTCTGATTAAAAAGCGCCTGATAATATTTATATATAGTAGAAAATAATCACAAAGTTTATGTTAAAATGGAATCAATTTGAGAGTAAAAATAAGAACAAGAAAAACCCGAAGCCGTTAATAAAGAGAAGGGTGAAACAAGAAAATGATGCTGAACGGAAGCGCCAAGAAATCGCTGCCAAAATGAATGTTTTTGTAAATGGACCCACTGGGTTTGCGGAAAACTATAAATATCTAACAGAAGAAAATGGGTTTAATACTGAAATTAAAATAACTCCTGAATGGATTCTTTCAAAATTTTCATGGTCACAAAACGCTAGCGATGGAAACATTTTTATAAGTGCTGACATCTATAATTCTCATTGGGTTGAACTTGCATTAGACACTTTGGGAATTTCATTTATAAGAGTAGAAGATATTGATTATAATGGCAAAACATTTATAACCTTTAAATTGATTTTTGAAGGTTTCAAAGAGATATATCCATCATGATATTAAGAGATACATCTATTGAACCCAAGCAAATTTATTGAGTGAAATTACTACTGATGCGTTAAAATTGATCATTAAATAAATCATATTGTTCTTTGAAATTTTGATTGACTTCTAATTCAGTAATTAGCTCCTTTACGGGTGCCTTGTCGAATACTGAAATGCCTAAGATTTGCATTATCTCATAAATAGACAGTGTACTTTTGAGTGAATATTTGACGTATGCGACAATCAGGTATGTACAGATAGCTACCCAGATATGGAGGGCAACCGCATTTTCTGAGTTACCCCAGAGTTTCTTTATCGTCAGATTTTGTTTTATCCATTTAAAGAACACTTCTATTTGCCAACGGTTACGGTACAGATAAGCAATTTCCATTGCCGATACTTCGAAGTTATTGCTTAGGAAAACGAGCAATATATTTTTCTCGTCATCGTAATATTCAACCAGTCGAAGCATTTCTGGATAAAGTTTTTTAGACTTATATCCATTTAGGTTTATAGTCTTATCGCTTCTTAATCCTGAGCGTTCGTCAATATTGTAATTGCATTCAATAACCGAGTAATCTAATGTCACTTTTGCTCTTGTAACAAAAAATGCACCTGCTCTATGAATATTGTATAAAGCGGCAAAATCAACATACGCTTTATCCATCAGATATATTGCTTCAGGGATGGGACCCATGATATCCAGTATGTTGCTATCATGGTATTTGCCATCTGTGATAAATATAAATGCAGGAATGCTTCCTCTTAAATCGAGTAGTGTATGAATCTTTACTGCTCCCCGTGAGTACTTGCCTTTTGCCCAACTAAATAGCTTTATGCTCAAAGATATGGTTGTTGAATCAAGGGCAAATATGTCATTGTCAATATCAATATTTGGGATTGGACTGTTTGCATATAGTGGTCTGACCATTTTTATCAGGTACTCACCAAAATCAGCAAAGATCCTCCAGTCTCTTCGCTCGTTTGCACGTGAAAGGCTAGACTGATTGACATTTTGCTTTATGCCCAAATGATAAAGTTTATTTTTATGGGCTTTCAAACAAGTACAAATATCTCTTAATGAATTCCGGGAAGTGAGTTGACCAAAGAAAAGTTGAACAAACTGGTTCCAACAGTTCAATTCCCTTACATGGTAATCTCCTTGGTAACGCTCGACGCACCTTTCAAACTCGTATTTACTGACAAACTGTAATAGCTGGGCAAAAACATATTTTCCTGAATTCATAATCTTGCACTTTTTAGGCGCAAAACTATAAGTCAATTCAAATCAAAAAATCAAAGAACGCTTGTAATGTTTTAATATATAGTTATTTATATAAGTATTTTAAAAATTAACGCATCACTAGTAGAGTGAAATGAAGAATTAACACACCTGGTAATATGTGAAGAAAGGCACTTAATACGACCACTATCGACTTAACGCTGTTGATATCAGATGGAATTTAATCTTATCAATCATTAAAATGGGATAGTAAGGATTCCAAGTCTTCTTTAACCTGAAAATAATTACTAAATGAGTTTTTACCTATTCTTAAAGTAACGTTCCATTGATCGTTGAATATATACTTGTACCACTCATCTTCACCAACAATTTTATAAAACTTTCCAGCACTAAATGGAAAGAAGCCCATTCGAGCTCTATCAAACCGATAGTTCGTTTCAATACACAATGCAGAATTAAAGGAATCACCGGAATTACTGGAATCAGTTAAAAGTCTAGCGATTTTATCCAGATCATCTATTTTATAACGACTTTTCCCATCTTCATCTTTAACAGGGTCATAATCCTTAATCTTTCTGTAAAAAGTAGATTCTGGCAAACCAGTATATGTAATACTGTCCTTACTATTTAGAGTCCCATCCTTGCTTTGCCTTCTAAATATTCTTTTTATCCTTTCACGTTCTACATAGCCTTTAATAAATTCTTCCTTTTCTTTTCCGTTTAAAAAGGAAATAATACGCTCACATGCTATAATAATCTCTTCCTTTTCAGATTGATCAAGTTCTGGTTTCAAATTTCGTCTTAAGGTTCTACGATAATCGTCATACTGGAGATCATTCGCAATGTCCACCAGATTATCTCTAAATTCTTTAGGTAGCAAAGGCATACTAAATTCTATTTTATTGAAGATTTTGGAAAAGTAAAAAAAATAAAATAAAAAACAAAACCCGCTTCAACATTAATGTTTCAGCTCCTGATTGCATCCGAAAATCTTAACAAAAAATTCTCAAAAGCTCTCAATTGTATTATGATCAATATAATTTTTGCAAATCTTTGCAATACATTATCAGTAAGCTTAACCAGAAGAAAATGAAAATTAGAATTAGCAGGTATAATAAGATAAAATGTGGTAGAGAACCACCGGAATATTTAATCATTTGAAAGTGTGTAAAATGAGAAAATTCGAGGCAAAATTAGTGATTATCTCGAATTAATGAAGATTCATTGTAAAACTAAATTCTTTAAACTTCTTGAAAATATTTGACTAAAAATAATCAACCATAAAAATTTGAATTATGAAAGAAAAATTAAAAAAAACCGACAATAAACCAGATGAAAGTCTGCGCATACTTGAAGAGGGTAAGTGTATTGAAACAGGAAAAAAGCCTAATAAGCATTGGCTTTATTATAAAGTTCATGATCTGTCAGATAATAGTATATTTTACTTTATGTATATTTTAACTGAAGATAGTCATATAACTACCATATATCCTGACGAAGAATTTGAATTTTACTTTGTAAAACTAAAAGAATTACGAAGAAAAAAATTAAAAAGACTGAATGCCTTAAGTAACGAAATGTAATAACGAAATAGTGTCAACAAGAATATTATTGTACTTTTTTTAAACTTCTTGAAAATAATGATCTACAAATGAAAATCGCATTCTGAAAATTGAAAATGAACTTGAAATAAATATATAGACACAAAATGATTATAACTAAACTTTTTAAAAACATCATGAATGAAAAGTAAAAATAACAGTCCATAAATCCGTCAATATTGACGAAATAAATGATCGTTTAAAATTAAAACATGAGAGAAAACTCAATTCAAAATCAGTGAGGAGAACACTATTAAAGCAATCAATATTTATTAACATTTTAAAACTATAAAGTATGGTTACAGAAATTTCAAAATTGAAAATCAACCCGTTTCACTCGAGTGTATATAAAATCAATGATATTGACGATTTAGCCGAATCTATTCAGGAGCTCGGACTTTTACAGCCAATCATTGTAAACAGCTCATTATCTATTATTTCTGGCGTTAGGAGATATTATGCCCTTAAAAAGCTTGGTTACACTGAAGTGGATGTTGAAATCAAACATTTAAACGTGGCAGAAGAAATTGCCATTATATCATTCAACAAACAACGGGTAAAAACGCAGCGTGAACGGCTTATGGAAGCAAAGTATTTGAAACAGTTATGGAGGAGAAAGAAAGGTCGAAAGTCTGAAGCTGAAAAGCTTCAGACTAATTCGAACATGGGACCTGCCGATACCCGCAAAGATGTTTGTAAAGCAGTTGGATTATCTGCCGGGAATTTCAGCAAACTCGAATATATCGACGAGGTTAACCCTGATTTGGTTGATTTGATTGATCAAGACAACTTATCGATTAACCAAGCTCACAAAATCGCAGTAAAACTGAAAGAAAGCAAAAATGTCGAAGATAAGAGCATCTATCTCCCTGAAACTATTTCAAATGACTATTACAAAATTTACAACAAATCATCTGATGATCTATCAGAAATACCTGACGAATCCGTACAGATGATCTTTACATCACCGCCATATTGGAAATTACGAAACTATTCTGGTAGCAACGACGAGCTTGGTGCTGAAAAAACACCCGAAGAATATATCAAACGCTTAGTTGACCATCTAAAAGACTGTTACCGGGTCCTAAAACCTGAAGGTAGCTTCTACTTGAATCTGGCTGATACTTACCTGGATAAATGCCTACAGTCTATTCCAAACCGAATTCAGATTGAGCTGATGAAACATGGCTGGATTTTGCGTAACTCAATCATATGGCACAAACGCAACAGTCTAGGGTTCAATAGCAAAGATGCTTTGAAGCCATCATACGAGCTAATATTTCACCTAGTTAAATCAAAAAAATATGTTTTTAACGAAATTCAAATGCCGTTTAAAGGTGAAGTAAAACCAGGTATCGGCTGGATCAACAGAAAAAGAAGCGATAACACGTCATCGGATTATGGCAGAGTCTGCCTCACTGGTCTGAAAGATGGAAAACAATTGGAAGACTTTTGGGATAAAGATGTAATTCATACTGCTGTCGCAAATCAAGCTGCGGTTAAAAGATACGGTGGGACAGAGCACGCTGCTCCTTTCCCGGAAGAAATCTGTATTGCGCCTATCTTAATGACCACAAATTCTGGAGACACCGTACTTGATGTATTCTCTGGATCTGGAACGGTTGGGGCTGTAGCTTTAATGCTCGGCAGAAAGTTCATCGGTTATGATCTTGATCCAAAACACAATAGTGTACAAGTCGGAAGATTTAATGATTCGATTATAAGTCTTGACGCTGCTATTGAGAAATACAATCAAACTCAATTAAGCAAAGCTGCTTAAGCCTGAAAAACAGTGCTATTAGATTAATCTAACGCTGGCCAGCATTAGCATTGTTATCCTCTAATTTGATTTAAAAACTAGTGTTTCACATATAAATAGATGTGTGATCTAGCTTTAGCTATGTCTGAATACAAACAAAATAAAATGTACTACAATATATTAGAAAAATTATGACAATACGAAATGATATAATAAAAGGATATTCAACAAATCCAGAACTACGATTTATTTACTTGTGGCTCAAAGGGAATAAACTGCTTGATCGATTTGAAAAAGAACTTGGTGTCGAAAAAACAGAAAGAACTCTTGATGATTGTGTTGCGCTTTATAAGCATAAAAACATAAAAGAATTTTGCGTCACTAATCCCGGCATTTATACGTGGTTAAGAAGAAAAAATTTAATCGATGATTTTAAACTTAGGGTTGGCTGTACTTCTAAACCTCAAATGAAACATGATGAAAGAACTTTTGATTATTGTGTAAATGTATGGCGAGAATCTAATTGTAGTAATTTAATTGAATATCAAAGGAAACATAGTGGTGAATATAAATGGCTCAGATGCAATAATATGTACCAAAAGTTTCAAGAAGCAATAAATTATCAACCCAAGTTAAGAGGTCCACTAGGTAAAAGAAAATTAGTTTAATAATTTAATTAAAATACTTTATCAATATGACATATCAAAACTTTTATGAAAAATGGTATAAGGATCACAAAAATTACACTATTCGTCCTTATGCTAATAGGATTTTGAATGAAGAATTGCCCAAGGCTTTTATAAAGAATAATATTGTTGTTCTAGCCGCTGCCCCCAATAGTGGGAAAACCTTATTATCAATCGCATGGATGGAAAAATATCTAATAGACAATCCAACTCACAAAATTTTAGTACTTACTCATGGACAAAGTTTATTGAGAAATCAATTTTATAATGACATCAAGCAATCTCGAGTAAATTTTTCATTTGAAAAAATTACCAAGAGTAAAGATTTTCATCAAGCGGGGAAACAGGTATTAATTACTCTTCCTCATACCATTATAAATGTTATTGATGAAGTCAATTCTTTCAATGTCCTTATCGTTGATGAAGCACATCATTTCTATTATGCCGAAGATGGAATGGTTGCTAGGATTATAGACCGTTATAAGTTCGAGAAACAACTCTTATTAACAGGAACACCTGCCATTTTTGTTGCTCATAAAATGGAAATTATTGCAGTCGCTCTGGAGGAGCTCATTGAAGGAGAATGGGCTTCTGACCCAATTATTGTAATTTCAAATTCAACTTATGATATAAAGGAAAAGGATTTCAACGCTAGTGATGAATTGAAAAAAGAAGTAAAATTAGACAAAGCAGAAACCTTTGAAACTCTTAATAGACTTCTTACTATTATTGAACGATATATGTCAAAAACTGGCTGGACCAATTCAATCCAGTCTTTAGGCAAAACAATGATAGTTGCCAAAAACACATCACAAGCAAAAGATATACAGATCTATTTCAATTCTTTTAAAATAGAAACACTTATCTCAACATATAATACAGATAGGCATTCTGATATTATTAATAGGTTTATCGAGGATGATATTAATATTATTATCGTGGTAGATCGTGGTATATTGGGATTTAACCTTCCAACTCTAGTTAACATTATAGATATGAAATGCGGCAAGAATATCAGTAATCTTTTCCAGTTATTTAATAGAATTACCAGATTACATCCAGAAGGAAATCAAAAATATTTTTTCAAAATAGTTCCAGAAAGTCATGAAAATGAATATTTATATATGCTTTCCGCCGCTATTAGCTTAATATTTAAAGATAATTACATTAAATACAATGGTACCCCAGATGAATTAGTTATTCCTATTTTAAAAATTCCTATGAAACAAGAAGATAATGGCAAAAAAAACAAAGGGAAAGCTGGATGGAAATTTGAACCAATAAAATATATTGATATCCCTGTGTATAGAATGTGGAAACAATCAAATGAAAATTTTTCATGGAATACTTTAAAAAGTATTCATAAAGATATGTATCACAGAAGATGGTCTGAATATACAATAGAAGTAAATTATCAATATTGCCTTGAAACTGTAAAAAACTATTACAAAATCGCTTAAATTATTAAAAACAGCAAGAAATCAAAGAATTGGTAGTTGAGTTTTAAAAATCGATATTGCTGGAGAGTTTAATTTAAACATAGCCTTTACTGCCCAAAAATAACTCCCAATATCTCGGATAGATAGTCCTCAAAAGTCCTCATTCAAGATTTTGCAAAAAATCTTGAGCTTAACTTTACCAAATAATGTAGATACTACATAAAACTAGAAGCATCGCATTATTAAAATCTGAAGAGATACTCCTAATGATTTCTTTCATAAGAGTATAATTAAGCGTAGTCAAATTGAGAATCAACATGGATTGAAAATATAAAATAGAGTTGCATTTTTTTAAACTTCTTTAAAAAGTTGAACTATAAAAAAACAATTTCTAACCTTAAAAATGGAAGATATGAAAAATAACTAAGAACAACAGAATCTTTGAATCAACACATACTCAAGATTAGCTAAGAATCAATGCGTTGACAATATCAATTAATAAAGCTGTGTGTTTCCTAAATAGTGCTAATAGATTAATCGAAGCTGGCCAGCATTAGCATTGTAATCCTCTAATTAATTATTGCTCACACATTCATTTAGAATGCAAAGCGATATGTGAAAAATTTATAAATGTATATAATTATAATTACACTTACTATGATTCAAAATGAAAAAGCTGGGATTTATTCAGTTGACATTGAAGTTTTCAAGCGTTCCCTTTACTACAAAGATGCAGATGGTTTTATAAGCATATTAATGCTTGACATTGCTAACAACGTCTACGAAAACATGAACGATCTTTTTGCTCACATCCCATTCTTAAAGAAATATGAATATAAAAAGTTGGAATCATATTTCAACTCTGAAAAGCCTTTAAGAATGGTCGCATAGGAATGCAGAGGATTCGCTGAATCTAAAAGCGCAGAACCTTACTTTGCGCCTAGTTAACAGTTGATCTAAAGTTTCTCTCCCAACACTAACTATTTCATTTCGAATTTCTAATGAAATAGTTAGTTAATACGGTACTTAAAAAAAATAACAAATGAAATTTATAATAGTATGATAAATCTTGATTTTAATTCTTTTCAAAAAACCATTGGTAATAGCAACCATCATAATGACTTTTCACTAGATAAAATAGCCAAATTCTTTAACACATTATTTAGCTTTTCTCGATTTGACGATAATGATGAAGATTACTTTTTTGGCAAGTTTATTTGGAGGGCTTCTGAAAGTCTGAAGTTCAATGTAACGTTACATTCAATGATAGTAGAAAACGTTAAGGGTGTGTTTACAGAGGACCAACTGTGTTGTATTTTCCAAGCTTTTAACGGCACTTATTTAACGTACAGCTATCCTCCCTTTTTTCAAAAAGAAAGCTTATTTAATTACATTGATTGGGAAGGTCAAGCAATTTATGATCTTGGAGATGTTGATGATTTCAAAAATAAAATCGACTCTTTTAGTTCAATTGAATTCGCTGTATTTGTGGATCTGATTGTAGAAAAATGGGGATATGAAGGTCCTGATAATGAAGGACTGTCTCAATTGCTTAATTTTCTTAAAAAGGAATAAGTACTTCTATATAAATGCTTTCTAAAAGTTGAAGATAGAATCTCTTAATTTCTTGTGCGAAGAAGACAAAACCAAAATTGAGTTATTGTGGAATATGACTAAGTACAATTTGTAACAACTTAAAAACTAAATGTAAATGAATAAAACTGAGTTAAAACTAAAAATCATTCAACTGTCCAAACAGCATAGGACAAATGAAATCTACGATTATTTAATCGCAAAATATCTATCCAGTGACCAAACACCTAAAAAGTTTTCCATCCTCAATATGCAAGAGTTTCTTGGATTTAAAATTAAAAATATTGTGCTGATGAATGGCCTTCTATATTATTGGGTTAAAGTACTAACACCAGAAGCACGATTAGATAAAATGAGGAACCTTATCAACCTTTTCGAGATTTTTTCAGAAAAAGAAAGATATGAAATAACCCAACAATTCCGGGAAGATGATGAATTCGACTCTGAGTTTTACGATAATTTAAATGATGAATGGGGGGATGCTGCTTGATGAAAAGATTTCAAAAAGTCGAACGGGAAAATCGTAAAAACAGAGGTGAGGTGTTTACTCCACCTCTGTTAGCTGAAGAAATGATAAACACAATACCAGAATTAAACATCGATGATAAAATTCTTGATCCATGCTCTGGTGCCACGTGTGTCTTTCCTATAATGATGATGTTTAGATATGTCAAACAATTTGGTAGAGAACATCTTTCAACCTATATCAATGAATGTATTTATATGTGTGAAATCAATCCATTAGCGGCTGATTATAGCGAAGTTATTTTAATGAGATATGTTCGGATGTTACAAGATACTGATGTAGAAAATGTAAAACAACACTACATTGATAATTACCAAACTATTATCAATGATTATTATGAGTTTTGCGATTTTAGTGAAGTAGGTGTATGAATTCAATCCAAACCACAAATTAATAATAAAAAGAATAAAGAATAACAATTAAAAATTTAAATCATGAATATGGAATATATGTGTAAAAAATCATTTGTATCAGTTGATTATGATATTGATAATTCGAAACTGGAACAAGGGAGATTATATGATTGGAATGATCCGCAAGTAATCAAAATATCAAAACAATTTAAAAAAGGGAAAGTGTATAGTATTCTTGAAATAATGAAACTGGATGCTAAGTACCGATTGAATGAATTTTGGTACAGTGATACTGAAATGATGAAGCAAATAAGGAAACAGAAATTAGAACATTTATAAAAGTGTAAAATCCATCTTCTTTAACAGCAATTTTGAAGATTATTTCTCTTTCGCACTCATAATCAATTACTTACTTGCCTATTCGGAAATGCATTGAAGAAATAAGGGTTATTATCCTTAAGATCAGGAGGTTAATGAAGATAAATTCCTTAGGTTAGCCCCTGATCTTAAATTTCTTCATATGAATAAAACAAGTGATTACCTAGAGTACGACGTGGCTTTGAACAAAGGTCTAAAATTACTAAACGACAAAAAAATGTGTGTAATTGGATTTTATATCATTTTTAGCATCAACACCGGCCTTCGGATTTCGGATATAATGAAATTGAAACATTCTGACATTTCGGATGACAAACTTTTCCTCAAAGAGAAGAAAACAAAAAAAGCCAGGGAAATTTTTCTGAATAAAGTGGTGAAGAGTTCTTACGAAAGTATGTTGGCAACATTGGATTTTAAAAATGTCAATATTGACGAAAATTACATTTTCATTTCTCAAAAAGGCACAACGTTTCGGACTCAATCAATAAATGTCATTCTGAAAACTTTGTTCAACACAAAAAGATTGCAGATTTCATCGCATTCACTCAGAAAAGCATTTGCCCGGAAAGTATATGAAAACATGAACGAAAGCGAAAATGCGCTTGTGCTTTTGTCCGATATTTTTAATCATAGCAACATTGCCATCACAAGAAGATATCTAGGGATCCGTCAGGAAACAATTGACAATATCTATTTAACTCTGGAATGATTGAATCATACCCAGAAAATTTCAAACTGTAAATCAAACGCAAATGGATAAAAATGGATTTGATCGAATTTATTTGAACGATATTCTTTTGAAAATCAACAAGAAGGATATCCGCTCAGCCATAAAATGGTGTGAAGATAACTATGTGAACGTTTTTTCAGATAAGTCGGGAAAATTCATCATTCAGTCTGAATTTGATTTTGCCTACAATAGACCAATAATTGAATTATATAAAAAGAGATATGGTGACCAGTGGCTGAAGGTTTATAACCTTTCAAAAGAGAATAACTTACACCTTTTAGAGTCTTCAGATAATTCATCGAAGCCAACCAATAGTTATAAACCGCTAAGTCAAGAAGCCCAAGAATTCTTAAAGAATTGTGCCTAAATGAGAAAAACACTGGAATATCAGAAAATAAATGGGCTGTTTGTGTTTTGCAATAAATGCAGAAGCGATGTCAATGGAAAATCAAAAACGGCAAAAAGTTGTAACCATCCAATAGAAAGTCAATCTTATAAAGCGATTGTTCGGATTCCAAATTCGGGTTATGATCGCAAAACGAAGATTCTTATTGCACGAAATTTTGAAGATGCAGTTTTGGAGTTTGTTGATTTCAAAAAACAAGTTAAGAACCCGTTCATCAATTCATTAAAAACGGCAAAGCCTGTAAAGACAAATTTATTGATTGAGCTTATCCCAAAATACATTGACTTCATGAACGATGAGAAAGTTCCGCATCACATGAAAAAGCATCTCACTAAGTCGCACATTAAAACAACAACAGTTTTTCTTCAAGACTTCGCAAAATTTCTAAAAACTAAGGGCTTTAATTTAAAAACCACAGAACTCAAAGTAATCTCCGATTCTGTTGTAGGTAAATACTGTGAATACCTTGAAACTAAAGATTACAGCAATTATACTTATAATGCTAAAATCAAAGTAATGAGGACTTTCTATAATTACCTGATTGAGAAAGAAGATTATGAGATTAAAAATGTATGGAAAAAGGTTAAACTCAAATCTGAAAAGGGAACTGATGAAAGCATTTCAAGCGAAGATTTTTATGGCTTATTGGAAGTTATTAACGAAACAGATTCATTTGATCAGATCGGAAAGACCAGACGCAATATGTATAAACCTTGGATTATAGACTTAATCAAATTAAAAGCATTTACCGGCAGAAGGAATGCTGAGCTTTTTGCAATGCGGTGGAATATGATTAATTTTGAAGATGGGAAACCGGTTTTCATCCAAAGTCCTAACATCAAAATTAACAGACAGCAAAACAACTTTGACGAGAAAGATTTTCAATTTGCTTTTGTCCCAGTTGCCGAAGAATTATCGGAACTGTTGGATGATTTAGGCCTAATGAAGAATATCGGTTCAAGTGACTATATCATTGCGCCTGATGTATTATCTAACCGTAAATACCTTGAAGATTTTGCCAGCAAAAGTTTTACTTTCTTCTTCAAGAGATTAAAAAGAAGCTATTCCAGGCAATTAAAGCATTTCCGGAAAACATATATAACCCAAGAAGATTCATTTATTAATAGAAGAATTTCGATGCAGCACAGCAATTACCAAACCACATCCAAACATTACATAGATAGAAAAGAAATTGCTAAAGATATGGTGAAACAGGGCTTTAGGGTGTTTCCTAAGACATGTATTGATTCGGAATTAATGAAAATGGAAAGATTTGAAGAACAATTTGCAGGGGATAATTAATGTCTAAATATTGAATATTTGAATTAAAGCAATGGCCATTACAGTAACGCAGGTTGCAATAAGTAACAAATAAGCTTTATGAAATTCATTAACAGAGAGAAAGAGTTGGAAGTTTTGAGTTCAATTAAATTGTAGTGCATTTAAACAGTAAAATGACAAAAATAAACGATCATTCGGTGATCAGTCTTTTAGCAATCTCCTCCCATTGTTCTCCGGCAATCTGGCAGCTTTGATCTTTTCAATGGTTAATTCAACATTGTATTGGAAGGTTCGTTTAATAACCTGATGAGTTTCGGAATCATAAATCAGGTAGCCAGCCTCTCGGTTATCATCACGTGGTTGGCCTACACTACCCGCACTAATTAGATACCGACTAGTGGGCTTCAGATCAAGCTCAGAAAAATCAAACTCGTACTTTTCGATCTTTCCGCTGTCAGTTAGCTCAACCACCTCGAACAGATGAGTGTGCCCAACAAAAGCCACCTGTTCTGTGAAAGATAAAAATGCCTGTATCAATTCATTTTTGTTTTGCATATCTAGGTATTCATCAAACAATACAGGTGGCAGTCCGTGAGTGAGGTAAATCCCGTTTTCACAGATAAATCCGGGTAATTTTCTCAATAAATCAAAGCTTTCCGGAGTTAATACCCGTTTGGTATAATCTATTGACTCACGTCCGTTTCGAATCATTTCATCTCTGGTGCGTTGATCCAAACATGCATAGTCGTGGTTTCCCATCAGGCACTTCACCTTATTTTGCCAGAGTAATTCAATCACTTCATTCGGATTGGCTCCATAGCCCACCAAATCACCAGTGCAATAAATCGCTGTCACATTTTGTGTTTTAATATCTTGTAGGGCTGTTTCCAATGCTTCAAGATTGGAATGGATATCGGAGATAATAGCAAGTTTCATATTTTTTCCCGATTTAGTTAATTTCCTTCTGTTTACTATTTAGCGAATAGCCAATACCTTCAACTTGTGAAACAAATTCTTCTGTCTTAGTTTCGACAGTGTTCAATTGCTTTTTTCAACAAATTCTCTTTTTAACTGAATTTTTGCATGTTCGAGTTGATCTTTACGCCGGAATACTTCGTACTTCCATTCGGGTGAAATACCTTCCATTGGAATTAAATTTCCTACAAAAGTATATATTCCCCCCCCCAACCTTGTAGGTCTCGCTCTAATCCGTTCAAATAAGCTTTAAAAGATAGAAAATGAAGGGAATTAATATTTTTTGATTAACCTTTTAAGTATTTCCCTGATTATCATGTAGTCATTGAGGTTTCAAAACAGTAATCTTGCTCCAATAACGGAGCAGAAACTTTAGAAATTCATGGTTTGGAAGAATTTGAAGTAGCTAATGAATCAAGCTGCACCTTAATGTATTTGCTGTTGAAATAAATAATTAAATCATATACCAAATTTCAGTTTGAAAATCCATGTCGAGAAATTCTTCAAACTCTTCAGAATTTTTTTTCTTTTGACTAAATAGAGCAATCAAATTGTCCATTTTTTGATTGATTATAGGAAGGTCTGGATCACTTTTAAATACATGTTCCATTAGCTTTTTAGAATATGAGAATTCGGAATCACCATCTTTAATAAACATTGTAGATGATGCTACATAGAAAACTTTTTCTTTAATATCATTGCTCTCGTTTAATTTAGTTAAACTCTCATCTAATTCAAAATAAGCACTAAATTCACATTCATCCCAACATGCTTTATTATAATTTTCTAACCAATAACAATCAATATTCCACTCTATATCTTTAGTAATATTTGTAATAATATACCTGTGATTTTTGATAACTGGCATAACACAAATATCACTCATTTTACAAATAACAACATCTCCTATTTTAAACATTTTCTTAGCATTTTAATTAAAAAAATAATCCATCTATAAATCCAGCATTACTACAATCAATTTCTGTAGCAGATATTTGTACATTTTTTTCTGTTTCCCACTGTTTAAAAGTTCTACCTATGTTTTTTATCACTGCCGATGTCTGAATATTGAGTATAAATTTATGATTATTCCAATATTAATGTATCTAAACATCATATTGATCGAAAGAAAATGACAAAAAAAGATTCAGGATTTTTCCGAGAAGAGCAGCCACTAATGAATTTAACAGTACATGAAATCGCATAAAACGACACTCAAAAAATCGCTAAGGGCACTCAAGGGCACTCCAGATGGGCACTCCAGAAAATAAAAAAGACCTTACATTGCTGTAAAGTCTTGATAATCAAAGTGGAGAATATCGGAATCGAACCGATGACCTTTTGACTGCCAGTCAAACGCTCTAGCCAACTGAGCTAATCCCCCTTTCGAGGCGACAAATATAGAAAAATATTTCATCTGCAACGCCTTAACCAAACCCGAAATTTTGTCTTTTTCTCCCTAAATCTGGCAGATTTTTCGGATTTGCCAGATATTTGCCAGATAAGTGTTGAAAATGAGTTGACTTTAGAAATGATTCAATAGATTCCGTTTAAAAATAAACGAATATCAATCTTCCATTTTTACATTTTGATATATGAAACTAGTAATTATTATTTCTATTTGGCCATTGTGATGCTATAATTAATAGTATTAAGAAACATATTCGTCTCAAACAAAAGGAGGTTATTATCAATAAGATTGACCTACAAAATTGTATAATTAAAGATGGCTGTGGATTTGAGTATCATTATTTGCCAAGTCAATCCAAATTAAAAATTGGAATTCCAAAAATGTTATTAACAATAATGAATATTGTTTTTTTATGTTGTACCTTTAAACGAATAAATTAAACAAACATATAGCTGGAATGCAAATTCCAATTTATCTACATAGACCAATATTAATTTAATAAATAATTACAGAATGAGTCAGGCGATGGATTTATCTTATATTTATCGATTAAGAAACAATTTTACGATTATTGGCCTAACAGGTAGAACAAGTTCAGGGTGTTC
The DNA here is from genome assembly GCF_009689585.1 of Aquipluma nitroreducens. Lineage (GTDB taxonomy): Bacteria > Bacteroidota > Bacteroidia > Bacteroidales > Prolixibacteraceae > Aquipluma > Aquipluma nitroreducens. The sequence goes on along the minus strand of NZ_AP018694.1, from coordinate 3,024,540 downwards.
GCAAATAGCTAATCAATTAGTTAAAGGTTTTGATAATGGGATGAATTTTGAAGATCCTTACGAAATAGGGTTAAACGAAAATAAATCCGGATTTAAGCACAACACATTTAGAAAATATCGTATCATATATGACTATGCAAAGTGCAATTTTAGCGGATATTCGTTAATACGATATAAGGATATTCTTACAATTTTTTTACTCCAATCTTCTTTTGACGAATTTATCAAGTTTTTAAATTCATCTGAACTAAAAGACAAATTTCAAGATAGTAATTTGAATATTGAACTTGAATTTAGCATTGAAATTTCAAAGCTAGAAGAGCTAAGAAATAGTTTCAATGAATTTTCTATTTTATACAAAGAGATTGATGTTCCCAGATTGAAAGAGAATAATAATTGGGGAAAACTATTTAAATTCTATTATGAATCTGGTTTTATTTCTTTTAGCAAAAAAATACATGATATTCTTAAAGAAAATTCACTTCTAAAGCGAAATAAAGTATTACAAATAATTTCCAATAATCTAAGAAGATCAGGAAACGCTTTTAATTTCTCGGATATCTCTGCGGATAATATTTTCACAATTGTTGAATTCATTAACGATCTAGTTAAAAGTCATAGGAAACAGTATGAGAATGGAAGAACTCAAATTGTTATTGATTCATTAAGGAATCCATTTGAAATAATGTTTTTTAAACAACGTTTTTCAGCATTCTATGTCATTGCCGTAAATAGAGATGATCAAAATCGGGAATATAATCTTAGAGGAAAATTTACGAATGACATATGGGCAGAAACATTGAAACTGATAAAAGAGGAATATAAAGGAGGAGAAGACTGTGAGTTTTACAAACAAAATGTTTCTGAATGTATTCAACAAGCAGACATTCATATAACCTTCCTCGAAAGATCTGATGCTAAGAAGAAAAATGACATAGCCAGCAAAGAATTAGAAAAAAACCTGTTTAAAACTGATAATACTTCACCATATTTCAGTTGGCAGATGCAACTTTTAAAGTATGTTTCTTTAATTAGCCATCCAGGATTAGTGTCACCATCACCAGAAGAAAGATGTATGCAACTTGCATATACTGCAAAACATAATTCGGGCTGTATTTCGAGGCATGTTGGTGCTGCTATCACTGATGAATTTTTCTCAATCAAAGCAATTGGATGGAATAATACACCCGAGGGACAAGTACCATGTAGTTTGAGAAATGCTGAAGATTTAATTAATTTGACAACAGACCTAGACGCATTTACCAAATATGAAAAAAAACGGGAAGAAGAGCTTGGTAAAAAAGGAGAGTTTCATGCTGAATTCCTCGAGAAATTTAAAACCCCCATTAAAGATTACAAACCAAATTTAAAAGGAAGAACCGTCTGTTTTTGCTTTAAGGATATAAAAATTCATATTCCGAAGGCAAAAATCAGGTTCATACACGTTCTTTGCATGCAGAGGAAAGTGCTTTTTTACAAATCACAAAGTATGGAGGAACTGGAATTAAAAATGGGAAACTATTTACGACCGCAAGTCCTTGTGAGTTGTGTGCAAAAAAGGCATATCAACTAGGCATTAAAGTTATATATTACATTGATCCCTACCCCGGAATCTCTGAAGAACATATATTGTCTTCGGGAAGTAACCCTATTGAGATCCGATTGTTCAACGGAGCAATTGGTAATGCATATCATTGGTTATATGATCCAATTATGCCATATAATGGACACGCCGGATAAAATATCCAGTGTTCGCCGGAACAAATTGACCACCTTCCGCCGGTCAAAATGGTTGGGTTGCGCCGGAGCAAATTGACCACCCTCTAAGAACGATTTATCCTTGTTGATTAGCGGGCATTTATGATTAAGTTGGCTTTGTTCAATATAATCAAAATGTCAAATAAACTAATCATTATGAGCAAGGTAAGAAGCATTATCAGGCTTTACACCGAGGGTGTAAGTAAACAGTCCATCGGGGAACGGACAGGTCTTCCCCGCAATAGTGTTAAGAAGTATATCAGGTTGTTCCTGGCTTCGGGCAAATCGCCCCAGGAGATTCAACTGATGAGTGACACTGAACTTGAGCAGATGTTTCTGGATATGGTTCCACGCAATCATATTGAGAATGATCTGCGTTATCAATCTCTGGAAGCATTTTTCCCCACCATGGAAAAAGCATTGAAGATCCGGGGAAACACCAAGGAGAAGCTTTGGGAGCAATATTTTGAACAGCATCCTGCAGGCTATCGGTTTTCACAGTTCAAGCATTATTATCTTCTCTGGAAGAAGGTTCGTAATCCGGTTATGCACATTGAGCATAAGGCCGGGGAGAAGATGTATGTTGATTATGCAGGCGAAAAACTCAAGGTTTTAGATCCGGAAACATTAGACATCACAGAGGTAGAGGTTTTTGTCGCCATACTGGGTGCAAGCCAGTTGACCTACGTAGAGGCCAGTTATACCCAACAGAAGGAAGACTTCATCAACTCCTGCGAAAATGCATTACATTACTTCGGAGGTGTTCCTAATGCCATCGTTACGGATAACTTAAAATCGGCGGTAATCAAGAGTAATCGTTATGAGCCAACACTTAATGAGGCTTTTCGTGACTTCGTAAGCTATTATTCGATGGCGGCTTTACCGGCAGCTCCGTATAAACCCAAACACAAAGCGTTGGTAGAAGGTGCCGTCAAAATCATTTACCGTTCGATTTACAGCATTTTAAAGGGTAATGTATATTCTTGCATTGAACTGCTAAATAGCGCGATCAGGGAGGCACTGGAAGCTCATAATAACAGGCCGCTTACAGGAAGGCCATTCAGCAGGCGACAGTTATTCGAAGATACTGAACGACACTTTTTGCACCCTTTACCTGAAAAGAGATATGAGTTGAAGCGACGCTATATCGCTTCTGTGATGAAGAACAATTACGTCTGCCTTGCCGAGGATAAGCATTATTACAGTGTTCCTTACCATTTTATCGGCAAGAAGGTAACCTTGCTTTACAGCCAATCTGAGGTTGAAATTTATCACCGCTACGAGCGAATTGCAGTGCACAAAAGGAACAGGCACCTTTTTGGACACACAACAATAACAGATCATCTGGCCTCGCAGCACCGCTTCATGAGCGACTGGAACCCCGATAAATTTATCGAACGAGCCGCAGAGGTAGGCCCTCAAACAAAAGAATATATTATCCAGTTGCTAAATGCCCGGCAGCATCCGGAGCAGACCTATCGATCCTGCCAGGGAGTTTTAAGTTTTTCGGTACGTGCCGGAAAAGAGCGGCTTAACAATGCTTGTCTGCGTGCACTTCAATATGGCGATTACAGCTATCAGACCATCCGGGTAATCCTTGAAAAAGGACTTGACCGAAACGTTGATGATCAGCAGCATGTTGATCAGTCAATGCCCCCTCACCTGAACATACGTGGTAAAAACTATTACCGGTAATATCTCCCCGGAGGAAAGCTGTAACGGCTACCCCTCCGGGTATTGTTTAACCTTAAATCGAATAAAATGAATGAGCAAACGCTTCAAAAAATGAGACAGATGAAGTTCTTCGGTATGGTTCGTGCCTTTAGAACAAGCATCGAGAATGGCAGCATGATTCAAATGACAGGCGATGAAATGGTATCGATGCTTATTGATGCCGAATGGGATGATCGTAACAATCGCCGCATAGAGAGGCAAATGCGCAATGCAAAGTTCCGTTATAAAGCCAACATTGAGCAGTTGCACTTTGATATAGATCGCAACCTGGACAAAAATCAGTTCATGCGTATGGCTGAGTGTACTTTTATCGGAAGAAAAGAGAATCTTCTGATCACCGGGAGTACCGGAATAGGCAAGAGCTTCATTGCTTCTGCTATCGGAAATCAAGCCTGTACCCTTGGGTTCAAAGTACTTTATGCCAACACTACAAAGCTGTTTACAAGATTAAAAATGGCCAAAGCAGATGGTTCGTACATCAGAGAAGTTGCAAAGATAGAAAGACAGGATCTTTTGATTCTGGACGATTTTGGCTTGCAGCCGCTTGATGCATCAAACAGGTCGGTACTTATGGAAATCGTGGAAGATCGTCACGGAAACCGTTCAACCATTATAACCTCTCAGTTGCCAGTGGCACAATGGTATGAGGTTATCGGAGAACAAACAATAGCGGATGCAATACTTGACCGCATTGTTCATGATGCTCATCGAATGGAACTTGTAGGAGAATCAATACGAAGAAGACAACGAAACAAAATCGTAGAAACTGTTGAATCAGAATAAATAAATCTAATTTTGTATAACTCTAATCAAAACAAGGAAATGATCGTTCTCAATATTGAAAATAGGTGGTCAATTTACTCCGGCGAAAGGTGGTCAATATAAAACGGCGCGGACTGGTCAATTTAACCGGCAAATCCACTATATGTCTATATAAGAGATCTTTGTTAGCATTAATTTAGCATTAAAATTTTTTATTGTCAAATTTTTCCGATATATTTTGAATATTAGAAACAATAAAAAAATTTAATTATGAAAGTTAGGAATGACAATATTCTGGACATCCCAGGTGTAGCAGAATATACAACTTTGTCGAAATCGACAATTTACAAAATGATTAATCTGAACACAATCCCTTATCATAAAATTGGGACAAGAACCCTGTTCTTCGTTGAAGAAATTGACAATTGGGTGAAGAATGACGGATTAATCGTTACAAAGCTACCTGAGTTACGAATCTTTAAAATTAAGTGAATGGCAACGTTTAAAGTGGTACCAGACAAGAGGTACAAGAGAAAGGATAATACTAACAGATATTGTCTTAGAACTATGGTGGAAGGTAAAGTAACTTACCTTCCCCTTGATTTTCAATTAACTCCCCAAGAACATAAGATCATCTTCAATAAGAAATCGATGGGAAAAGAAAGCATTGATGTTAGGGAACAGATAAACGACCTTGAAACCAAGGCAAAACGTATTTATAGCTCAATGAAACGGTTTGATCTTGACCGATTCAAGCAGTTGTTTTATAACCTTGGAGGTGAATATATCAACGTTGCTGATGATCCAATGGTTCCAAAGACATTGGCTGTTAAAGATTTGTTTAAGTACTACTTGGACAATAGCCAAATCAAACGTGCAACTAAGGTTCACATGGCTGTTACACAGAGGATGCTTAATTATTTTCAACCCGGATTATTTGTGGATGAGATTGATGCAAAATTTCTTAAACGATTTGAGCAGTACCATACAGATCAGGGCAAAGGGATGTCAACCGTGTCTTCCTACATGCGTGATACAAGGACTGTGATCAACTATTTCAGCAAAGTAAAACCAATCATTCCAAAGGATTATCAGTATCCATTTGGACGAGTAGGATACTCAATCAAGTCAGTTCGGAAGAAGAAAAATGTAATGAGTGAGATGGAAATTTCTTCGTTGATTGAAATGGATCATTTCCCAAATCCCAAACAACAGTATGCCTTGAATATATGGCTCACTTTGTATTATGGTTGCGGTATAAATCCAGTTGATTTGCTAAGGTTAAAATGGGAAAATGTGGAATCCAATCATATTCATTTGATCCGCAAAAAGACTGAGACAACGCGAAAATCAAATCTTCAGGAATTGGTTTTACCATTAACAGATGAATTGAAAGAATACCTGAATATGGTTGGTGACCCAACTAGTCCGTTTGTTTTAGGGAAGCTAAAAGAAGATTATACCGAAACCTCCCTTATGAATCTAAAAAATAGATTTGGATGGGAGATTAACAGGCAACTGAATAAGATCAGCAAGAGCTTGAACCTATCAGTACCTTTAAGATTGTGTACGGCCAGAGATTGTTACGCCAGCACTTTAAAACGTCAGGGTGTACCTCGTGAATTCATCGGTGATATGCTCGGTCACAATGACCCAAGAACTACTTCACATTATCTCGATTCATTGTCAATAGAAGAAACTTTTAATGTTAACAATAAGTTGGTGAAAAAGAAGAAGAAAGAAGTTGATGTAGGATTGGAAGTCGTTATCTGATTTCAAAAAAGAGTAAGTGGTTACTCTTTTTTTTTGCCATTATTGTCTGGCTCATAAGGAGCCAAGCATATTTGTTCATGTTTATCGTCCGGAATCAGGATGTTGATGGGGTTCTTTAAATGGAAATAAGACTAAAAAACTGAAATTTAGTCGTTAGTAACCCATTAATTTAGTGTTCAGAAAATTGCCAGATTATTGCCAGAAGATTTGCCAGAAAAACGGAAAATCGGTGAAGTATATCACAAAAATAAAACTAATTAAAAATGTAATGTAGTGATATGTAGTGTAGTGTAACTAATTGATAATGAGAGAAAAGGCTCTGCCAGTCAAACGCTCTAGCCAACTGAGCTAATCCCCCTTTCGAGGCGACAAATATAGAAAAATATTTCATCTGCAACACTTTAAACAAACCCGAAATTTTGTCTTTTTTATCCGAACTCTTTTAGCCTTTTGGGATTTGCCAGATTTTTGCCTGATAGTAACTGATAATGAACCGAATTCAAAATTATCGGAGTTGATTTAAGGATTTAGTTCTCACTGAGGGCAAGTTTTATTTTGACCAAAAACACGTTCAACCTATATGATCTTTAAGACAATGAGATCAAGTGTCATCAAAAAAAGAGAGCCGATCCAAATCGGAACAGCTCTCTTTAACCACAATTGAAAATTCTAACTATTTGTTTTCTGCTAATTTTCCTTCATCAATCAACTTCTGAACAACTTTTGCTTCTTCCCGATCAGCAATCCATTTTGTCACCAGTTGGGCTTCCTTCCGATAATCAATAGCAGCATCAGCATCTTCATTGAAAATAAATTCTGAAGCATTCGGATTTTCAGACTTTGCTTCACCAGCACAAGTAGTCATTTTCTGATTCGATCCAAATACGCCTTCATCGATCAACTTCTGAACAGCTTTTGCCTCTTCCAGATCAGCTACCCATTTTGTTACTAACTGGGCTTCTTTCCGATAATCAATAGTGGCATCTGCATTGTCATTGAAAACAAATTCTGAAGAATTCAGATTTTCAAGTTTTACATTTATTACTTCTGCCCCGATACTTGAATTTTTATTACTTAATGCTGCATTGGCATTTAATACTCCAACTAATCCCAGTGTACAAATAATAATGAGTGATGTAATTTTCGTTTTCATAATTTTTCTTTTAATTGTTTTCTATTGTTTCTGTCTTAAATTGTTTTTACTGTTGTAATTATGAATCAAATATACGTTGGCCTCAGTTGCTTTTAAAAATTGAATAGATGGGTTGCCGGTTTTTATCGGCAGATGTCGACATTTTAAGTTTTATTTACCCACAAAAGTGAAACGTTTGGCTCGCCGAGCTACTCTACTCCCTCTCAACCCGACTCTCTTTTACTAGTTTACTGTTGAATTTCAGTGAAATAAACGATCTGTTTTTAATTCGTGAAGTTTCTGTTTGTTTTTTGTCCGGTCGTTATCTTTGCAAGAAAGGTTATGAAATGAAAAATTCTTGTATTGTGCTTGAAGGCGGTGGTCTTCGTGGAGCATTCACTAGTGGGGTATTGGAATACTTTCTTGAAGAGGAACTAAATTTCGACAGGGTTATTGGTGTTTCGGCTGGCGCTTGCATTGGCGCATCCTATTTGTCGAAACAAAAAGGCAGAAATCGAAAAGTAAATGTTGAATATCCTTCTGATAAGCGTTACATGGGATTTCGCCATCTCATTACAACCGGATCGTATTTCAACATGAAGTTTGTTTTTGGCGAACTGCCAACCACGCTTGTTCCTTTTGATGAAAAAGCATTTTTTAAAAACCCGGCAGAATTTGACGTGATAACTACCTCGTTAGAATCAGGAGAAAGCGTAGTTTTTGCCAAACGAGAGATCGCAAATATCGGCATTGACAGGGTGCTTATTGCATCATCAAGTATCCCACTTCTTTCTCAAGCGGTAAATATAAATGGCCAGCTCTTTTTCGACGGAGGGGTAGCTGATTCGATTCCAGTGAAATACGCATTGAGCAAACACGAAAAAGTTGTAGTCGTACTAACGCGTCCCAGAGGTTACCGAAAAAAGGAATTGAGAAACTCACTTCCGTTTAAATTTGCTTTCAGGAAACATCCTGAATTTTTGGCAACTTTACTTAAACGAAATAGCGAATACAATAAAACTCTTGATTTCTGCGACCAAATGGAAAAAGAAGGCAAATTATTTATTATCACACCATCTCCTGAATTCTCTATCGGACGCACCGAACAAGACCTTGAAAAACGAGTAAATTTTTACAATCATGGCTACTCACTTATTCAGAAAGAATTTTCAAATCTCAATCAGTTTTTAAATTCGAATGCAGTACTGAATGATTCCGTAAGATAATTTCAGATAAATTTCATTTGGACTTGCTGTGATCACGGACAATAGAATCCTGAATTTTTCTGAAAGAATAATCAGTATCTTTAGCGCCCAATAAATTCAATGAATATCTGGGTCTGACCAAAACCAAAACCGGATTTTGATTGGTAATGAATGAAATTATGATTGAAAACTCACCACTTATAGAAACAGCAGTCCTGGTTGGCTTGATTACCAAAGATCAGGACGAAAGTCAGGCAAAGGAATATTTGGAGGAACTCGAATTTTTGGCCGACACTGCTGGTGCGGTGGTAAAAAAACATTTCCTGCAACGCCTGGATATCCCAAATCATGCCACATTTGTCGGAACCGGTAAACTGGAAGAAATTGGCGAATACATTAAAGCCAACGAAATCGGTGCAGTCATTTTTGACGATGATCTCAGTCCAACCCAACTTCGGAACATTGAGAAAGCACTCGAATGCAAAGTCCTGGATCGGACGTTTCTGATCCTGGATATTTTTGCCCGGCGGGCACAGACCGCTCACGCCAAAACGCAGGTTGAACTCGCTCAATATCAATACATGCTGCCTAGATTGACTCGCTTATGGACTCACTTGGAGCGTCAGCGCGGAGGTATCGGGATGCGCGGACCTGGTGAATCGCAAATTGAAACCGACCGCCGTATTATTCTCGATAAAATTGCTTTGCTGAAAGAGCAGATGATCAAGATCGACAAGCAAAAGTCGACGCAACGCAAAAACCGTGGACGAATGGTGCGAGTGGCTTTGGTTGGATACACCAATGTGGGCAAATCGACCATGATGAACCTGTTGTGCAAATCGGAGGTTTTTGCTGAAAATAAACTCTTTGCGACACTGGATACTACCGTTCGCAAAATGGTTGTTGGAAACCTGCCATTCCTGCTGGCTGATACTGTAGGATTTATCCGGAAATTGCCTCATGGCTTGGTAGAATCGTTCAAATCGACGTTGGATGAAGTACGCGAATCGGATATTCTGATGCACATTGTGGATATTTCGCATCAGGGGTTCGAAGAACAGATTGAAGTGGTAAATCGCACCCTGAAAGAGATTAATGCAGGCGACAAACCTACCATTTACGTATTCAACAAAATTGATGCATTTACTTACGTTGAAAAACATCAGGACGATTTAACTGCACGAACAAAGCAGAATGTTTCGCTGGAAGAATGGGAAAGCAGTTGGATGGCCAAAAACAACACGCCCTCATTGTTTGTTTCGGCCAAAACAAAGGAAAACATTGACGGGTTGAAAAAGACTTTATATGAAGAAGTAAAGAAAATACACATCACGCGTTTCCCATACAACGACTTTCTCTACGATGAGAATTGGACAGTAAAGATTGAAGAATAACTTTTATGAGTGTTTATTTTAGTAAGGGCTTCACTTCAAGTGAAACTCTCACTATATAAGAAATATGAAAAGCCAGTCGATTTGACTGGCTTTTCATATTTTAGCTTATTGTGTTTTATTTCACTTCGCCTTTTTTGATCAACCATTCAGCTATCTGAACAGCATTCAACGCAGCGCCTTTTTTAATCTGGTCGCCAACACACCAGAAAGTCAAACTTTTAGGATTTGAAACATCTTTGCGGATACGACCAACATAAACATCGTCTTTTCCTGAAACAAACAACGGCATTGGGTAAACTTTTTGAGATGGATTATCCAGAACAGTCAAACCTTCCAGTTTTTCCATTTCAGCTTTTACCACCTCGATGTCCAATGCATTTTCGGTTTCCACCCAAACAGCTTCAGAATGCGCACGGGCAACCGGAATCCGGATACAAGTTGCACTCACTTCAGCATCGGTGTGCATAATTTTTTTGGTTTCCCAGTTCATTTTCATTTCCTCTTTGGTGTAATCATTTTCGAGGAATACATCAATCTGGGGAATGATATTCATCGCCAACTGATAAGGAAACTTGTTAATAGTAGGTTCTTCACCTTTGGCAACTTGCTGAATCTGAGTTTCCAATTCCGCAATCCCCTGCGCACCAGCACCACTGGCAGCCTGATAAGTAGCCACATGAACTCGCACAATTTTCGACAGATCGTTGATCGGCTTCAGGGCCACAACCATTTGAATGGTTGAGCAGTTCGGGTTAGCGATAATGTTACGTGGACGAACCAGCGCATCTTCAGGATTCACTTCCGGAACCACCAATGGAACATCGCTATCGTAGCGAAAAGCGCTCGAATTATCAATCATGATAGCACCATATTTGGTAATGGTATCAGCAAATTCTTTCGAAATCGATGCACCAGCCGATGTCAAAGCAATGTCAATGTCCTTAAAATCATCGTTGTGCTTCAATTCCTTAACAACCAGTTTTTTGCCTCTGAATTCGTACTCGTTTCCAGCCGAGCGGCCAGATCCAAACAAAACCAGTTCATCGAGCGGAAAATTTCGTTCAGCCAAAACTTTCAGGAATTCCTGGCCTACCGCACCACTTGCGCCAACTACTGCAACTTTCATTTCAATCGTATTTAATTATTTACTAATCTTCTGATTACATTCTTATTTGGCTATTTGTTCAATTTTTGTTAAATTGAATGAGTTTTCGCCTGCTTTTGCTCTTAATAATGCATCAAAAATAACGCTTTGCTTTTAATTTTTCAAAATATGGCCAGATTTATTTTTATTTTTCAAATAATACTTGTCTATTTTTTAACAATCGTAAGTTACAATGCTTTTAGCATGCATAAATCAGACCTTAATTCTTTTGCAAAAATAGAAAACCTAAACAGAAACGACACCATCTCAACCTTTTTCAGCGACGATTTCGAAAACAACTCTATTTCAGGATGGAAACAAACGGCAGACTGGGAGGTTTCGGCTGCTGAAAAAATTTCAGGAACAGTATCGCTAAAGCACTCGACCCTTGCAGCAAGCGGCAATTCTGCGATCTTTCATACAGCCAATTCCGATTTGAATTCTTCGGATATTGAGTGGTCGTTCACACTTAAAAACGGCAATTGGGATCCCTCATCAGCCAACCGATTCTGGTTTTATTTATGTGCCGATACCATTCAGACAGATTTAATTAGCGGTTGGGCTGTGGGCATAAATCTCTCCGGAAGTAGCGATTTACTTGAACTTTGGCGAATCCGGAATGGCAAAGCCGACAGTCTGATCGTTCAATCTGACCTCGACTGGAATGCCTCAACATTGGCGACAATCACAGCCAAACGAGCAGTTCGGGGAGTTTGGACTCTGAATTACCATAAATCCGGTGAGGCGAAAAGCAAAACCTTTACCGGAAATGATCCGTTTGCTACGGCATTCAAAAACATCGGCATTTATTTCAACTTCACCCCTACCCGCGCCGGACAGTTGTGGATTGACGATATTTCGGTCGTACAACTTGCCACCGAGCTTTTCATTCAGAAACTAACACTAATTGATTCAAAAACATTAACCCTGACTTTTAATAAACCAATTAATCCGTCGTCAATTCGTTCCCAAAATTTCAAATTGACTGACGAAACCGGCGAAAATATTCCAATCAATCAGGCAATGGCAACCAAAGGCTCCGACAAATCGATCGATGTAAGTTTTGGAAAAACTAGCGGAATTGAACTCAGCTTGTCTGTTTCCGGAATTTCAGATCTCTCCTGGAAAATAATGAATCCCGATACCAAAACGTTTTCCTATGCTTTCACTCCTGAAGTTGGTTCAATCCTGATCAACGAAGTGTTGTTCAATCCATTTTCTGGAGGAACAGATTTCGTCGAGTTGGTCAATGTTTCAGAACAAGCAATTCCGGTTTCCCGACTCAGACTCTCAACTCGCGATGATGCGTTGGCGCTGAAACAAATCTATCCGATCAGCGCAGAAAAGCGCTACCTGAAGCCTGGAGAATTCCTGGTCTGCACCAAAGATCCGACAATTGTTGCCTCACAATACATCACCAATAATCCGGTAAGTTTCTGTGCGATGAAGTCCTTCCCAAGTTATTCGGACGATTTTGGAACAGTGGTTTTGCTGAACGATTCGCTCGAAATTCTGGATGAATTCAGCTATTCAGCCAAAATGCACTCGCCATTTTTAGCCAACGAAGAAGGCGTTTCGCTCGAAAGGATTTCGCTTGAGAAACCAACCAACGAACCCACGAATTGGGCATCGGCTGCATCGTCAGTTGGGTTTGCAACTCCCGGACTGCCTAATTCGCAAGCCGGAAGCGAAACTAAAATTCAGGATGAAATTACGCCCGAACCAAAAGCTTTTTCGCCCAACGACGATGGTTACAACGATGAACTGACGATCAAATTCAAACTAAGCAAACCCGGTTATATCGCCAATGTGCGAATTTTTGATTCTGTTGGCCGACAGGTTCGATTCCTGATAAAAAACCAGTCGCTGGCACAAGAAGGAAACTGGCTTTGGGATGGACGCGACGAATCAGGACAAAAGCTGACAATAGGAGTTTACATTATTCTGGTTGAAGTTTTTGATCAGGGCGGGCAAACCAAAGCATTTAAGAAAACATGCACATTGACTGATCGGTTGGAATAATGATTGACAGCTAAAAGTTTGATTGCCTTTGATTTTTATCAAAATTGACATGATATTGCCTTTGATTTTCGTATATTTATCATCACAATTGCCTTTGATTTTCGAAACAACAATTCACTAATTACTACTATTTATGTACCTGAAACGAGATATTGATCTGGAACTTTCACTTTGGAGCAAAGATACTTCCAGAAAACCATTGCTTTTGAGAGGGGCAAGGCAAGTTGGCAAGTCGACAGCTATCAGGGCTCTTGCAGCTAATTTTGAACACTATCTGGAAATCAACTTCGAAGAGCAAAAGCAGGTGCATCAGTTATTTGCTGGGAATTTATCTCCTGAAGCCTTATGCGAAAATCTATCGGTATTATACAATATTCCGATTATTCCAGAAAAAACCTTGATCTTTTTTGATGAAATTCAGGCCTGTATTCCGGCAATTTCATCCCTTCGTTTTTTTTACGAAAAGATGCCCGAACTACATCTTATCGCTGCCGGTTCATTGCTCGAATTTGCTCTTGAAGAACTTCCATCGTTTGGGGTTGGACGTATTCGTTCAATGTTTTTGTACCCTTTTTCGTTCGATGAATTCTTATTGGCCAATAAGGAAGAACTATTGCTAAATGCTAAGCGAAAAGCATCTCCGGACAATCCTTTGCCCGAACCACTTCACAATAAGTTGCTTGAATATTTGAAACGCTTCCTCATTATTGGTGGAATGCCAGAGGTGGTTTCCAACTATGTACAGGGTAAAAATATGAATGACTGTCAGCGCGTTTTGGATGATCTGATAATTTCTTTAAAAGCCGACTTTTCTAAATATAAACAAAACGTACCAGTATCAAGGATTTCTGAAGTTTTCGAATCGGTGGTGGAACAGGTTGGTGGTAAATTTGTTTACGCCAAAGCCGCAACTGAAGCTAATTTAAAACAGATTAAAGTTGCAATTGACCTGTTGGTAATGGCAGGACTGACATATCCTGTCGTTCACACTTCAGCAAACGGAATCCCCTTGGGTGCTGAAAGTGATCACAAAAAGCGTAAAATGCTCATTTTCGACACGGGCATTTTCCAACGATTATTGGGGTTAAATATTGCTGAAGTTCTGTTAAGCGATCGGTTCAGCATGATCAATAAAGGATCCTTGGCCGAGCTTTTTGTTGGGCTCGAGTTGCTGAAATCGGTCTCCTGCTACGAACATCAATCTCTCTATTACTGGCAACGAGAGGCTTTGAACAGTAATGCTGAAGTTGATTATCTGATCCTTAAAGGGCAAACTATTATCCCGGTTGAAGTGAAAGCAGGAACCAAAGGCTCTATGCAGAGTCTATTTTTATTCCTGAAAGAAAAAAACAGACCTTTTGGTATTCGGCTCTCTTTGGAAAATTTCGCTGTTTATGATCAAATTCGTGTATTTCCGCTTTATGCCGTATCAAACTTGGTTCAGTCTAACCTGTAACAAAACATAACCTCAACATACCCATAACTAAAAGCAAAAAATCAACCCCAATGAATCAAAACCTTTTTTCACTCGCATGGCGCGAAACAGTCCGATCGGCCTACTGGGGCAAAAGCCTGGCAACCTCAATTGCACTTGGATTTCTGGCCTTGTATTTCTCTGCCAATTTCCTGATTCTGGGACTTTTTATCCCAAAAATATTGGCCGAAAGTTTTCCCAACGACGAGCCTGTAAGCAAATTCAACAGTATCGTTTTGGCCTATTTTGCCATCGACCTCATCGTTCGTCAGTTGATGCAAAAATTGCCAACGGTTAGTTTTAAACCCTTGTTGTTGCAGAGTATTCGCCGCAAAACAATTGCCAAATACCTGCTGACTCGCTCGCTGCTCAATTTTTTCAATGTGCTTCCGTTCTTCCTTCTGGTACCGGTCACCATTAAATTAGTTGCCGGTACACATTCAGTAATGGCCACAGCCGCGTGGTTTCTTTCCCTATTTATACTGATTTTCAGCAATCACTTTCTGGCCATCTACCTGAAATGGCGGTTCAACGAAGCCGAATATGGGTTCTTTATTTTACTCGGAGCATTAGCCGGTTTGTTTGCCATCAATCATTTTGGGATTGTCGATCTTTCAGGAGGAATGGGAAAACTACTCGACCTGATTCTGATTTATCCGGCAATTTCCATCCTATTCATTTTGCTTCCGGTGCTGTTCTATTTTCTGAATGTCAGGTTTTTGCTCAGCCGCATGTTTGTTAACCTGATTTCGGGGAAGCAAAAAGAAGAAAAGATCAGCGATTATTCGTGGCTCGATCGCCTGGGCGAAAATGGCCGATTTATCGCGCTTGAACTGAAGCTGATCTGGCGTAACAAACGTCCTCGTTCCGTAGCCATGATGACCTTAATTATGCTGTTCTACGGATTGCTGGTTTACAAAGATCAACATGGGCAGCCACCGCCCGAATTTATTTTCATATTGGGTGGAATTATTCTGGTAGGCATGTTTTCAATTTCGTACGGGCAATTTTTCCCAGCCTGGCACAGCAACTATTTTTCGATGCTCATGTGTCAGCGTTTAACCATGAAACAGTTCCTCAAATCGTTTTACATGTTGGTTACTGTAATTTCGGTAACTTGTTATTTTCTAACCCTTCCTTATGCACTGATGTATCCCAAAATCATTTACACGCATTTAGCCATGTTGCTTTATAATTTGGGCGTCAACATCCCGGTGATGTTTTGGGTGGGAATGTACAGCAAGAAACGGCTTGACCTGAGCCAATCGTCGGCCATGAATTATCAGGGCGTGAGCGCCACGCAATGGTTAGGTGCACTGCCACTGATGCTGGGCCCCATCTCACTGTTCTATTTGTTTAAACTGGCACTTGGAACCGTTGGTGGCTATGCTGCACTCGGAACACTTGGATTTATCGGAATCCTGTTCCATTCAGTCATCATCAATTTTTTCTCGAAGCAATACCGTAAACAAAAACATCAACTGATTAGAAACTACAAAAACTCGTAACCATGATACAGATACAAAACCTCATAAAAGCATATAATAAAGAAATAGTCCTGAATATTCCTGAACTGACCATCGAAAAAGGCGAAATTTTCGGGCTGGTTGGAAACAATGGCGCCGGAAAAACCACCATGTTCAATATTGTGCTTGACCTGATTACCGCCAGCAAAGGGCAGGTTGTGAGCAAAGGTATCGTGGTGCGCGAATCGGAAGACTGGAAAGACTTTACCGGTGCGTTTATCGACGAATCGTTCCTGATTGGCTACCTAACCGCTGAAGAATATTTTGCGTTTATAGCGGGATTACGCAGAATGAGTAAAACCGAAACGGCTGATTTCCTGAATGGATTTGCCGACTTTTTCAATGGCGAAATTCTGGGCAAGAAAAAGTTTATCCGCGACCTCTCGAAAGGGAACCAGAAGAAAGTGGGCATCGTGGCTGCATTGATGGGCAAACCCGAAATCGTGGTTCTGGATGAGCCTTTTGCTAACCTCGACCCGAGCTCGCAATACAAACTCCGGAAGCTGATTAAGGATTTCGCGAACGCGAACGGAACCACATTCCTGATTTCGGACCACACGCTCGAAAACATTGCCGATGTTTCTACCCGGTTAATTATCCTCGAAAAAGGCAAAATTGTTCGCGACGTTCCAAAGACTGAAACCACGCTTCAAGAAGTTGAAGCATTTTTTAAACCGGTGGTTGAAGCGGATGTGTTTTAGGTCAACATTACAGTGCAAAAAGACAAACCAATGCCATATACATTTAACGAACATTTGCATAACTATGCCGTTTGGGCAGCCGCTCGTGCTGTTGCACGAAATTTTACAAATACGGCTAACGTTAAATCAGCAATTGAAAAAACTGAACTTCGAAGTTTGCTTGATAGCAATGAAAAGTTCTCGATTGCTAGTTTTGATCAGTTCCATCGCGAAACAGCCGGAAAAATTATCGCTCATCTAAAGTTTATCGATAATGAACTTGGAGAAAAAGCAAGCTATGGCCGGGCAGCTAAAATAATTGCCATCTATATTAAAACGGCAATTGTTATTCGAGACTCAGGGATGAGTAATCTTGCAAGGATAGCCCACCCTCCGATCGATCGAATTTTATTGACAAACGCGAACAAAGAACATAAAAAACTTGGATTAGATAGGTACAATTGGACTCAGCTATCAGAAAATGAGTATTTTGAATTGGTCGAAAAACTAAGAACCATTGAGTTTGAGTCTTTCTGGGAAGTAGAACGATATTGGTCGCCCATTCAAGCGGAATAAATACGCAAATGAACGAAACAAGGTCATCAAGGATTATCCCAGAGGGATAAAATGTTATAGAAGATAAATCCACCACTCAACATTCGACCCCTTCGGGGTCGAACAATCTATTTGATATCCGGTTCTATAAATATATGACCTCTCTGAGGTCTGTTAAATCGGGATAAAAGGAACCATATCTTACATTATGAGCAAATTAATTTTGGCAATCAACTTTATAATTATTGCCGGACTTTTCGCCAGCGCCCAACCAGCGTCCAAAATCAAACTCCAATCAGGCGATCTGTTGTTTCGTGAAAAGTCATCTGAAAACATTTCGGAAGCGATCGATAAGGTAACCCAAACTTCCGGAGAAACCCATTTTTCGCATGTTGGGTTGGTTGAAGTAACCGATACAGGAATTGTTGCATTGCATGCTTACCCAGAAGGAGGAACCTGCATCGTTTCGCTCAGCGAATTTCTGCATCCCAAAGGTGATTCGGTGAAAGTTGTTGCTTACCGGCTGAAAAGTGAATGGCAAAAAGCGGTTCCCTCTGCCATCCAAAAAGCGCACTCCATGCTGGGTAAACCCTACAATTTCAGCTACATCATGTCAGACACCGCTCACTATTGTTCGGAGTTTGTGTATCTGACTTTTGTTGCCGATTCGGTTTTCAAGCTTGAACCAATGACTTTTAAAGACCCGGAAACCGGGAGCTTTCCTAAAGCATGGGTTGAATACTATCAGAAAATGGGAATTGAAATTCCGGAAGGCCAACCGGGCTGCAATCCCAATGGATTGGCGGCTTCAGAAAAATTGGAAAGATTAGGAAGGATACGATGAGGTTGACTCACAGGTCACTAATCTCGTCATTCTGAAATTGTTTCAGAATCTTTTCTTAATGTCAGATCCCGAAATAAATTCGGGATGACCTCCTAGTTCTTTATAGACAGCCAATGCATGGATTACAAATCTGAGCTTGCTTTCAATGCTTTTTTTGAATTGTGCAAAGCCGAAAAATACAGAGCCAAAGCCGCCGTGCAAAAATAAAACCCCATCAGGATAAGCATTTGCCAATACTCGTGCCGGATTTCGTGCAAGCCAACGCCCATGGTTCGTACACGCATATATGCCGGAATCATAATGGTTGATGGAAACAAATGAGCCAGATTATAGACAATCGGAGAAATAGAAGACGCTGGCCATGAAAGTCCGCTCAGGAAAACAACGATAGGCGAAAGAAAGACCATAAACGTAATCGACGATTCGCGGCGCTTGAACAGAACCGAAACCGTAATTCCCATAAAAATAACCGATAACAAAAACGGCAAGGTCAGTATCAGAACGGTGAGGTAACTGCCTTGATTGGGATAATTGAACCACGAATGGATCCAAATCATTGTAAAAACACAGTTAACAGCATAAATGGCGAGGTACGATAATGATTTCCCAAACAGGATCGGAAGAACACCACCCTTTTTCAACGCTACCGGAACCAGAAAGCTATCGCGTTTTTTCTCTTTGCCCGTACCTCCAACCATCCCGATTCCAATCAGTAATGTTTGCTGAAGGATAATGATGATGATGCCCGGCATTACAAACGAACCATATCCTGAAGCCGGATTAAACCAAAAATGCAAGTCTGCAACCAGCGGATCGCGTAATTGTGACGCCTGATTGTATGTTTTTCCTTCCATCATCAGCTTTTTAATTTCGACACCAGCAGAAAAAGTTCCAACCGCTTTAACCGAACCCCCAAGCAATTGGCGGTAGATCAGGAAATAACTTCCATCGGCAAACACCGAAACATTCGATTGTTTCCCATTCAGGATGTCTTTTTCAAAGTTTTGAGGGATAACAACTATCCCTCCTGAATTTCCTTCAAAAAAATCATTTCTGGCTTCATCTAAACTGGCAGCTACCCGGTTGATTTCAATCTGTTCAGCACCTTCAAGCATTTTAATCAACTGATGACTAGTCGTTGTGCGATCCAAATCGACGATAGTGGTTTTCAGTTCGCGAACCACTTCGCTTTTATAGGCAATGGCATAAACAATCGGGTAAATCATCAGCGCACCAACCAAAATCAGGATCGCACCGCTGTCTTTTCGGATGTCCCTGAATTCGTTACGGAAAAACTGTCCCGTCATTTCAATGCCTTTGTGTATTTTCTTGAACATTATCATCTATAAATAAAATCTGATCACTTTATATATCAATTGTTACGAGATGCGGGTTGCGGGTTTCACGTAACGCGTAACCCGGAACGCTTTCACACTTTCCCCCAATATTTTTCAGTCCTCAAAACCTTCTTCAGGCGCGGCAAAGAACTAACCGAAACCAGGATAAAAAGCACAAATATCGCCATCGGAATAAGTGCATGAACAATTGCCTCTCCCCGAATAGCCTGCGAAATAAAAATTTTTACCCATTGGGTAAACGGGAACAGATACGAAAAACCTCTGGCAATTGCTGGCATCGCAAATTGTGGAAAAGTCAGTCCCGAGAAAGTCAAAGCCATCATGGCGTAGGCGCTTGCCAACGACAAACCAAGACGCAAATTTGCAGTGACCGAAATCAACAATACCGCCAGCAACTGGTAAGTAACAATCATCATGATCTCGCCCAGCATAATAAAGGCAAAACTTCCCTGAAGTGGTGTTCCCATCCGCATAAATAAAACTACATTCATTACAACCGCATCAACTGTAAGTAAAATCGTGTATGGCAAAAGTTTTCCGGCCAGTCCAACAATAATACTTCCGTTGGCATGTTCAAGCCAATCGGGTCCTGTGCCTTCGCGCACTTCGGTACCCACAGCAAATACGTTGGATAATAAAGTAAAAACGACCACCATTAGCGGAAGAAGCGCAGTCAGCAGGAAATAGGAATAATTTCCGAAGGGATTAAACAGAATGTGCTGTTGAAGCCTCACGGGCTGGACTTTTGCTTTAGCTTGTCTTTCGGGCAAACCACTTTTCATGGCGAATTGCAATTTTATTCCTCCTGAAAGTGTTGCCAGCGATTTGTAGATTCCCTTTTGAAGGTATCCGCCCTTCAGAATATTGGTATTGTTAATGAACACCGAAATTTTCTCGCTGTTCCCTTTCATTATATTTTTTTCAGTTCCATCCGGAATAACCACAATTGCTTCCAGCTTTCCTTCAGCCATCTGTTGGTAGGCTTCTTCCTGATTGGGGAAGTGCATCGCGATTTCAGCTTCAGGAGTGGCATCAATCCACATCGCAATTTTCCGCGACAAAACGGTGTTGTCCAAATCGACAATGCCAACCGGAAGGTTACGGGGAACCCCCTCTGCAAAGATCGACAGCAGAATTACAAACGAGATGAGCGGGCCAATCAGTGTTGTAAACAGATAAATGGTCGAACCCGACATCCGGTCGATTTCGCGCAGAAAAACCTTGAAAAATGGGTTTTCCCTGAAAAACGACTCGCTGTGTGCAACCGAATTTAGTGTTCTATTTTGTTTCTTCTTCATTAACGATATTAGTCATTTGTCATTAGTCATTAGAAAAACAGTAAATCAAACCGTGTTGACTCAAACTCCGAATGACTAATGACTTTTTTCTATTTTTTAAACTGTTTCCAGTTTACCAAAACGCTCATACCGGGACGAAGCCCTTCGATGGAAGTCGATGGTACTGCATGTATTTCAAACGATTTCATATCGAAACCTCCGGAACTTTTAGTGGCGGTCCAGGTGGCGAAATCGGCCAGCGGACTGATGTAATTCACTTTCAGTACCACTTCTTTATTCCCCAATGCCGGAATAATCGCTTTTATTTCGCTACCCATGCGAACATCGGTCATCAAATCTTCGCGGATGTAAAGTGTTGCCCAGCTATCTTTCAGGTCAACCAGCGTGATTACCGGATAACCGGTTGGAACCAGTTCACCCTGTTCAGAAATAATGGTGGCCACCTCACCCGAAGCCTGAGCTTTCACCTGAGTTTCGGCCAGGTAAGCTTCCACTTCCTTAATTCCGCCCTCAGCCTGGTTCACCAGTTCCTGTGCCGAGCGTTTATCTTCGAATCGGGCGCCTTTCACCGCTTTTTCCCATTGCGATTTGGCGGCATTAGCCGTTTCACGGCCAGCTTTACTTTGCGTTTCGGCTTCGTCTCTCTTCTGTTCCGAAACAACTCCATCTTTATACAAATTATCGACCCGTGTAAATGTCTTTTCGTAAAGTCTGGCTGCGGCTTCGGCTTTCACATACAGGTTATAAGCAGCCGAAATATCCTCAGCCTGAGCTCCGTTCTGCGCCTTCAGGCTCTGTGCCTGAGCTGCATTCCGGAGTGCTGTTACCTGCAACAATTTAGCATCTATTTCCGGACTACTGATCGAAAACAGGAAATCGCCTTTGGTTACTTGCTGACCACGTTTCACAGCAATGGTGTCGATCCGCCCGGGAATTTTGGAGGCAACCTTGAACTGCGTAGCTTCAATTTCACCCTGCACTTCGAGCGGTAGCGGACGGGTAATCAACCATGTGGTATAAAGTAGAAAAATCAGCAAGGCGGTGAAAAACAGGCCGATAATAAAATTTCTTGTCTTGTTCATTGTATTGTATTTTTAAGTTTCAAAGTACCTGAGTTACAAAGCACCTGAGTTATTTTTTCATATTGTTGTAGTTTACTCCCAACAACCGGATTCTCAAATTACCTCATTATCAAAACGATTCAATAATTACCTGGCTACTCGACTGGTAAGCCAGGAACATATCGGGACTTCCGCAGATTTGAAGCAAAGCTGCCAATGTTACATCGTAGTTGTACATGGCCTGTAAACGATCTATTTTCACTTTTGCCAACAACAAATTGGCATCAACCAACTCGGTTGATGTGGAAAGTCCTTCGTGAAAAGCTTTATCACGACTTTCGACATAGGTTTTAGCAAATTCGAGTGTTTTATCCAATTCTTCCAGTTGCTCCACCTGCATACCGAGTTGCTGGTGCATCTTTTTAATTACGGTTTTAATATCTTCTTCGGCCTTCAGTCCGGCTTGTTCCACCTGGTCTTCTTTAAATTGTGCTGACTGAAGTTTCTGGCGGCGGGCATTGCCTTCAAAAAGCGACCAGTTTAACCCAACTCCAACCATCCATTGAGGAACGTAAGGCGACAAATCTTTATCGGCCAAATCGTAAGTTCCGGTAATGGCAACAGAAGGCAGGTAATTGCTTTTCTCTAATTTTACTCCGGTAGCTGCCAATTCCCTTTTTGAGTCAACCTGCTGTAAAAGCGGGTTGTTTCGCAAAGCCAACTCAATAAAAAAGTTCTCGTCTTCAATGTTTTTCAGGATGAATAATTGGCTTGCGGGAGTCAGGTCGCTGCTGTCGCTTATAGCCATGGTATTCTGAAGTGCCCGTTTTACAATAGTTGCCTCACGGTCGGCCTTTTTCAGTTCGCGCTCGGCATCCGAGTTGGCTACCTGTGCATGCAAATATTCAACTTTTGCAATTTGTCCTTGTTCGCTCAGCTTCTGCGAATCGAAAAGATGTTTTTTCATGGCTTCGGCAACCTGACCGCGCACCTTGCAAGCCTGTTCGGCCAAAACCAGTCCGTAGTAGCGGGTTGCCAGTTCGCTCAACAATTCACCTTCTTTTTGTTCCTTGTGAAGTCCGGCTTCCTCCTCATAAATCTGTGCCGCTTTATTGGCCGCATTGATTTTTCCGCCGGTATAAAGTGGCCATACGAAGTTGGCATTCACCGATGCAAATTGTTTTTCCTGAATCATTTTATTCCATTCGGCAGCATTAATAGTAGCTTCACCCTCTAAAAGTTTAGCTCGCATAGCTTTTGTACTAATATCATCGGGCAAAGTGGGCATTACTCCTGAAGTCGCCGGATCGGGATTCGGAACTCCTGAAAAGTTACCGTATTTACCCAAAGCTTCATAAAGTGGCGTGATGGCATCCCGAACCGGGGTTAGGTCGAGCGTAAGCGGATCGGCCATCTGAACGGCAGTTGCTGTGACAAAGACTCTTGGGGCGCGCAATCCAAATGCAGCTTTTTTATCTGCTTCCTTTTCCCGAACCTCGAATCCGGCCTGTTTCAGTACAAAACTGTTCTGATGCATCTGCTCGTAGGCTTCAGAAAAGGTCATTGGAATTGCATTCTGCTCCTGACCAAAAACGATAAAGCTGGTCAGTATAAAGAGAACAGAAGTTACAACTTGATTGATTCGTATCATGATTTTAAAATTTTCACGCACAAAGGAACTAACTTTATCGAACATTATCGATTTAAAGTCGAATAGCATGGCAATTAACCTTTGCAATTAAAATTCATTTAATATTACCGTCAGTACTCAAATAGTTTTTTCGGCGTATCTAAAAGTAATGAATCAAATAATAGATGTTGTATTTTTGAGCAAAAAATTATGGAATTGAATCAGGATCAGAAAATAGCGTACGATAAAGCCGCTTTTTTATGCAGCAGGTCAGAACATTGTTCTTCGGAAATTCAGGAAAAGTTAAAAGTCTGGGGGCTTCCTGCTGAAGATTCTGAGCCAGTTATCGAAAAATTAATAGCCGAAAAATACCTTGACGACGAACGATTTGCCCGTGCCTATGCGAAAGATAAATTCAGGTTTAATCATTGGGGTAAACAAAAGATTGCCTTCATGTTGCGTTCAAAAAATATTCCTTCGGAAATCACAGGACTTGCCCTCGAAGAAATTGAAGATGAAGGTTATTTGGAAGTGCTACGAAGACTGATGACTGATAAGGAAAAATCAATCAAAGCAAAAGACCAGTATGACAAACGGAATAAACTGATGCGATTCGCGATGGGGCGCGGTTTTGAATCGAGCCAGATTTATGCTGTTTTAAAAGAATTGGGAATTTGAGTACTAAATAAAAACCACATAGACACATAGGTCACATAGAAAAAGGGTTTAAGGGAAAACTATGTGTTCTATTGTACCTATGTGGTTCAAAACGAATAAAATATATGAAAATCACACTTTTAGCGCTTATCGTCATGCTGACTATGACCAGCCAAGCCATTCGTACTCCAAAATCGTGCAAAATCGTAACCAACGAATACATTTTCGAGAATGCACCTTTTAAGCAATGCCATGCCTCAACAATCGTTGAACTGAAAGATGGTTCGTTAAAGGCGGCCTGGTTTGGAGGATCAAATGAAAGCAATAAGGACGTTGAAATATGGGTATCTGATAAAAAGAATGGTTCATGGACAGCTCCGGTTAGTGTGGCAAATGGCATCATCAACGATTCGCTTCGTTATGCCTGTTGGAATCCGGTATTGTTCCGGACAGCCGATGGCACTCTTTCGCTATACTACAAAGTTGGGCCAAACCCACGTGAGTGGTGGGGAATGGTCATTCATTCAACCAACGAAGGCAAAAGCTGGTCGGCTCCGGAGAAGCTGCCGGATGGAATTTTAGGACCAATCAAAAATAAGCCGTTGACATTGCCTTCCGGAGTTATTCTGAGCCCATCAAGCATTGAAACGAAAACCGAGGAATGGCATGCACACATCGAGCGCTCAACCAATGGTGGAAAAACCTAGGAAAAGATCGCTATCGATCCTCAAAATCCGGCCAAAGTAATCCAGCCAACACTTTTGCTTTATCCTGAAGGTAAAATCCAGGCTCTGCTCCGTAGCAACCAGAAACTAATCATGGAAAGCTGGTCGTCGGATGAAGGAAAAACCTGGAGTTCGCTGGCCAAAACCAATGTTTTAAATCCAAATTCAGGAATCGACGCAGTAACACTTTCCTCCGGTTTGCAAGTTATCGTATATAATCCTAAAAAAGGTGGCGGAGATTGGGTAAATGGGAGGAACAAACTCAATGTGGCCGTTTCTGTTGATGGAAAAAACTGGAAGGATGTGGCAGTCCTTGAAGATCAGCCAAGCGGTGAGTTCAGTTATCCGGCAATTATTCAAACCTCAGATAAAGCGGTTCATGTAGTTTATACTGCCAACCGAAAATCGATCAAACATGTTGTTCTGAAATTTTAGGTTGAGTTAATAAAAGAGGTTGTATCAAAAGTCAAAATTTCACAAATGCAACTTTCAAATTGTAAGTCCACCTTCATTTCACCCCTTCCTGCCTGCGGCTGGCTGGCAAACCTCCCCTGAAGGGGCGGCTTTGAAGTCCCCTTCAGGGGATTTAGGGGTTTTAACAGTGTCTGACTTTCAAATTATAAGTCTTTGAAAAAACATAATCACTTTTATACAGGCTCTTTTTCCCAATGAATTCAGATTAAAAAGAATCCACTTCGCGATAGGCTTCAATTAATCTTTTTTCGCCCTCAACTCCAGCCATAGAAATTCCATGCTCCATTCCCATAACGCCCTGATAACCTTTATCGTGAATAAATTTAAATACATTTTTATAATTAATTTCTCCGGTAGTCGGTTCTTTTCTTCCGGGATTATCTCCTATCTGAAAGTAGGCAATCTCGTCCCACGTCAGATTTATATGATTGATCAGATTTCCTTCAGTTTTCTGCATATGGTAAATATCGTACAGAATTTTACAAGCAGGACTATTTACAGCTTTGCATAGCATATAGGATTGATCAGACGTTTGCAAATATAAATCAGGAGAATCCGAAAGCGCCTCCAAAACCATAACCAGTCCATGAGGTTCCAAAATCTCGGCTCCCCTACGCAATGCTTCAATGACATTGGAATTCTGAATTCCTATTGGCAGGTTTCGCTCAAAACCACCGGGAACAACAGTCATCCATTTCGCATTAACACGTTTGGCAACCTCAACGGCTTTACGGCAACCATTCAGAAAAATTTCGATATATTCTTGCTTCCCTGCAGCGAAGGTGTTGGCCATATTTCCGCCTTTGTCAACTACAAACACGCCCATTGTTATATTAAGTTTCGAGAGCGTTTCTCCAATTTTAGTCTGCAAAGCAACATCACGTCCCATCATTCCATTATCCTCAAACGCGGTAAATCCCTGATCTGCCATGTATTTGAGCTGATCAATCAAATCTTCGCCAGCTGAATTTTTAAACATTCCGAAATGAGGGCCATATTTTAACTTAAACGGAGTTGCAACAGCAAATTCGGAGACTGAAGTAATTGCTTTGGATGAACTCGCAAGGCCAACAGCAGCAATGGTTCCGGCTGCATTTCGTAAAAATGAACGTCTTTCCATTTTGGTATAGTTTAGTTTGAGCAACCGAAGATAAGAATCAAAAAGACCTTGTGCAAATCTGATCGATAAAAAACCGTTCTGGTCTGGTATGTTTTTATAGAATAAAATTACTTCTTCCAAAAAAGTTTTCTAATTTTAACGAGCCTAAAAAAGGCCAATCATAAATTTATAAACCAACTAAATTAAGCCAATATGATGAATCGTAAATTACGCATGGGAATGGTCGGTGGAGGCAGTGATGCCTTTATTGGAGCTATTCACCGTCTGGCAGCTTTTATGGACGGGCAAATCGAACTGGTTTGCGGCTGCTTCAGTATCAATCCTGAAATTTCACTTTCCTCCGGAAAATCGTATTATCTCCCGGGAAATCGCGTGTACAAAACCTATCAGGAAATGTTTGAAAACGAGGTTAAACTTCCTGAAGGCGACCGCATGGATTTTGTAACCATTGTTACTCCAAACTTTGCACATTTTGGACCAGCCATGATGGCTTTGGAAAATGGATTCAACGTGGTAATCGATAAACCAATCACATTTACGCTCGACGAAGCGCTTCAACTTCAGGCTAAACTAAACGAAACCGGTTTGTTACTCGCACTAACGCATACCTACTCGGGATACCCAGCAGTGAAACATGCAAAACAGATGGTTGCTGAAGGTCAGTTAGGAAAAATCCGCAAAGTATTTGTTGAATATCCGCAGGGATGGCTTTCTTCTAAACTGGAAGACTCCGGAAACGCACAAGCTTCGTGGAGAACCGACCCCAAACGCTCCGGAAAGGCAGGCGCTATGGGCGATATAGGAACACACGCGCATCATTTGGCAGAATACATTACCGGACTAAGAACTACATCACTTTGTGCCGAATTGAATGTGTTTGTTCCCGGACGTCTGCTCGACGATGATGGCGCTGTTTTGCTTCGTTTCGACAATGGTGCCAAAGGAGTTTTAATTGCCACCCAAATTGCAGCCGGAGAAGAAAATGCACTTAAGATTCGCGTTTATGGAGACAAAGGTGGTCTGGAATGGGCACAACACGAACCCAATACCCTGATTGCCAAATGGACAAGCAAACCTACTGAAATTTATCGTGTTGGCACCTCGATGGGAACGGCAGCCGCTGCCAATACCCGCACCCCAGGGGGACATCCGGAAGGCTACCTGGAAGCATTCGCAAATATTTACCGTAATTTTTCGTTCACCCTTCGGGCAAAAATGAATAGCGAACAGCCCAAACCCGAATGGCTCGATTTCCCGGGAGTTGAAGACGGAATCCGCGGTATGCAGTTTATTGATGCCGTAGTTGAAGCCGGATATAATGACAATGTAAAATGGGTACCATTTAAATAGTTTCGTGTTGCGAGGTAAGCGTTACAAGTTCCATATCACACCCGAAACACGGAACCCGCATCTCGCAACTTTTTGAATAAATCCACTAAAACAAAAATATTATGGGCAGACCAGTAACACTATTTACCGGACAATGGGCCGACCTTCCCTTTGAAACCATGTGCGAAAAAGCGCTTGAGTTTGGCTACGACGGTCTTGAACTTTGCACTTGGGGCGATCACATGGAAATTGACAAAGCCGATCAGGCTTATTGCGATGCACGCAAAGAAACGTTGGCAAAATATGACCTTCAGTTATTTGCCATTTCAACACATTTGGTAGGCCAGTGTGTATGCGATCGCATTGACGAACGTCATCAAAGTATTCTTCCTGATTATCTCTGGGGCGACGGCGATCCGGAAGGTGTGCGTCAGCGTGCTGCTGCCGAAATTATCAAAACCGGAAAAGTGGCCAAAATGCTGGGCCTCGATACCGTGATTGGTTTCACCGGAAGCTCCATTTGGCACATGCTGTATTCGTTTCCGGCCGTTAGCCAGGAAATGATTGACAAGGGTTATGCCGATTTTGCCAAGCGCTGGACTCCGATTCTGGATGAATACCAAAAAATGGGCGTAAAATTTGCGCTCGAAGTACACCCAACCGAAATTGCATTCGACATTGCAACAGCGCGCCGCGCATTGAAAGCTGTAAATTACCATCCGGCGTTCGGGTTCAATTATGATCCTAGTCACCTCGGATACCAGGGGGTTGACTACGTGAAATTTATTTACGAATTCTCCGATCGCATTTTCCACGTTCACATGAAAGATGCCTATTGGAGCGAACACCCAATGGATATTGGCGTATTTGGCGGACACACCGAATTTGGAGACAACCGTCGCTACTGGAATTTCCGGAGTTTGGGTCGCGGAAAAATCGATTTCGAAAACATCATTCGCGCTTTAAACGACATCAAATACCAGGGACCACTTTCCGTAGAATGGGAAGACAGTGGCATGAACCGTGACGCCGGAGCTGTTGAAGCCTGTGATTTTGTTCGCTATAGCGACTTCGATCCATCTGACGTGGCTTTTGACGATGCTATGCAGAAATAGTTCTGGCTTTGCCAAAATCAGCCACCGACACATTTTTAAACCGTGGTAAATTCATAAAATCTAAATCAACAATAATGACTAACAGAAGAACCTTTTTAAAAAGTACAACAACCGCTGCAGTTGGGCTGAGCCTTGCAGCTACAATGCCAATTCCGATGAGCGCCTGTGCAGGTGCAAACGACAAACTTCGATGCGGAGTAATTGGTGTTAACGGGATGGGGTTTGCCGACCTTTCGGCTTTCCTTCGCCAAAAGAATACTGAATGCGTTGCCATATGCGATGTAGATAGCAATGTGCTAAACAAACGCGCCGCTGAAACCGAAAAGATACAAGGGACAAAACCAAAGTTATACAGCGATTACCGTAAACTTTTAGAAGACAAAAATGTCGATGTAGTGATCATCGGCACGCCCGACCACTGGCATTGCTTACCAATGGTTGAAGCTTGTCAGGCCGGGAAAGATGTGTACTGCGAAAAACCACTGGGTAACTCCATCGAAGAAATCAACATCATGGAACGCGCGGCCAACAAATACAAAACGGTAGTTCAGGTGGGCATGTGGCAACGCAGCGATCCGCACTGGATGGCCGCAGTTGACTACGTTAAATCTGGTAAACTTGGTAAAATTCGTACCGTTCGCACCTGGGCATATCAGGGTTGGATGGAACCAGTTCCGGTAAAACCTGATGGAGAAGCTCCTGCAGGAGTTGATTACGATTTCTGGCTCGGACCTGCTAAAAAGCGTCCATTCAATCCAAACCGGTTCCATTTCAATTTCCGCTGGTTTTACGACTATGCCGGCGGTTTAATGACCGACTGGGGTGTTCACATCATCGACTACGGACTGTTCGGAATGGGCGATCCTTCGCCAAAATCAATCATGTCGATGGGTGGAAAATATGCTTATCCGGACGATGCTGCTGAAACACCAGATACCTTGCAGGCTTTATTCGAATTTGACGGACACACCATGCTATGGGATCACGGAACAGGTATCGACGGCGGTTACTACGGCCGCAACCACGGTGTTGGCTATGTTGGCAACAACGGAACATTGGTTGTTGACCGCGACGGTTGGGAAGTTATTCCTGAAAGAAAAAATAAAAAAGATCTGATTGAGCGTGTTCCATTGCAAAAAGGAACTGGCAAAGGACTCGATTACCACATGGCGAATTTCATTGATGGAGTAAAAAACCGCAACCGCGACCTGAATGCCAGTATTAAAATTGCAGCGAACACAGCGCGTGTGGCTCATTTGGGAAATATTGCCTTGCGCACTGGTCGCCGTTTATACTGGGATTCTGAAAAAAGTCAGTTCATTAACGATGATGCCGCCAATAAATACCTCATTCCTGAATACCGCGCACCATGGGTATTGCCTAAAATTTAATTCAACATTGTCTAAATATGAAACCCGGTTAACTGCCGGGTTTTTTGTTGATTACCAGCACTCTGAAAAATAAAAAGTATGTCAATAAACACTTCTTGTTGCGAATACAATAAGAATATCCCATTTTTGAATTTTATTTCAAAAAGATTGTCGACATTTGGATCAGTAATGGCCGACTTCGATCACTTGATTCAGAAAATGATTTTACAATTCTAACCTCAAAAAACTTACGCTTGTGGAGAAATTAAGCTTAAAAGAGAAAATCGGGTACGCATTGGGCGATGGCGCTGCGAACATTGCATGGCGAGGTGTTTCCACGTTTTTATTTATCTTTTATACCGATGTTTTTGGATTAAATCCAGCGGCAGTGGGATTACTTTTGTTAATTGCCCGATTTAGTGATGGTGTCAGCGATGTTGCCATGGGTATTATCGGCGACAGAACCACTACCAAATACGGTAAATTTCGTCCCTGGATTTTGTGGACTGCCATTCCGTTGGGGGTAATCCTATCGTTGTTATTCATGAGCCCGAATTTAAGCCCAACCGGTAAAATAATATATGCCTACACAACCTATATTATTTTTACCTTGGTATACACGGCAAACAACATTCCTTACGGCGCTCTAATGGCTGTTATGACCGGCGACGATAAAGAGCGTACAAGTCTGGGTTCGTATCGTATGGTTGGGGCGTTCTCAGGAGGTATGTTGGTTCAGGGAGCTTTATTGTTTTTAGTAGCCCATTTTGGAAATATCGATCCTACCATCAATGTAACAAAACTGGATTCAAAAAAATATGAAGTAAGCGTATCGACACCACAAGACGTGGCGAATGTAAATATCAAAACCAAGAATGGCATTGCCATGTTTAAATGGGCTGATGCAACACAAAATGACAGCATTCCAACCCAAGGGAAAAGTTTTTCGATGGAAGCCCAAAAAGAGTATTCTTTTATTGTATCCGGAGAAGAAAACATTAATGCCAAAAGTATTACCATCATTGACCAGAAAAGAGGTTATAGCAATTCCATTTATTTATTGTCGGTATTCTTGTCTTTAGCCCTGTTTATTACATTTTATACCACAAAAGAACGTGTAATTCCACCGAAATCGCAGGAAACTAATCTTGGAAAGGATTTAAAAGATTTAGTCCGGAACAGGCCCTGGATAATCATGCTAGTTATTGGATTGGTATTTCAAATTTACAATTCGATCAAACAAGGTATTGTGGTTATCTATTTTTCACATTATCTGCACGATCAACTTTTGGCCGGATCGTATATGGTGGCGCTCATGGTAGCATCAATAGGAGGAGCAATGATAACATCGCCATTAGGTAAACGATTTGGCAAACGCAACCTGTTCATTTATGCCTTTATTTTTTCAGGTTTGGTTAATGCCTTGTTTGTTTTCTGTGGGCCTGAAAATACAGGAAGCATTTTCGCCATTGGCGTAGTTTCTGAATTTGGAGCCGCTATTTTCCCAACCTTGTTTTTTGCCATGTTGGGTGATGCTGCCGATTATTCCGAATTTAAGAATGGCAGAAGAGCTACAGGATTGATCTATTCAGCAGGTTCATTCTCAACAAAACTTGGTGGTGGCGTTGCAGGTGCAATTATTGGTTTCGTGTTAGCTGCCTACAATTATAACGGGCAGGATGCTGTTGCCATTCAAGGTGCTGTTCCGGGTATCATCATGCTCATGAGTTGGATACCAACAATAGTTGCCTTAATTGGTGCTGGATTAATGATGCTCTATCCATTGGATCAAACAAAAATGAATGAAATTACAATTGAATTAAACAATAGAAGAGCAAAGGAATTAGCTCAGCAAAAACAATAACCCACATCTAATAATTGAAATTTTAATATCATCAGAACTATGCAATTTGGACATTTCGACGATCAGAATAGAGAATATGTGATCACCAACCCCAAAACACCATGGCCATGGATCAATTACCTTGGCAATGAAGACTTTTTCTCGCTGATTTCAAACACTGCTGGCGGCTATACTTTTTACAAGGACGCCAAATTCCGCCGTTTAACCCGCTATCGCTACAATAATGTGCCAATGGACGATGGAGGTAAATATTTTTACATTAAAGACGGTGATACAATCTGGTCTCCAGGCTGGAAACCCTGCAAAACAGAACTTGACAGCTACGAATGCCGTCATGGAATGAATTACACATCGATAAAAGGAGTAAAAAATGGCGTATCGGCAACTGCGCTTTATTTTGTTCCACTGAAGACCTGGGCTGAAGTTCAGAAACTGACACTTACGAATCAATCGAATGAAGTAAAGAAGCTAAAAGTATTCTCTTTTATCGAATGGGCGCTTTGGAATGCTGCGGCTGACATGGAAAACTTCCAGCGTAACTTTTCGACCGGTGAAGTGGAAATTAAAGATTCGGTTATTTACCACAAAACGGAATACAAAGAGCGTCGCGACCATTTTGCTTATTATTCAGTAAATGTGCCGGTTCAGGGATTCGATACCGACCGCGAGTCGTTCTTTGGATTGTACAATGGCTTCGACGAACCTCAGGTTGTTGCTGATGGCAAACCACGCAATACCGAAGCTCACGGTTGGTCGCCAATTGCTTCGCATTATCTTGAAGTTGAATTGCAGCCCGGAGAAACGAAAGATTTTGTTTTCCTTTTGGGTTACGTTGAAAACAAGGAAGAAGAAAAATGGGAATCGAAAAATATCATTAACAAGACCAAAGCAAAAGATACGATTGCAAAATTCGATACTGTTGCAAAAGTGGATGCCGCTTTGGCCGAATTGCGCGAATACTGGGATAATCTGCTGAGCGTTTACACAGTCGATTCGGGCGACGACAAACTCGATCGCATGGTTAACATCTGGAACCAATACCAGTGCATGATCACCTTCTGTTTCTCACGCTCCGCTTCTTATTTCGAAAGCGGTATTGGCCGGGGAATGGGCTTCCGCGATTCGAATCAGGATTTGATTGGCTTCGTCCACCAGATCCCGGAGCGCGCCCGCGAACGAATTATCGACATTGCCTCAACGCAATTTCAGGATGGCGGATGTTACCACCAATATCAACCCCTGACAAAAAAAGGGAACAACGACATAGGTGGTGGTTTCAACGACGACCCAATGTGGTTGATTCTTGGAACAAGCAGTTACATCAAAGAAACAGGCGATTTTGGAATCCTGACTGAAATGGTGCCTTTCGACAACGATATGTCAGTTGCCCGAACACTGTTTGAGCACTTAACCGTTTCATTCGATCATGTGGTGAACAACCTCGGACCTCACGGATTGCCACTCATTGGCCGTGCCGATTGGAATGACTGCCTTAACCTGAACTGTTTCTCAAACGACCCGAACGAATCGTTCCAGACCACCGAAAACAAAACCGAAGGCACAAAAGCCGAGTCGCTGATGATTGCCGGATTGTTTGTGATTTATGGCCGCGATTATGTGACCCTTTGCAACAAACTTGGACTGACAGAAGAAGCTTCCCGCGCTCAAATGCAAATTGATGCCATGATCGAAGCGGTGAAAAAACATGGCTGGGATGGCGAATGGTTCCTGCGTGCCTACGATTACTACGGAAACAAAATTGGCAGCAACGATAACGAAGAAGGTAAAATCTTCATCGAATCGAACGGATGGTGTACAATGGCCGGAATTGGCAAGGAAGAAGGTCTTTGCGAAAAAGCATTGGATTCGGTTAAGGAGCGTTTAGACTGTGAACACGGAATTGTGCTCAACAATCCGGCATTTACCAAATACTATATTGAATACGGCGAAATCTCCAGTTATCCTCCTGGATACAAGGAAAATGCCGGAATCTTCTGCCACAATAACCCGTGGATCATGATTGGCGAAACAGTGGTTGGCAACGGAAACCGGGCATGGGAATATTACCGAAAAATTTGTCCGTCGTACCTGGAAGATGTGAGCGAATTGCACAAAACAGAACCATATGTTTACGCGCAAATGATTTCAGGAAAAGATGCATTCAAACCAGGCGAAGCCAAAAACTCGTGGTTAACCGGAACTGCTTCATGGAATTTTTATGCGATTACTCAATTCATTCTGGGCATTCAGCCCGATTACGATGGATTGCTTGTAGATCCATGTATTCCGACTGATTGGAAAGGCTTTAAAGTTAGTCGCAAATTCAGGGGAGCTGAGTATCACATCGACGTTAAGAACCCGAATGGCGTTTCAAAAGGCGTGAAAGAAATAATCGTTGACGGAAAATCACAAGCTTCAAACCTGATTCCTCTTTTCGAAGATGGAGAAGATCATTCAGTAATTGTTACAATGGGTTAAATGGTTATTTTTGAATTATACGTAGCCCGGTGCAGGATTTGCATCGGGCTTTTTGTTTGAAATAAGCATCGCATTGGGTGCGGAGATTTTTAATCTCCGTTTTAAAAAGTGCGGGTACAAACCGTACCACCCAATATTTTTTGTAAATTGCTATACCAAAGCAATATACTCATGGAGAAAAAGGAAGCATATCGACACATTCTACCTCATTTCCAACAACCCGGTCAAGCTTATTTTGTGACTTGGAACCTAATAGATGCGGTTCCTCCCAAAGCTTTGGAAAGGTACACTCAGAGACTGGAAATGCTGAGTGCGGAGATTTCTAATCTTCGAAAAAGTTCGGGTGCGGCGAATTCCGATTCGCCGAAAATAATCAAACGCGAATTGGAATTCTCTGCAACCGAACTCGCGACACCCGTAGAAAAACTTAAACAAGAGTACTATTTGGTCAGGAAGAAATACATCAAAGCCTACGATGATTTATTGGATTCGGCACGGAATCAGGCATTTGACTTGTCAAGAACGGGAAATACCGAAATTTTAGTCCAGGCTTTAAAATTCTGGGAGGGTAAAAAGCTAACAAATCTGGCCTTTTCAATCATGCACAACCATGTTCTTTGGGTTTTTGAATTGTTTGAGAAAGACCAGGAAGGAAATCCGGTTTATTTGCAGGATTTCCTTCAGTCGGTAAAGCGATTCTCAGCCAATCAAATCAATAAGGCAGAAAACAGGCAAGGGACTCTTTGGCAGAAAGAAAGCTTCGATACAACCATTCGTGATGAAAAGCATTTATATTATGCTGTAAGATATACCCTTAACAATCCGGTAAAAGCAGGTTTGGTAAGCGATTGGAGAAATTGGAAAGGTACTTGGGCTGTGACTTGGTGCAGCGATTTATAATCGCTGAAATATAAAATGCGATTGAAAATCGCACCACCCGTTAAATCTCCGTCACCCTAACCTTTTTATTTTTCAACTTACTGTTATCAACCAGTTTAATCAATGAATTTACTTCCGAAGCCTGAACTGCAACAAAAGCACAATCAGTTTTGATTTCGATGATTCCAATCTGATCATTCCCTAGTTTTCCTTGTTTTATGAATAAGCCAGCAATGTCGCCCTTCGAAATTTTGTCTTTTCGTCCTCCCGAAACAAACAAAGTTCTCCAGATTGAAGGCAATGGTAACGGTGCTTTCTGTAGCATTTCAATTTCGGCATTCTCAACAAAATCAGGCAGATTTTCATTCTTTCCTTTGATTACGTAGGCCGTTCCGTCGTTAAACATGCGAGCGGTGCGACCGTTTCGGTGCGTAAATTCGTGAGCCCTTTGCGGAAGTTGAAAATGGATGATAAATTTAATCTCCGGAATGTCAATTCCACGAGCAGCAAGGTCGGTAGCAACAATTAACTGATGTGTTCCATTCCTGAATTTGATGAGTGCGCGTTCCCTGTCTTTTTGCTCCATTCCACCATAAAAACAGCCATGACCAATGTTATTCCGATTCAAAAAATCGCTCACTTCCTGAATGGTATCCTTGAAATTGCAAAACACAATTCCGGGCTGATTTCCCAAATGGCAAAGCAGTTCGGCCAAGGTTTCCACTTTATCGGGTGAAGCTGAAAGTACAGTTTTGACTTTTAGTTGTGAATTTCCCTCATGCAAATAATCGATAATTTGTGGGTCGTTAAGTCCTACGAACTTTGGAATTTCAACTTCCTGAGTGGCTGAGGTGAGGATTTTTTTCTGAACTTTTGGCAACAAAGCCAGTATTTCATTCATTTCAGATTCGAATCCTATTTCCAGAGACTTGTCGAATTCATCAAGAACTAGCGTAGCTACAAACTCTGCCGAGAAGTTTTCCCTGCGCAAATGATCGGCGATCCTTCCTGGAGTTCCAATCAAAATGGCCGGACGGTGTTTGATCTCCGTTTTATCTTTCGACCCTGTTCTTCCGCCGTAAACCGCATTGGCTTTATAGCCCGATCCCATTTCGCGGATAACTTGTTCGATCTGAATTGCCAGTTCGCGCGAAGGTACCACAATCAGCACCTGAACTTCAGGGCAATTAATATCGAGTTCGGCAATAATAGGTAAAAGAAAAGCCAGTGTTTTGCCTGTTCCCGTTGGCGAAAGCAATACTATTTCAGGATTGGTAAGAATCGCTTCCTGAGCCTCTTCCTGCATGGCATTGAGTTTCTCAATGCTCAGTTTCTCCAAAATACTCGTTTGATTTTTAATCGGATTTGTCATCCGACAAAGGTACAGTTAAAAATCAGACATCTGAATCCGGTTTCCGTTCTCCATTTCCCCCTTCCCTGTCTCCCAAATTTTTCCCATTTTTACACTACTCAAATCCACAAACAAATAGATCATGAATCGAAAACAAATTCTTGGTATAGCATTACTTAGCGCCATTTCGCTGGTTGGATGTCAGAAAAAAGATGCCAGTCTGATGGTCGCCACCAAAATTTCTGCTAACTGGACCTTCCATCAAGCCGATAAAGAAGAATGGCTTCCGGCAACCGTTCCGGGTTGTGTGCACACCGACTTATTGGCAAACGGCAAAATAGAAGACCCGTTTTACCGCCTGAACGAACATAAACTACAATGGATAGACAAAGTAAACTGGGAATACAAAACTACATTTAACATCGATCCTGATGCCATTAAACGTGACCGCATTGCCCTCGATTTTAAAGGATTGGACACCTATGCTGACGTTTTTGTAAATGGCACACAGGTTTTATCAGCCGATAACATGTTCCGCGAATGGCTGGTTGATGTAAAACCTCAGGTCAAAGAAGGAGCCAACGAATTGCGAATTTTATTTCGTTCGCCCATTATTGAAGGATTAAAGAAATACGATGCCAACGGTTATGTGATTCCTGTTTCGGATAACGATCAGGCCATAAATGGCGAAGTTCCAGATGGAAAAATGGTTTCGGTTTATACCCGAAAGGCCGGCTACCATTTTGGCTGGGACTGGGGGCCACGCTTGGTTTCAAGCGGATTGTGGCGACCTGTTTACCTGACCGTTTGGGACGATGCCCGTATCGAGAATCTGCAACTGAAACAAAATTCGGTTTCAGAAAAAGAAGCAAGTTTAACCGCTGTATTTGAAATTGAGGCAAATGCGGTCAATGAAGCAACCGTAACCATCCAAAACGATGGTAATGAACTGGCTCGTACGAACATCAAACTTACCAAAGGAATCTCAACTTATCCGGTCGATTTCAAAATTGAAAACCCAAAATTGTGGTGGACAAACGGTCTAGGAGAAGCTCACCTGTATAACATTAAAGGGAAATTAGAGATTGGTAAACGCATTACTGAAAAATCAGAACGTATTGGCATTCGCACACTCCAACTGGTTCGCGACAAAGATGCCAACGGAACTTCGTTTTACTTCAAACTAAACGGCGTACCGGTATTTATGAAGGGCGCGAACTACATTCCAAACGATGTTTTTCCGGCTCGGGTAACCGACGAAATGTATCAAAAAGTAATCAACACTTCCAAAATTTCAAATTTCAACATGCTCCGTATTTGGGGTGGCGGTATTTATGAAAACGACCGTCTCTATGACTTGTGCGACCAAAACGGGATTTTGGTTTGGCAGGACTTCATGTTCGCTTGTGCCATGTTCCCCGGCGACGACGCCTTTCTGGAAAACGTAAAGCAAGAAGCTGCCGACAACATCAAACGAATGCGCAATCACCCAAGTATTGCCATGTGGTGCGGAAATAATGAAATTCTGGCTGCCTGGTTTGGTTGGGGCTGGAAGCAGAAAGAGGAAGCGAAAAGCAAAGAGAATGCCGATAAAATATGGAAATCGTACACTGATATTTTCCACCACATTTTACCCGACGCCGTTGCAACATACGATCCGGGCCGCAGTTATTGGGACTCGTCGCCATGCGCCGGAATGGGAAATCCATCTGACTTGAATAATGGCGATGACCATTATTGGGGCGTTTGGTGGGGAAAAGATCCGTTTAAAATGTATGCCACGCACATTGCACGTTTCATGAGCGAGTACGGCTTTCAGTCATTTCCTGAAATGAAAACAGTAAAGCAATATGCTACTCCTGAAGATTATGACATTTTCTCGGAAGTAATGAAATCGCACCAGCGGTCTTCAATCGGGAATGGAACCATCGAATATTACATGCTTCAGGATTATAAAAAACCGAAGAATTTTGAATCATTCCTGTATGTAAACCATGTGTTGCAAGCCGAAGGAATCAAATTTGCACTCGAAGGTCACCGTCGCGCTGCGCCTTTCTGCATGGGAAGTCTGGTGTGGCAAATTAACGATTGTTGGCCGGTTGCATCGTGGAGTTCGACCGATTATTACCAACGCTGGAAGGCTTTACAGTATTTCGCTAAAAAAGGGTTTGAGCCTGTTTTGGTTTCGCCATATACCAACAATGATTCGCTTAAAGTGGACATTATCAACGACAAGCTCAGTGAAATAAAAGCTCAACTGGTGACCAAAGTCCTCGATTTTGATGGCAAAGAAATCTGGAAAGAAACGAAAGATGTTACAGTTCCGGCAAACTCAAGCAATACGTTCTTCGGAACAAAAAACTCCGATTTCATGAAGAATATTCAGGCTAACAAACAGCTTTTTGTTGTTGAGTTGGTCGAAAACAATGCAATAATTTCTACCAATACACTTTATTTCAAACCGATAAAGGATGTTTTACTTCCAAAGCCTGATGTGAAATTTGAAATTAATGCCGTACAAGATGGATTTGAAATTAGCCTGAGCACCGACAAATTGGCCAAAAACCTGTACATGACTATTGGTGACGAAGAAGGCTTTTTCAGTGATAACTATTTTGACTTAATTCCAGCGCAGCCAGTTAAAATAAAGCTTGAGACCAAACTGACTAAGGAAAAACTTCAGGAGGTATTTGCTATCCAAACACTAGATGGAGCGTTCTGATTGAAGTTATAATTTCCCCGATTTTATTCCTCCCGGTAGCGCTTGAAAATCTAAAGCGTTACCGGGATTTTTTTTGACATCTAGGAATATTATGCCTAATGTTTAAAAAAAAGTAAATTGTTAACTCAATTTTTAATATTTTTGTGTTTACTTTTCCACTTTAGATTAACTCATTATGGAATACAACTTTACCGGCAAAACTATATTAATTGCTGAAGACGAAGCCGTTAGTCGTTTTCTGTTTGAAAAAGCGCTAAAGAAAACAAAAGCGAACCTTTTCTTTGTCAAAAATGGAGTTGAGGCAGTGGAGATGATTAAAGATAATACTGAAATTGATGCTGTCATTATGGATATCAGGTTACCTCTCATGGATGGACTTGAAGCAACCACTAAAATTAAAGAGTTAATTCCTGAGATGCCTGTCATTATCCAATCGGCTTATGCAATGCAATCGACCCGGGAAGAAGCTCTGGAATGTGGCTGCGACGATTTTATAACCAAGCCGATAAAAGTAGAAACCTTGCTTGCACTTCTCCACCGGCACCTAATCTATTAGTTATCCAATCGGAGGATAAAAGGCATCTTTAAAGTGCTCAATTTCGAAACCTTTGCCGTAAAAAATAATAGAAATCACATCAAATCGGGTATCCAAGTTAATATCTTTTTCCTGAATGTAGGCTTCAGCAGCATTTACCAGAAAGCGAATTTTCTTATTCGAAACGGCCTCCGACGGATGTTCGTACGAATCAGTTCCACGGGCTTTCACTTCCACAATAACCAGTTCGTTCCCATCTTTTGCGATGATGTCAATCTCAAGATGGTGCGAAAACCAGTTTACTTCCAGTATCTCGTATCCGAGCGACCGAAGGTGTCCAACGGCCAGTTCTTCCCCTTTTCGGCCAAGTTCGTGCCCCTTGTTCATTTCTGAATACGTTTTAATGAGCAGGTTTCTGCCACCTGTAACTGATAATTGGCACCCAATATCAAGGACAGGTTTTTGGGAATATGTCCCGACGGGATATCAAAACAAACCGGGAAATGGCACCCTTCAATTGCTTCGTAGATAATTTCGTATGCCGTTTTTCCATACGGACTTTCGTTGTCCTGCATTTCGGTAAAACCTCCTACGACCAGCCCGGCCAAATCATTTAACTGGCCCGACAGCTTGAAATTCTGCATCATCCGGTCGAGATGATACAAGTATTCCGATAAATCTTCGATCAGCAAAATTTTGCCTTTGGTATCCAACTGCCACGGCGTTCCCTGAAGGCTGTAAAGCAACGACAAGTTTCCTCCCACCAGTTCTCCGGAACAACTACCTTTGCAATTCAGCGGATGAGATTCAAAGTTCAATTCGGAATTTCCGGAGGTAAGCACTTCCATCAGGCTATGGAAGCTTTTTGTTGGTTTCTTATTTTCAAGAAAAAAGGCTGGCATTGCGCCATGAATACTTGCCAACCCAAGTTTGTTGAGAACTGAATGAAACACCGTAATATCGCTGAATCCAACCAGCCATTTGGGGCTTTTCAGCAAGGACGAAAAATCGAGTTTACTGATGATCCGAACCGAACCGTAACCGCCACGTGCGCAAATAATCGCCTTGGTTTGAGTGTCATTTATCGCTTCCTGAAAATCGGTTGCCCGCTGCTCATCGGTTCCGGCATATTGAAAATGCCGATTAAAAACATGCTTGCCAACAATTACCTCATAGCCCATATCCTGCAAAAGTTCAATGCCGGGAAGCAACTTATCTTTCGAAACTTTGCCGGCTGGGGCAACAATCCGTATTCGGTCGCCTTTTTGAAGGTATTCAGGATAAATCATCAGAGTGTTATTTAAATTCAGGATAACCAAAAGTCGCAAAAAAAGCATTGGCTGACAAACTATTCGCCACCTTTTTAGAAAAAGCAACGACAACCCGTTTCCAGATCGTCGTTGCTTTTATATCAATTGATAAATCTTACTTATTCTTCAGAATGTCTCTGATTTCAGCAAGTAAAACCTCTTCGTTAGACGGCGGAGGAGGTGCGGGAGCTTCAACAGCTGCAGCCACTTCCTTTTTCTTCATGCTGTTCATGCCTTTAATCATCATAAAAATAGCAAACGCAATAATCAGAAAATCGACCAATGCTTGCACAAAATTACCATAGTTGATTGAAACAGCCTGTTTGGTAATTACTCCGGCAGCATCAACAACCGGATCAGTCAGGAAAATTTTAAGGTCAGTAAATTTTACACCTCCCAGAAGTAGTCCAATTGGTGGCATAAGTACATCGGCAACTACCGAACTAACTATTTTCCCGAAAGCGCCACCAATGATAATACCCACTGCCAAATCGACGACGTTACCGCGCATGGCAAACTCTTTAAATTCTTTAACAAGGCTCATAGACTAAAGATTAAGTTTTTAAAATAGAACTATTTAACAGGACATAATGTTCAGCAAATTTTATTTTTCCTTTAGATATTTCTGAGGATTATAAATTACGGCTAATTTCTGAGAAAAAATATCAATCTCGAACTTATTATCGCCTAAAGTCTCACCATCAGCTTCTCCGGCAATGTTATGAGCTGAGCTGATTGAAATATTTTTTGCCTGAAAGGTTGAAACCCTATAGTCATTCACATATTTTCCGGAATACAATCCGGACAGATTGCGCAGAATGCCAAGCAGTCCAATTTTCCGGATGATGGTAACTTGAAAAAGTCCATTATCGGGTATCGCTCCGGGAGCCTGCATCATTCCACCTCCATTGTATTTCCCAATTCCAATACTGACCGAAAAAATCAATTCATCAATCTTCTGGCCATCAATTACGACTTGCGTTTTGGTGGTTCGATAGTTGAAAAGACTTGAACCAAGTGCTTGCAGATAAAGTGAAATTCCATTTCGTCCCTTGCTTTTTAACTGGTTCGTTTTTGTCGCGACCATCGCATCAAATCCAAAGCCTGCCATGTTGGCGAAATAGCAGTTTTTCGTCAAATCGTTTTCAGAAAAAGTGATTCGTCCGATATCCTGGCGCATGATCTCTCCTTGGTTGAGGATTTTCACTGCTTCGCTGTAGTAATTCGGAATTCCGAAGGTTTTTATCCAGTCATTTCCCGTTCCAACCGGAATCATTCCAACCGTGATTTCTTCCGGCAAACAGAAAGTTTGCGAAAAGATACCATTCACCGCTTCGTTTAGTGAACCATCGCCACCTGCAACAATCAGGTTTCTATAACCTTTTTCAATAGCGTCAATAGTCAATTGAATGATGTGTTTCGGGAATTCTGAAACGGCCAATTCATATTGGAAGTCAGCTTTGGTAAGTCTCTTGAGGATTTCTGCCTGATCTTTTTTACCTCGTCCTGAGCCGGCATGAGGATTCAGAATAACAAACCACTTTTTTGTCAACGGGTTTTCCATACCTGAGAATTGAGTTGAGCAACAGGCATTCAAGATAACGAAAAAAAGTGATCAGATTTCAGTCGCAGTTAACAGAAAAAGATGTTTCGAGTTACGGGATACAAGTTGGGTGAAACAGTGGTCAGAAAAAAAACGATCAGTCGCAGAGCATCGCATATCTAAAAAGTGAGATTGAGCACTGAGACTGAACACTGGATACTATCCCAGCAGTAATTCGGCTAATTCTTCTACCGAATCTACCGTGAAATCGGGATTACAATTGCTCAATGATTCTGCTGTCCCAAATCCGTATCCTACAGCGATGCACGAAATTTCATTCTCTTTGGCGCCAATCAGGTCGTAATGAGTATCACCTACCATGACAACTGAAGCAGACGCCGGAATACGGTTTCTCTCCATCAACTGTTCAATCAGTTGACCTTTTCCGGAGTGTTTCCCGGTAGCCTCAGCGCCTTGTAAATCATCAAGGTAACGATCGAATTCAAAGTGCCGCATAATCATCTTAGCATATTTCTCCAATTTCGAGGTAACCACATAAACGCGTTTCCCTGAAAGATGAAGTTCTTCCAGCAATTCGCTTATACCCTGATAGGGCTCATTTTCGAACAGTCCCTTTTCGCCAAAATAAGTCCGGAAATGCTCAACAGCCAGATTCGTGTTTCGTTCGTTCATTCCAAACAGGTTTTTAAAGTTATCCTGAAGTGGTGGACCAACAAAACGTTCGAGAATTTCGTCGCTGTAACCATCAATTTGCATTTGCCGAAGAGCATATTTTAACGAATTACCAATTCCCAAACGAGGGTTGGTCAGGGTTCCATCAAGATCGAAAAGAATATGGGTAAATTGGGGCATAAAATATATCATTAGGCCGAGACGCAATGCCTTGCGTCTCTACGTTCATCTATTTGAAATTGGAATTATTCTTCCTCCGGATTCAGATTAATCCAAATGCGCTTTTTGGTGCGACTGGCAGCTCTTGCTTTTTCTTCGAGTAAATCATATTCGGCTTTGCGGCTTTTTACAAACTCGTTATAAGCTTCTTCCGACGACCATTCGTCAATCACCAGAAAAATCCCGTCACCTTCGCCACTTTCGAGAACGTCAGTCCCTTCATATTCGGGCGACTTACCAAAAAATTTCACCCATTCGCCTTTCGGATCGTAAAACTTTTCAAATTTTTCGCGTTCCTTAAATTTTACTTTCAATTCCCAAATAACCTGAAACATGTTGTATCGTTTTAAAGGTCAGCAAAGGTGAGGAAAAATCCGGTGGATGTCAAAAGGGAAACAGATTAGTTGACGACAAAACTGAAATTTACCATCGGCCACTAAGTCCTTCTTCAAGAGCTTTTTGGTAGTTATCCAGATTAAATTTATACAGCCCCGGAGCTTTGTGTGCCACTCCCTGCCTGACTTCGTCCAACCGAATCAAAATATCGTATGCCAGTATCTTGCGTTGAAAATTGCGTCGGTCAAGCTCTTTCCCCAAAATGGTTTCATACAGTTTCCGGAGTTCCGACATGGTGAATTTTTCGGGAAGTAAATTGTAGCCAATCGGTTGAAATGTTAATTGCAAACGTAAAGTTTCCAATGCTTTATTCAGAATCAAGTTGTGATCTAAAATTAATTTACCGATTTTATCCAGATTGACCCATTCGCAAATGTCAGAAAGTTCATCGGGCTGAGGCTGTACCTGCGAAAACTCGACCAAAGCATAAAAACCCACGGAAATAAAACGTTTATCGAACCACGATGCGTCCG
Organism: Aquipluma nitroreducens; assembly: GCF_009689585.1. GTDB lineage: Bacteria > Bacteroidota > Bacteroidia > Bacteroidales > Prolixibacteraceae > Aquipluma > Aquipluma nitroreducens. Next base: position 2,979,937 of record NZ_AP018694.1, on the reverse strand, counting down.
GATAAGTTTGTCCAGATAAAATCAAATCAGAAACAGCCGGATTTCGTCTGGACCGATGAGGATCGCTAAAAACATTAAATTGTCGTAAAAAGATTTCATCCAAGCCGGTGCGTACTTTTAATACCCGATTTGCAGCGACTTCAATTGATTCGTCTTCATACACAAAACCGCCGGGTAACACCCATTCTCCGGTAGTTTTCATGTGCAGTACAAGCACCTTTAATTGATTTGAATGGAAGCCAAACACCACACAGTCCAACGAAATATGATCAAGATATTTGCAAGTTTCTTCTTTTGTTTCCATTAAAATCAGCGATGTCATTTGTTTCCTGAAATTTGACGACAAAGTAACAAAATTCTGACGTTAATTCTATTTACAAAGCCATAAAACTATTAGAATCAGGCTGATTTCGCTTATGATAAAAATTAGATTCTACAACGAAAACCAATAACTAAGTTTGATCAGGAAAATATTGGTTGGCGATACATCTTTTAAATCGCTTACTGCTCTTCCTACTTTCGAGTTGCTGTCATTTTTCCAGCCAGTGCGCTCATTTCCCCACACAAAAAATAGTTGTGAGCCGGGGCGATACTCCCATCGGAATACCAGGTTCGACCGGAACTGGTTAAAGGTGAAATCAGGATTATTAACAGAATATGCCGGTGCCTCATTGGTTTCGGCAACTTGATAGGAATTGTTAACGAATTGTGTGTTTAGCAATTTAAACCGATCTGAGTACGAAGTTGCTCTCGGATTCGTCACTTCTTTTAGTTTCGAATATTTTCCTACTGAAGCAAAAGGGCTTCCGTAGTACTGAATTGAAATTTCAGGAGTAATGTTGTAATCGACCCTGAACGTGGCTCCCAATGTTTTCTGATTGAGATGAGCCAAAATGTATTTGATATCGGTACCCAGAATCTTTGTGTCGACATATTGCAGATTGTCCATATTTTCTGAATAATTTACACTTGCCGAGAGTTTTAGCACGTTGTAGGGGATCGTTGTTACTGTAGCCTGAACAAACGAATTGCGGTAATTTTCATTCTGTGCAGCCTCCCTGGTGGCATTCAAACTGATGATGAATTTTTTCGCCATATCGGTATGAAATTCCAATGATCCTTCCCAAAGAGCAGGAAGACGCATGGCTTCTCCGCCGCGTAGCACCCGATTGTCGTATCCTTCATTCCTGAAATGAACAGAAGGCGACACCATCCATTGGTTCAGAAATTCGAATTTAGAAGTGAGAAATAAGCCAGAATACAGATAGTTCAGACCATAATCCCAGTTGTTGCTTTGATGAACAGCGACTGAATAGGTTCGGAAAATAGAAACAGGCTTATTCACGAAATACGACACTTCGGTTTCCTGCGAAACCAGATCGGCCATTTGCATAAACCCAATGTCGTTCAGATCAAGTCCGGGTGAGCGCCAGTTGAACTCACTGGAATAACGCCACAACCCTTTACTTCCTTTACCTATTTTTACCCGGCCACCCTGCCCCGACAATTGAGTCCGGGTTGGGTCGTAATGTAGGTAATTCACATCAGGCCGTTGATAATATCTTGCCGACGACAATTGAAGATTTCGAATAGCTTCGGCACTTCCATTAATCGTACTTCCGATGATTTTTGCATCCAGATAAAACTCTTTTTTATTCCATTGGTGTAGCAAATCGACACCTCCGGTAAAGGCATTTTGGTTTTGAAATTCGAGATAAGGATCGTTTATAAAGCGGTTGGTTGAAGTAATAATTCCACCCAGAACGGTAGTCCCCTCATTAAAATCCTGCTGAACCCGGCCAACGGTATAGCTGGTAAGTGGTTCAACACGAAGGTCCTTTTTTATTCCGTTGGTCGATAGTTGGGCATTTTCTCCGGCTGTCAGGCTATGAAGAATGCCAACGGCCAATCCATTCTTGCTTTTCCCACTTATTTTAACGGCGCTTAAAATTGAGGTATTGTCGGGGTAATCGATGTATTGATTTGTTTCCAACTCCGGATGATAAACCGGAGTGTGTCCAATTCTGCGCGTGTAAAACAGGTTGGCGTCGCCCAACTCGAATTTGAAGATGTTACTTCCTTCCAAAAAGAAGGGGCGTTTCTCTTCGTATAAAGTCTCGAATGCGGTGAGGTTCATCACCGACGGATCTGATTCAACTTGCCCGAAGTCCGGATTCACTGTTAAGTCAGCGGTAAAATTACTCGATAGCCCAATCTTGGCATCGAGTCCAACATTTCCCATAAACGAATGCCCATTTTTGGCAAAAGGATTTTGCGGAACCTTATCGAAAGTTTTAAGTTTTCCCAGCGTGTAGGGCATAATTTCGATTCGTCGCGATTTCGGCAAATCCTTAATTCCATGAAGTTCGCCAAACAGGTATAACATTCCGGGACTGGTTGACGATTGTGGCTCCCAGTCGCTTTCTTCCGACAGGCGGTCAATCCAGCGCCATACGTGCATCCCCCAAACCTGTTCTTTGTCTTTGCTGTAGCGCAACTGGCTGAGTGGAATTTCATATTCGGCGACCCAGGCCGAATCCTCCAACCCGGTTTTAACGTACCAAACGGCATTCCAATTAAAATCGGCTTCCATTGGATTGGTAAGTATCAGGTCAACTTTTTGTCCGGCGGCGGTTACCGAAAACTCAAAACCGGTGCGATGATCATGATAACTATCGAAGTTAACTCCTGCCTGTTCGCCAATAAGTAAATCCCTTCGTCCTCCCTTTCTTGAAATTTTCTTCGGTTCCTTGTCGAAGGCACGTATGGCCACGTAGAGATTTTTGTCGTCGTATAAAATTTTAAACTGAGTTTCCTGACTTGGTTTTGCTCCTTCTTTCGGAATCCACTGGGTAAAATCGCCGGCCCATTCGCCAGTTTTCCAGCAGTCGTCATCAAGTTTTCCGTCGATTACCGGCTTTGCTGTCGATAAACGAATAGTGGTATAAGTCCGGAGTGGTTTGTTATCGGTAGTTGTTAAACTGTCTTTCGGATTGTTGTTTGCAGAGACAACTGACATCAGAAATAATGCCAAGAGAAGGCTATAAATCGATTTTAGGTTCATTGGTTTGGTTTATTAGTGCTCAAATATTGCTGAATTTATTTAGTACAGCAAGTTTTTGCAGATTTGATTTTCTGATCGTTCAACACAGACAATCGAACATCACTTTGACCCTAAAGATAATTGTAGAAAATACAGGATGTTTCTGTATTGATTTAATTTTCAAACAATAGAATTTATAAGGAATGTAATCCCAAAATGTCTAAACTATTCATCAGACTTAGTCCGTTTCATCGGTTTCGGAGGTTTTACTACAATCTCATAACGGCATTCAGGACAAAGATAAGATTCACAACCTGTGCAGGCAAAACAGTTGCTACACGATTTGGAAAGAAGTGTTTTGTCCCACGATTTTCCGCAATGGGTGCAGGTTACGAGTGAATCTGAGTCGCCCATGCTCTGCGTTTATTTTCGGGAAGAACTAATCGTTTTGATCAGTTTTACCAATCCAAACAGGATTACCTGCGTGAAAATAATGGTTGCTCCGGAAGGAATATCGGCAAAATATGAAACCAATAATCCGATAAACGATGCCAGAAAAGCAAATCCTACAGAATAAAACATCATCCGGCCAAATTCGCGGGTCAGTACATTCGCAGTTGCCTGCGGAATGGTAAGTAGCGATAAAATCAAAATTATGCCCACAACGCGGATATTCAATACGATGGTGAGCGAAATCAGAACCATCAGCAAATAATTGAACAAATTTACGGGCAGATTGGAAGTACGGGCAAAATCTTCGTCGAACGAAATGTACAGAATGGTGCGGTAAAACAAAGTGAAAAACAAAATGATAATAATTGAGAGCGCCAGCATCAGTCCGATTTCGCTGGTAGAAACGGTCAGGATACTTCCAAACAGATAGCTCATCAGGTTGGGCGCATACCCCGGAGTCATGTAAACAAAAATGATTCCGATGGCCATTCCGAGCGACCACCAGATGGCGATCGACGAATCTTCGCGAACTTTCCCTTTGCTGCTGAAAAGTTGAATCCCCATCCCCGATAAGATTGCAAAAATGCCTGCTCCAAAAAGCGGATTAATGCCCAAATAATAACCCATCCCGATTCCACCAAAAGAGGCATGAGTGATTCCGCCACTGATAAAGACAATCCGGCGCGAAACAATGTAAGTGCCCACAATTCCGCATGAGATTGCTGCTAACAGCGATGCCATAAAGGCATTCACAAAAAAGTCGTATGAAAACAGCTCAATGATTGTGTTCATGATGATCGTGTTCGTCGTGTAATTTCAATACAGTATGCGGTATGTTTCCGTGAGTGATAATTTGCAGCGGACAATTGTACGAAGTCAGTTGTTCTTCAGTAATAATATTGCTCGGATGATGGTGCAAACTTCGGTTGACACACGCAATGGTTTTCACAAAAAACGAAATGGTTCCCACATCGTGCGAGATCAGGATAATAGCCATTTGCTCGTTCAGTTCCTTCAGCTTCAGGTATAATTCGCCTTCAAAAGTATTATCGACATAGGTGCTTGGTTCGTCCAAAACCAGCAATTCAGGCTGATTCATCAGAGCCCGGCATAAAAATACGCGCTGCATTTGTCCTCCCGAAAGCTCACCAATTGGTTTATTTCGGATTGCTGAAATCCCCATTTCGGCAAGCAACGATTCGGCTTTTTCCTTTTCCTCGGTATTTTTATGAAACGACGAGAACAAGGCAGAATTCGCCTTTCCGGAGCGAACAACATCAATCACTGAAATCGGAAACCGTTTATCGATCTGATTGACTTGAGGAAGGTAGCCAATATTGGTTTTACTGATGTGGAGCTTCATTTCTCCGGAAACGGGTTTGATCAGGCCCAGAATGGTTTTAATCAGCGTGGTTTTGCCTCCACCGTTTGGCCCGATAACACCAATAAAGTCTCCTGAAAAAACTTCCATAGAAATATTTTCGAGTACAATATTGTTGTCGTACCCAGCAGAGAGGTTCTTTATTTCGAGCAGTTTCTTCATTCTTGAGCTGCAATTTTTTCAGTAATATCAAGTATCTGTTTTTCCCAGTTGAAGTCGAGAGGATCAATAATCATCACTTCACCATTAATCTCGCGAGCCATTTGTTGGGCAAATGCCGGATCAAACTCTTTCTGGATAAAAATAACATGTAAGTTTTGCTGATGAGCCAAATCCACAATATCTTTCATGTGTTTGGGCGATGGTTCCTTACCATCAAGTTCGAGCGGAATTTGTTCGAGACTGAACTGGCGGGCATAATAGGCCAGCGCCGGATGAAAAATCAGGATATTCCGGTTTTTCAGCGGGGCAAGTTTCTGATCAATTTGTGCCGAAAGCGAATCGATTTTCAGGATAAAACGCGAATAATTCTTTTCGAATTCGGGAGCATGTTCCGGAAAGCTTTTCCTCAATGTTTTCAGCGTATTTTGAGCCAGAACCTTAACTTCGGCAGGTGCCAGCCAGATGTGCGGATCAAAGGCTCCGGCATGTTCGTGACCTTCTTCGTGGTGATCATCCCCGGCAAGTGGAGAAATTCCCTCCGAGCAATTCACAATCAGTAAATCTTTATTAATTTCTGCCATCTTTTCCTTCCATGCATCTTCAAAAGTAAGAAGTCCGATTTGCAACCAGGCTTTCGACTTGGCCAGATCTTTCATCTGAGAAGGAAGAATTTCGTAATTATGCGGACTGCTTCCAGGAGGAACCAACACATTGACCTGCAGTAAATTACCTGCAATTTGCTCAACAAAATATTTTTGCGGAAGGATACTCACCGAAACCAGACTGGAAGCTTCCCTGGACTTGGGCTGACACGCAAAGAGGATAACAAAAATCAAATAAAAGTAATTCTTCATGGTTTATAAGTGGATTCTGAAGAGCTTTAAACATTTTCACCCAAAGATAGTTCGATTTCCGGATTGATGAGTTCATCTCCGGGCAATAATTGTTCCTTGAATTTTATGCTTTTTATCCAGAAAACTGACTACTGAGACTGATCACTTTTCCTCTCTTTCTTCGGTGGCACAGGATCATATCCGTGCGTTCCCCATGGATGACATTTGGAGATTCGTTTAGTACCAAGCCAGAAACCTTTAAACGGACCGTGAATCTTAATGGCCTCAATGGCATATTGAGAACAAGTTGGTTCGTGCCTGCACGAAGGTGAAGTGAGGGGCGAGATGGCATATTTGTAAAAATATACCGGAGCCATCAGAATCCAACCTAAAAATCGTAATATGAATCGATAAATTGCCTTCATGGAAACAAAACTACAACTAATTTCAATCCTCAACTTAAATTATCCTGATGTTGTTTTCAGAAATGTGAATTAGTTTGCAAAGGCATAGCCAGCCGACTTCAACGGAGGATTAGCTGTGACTTTGAACGCGGCAATGGTTTTGATGAAAGGAAGTGGCTCTTGCCAGAAAGGCATTTTTTTCAACGAATGTTCCAACAGCCAACTGTATAATTCGTTATTGTCGAATTGTTTGCTTATGTCGTGCCCCATGTTTTTCAGGCGGGTAAACTTGATTTCAGCCTTTAATTTTTCAAGCGCTTTTACAATTACCTCTGAACGGCTTATCGGGATTGATCGGTCGGCAGTTCCGTGGAAAACCCAGGTTGGAACTTTGCTAAGCTGATTTGCCCATTTAACATCGGCACCTCCGCACATGGGTGAAATGGCGGCAAAACGATCGGGCATGCGGTTTGCCAATGCCCAGGTTCCAAAACCACCCATACTCATTCCAATCAAATAAACGCGCGAGTCATCAACTTTTAGCTTGGCAGCCACTTCATCGTAAACCGGATTAAACCAGTCTTCCGAAGCCCAGTTTTTATTCCAGGGGCATTGCGGAGATACGACGATGAAATCCACCTTTTTACCTTTATCGAGATAATATGGCAATCCGTAACGTTCCAAACTTTCCAGATTTTTTCCGCTGGCATGACGACCATGCAGGTAAAAAATAACAGGCCATTTTTTATTTGGATCCTTGCCATAATCGTCAGGCAAATGTAAAAGATAGTTGTATTTTACTTTTTTAAGAGCTCCTGCGGCATGGGCACTTTTGTGAAAAATGAATACCGAAAAGAGTATAAAAAGTACGGGAATAATATGTTTTTTTATGTTTTTCAAGCTTCTGATGTAATTGTTTCGTTGGTGAAGCTATGAATTTTTCAACAAACCACACAAGTTGTTAACAAATATTAGTAAAAATAAAGAGAGGAAAGATAGCCAAAGTTAGCCATACTTCCCTCTCTGTATTTTATCAAAACTGATTGTTTGTTACTTATAATCAGCTAATTGTGAAATTACATTTTATTTAGTTCCTGATAAACCAATGCGCTTGCACCAACAATTGCTGCATCGCCAGGTTTTAGCTGTGAAGGCAAAATTTGAATCTTATTTTTAAAAGACGTTAACAAATGTTTCTCCATACTTTCTTTCGCGGGTTTGAAAATATAGTCGCCGGCAGCAGTTGGACCACCAAACAAAAAGATGGCTTCAGGACTCAGGTGATGAGCTGTATCGGCAAAACCCTGTCCAAGCCATTTCCCGGTTTGTTCAAATACTTCGTTGGCTACTTTATCTCCTCTTTCAGCAGCATCAAAAATCATTTTCGAATCGAGTTCGTTAAAAGATTTGTCAGCCAATAAACTGTCGGTAGCATTGTATTTCACCAACAGCTCAAAAGCAGTGCGTTTCATGCCCGGAGCTGAGCAGTATGCTTCAAAGTGACCAAGTGCACCACAACCACACAGTCTTCCGCCAGGGATTAAGGTGGTGTGACCACATTCGCCGGCAAAACCGTCGTCGCCATATACCAAATCTCCATTGACAACGATTCCACTTCCAACACCTGTGCCAAGAGTGTACATCACAAAGTTTTTCATCCCAACGGCACCGCCGTAAATCATCTCGCCAATCGCAGCAGCATTGGCGTCGTTGGTCATTGAGATGGCCTTTAGTTCAGGAAATTTAAGTTTAAGAAGTTTCACAAGAGGCACGACACCTTTAAAGGCCAGGTTTGCAGCATATTCAATAGTTCCGGCGTAATAATTTGCATTTGGAGCTCCAATTCCAATCCCCTGAATTTCGATTTCAGGATTTAATAGTTTAACCGAATTGATTAATTCATGAATTGCTGATGATAAATCATCAACATACCGATCAACGTCCCCATCGGTTCGGGTTGAAATGTTTCCTTTTGCAACTACATTTCCTAATTCATCAACAACACCAATGGCAGTATTTGTTCCACCAATATCGACACCTATTGCTACTTTTTTCATTGAGTATATTATTAAAAAAATTGATTATCGGATTTTACTTCCCTCTAATGCAAAGAACGTGATATATGCATAACAAATTATAGGAACTAATAAAGCAGCTTTCAAGCTTACGGAATCAGTTATTGCGCCCATAACCACCGGAACAACCGATCCACCAACGATCATTGTATTGATCATACCGGATGCGATTGGCATTTCGGAAGGATCAAGATCGTTAACACCCAATGAAAAAATATTGGGGAACATGATCGAGTTAAAGAACCCTACTGAAAGCAAACACCACATTCCGATTTGTGGAGGCAACAGAAATCCGGCTAAAACAAGGAACATATTTGCTGCTCCGAAAATTCCCAAAGAAACGTTTGCAATACCTCTGCCCAAAAGCATCAATAAAAAATTGACAACCGCAATAATAAAGAAAATTATGCCATAAATTGGTTTCGATTCAAAAATAAACTGTCCGTCTTTCACCCCTGCCGAGAAGATAAACCAACCCACGAAAAATGCGAAGACTAAAATAAACAAAGAATACCTGTATTTCAGATTTTTGGATAGCGTACCAAGTAAAACTGACCCAATAAAACGGCCAATCATATTTCCACCCCAATAAATGGCAGTTAATTTTACAGCCTCATCTTTTGCCATATCCAGCAAATTAGTCAAATAGCTACTTATCTGGGAGGCAGTGCCTACCTCAGCTCCGACATAGCAGAAAATCCCAATTGCACCTAACCAAACCTGAGGTTTTTTCAAGGCTGACATAGATGCAACAGTCGCATCACCTATAATTTCAGGTAACTTAATGAACACGATTCCAATCGCAATTAAAACAACTACTGAACCAATGATAACGAATGGCATTTTAACAAAATCGGCTGCTTCCTGTGCAGAAGCTCCATTTTTAAGAGCCATTACAGCAGGAGCCAAAACCAGGATTCCAGCTAAGTAAGGGGCAATGGTGGTAGCCACCCCGTTTAAAGCCTGAGTTAAATTAAGCCGGGCAGGAGCGGTTTCTTGCGGACCTAAAGCTACAACGTAAGGATTCGCGGCAGTTTGCAAAAATACAACCCCAGTTGCCATTACAAATATAGCCCCCAAAAATAATGGGTACGACAAAACCGAAACTGCTGGAAAAAACAAGTAGCTACCTGTTGCAACTAATACAAGACCGACGATAACGCCATTTTTATAGCCAATTTTCTTGATAATCATGCCGGATATAAAGCTGAAACAGAAATAGGCAAAGAAAAATACGCCATTTACAAGTTGTGCAAAAAAATTCTCCCATCCCGGATATAGCGTTTTCAGATCAAATGCCAGTTGCACCTGATCTTTCATAGCAATGTTGAAGTTTGTAATAAATCCAAAAATGAAGAAGATGGAAGCCATAAAGGTCATTCCAATTCTGAGATTGCTGCTCGATTGGTTTGTCATAGATTAAAAGTTAGTTTAAATAATTCAATAAAGTTTAGTTCTCTAAACAAAAATAGAAATTCAACCGACTAATCCAAGAAATCATAAAATCCAGACGAACACAAATAGCGACAATAAATTTTAGATAAAAATCTAAATATGAATAATTTAAAGAAACCAAGCTAGCAACAAGCATAAAAAAATGGAACATTTGTCCATAAGATTGACAAAATGTTCCATTATAAATTTTGAGCGATCAGCAATCTATTTTCGGCTGACTTTTACTTTTTTTGTCGGATTCAGGTTTACATTTCGTGCGTCGGATTCCCGAATTAAATTAGAAGCTATCTCAGCAAATACTTTCCCGGTTATGGAGTTATCGTCCCAGGCGACCGGATTACCCGAATCGCCGCCTTCACGAATCCCCTGAACAATTGGTATTTGTCCAAGCAAAGGCAATTCGAGCCGCTCCGCCAGTTTCAGACCACCATCCCTGCCGAAAATGTAGTATTTGTTTTCGGGAAGTTCTTCAGGCGTAAACCATGCCATATTTTCAATGAGCCCGAGAACCGGAACATCAACACCTTTTCCTTTGAACATATTTACCCCTCTGATTACATCGGCCAAAGCTACATCCTGAGGAGTGGTAACAATAACGGCTCCTGAAATGGGAACGGTTTGAACCAAAGTGAGGTGAATATCGCTGGTTCCGGGAGGAAGATCAAAAAGCAAGTAATCCAATGTTCCCCAATTGCCGTCGGTTATTAATTGTTTAAGCGCGTTCGAAGCCATTGGTCCCCGCCAAATAACAGCGTCTTCAGTAGCAACAAAAAAACCTATGGACAAAAAGTTAACGCCAAATTTACTGATGGGTTGAATACGTTCTTTTCCATCAACACGAACTCCGGCGGGTTTAACATCCTCAACTCCAAACATTTTTGGGATTGACGGCCCGAAAATATCGGCATCAATCAGTCCGACTTTGGCTCCAGTTTTAGCCAATGCAATGGCCAGATTTACTGAAACAGTTGATTTCCCAACGCCCCCTTTTCCTGAAGCAATAGCAATCAGGTTTTTAACTCCTGGTAAAATCGGACGTTCCATTTGATGAATCGCCTTTGCAGTGATGTTGCCTTTTATTTCAACGTCGGAACCAAGGTGAGTCAGAATAGCCTCCTCGCAGGCCGCAATAACGGCAGCCATATTAGGGTCATCCGAACGTTGAAAAACCAGCGAAAAAGTAACTTTTTTGCCGGCAACCCGAATTTCCTGAGCCATATCGAGCGAAATAACATCCTGATTACTTCCGGGGAAAATCACATTCCGGAGCGCATCGGTAATATTTTTGGGAACAATTAATTTACGTGGTATTTCTGTCATTTTTATATGTATTTTTCTCAATTGGTTTTTGAAAATATTTCATTTGTTGCGGGTTGCGAGTTCCGGGTTACATGTTTAACCCGAAACTCGCAACCCGTATCTCGTAACTGAACACCTCATAGAAACAAACTATTCCATGTCAAGTTCAATCATCGGATTCCAGAAGTGCTTTTCAAAATCAACAATCTGGTCATCAACGACCGTAATTCCTTCAGCCTCGAGCAATTCCTGCATAACGGTTGACGAGCCGAAATGATGCTTCCCGGTGAGCAATCCGTTTCGGTTGACAACCCGGTGGGCGGGGACATATTTTTCCTGACTACCGGCATTGTTCATGGCCCAACCAATCATTCGTGACGATTGTGCTGTACCCAGAAAAGTCGCAATCGCTCCGTAGCTCGTCACTCTTCCCGCAGGAATCAGGCGCACAACCTCATACACTTTATCGTAAAAATCGCTCATAAACAATAGAATTCTTGCCAATTATGAAATTTGAGCCATTACGCCGGAAATGGATTATTGCTTCGATCAAATTAGGCGAACCGGCGTTTAAATCCTCTTCGTCGCATCCTCCCCGGCTTAAAAGCCAGGGCTACAAATATATCGTCCCGATGGGACCTTAGCAGAAAAATCAAATTTGTGGATATCTCTTCTGACTTCGGTCTCCCGTCTCCGGACTTTGTGTTTTACTCCTTCGCACTGCGTCCAAAACTACGGTACGGATCTTTCTCTATCTCAACTTGCGGCTCACGAAGAAGTTCCTGGTGGCTAAGCCGGAAAGCCAGGTATTTGATGGTCAGTCCGCGGTCGAGCCATTGTTTTTCGTAGAAAGTCTGGATCGACAATACTTCGTCAAGAATTTCGGAATGATATAAATCGTCGGTTTGACGTATAACTTCAAACTGATTTTCGGCAACCATGGCTTCGGTGTAACGATACATAAAATTACTGTCCGACTTTAGGTGAATGATACCGTTTGAAACCATGATCTGACGATAATTTGATATGAAATTGGTTGCGGTCAGTCTTTTGCGTGTTCTTTTCATTTGCGGATCAGGAAAAGTGAGCCAGATCTCAGCAACTTCGTTTTCCGCAAAAAACATGCGGATATTCTCGATGTTGGTACGCAAAAAGCCAACATTTTTTAATCCCTGATCTTTGGCTTGAGTGGCGCCTTTCCACATTCTGGAACCTTTAATATCTAAGCCAATGAAATTAAATTCAGGATAATGTTTGGCAAGTTTTACTGTGTATTCGCCTTTTCCGCAGCCCAATTCGAGAATAACCGGATTCGTATTTCCGAAAAAAGTCTCACTCCATTTCCCTTTGTATTGAAATCCATTTTCCTGAACATGCCGGTAAGTAACCTGAACCACATGTTCGTAAGTTGCCAGATCGGCAAATTTCGATAATTTATTCTTCCCCACTTTTACTTACTATTTGACAATTTACTATTTACAATTTTGCCTTTCGTCTCACGGCTTCAAATTTGTTGCGGGTTTCGAGTTCCGAGTTAGCCTTCGGCCTTCCGCCTCCTAATAAGTTTTTTCTATACGGAAACCGACATCGCGAATTCCTTGTAACACGTTATCGCGCATTCCCTGTTTGATCATGAATGTGTATTCTCCTTTATGCGGAAAGTAAACACTGCTTTTGTATGGAATCTGGCTGTCGTGCAGGCCTCCAATTCCGCTTCCCCGCCATTTGCCAGAGGGATCTGCCAGGGTAAACTCAACAGTATCTGTCCTCATAACTCCATCGGGAGAGCCAATAGTCATAAAAAGATAAATGTTACTATACGCGTAAGTTCCTTTGTTGCGAATGTTCACAAACAGGTTGTTGTTTTTGATGGTGTCGGTTAAATGAACCTTAAAAACAATAACCGAATCCTTGTTCCAACCTTTTTCGTCAATTCGGTGATAGGCTTCAAAAACCTTCTTTCGGTCACACGAAATGAGGCCTGTAATAAGGGTTATGGCAAAAATTAGTATAAAAAATTGTCTCATGATTTGGGTTTGAATTTTCTGCGGCGATTGTTGCCTCTTTTTTTGTTTTCAGAACGTTTCGGGTCGTCAAAACGAGTTAGCGAATCGTGGTTCGAACCATCTTCGAAACCTAATTTTTCGACAACAGGCTTAATCTCTGATTCATGAATTAGCCTTGCTACAACTTGACCTTTCTGGTTCGACCGGATAATTTCTTTCACCCGACTAACCGGAACTTCTATCAGATTTCCTGTTTTATCGCCCACTTTGGAGTACAGGTATATTTGTTTAAAAATATCGGCTTTGAAATATTGGTAGGTTCCATTTTCAGTTTGGAGCTGAACATTTGATGACGGAAAATCTTTCTGCGCATCGATGTAGGTATCCACTTCGAAGTTGAGGCAGCATTTCAGTTTGCCACATTGTCCGGCCAATTTTTGCGGGTTCAGCGAAATATCCTGATACCGGGCTGAATTCGTATTTACCGACACAAAATTAGTGATCCACGACGCGCAGCAAATTTCGCGTCCGCAAGGACCAATTCCTCCGATACGGCCAGCCTCCTGCCTTGCCCCAATTTGCTTCATTTCTATTCTGATCCGGAAAGTGTCAGCAAAAACTTTGATCAGTTGGCGAAAATCAACACGATCGTCGGCCAAATAATAGAAAATGGCTTTTGTTTTATCGCCTTGATATTCCACATCGCCAATTTTCATGGCCAGGTTTAGCTCGTTGGCAATCTGGCGCGAACGTATCATGGTTTGTTGTTCGCAAGCAATTGCTTCCTTCCATTTGTCAATGTCTGCAGGTTTTGCTTTTCGGTATATTTTACGGATTTCACCATTGATCAGGGTTACTTTGTGCTTTTTCATTTGCTCAAGCACCAAATCGCCGGTTACCGTAACAATTCCGATATCGTGACCAGGATTGGCTTCAACGGCAACCAAATCGCCCGGATCCAATTTCAGGTTATTTACATTGCGAAAAAAATCCTTTCGGGTATTCTTAAATCTGACCTCGACCAAATCTGTCGGATTCGCAATGTTGATCACGTCGTCCAACCAATCGTAAACGTTCAGTTTAGAACAAGTTCCCCCGCGCCCATTGCAGCATCCGCGATCAACAAAATTGAGATCATCCATAATAGTTAGAGAATTACCAAGTGCATGCAAAAATAGTTATAAAATCTGTAATTAGTTATTAGTCATTGGTCATTCGAAAAAAGTGTTCAGTGCCCAGTTTCAGTGTTCAGAAATGCAGACCCTGCGACTGAATACTGTCCACTTCCCTATTTCCTGATGAGTTTGGTAATTTTAAACGCCACGTCAGTAAATATGATTCTTGGATTTCCGTTCATTCCAATGTGGGCAAAAGCGGTTTCGAAAACCTCTGTTAGTTCAATAATGTTTCGCTCGTTGATGAAAGGCGAAAATCGCTTCGAAAACTCTTCTTCCTGATCGCTCATGAAGGTCAGATTGCTGTTTTTCAGATTATAAACGAAGTTCTCGCGAAGTATAATCAGAAAATAGTTCAGCAAGCTTTTTTGCTTCTCGCGACCAACATTTGCCACCTGATCAACCCATTTAAACAGGTCGGCGAATTTTCTTCCGTAGGAATAACGCATTAATTCTTTAAATCGTTCGAGGTTAAAAAGAGTTTGTTCGTCAGGCTCAAGCAATTCAATGGCTTTACCATAGTTTCCCTTCGACAGGTGAACGATATTTCGAAGATCAAAACCTACAGCTTCAGGCAAAGCACTTATGGCTTTTTCAATCGAAACCGAATCGATTGGAGGTATGATAATGAGCTGGCATCGCGACCGGATGGTGCTGATAATGTCTTCTTCGTTTTCGGTAATCAGGACAAACAACGTTTTTACGGGCGGTTCTTCGATCATTTTCAGCAGCTTGTTGGCGCAGGCTACGTGCATTTTCTCCGGAAGCCAGATTATCATCACCTTGTATTCCGATTCGTACGATTTAAGGTTGAGCTTCCTGATAATTTCTTCGCTTTGATGCGAATAAATCAAGCCCTGGGCATTTTCAACGCCAATAAATTCGAACCACTGGTCGCTGTTGAAATATGGATTTTTGGCGATCATGATCCGCCATTCTTCCAGAAAATTATCAGAAACAGGCTCCTTAAATTTGGGCGTTTTTATCACCGGAAATACAAAATGAAGATCGGGATGAATCAGCTTTTTGTACTTTTTGCACGACGGACATTCACCACATGAATCGTCGGCCTGCCGGTTGGTGCAGGCCACAAATTGAGCGTATGCAATGGCGAGTGCCAGTTTTCCGCTTCCGGGAGGACCTGCAAACAGCTGGGCATGGCTTACTCGTTCTTCGTTAACCGACTGAATTAGTCGTTGTTTGATGGCGCTTTGTCCGATAACTTCTTTAAAAAACATAAAGGATCTATTGAGGAGTGTCAAAAATAACAATTCTGTGTAGAAAACCCCTTTCGACGAAAAATTAGATTTCAACAAGCCTGGGGAACAGTGGGCGGGTGACTTGGAATCACCCGCCCACTAAAAAAATGAGATCTCGACAAATTAATACTCCTTTCGATACGCTTCGCTACTCAGTGAGCAGCGATCCCATCTCCGGTCTCCTGATTTCTGTCTTCCGACTTCAAAATACTTTACGTCAACATTAAATTCAGGAAACCAAAAGATTTCTAATCCTTATCGCTCTGATATATTTTTTATATTTGGGGTGATTTTTTGTAACTCTAAATAAACATATATGCAAACTATTGAAACTTATGATTTCGCCGGAAAGAAAGCACTGATTCGTGTTGATTTTAACGTGCCACTCGACGAAAATTTCGTGATTACCGACGACACACGCATGCGCGCAGCAGTACAAACCATTAACAAAGTAATTGCTGAGGGTGGATCACCTATTATCATGTCGCATTTCGGTCGCCCAAAAGACGGACCAAACCCCAAATACTCCATGTGCCACCTGGTTTCTCATTTGAGCGAACTCCTTGGCCGCGAAGTAAAAATGGCTCCTGATTGTATTGGAGCCGAAGTTCAGGCCATGGCCAAAGCTTTAAAACCTAGAGAAGTATTGCTACTCGAAAACCTTCGTTTCCACAAAGAAGAAGAAAAGGGCGACGAAGGTTTTGCAGAACAATTGGCTGCAAACGGCGATTGCTGGATTAACGACGCTTTTGGAACAGCTCACCGCGCACATGCTTCAACTGCTGTAATTGCTAAATTCTTCCCGAACGATAAAATGTTTGGTTACCTCATCGAAAGCGAAGTTGCCAGTTTGGATAAAGTATTGAAAAACCCACAGCGTCCGTTGACTGCCATTATGGGTGGCGCTAAAGTTTCGTCAAAAATTACCATCATCGAAAACCTGCTCGACAAAGTTGACAACCTGATTTTGGGCGGTGGAATGACTTATACTTTTGTAAAAGCTCACGGCGGCGAAGTTGGCAACTCGATTTGCGAATTGGAATACCTTGATACTGCTTTGGCTATTGAGAAAAAAGCTGCAGAAAAAGGAGTAAAAATTTATATGGCTACTGATGTTGTTGCTGCTGATGCGTTTTCCGCTGATGCGAATACAAAAGTTACTGAAGCCAATGCAATTCCTGAAGGATGGATGGGATTGGATGCAGGTCCAAACAGCATTGCCATGTTTAAAGAAGTGATTGAAAATTCGGGAACAATCCTTTGGAATGGTCCGGTTGGCGTTTTCGAAATGGAAAAATTTGCTGTTGGCTCTATTGCTGTTGGTGAAGCCATTGTAAAAGCAACTGCAAAAGGCGCTTTCTCATTAGTTGGCGGTGGTGATTCTGTTTCGTGTGTAAACCAATTTGGTTTTGCCGATGGAGTTTCGTACATCTCAACCGCTGGCGGTGCATTACTTGAATACCTTGAAGGGCAAGTACTTCCTGGCGTTGCAGCGGTAAGAGGCGAATAAAAATAGTTAATCCTTAAATACTGAAAACCCGGGGCTGTTGCTTCGGGTTTTTATTTTTCAATTCATATGCTGAAACAGACTGGTTGAATTGATCCACTTCAATTTAGAGAATGTCATGATGAAGCAATTGGGATCGTGATGAAACTCAAGAAAATTACCAGAAGGATCGACAATTATATCACGTTTAAAATGAAACGTTTCGAGCTTAAACGTCTCTTTAAAATAATGATTGAGATCGGAAAAGTTAATACTTTCAGTCTTATAAAAAATTGCTCCAAGCACAAAACTCTTGTCTACGAAATGCAATTCAACTTTTAGCTTGTTGCTCCCCGATCTGAGGCCATAGGAATAAACCGTATGTGGCAGATTGCTCAGCCGATTTCGATAGATAAAGAATGGCTCACCAAGAATCTTTTTGACATCACTTTCAGAATCTCCAAAACTAACCTTATCTAAAAAACAAATGGTATCATTAATGGATTGTTTCCATTTATGTAGATAGTCCCCGGCTTCTAAATTCCGAAAAAATCTCATATCGCCATTGTAGCCACTCAAATTAAATTGAAGAGGCATTTGCCTCCTGTTGTTTGTCAGTGTTCTATTTGTACTAAGCATACGGTTGTTTTAATTTATAAATACTGAACCTGACCCTTTTCCGCTTTCACCAGGCAGTTGGAGATAACTGCCTTTTAAAATTTAACCGCGGTATAAATATACTTTATTTTGTATTAAATCACGATTGATGATTGAGTGAGAATTAAATATTTATGCTGAAAGTGAAAAAATACCGTTTGAAAAATAATCTTGGGTTAACTAAAAAGATGATTTGGAACAATTGATACATCGAATAGGACTTGAAAGTTAGAAATGCTAATTTTGATTGCTTCAAAAAAACTACAAATCATGAAAAAATCACAGCTAGCCATCGAAAACTTTAAGACATTGAACTGCGCACAATCGGTACTTTTAAGCCACGCCGAAGACCTAAAACTTGATAGGACTACTGCATTGCGAATTGCTCTTGGATTTGGCGGAGGAATGGGCAGGGCTGAAACCTGTGGTGCGGTTACCGGAGCTTACATGGTTTTGGGAATGAAAGCTCAATTCGGAGAAAAATCGATTCAGGAAATAAAGACTGAAACGAAAGTTGCGGTTAAGAAATTCAATGAATTGTTTATCGCCAGACACGGTTCTTTAAAATGTAAAAAACTGCTTGGAGTCGATATTTCAACTCCGGAAGGTTCTACAGAAGCCAATGATAAGAAATTGTTCGACTCCATTTGTTCAGGACTTGTTGCCTCGGCAGCCGAAATCCTTGAAGAGGAATTCTAAACCCGAGCGAGTTGTCAAAAAATGAATAGACAGGTTACGGACTGCAAAACATATCAGTTCAGCAAAAACAAGTACGGCAGCGAATTGCTGATCGACCTTATCAGGCTCGAATCGCTTAGCAAATACATTCGTCAAACACCGCGACATTGCCTCACATATTACGACATCACCTTTATTCTTGATGGCTACGGAAGTTTTGCCCTTGATCAGCATGAATTTCCGGTAACATCCAATCACCTTTATTTTTCCGCTCCGGGACAAATCAGGGAGTGGAAAGTATCAGATATACCTCATGGACTTGTCTTGATTTTTGAAGAAGAATTCCTGTGCAGCTTCTTTAGTGATCCCTTGTTTGTGAAGATGCTGTCCTTTTTCACAAACCGTCAGGCTCCACCTCAGTTATCGCTTACGGAAGAGCAAGGGAAGTACCTCTTCAACATCATGTTGCAGATCGAGCAGGAAATTTCGGACAATAAGGAAACTCACCTTTTGCGAGCCTTACTTTATCAGGTTCTTGCCTGGATAAATAATGTGTATCGCTCGTATTACCAATTAGCAGCCACTCCCCTAAACTCCAAAATTACACGGTTTGTGCAATTGGTTGAGACGCATTATTGCAACGACCATACGGTGTCGTTTTATGCTTCGGAACTTTGTATTACATCAGGATATTTGAATGAGCTCGTAAAAAACGAATCGGGCGTTTCGGCCAAACAATACATCATAAACCGGCTAATGACTGAGGCCAAACGATTACTGTTGTCCTGCGAAACGCCTGTTTCGGAGATTGCCTGGAATCTTGGATTCAGCGACTCGTCTTATTTCGTCCGACTGTTCCGAAACGAAACCGGTTTTTCGCCTCTTGCTTTCAGGAAGCGGCATTTGTCCTGAAAAGTCCTGTTTTCTCCCCGTTTTATGTTATCCGAAGAAAAGTATTGGCTGTAGTTTTGTCTTGACAATCAATCATCAACACGATGAGACAATCTTTTATAATCTTATTCTTAATTTTTGCCGCCATGACAAACGCACAAGAAAAACCCCTGATTCAATCAACAATTCTTGGCCTCGAAAAAGCTGCACTCGATCGCTGGTGTAAGGGCGATCCAACCGGGTTCCTCGAAATATCGGCACCCGATGTGGTATATTTTGATCCTTTTCTGGAAAAAAGAATAAATGGGCTTGAAGAATTAACCAAGCTGTACCTGCCGCTAAAAGGGCAAGTAAACGCCAATCATTTTGAAATGCTCGACCCGCTGGTTCAGGCAACGGATAAAATGGCCGTTCTGACTTTTAACTTCAAATCAGAAAGTGACAGGAAAGTGCATAAATGGAACTGCACCGAAGTTTACCGCCTGGAAGCCGATGGAACATGGAAAATTTGCCAAACCCATTGGTCGCTGACAAAACCAGAACTTAACTAAAATTCTCTATGTATTTTAAATGTCTTCAAATATCAACTGTTATGAAAGGTGTAGTTACAATCGCATTTCTTATGTCGTTTTCAGTCATAACGTTAGCCCAACATTCTGATTTCGATTATTTTGGACTTTCAAGTCCTGGAGATTCAATAAAACTATTCGCTCCCCATATTGTATCACTCAAAGACGTTAGAGAAAAATCTTTAGCAATTTCACCTGCCGGAGATGAAGTTTTCTTTTCCGGAGGGAAAAGTTGGCCTGAAAGTAAAATAATGCAGGTTAAAAAGATAAACAATCTGTGGGGTGAGCCACAAGTGGCTGATTTTTGTATGGATTGTTTTGCATGCGAGCCTGCATTTTCGCCCGACGGGAAGTATTTATTCTTTTCATCAAGCAAAGGAGAAAAAGATATTAAGCGATATAGCATCTGGAGATTAGAGCGAACAGAGTCTGGCTGGGAAAATCTACACAAAATAATAGACATTGACGATCCGAATATTTGGGAGTTTCATCCTTCCGTTTCCAAAAACGGCTCGGTTTATTTCTGTCGCTGGGATAATAAAACACAGTTCGGAAGCATCTATAAGTCAATATATATTGACGGATCTTACGCTGATCCTGTTAAGATCGGTCTATCATTTGACATTAAAAGCAGTGTTACCGATCCGTTTGTCGATCCCGATGAAAAGTACATAATCACTTCCTCAACCGACCAGAATGGCAAAGAGGGATATGACGTTTTTATTTCTTATAAAAAAGAAGATAACTCCTGGTCATCCCCGGTCAATCCTGGAAATAGGTTTAATACTTCAGGAGATGAAGATTCTTTTGATGTTTCACCTGATGGCAAATTTGTATTTATTTACAAACAAGATGACATCTATTGGACTGAAGCAAAAGGAGTAATAGAAAAGTCTTCAGATCACTAATACAGCAAAGAAAGAATAGAATTTTTTCTCGATGCAAGTGAGGATTCTCCAAGTTTATTTCCAGCCTTTTATTTTTGATAAAAGAATTCTGAACAACTCGTAGCCAGTAACGTATCATCGCTAAACCTTTAAATCGTTTAACTATGAAAATGAACGTTGGATCGATTGACCGTACGCTCCGCCTGGTCGCCGGGATCGGGATTGCTGTAGGAGGTGTTATTTTTGAAAGTTACTGGGGACTCATTGGAGTTGCTCTTTTTGCAACTGCCGTATTCAGATTTTGCCCTTTATACCCACTGTTGGGGATTAATACAAACAAAAAAGAATAGGATTAACATCTTGTCATACAAAAAGGAGGCTCATTCGAACCTCCTTTTTACTTTGATCTTTTATTTATCTCTATTTCGGCATTGGATAACCTACCAATTTAGCCAGATTAGCTTCAATTTCATGTTCCGGATATTCATAGTCGTGCAACTGACCAGTCATGTATTTGTCGTAACCAACCAAATCCATCAAACCGTGTCCGCTGAAATTGAAAAGGATCACTTTTTCCTTGCCCTCTTCTTTGGCTTTCAAGGCTTCGCGAATTGTAGCTGCAATGGCATGGGTGGTTTCAGGAGCAGGAATAATTCCTTCTGTTCTCAGGAACAACAATCCAGCTTCAAAACATTCACTTTGGTGAATCGCAACTGCGTCCATTAGTCCGTCGCGCAAAGCAGCGCTTACAAGTGGCGCCATCCCATGATAGCGTAACCCACCGGCATGAATTGGAGCCGGAATAAAATTGTGTCCAAGACTGTTCATGGCCAGCAACGGAGTCATTTTAGCCACATCGCCATGATCGTAAATGAAAGGAGCTTTGGTCAATGTTGGACAAGAAAATGGTTCAGCGCCAATAATCTGTATGTCGGCTCCATTCACTTTATCGTACATGAATGGGAAGGAAATTCCGGCGAAATTACTCCCGCCACCGCAGCAGCCAATTACGATATCCGGTTTTTTAATGCCTACTTTCGCCAACTGCTTTTTAGCTTCCTGACCAATAATAGTTTGGTGCAACATGACGTGGTTCAATACCGAACCCAGCGCATAACGGGTTTTTCCGGTTGGATCGCTCACTGCTTCTTCAACTGCTTCTGAAATAGCGATTCCCAAACTTCCAGGTGTGTCAGGATATTCAGCAAGGACGTCACGGCCAGCTTGTGTTTCCATACTCGGACTAGACACACATTTGCCGCCCCATGTTTGCATCAGAATTTTACGGAAAGGTTTCTGGTCGAAACTCACCCGTACCATGTATACTTTACATTCGATGCCTCCAATTTGCGCACATGCATACGAAAGTGCAGAGCCCCATTGTCCGGCTCCGGTTTCGGTTACCAGTTTCTTAATACCGAATTGTTTGTTGTACCAAGCCTGAGGGATTGCAGTATTGGGCTTATGACTTCCGGCGGGTGAAACGCCTTCGTTTTTGTAATAGATTTTGGCTGGAGTTCCCAAAGCGGCTTCCAGCTCATAAGCACGAATCAGTGGACTTGGTCTCCACTGGAATAAAATCTGCCGCACTTCTTCCGGGATGTCGATCCATCGTTCCTGCGAAACTTCCTGCTCAATCAGGTTCATCGGGAAAACAGGAGCCAACATTTCAGGAGTAACTGAAATTCCGCCCGGTCCAAGTGGTGGATTAAGTGGGGTGATTAAATCGGGTGCAAGGTTATACCACTGCTTGGGCATTTCCGATTCATCGAGGTAAATTTTCTTTTGTCTGGCCATGATTTTGATTTTTTTGATTAGTAGTTTATTAATTGTTCTTTAGATTTTCAATTTAAAACAAGAAAGGGACTTCCTGCATAAGCGCAGAAAATCCCTTTCCCCGGTTTTTACAACCGCAAATCAATATTTAGTTCTCGCGTTTCCATTTTAATGTTACGCCAGTTCCATTCTTTTCCGTATAAAGGCGACTTGTACATATCTTCTTTAAAAAAGCGAGTAAAACTAACGATATTTTTTAGGTTTTCAAGGAGAAATTGCAACGATTTGATACTTATTCCATGTTTTAAAACTGAAATGGGGTATTCTTTCTGAGAAATAGTAAACATATTCTTTACAGCAGAAGAAATTATAACCCGAAGATAAAAAATGGTAACCATTGCCTTTAGTAAGCATAAAAACGGAACGGTTTTTGCCATTTAGCATAGCATTGCTTATGGTCTAATCTTCTTACGATATGAAACGATATCACCTTCTCACAATAGCATTGGTTGTTTTCCTGATTTCAGGAATAAAAATGACTGCTTTAGCCCTACCCTCTTCTCAAAAAGTTGATTCTATTCAGATTGCTTTCGACAAACAGCAATTGGTTCTTCCGGGCGAATCGTTTAAAATCGGGATTATCTCCTACTACAGAAATGGGAAAATCAAAAAAACCACTGGACTGTTGGGTGGGTCAGTCTGGTGGTGGAAATATAAAGTTGATGTTGTTGGCGGAACCAATTTTTCGGGTAAGATTTCCGTTAATGAAGAACTCATTCCGTCGAAAGGGAAATACATTGACATTAAAGCATATCCGCGAAAACAACCAGACTTGGTTAAAGAATTATTGCTTCCTCTTAATTACGAAACAAAAATTGCATACCGACCAACCGGCAACTACGATAAATCTCCCGGAAGCCAGATTCCCGGCGAAGTAATTTCGGAATTTAACAATGGAATTGTTCGCGTTTGCGATGATTGGAGAAACAACAAAGAGTCCGGAAACTTTCTTTTTTCAGGAAAAGGTGGGTATTGGAAGAATGGGAAATTTACCATTGATCCTGATTTTATGAAAATAGAAAATCACCATGCCAATCTAATTATCAACTCGTTACGAAACACATCGATTGCAGATACGTTTTCAGTTCAACTTGATTACAAACATGCTTACGACCTACATTTTAGCGGAAGTTCAGGCATCCCCGGATTCTCCGGTTCTTCTGGAAGTCCAGGCTATCAGGGAGGCAATGGCTCCGATGGTCAAAATGGTCAGAATGGCGAATTTGGTGATGACGGGCCTGACATTGGCGTTTGGGTCGATCTTTACCGCGATTCGGTTTTGAATACTGATTTGCTGTATGTATATGCTCAAAATCTTTTTACCAACAAAGAATACCGTTACCTGATCAATCCTGATGGAGGAAGTCTGGACGTTAGTTCTTTTGGCGGTTCGGGTGGAAATGGCGGGAATGGCGGGAATGGCGGTTCGGGTGGAAATGGACGTGAAGGAGAAAAATGGATTGAAAAACACATCGAAAAACAAACCGTAAAAAAACCAGTGACGAAAAGGGTCATCCGAAAAGAAATACACAAACGGAAAGATGCCGATGGAAAAGAATATGATGTTGAAGTGGAAGTAGAAACAACTGAAACCGAATATGTGGATGAGGTGGTTGATGTTGTTGTAGAAGTGGTGCATCAAGGCCCGGGCGAAGATGGCGGCGATGGCGGATGGGGTGGACCTGGTGGAATGGGAGGCCCCGGTGGTTATGGCGGAAATATTACCTTGCATTTTACCCGGGATGCGATGCCCTATAGTCATTTAATCACTACCCGCAGCGAAGGCGGATCGGGTGGAATAAATGGTTCAGGTGGATTTGGCGGATCAGGCGGATCAGGCGGCGCTGGGAACCCAAGCGGACGCAGCGGATCATCGGGTCAGTCTGGCCCTTCAGCTTTTGGCTGGGCACCTTCCGGTGGTAGCGGACAAATACGGATACAATCAACCGAAGAGTTTTTTGAATACAAATCAAAGGATAAGAAATAAATTCGCTCTTGTTTGTTTTTAATGAATATCCGAGTACTTACCTAATTGTTTTAATCGGAGGGGCTTTGCCCCTTACCCCCAATTCCTTTTTTGTCTTGACACAAAAAAGGAATCAAAAAAAGTCAAGGCTGTGCCCGCTTCGCCCGAAAAACTAACGTTCGACGGCTAAAATCTTTTAAACTCGCCTAACGGCTCAAACAGAAAAGATTTTTTAACGCCGCCTTCACTTGTTTTTCGGCTCACCGGCCAAGGCCAGTCGCCACCAGCAAGAACCTTTTCCTGTTTAGGTACAATACCGGACAAGCATTTTGTTTTTTATTCTGAATACTATCGACTGTGACTACTAACTTTTTCTTTCGGCACAAAAAATCAACTATCTTTGTCACCCTCAATAAAATCATTGTACAATGACTGACTTTAAACGTACCCTCATTACTTCGGCTTTGCCGTATGCCAACGGACCGGTTCACATCGGACACCTTGCAGGTGTGTATGTTCCTGCTGATATTTATGCCCGTTACCTCCGCATGAACGGACAGGAAGTGGCATTTATCGGTGGATCAGACGAACACGGCGTCCCAATTACCCTTAAAGCGAAGAATGAAGGAGTTACACCGCAAGATATCGTGGATAAATACCACGGCATGATTAAAGACTCGTTTGAGCAATTCGGAATTTCGTTCGACATTTATTCACGCACAAGTTCACCGGTTCATCATCAAACGGCATCCGCTTTTTTCACCAAGCTTTACGAAAGTGGAAAATTCATCGAAAAAACCTCGGAGCAATATTACGATGCTGAAAACAAGCAGTTTCTGGCCGACCGGTACATCACTGGAACTTGTCCTAAATGCGGTTTCGAGCGTGCCTATGGCGACCAATGCGAAAGCTGCGGAAGTGCCCTTAGTCCGAATGAACTGATCAATCCAAAATCGATGATCAGCGGCAACACTCCGGAATTAAAAGAGACCAAACACTGGTATTTGCCACTCGAACAATACGAAGGCTGGCTGAAAGAATGGATTTTGGAAGGCCACAAAGAATGGAAATCGAATGTTTACGGTCAATGCAAATCGTGGATCGACGGTGGGTTGCAGCCCCGCGCCGTAACCCGCGACCTCAACTGGGGAGTTCCTGTTCCGTTGGATGAAGCTGAAGGCAAAGTGCTGTACGTATGGTTCGACGCCCCGATTGGCTATATTTCGGCCACCAAAGAATTAACTCCGGAATGGGAAAAATGGTGGAAAGATCCGGAAACCAAGATGGTTCATTTCATCGGGAAAGACAATATTGTTTTCCATTGCATCATTTTCCCGGCCATGTTGAAAGCTGAAGGTTCGTTCATTTTGCCCGAAAATGTTCCGGCCAATGAGTTCCTGAACCTGGAAGGCGACAAAATCTCGACTTCGCGTAACTGGGCAGTTTGGCTTCACGAATATCTGGAAGAATTTCCCGGCAAGGAAGATGTACTGAAATATGTGTTGACGGCCAATGCCCCTGAGACCAAAGACAACGATTTTACCTGGAAAGATTATCAGGCACGCAATAACAACGAACTGGTGGCCGTGTTGGGCAACTTTGTCAACCGTGCACTGGTTCTGACCCAAAAATATTACGACGGAAAAGTTCCGGCGGCTGGTGAGTTGACCGAAACCGACAGGCTTGCATTAGCCGAAATTTCAGTCATTAAAGCTGAAGTGGAGAAGAGTATTTCGCAGTACCGTTTCCGCGAAG
Source organism: Aquipluma nitroreducens (assembly GCF_009689585.1). Taxonomy (GTDB): domain Bacteria; phylum Bacteroidota; class Bacteroidia; order Bacteroidales; family Prolixibacteraceae; genus Aquipluma; species Aquipluma nitroreducens. Next base: position 2,953,667 of record NZ_AP018694.1, on the reverse strand, counting down.
CCCTGAAATATGCCATGGATCTGGCTCGCTTGGGTAACAAATATCTGGCTGATGCCGAGCCATGGAAAGTAGTGAAAACTGATCCGAAGCGTGTGGAAACCATCATGAACGTGTGTTTACAGATCACCGCCAACCTGACTATCATTTTCGCGCCATTCCTTCCGTTCAGCATGGACAAATTACGGGTTTTCCTGAATATGGACGAACTGAACTGGAGTAATCTGGGACGCACGAATCTGCTACCAGCGGGTCATCAAACCAATACTCCCGAATTACTGTTCGAAAAGATTGAAGATGAGGTAATCGAAAAACAGGTAAATAAACTGCTGGCAACGAAAAAAGCCAACGAAGTTGCCAATGCACAAGTTGCGCCAGCTAAAGAAAACTGCACGTTCGACGATTTCAATAAAATGGACATCCGCACCGGAACCATTCTGGAAGCTGAACGTGTGCCCAAAACCAAGAAATTGCTGAAACTGACCATCGATACTGGAATCGACAAACGCACAGTCGTTTCGGGCATTGCCGAATATTACAGTCCGGAAGAAGTGGTCGGTCAAAAGGTTAGCATATTGGTAAACCTTGAACCTAAAGAACTGAAAGGAATCCAGTCACAAGGAATGATCCTGATGGCACAGGATGCCGATGGTTCGCTAAAATTTGTGACTCCTGTGGCACCTGTTAAAAACGGATCGGAAATAAAGTAAGGAATGTTTGGTAGAGACGCCATGCATGTAGAGACGCCATGCATGGCGTCTCTACATGCACCGATAAAAATATAATTGCGCCAACTACTGTTGGGGCGGTTTTCGTAAGCCTCAGTGCCGCCGTCAAGGCGGATCGGTTGCTTACTCTCTATAAATCGAACCCGTTTTCTTACGAGAAGGCGGGTTTTTATTTTAAGATTTTACCTAAATTTGTTGAAAATCACAGGTTATGAACACACTAGAATTGAAAAATAAAATCATCAGGAAAATTGATAGTCTTAATGAAGCTGATTTTGAAAAGATATATAATCAGTTACTTGAAGTTCTTAATTTAGAGACACAATATAAATTATCTGAAGAAGAAAATGAAGCAATTGATCTGGCCTTGCAAGTAAGCGAAGAAGGCGAAACATATACACATGAAGATGTAGTAAATGAAGCTCAGAATAAATTTCCAAACCTGAAGTTCAAATGAGAGCCGTTCGTTGGAACAAGCTTGCGAAACTTGACTTTTATGAGACCATCGATTATCTGCTTATAAACTGGTCAGAAAAAGAAGCCAAAAACTTTATCTATAAAATTTTTGAAATTGAAACCATACTAAGTAATGGGAATGAAATAATGTCGCATTTGAATTCATGCTTTTATCCCGACTCACCCCGCGCATCTGCGATGCTTTTCCCCTCTCTCGCGAGAGAGGGGCAGAACGTCCGCTTGCGGACGTTGGGGTGAGTACTTTTTAAAATACGACAATAAATAGTTCCTATTACTTAAAAGAAGGCAATGTCGAATTTCAGAATACTGATCGTGTTGGTATAAAACGATGCGTGATAAACAAACAGATTTCCTTATTTTACAGATTAGTCGATGAAAAAAACATCGAGTTTCTTCGTTTTTGGAACAATAACCAAAATTTGAAAAACCTAAATCTTTAGATTATTAACAATTACTGATAGTTTAGCGACCCGTATTCTTACGAAAAGGCGGGTTTTTCATTCCAGAAAACAAAACTACCCTAACTTTGTGACAAAATTTTATGAAAATTACCCTAACTTTATATCATTAATGATATAATATTACCCTAACTTTGTGGCATGTTTAAACGAAGTCTCATAAAAGAACTTGATAAGTGGCTAGCTGACGCCAATCGTAAACCTCTGGTTTTGAGAGGTGCAAGACAGGTTGGAAAAACCACTCTGGTGAAACAATTTGCCAGTCGGTTTGACCAATACATTTACCTGAACTTAGAATTGCCGGAAGACCGACAGCCTTTTGAACAATTTACCTCAATTGAAGTATTGGTTCAGGCTCTGTTTTTCATCAAAAACTGTTCACTGGATAAGAAAAAACAAACCTTGATTTTTATCGATGAGATTCAGGAAGTGCCAGCCGCATTAAATATCCTGAGATATTTTTATGAACAGGAACCCGATATTCCGGTGATTACTGCCGGAAGTATGCTTGAAACACTTTTCGACAAGAACATCAGTTTCCCGGTTGGACGGGTTGAATATAAAGTGGTTCGACCAGCTTCCTTCCCTGAATTTCTGGATGCAATGGGAGAAAAAACTGCTTTAGCACAACTGGAAAAGGTTCCGCTTGCAAACTTTGCCCACCCCAAATTGATGCAATTATTCCATACCTATACCCTCATTGGCGGTATGCCCGAAATTGTGAATAACTACAGTCAGAATAAAGACCTAACTGTACTTTCTCCCATTTATGATTCTTTGATTGCTTCGTATCTCGATGATGTAGAGAAATATGCATCTTCAGCCTCACAAATTCAGCACATTCGTCATGCTATTTCGTTTTCATTCCCGAATGCGGGAAAGCGTATCAAGTTTGAAGGTTTTGGCAATTCGGCCTATAAGTCTCGCGACATGGGCGAGGCGCTTCGTATTTTAGAAAAAGCGCTTTTGCTCCAATTAATTTTCCCTTGTACTTCGGCTACATTGCCTTTAATGCCTGATGTTAAAAAATCGCCCAGACTACAAGTGCTGGATACCGGATTGATTAATTATTCGGTTGGCATTCAGAAAGAAATTTTAGGAACTGCCGATTTGCTCTCGGTTTATCAGGGAACAATCATTGAACACATGATAGGGCAAGAGCTACTTTCCACGCAGAATCTGGCATTGAGCGCTCTTCAGTTTTGGGTGCGTGAGAAAAAGACGTCAAATGCTGAAGTAGATTATATCTTCCCTTTTGAAGGGAAACTGATTCCAATTGAGGTTAAATCAGGAAAAGAAGGAACATTAAAATCACTGCATCTTTACATGGATGAAGCGCCTCATACATTTGCCGTTCGGTTTTATTCCGGAGAACTGAGTATTACAAATGCCCAAACGACTTCAGGAAAAACATATCAGCTCTTAAACTTGCCCTATTACCTGGGAACACAACTCGAAAAATACCTCGACTGGTTTATAAACTCCAAATAGCAATGAAAAAGCCGTTTTCTCAGGAGAAGACGGCTTTTTCATTATCTAAGAGACTGTTTAAATTTAGAATATTTGCAAATAAAACACTGACTATCAGTTGATTAATTGGTTTTGTTTTGCTATCTTAATGGTTACCAAACTGTTAAGAACACATGAAACACTATCCAACCAATCTCACCGATAGCCAATGGATGCTATTAAGTGGCATTTTAAACGACAACCGTAAGAGAAAACATTCTTTACGGGATATTTTCAATGCCATTTTCTATTTGATTAAAACAGGTTGTCAATGGCGTATGATACCTGGCTGTTTTCCCAATTGGGAACTAGTTTATTACTATTTCACTAGATGGAAGAACAACGGTGTCATAGAACAAGTACATGAACTGCTTCGCGACAAAATACGCAAGAAAGCAGGGAAATATGAATCTCCCAGTTTGGCTTGTATTGATAGCCAGTCTATTAAGACAACCAGATTGGGCGGCGAATCTCGCGGTTTTGATGGAGGCAAAATGATCAAAGGCCGCAAACGCCATATTGTTACAGATACAATGGGTTTGCTGCTGGCCGTTGTTGTACATGCTGCAAATGTGCATGACAGCAAGGGAGCAAGTGATGTAATTGCCTTACTGAAAGGTAGGTTCGAAAGGCTGGTCAAGATCGTTGCTGATGGTGGTTATCGTGGAGAACTCATAGAGAAGACCAAAACCACATTCGGCTGGATACTTGAAATCGTTTTGAGATCAGACCATTCCAGTAAATTTACCGTTATTCCCAAAAGATGGGTTGTCGAAAGAACGTTTGCCTGGTTTGAAAGTTACCGAAGACTCAGTAAAGACTTCGAATACCTGACCAACACTAGCCAGGTAATGATTCAGATTGCAATGATAAGACTAATGCTTAATAGAATCAAAAATTAAAATTTAAACAGTCACTAAGTTTTTTAGAAATTTCAAGTTATAAAATCGGCAACAATTCCTTATTCCACAGCTATTTCGTCGATAAACATCCAGGCATTTTGCCCGGCACCCATGTGACCCTTAGACGCTTTGCCCAAATTATAAGCTATTACTTTCACAAAATTGGCCGACACCGGCGTAAATTCAACGGTAAAATCTTTCAATTGATTTTCTCCTGAAAGTGGATCTGCTTCATTCACTTTTTCGGCTACTTTCTTGAAATTTACACCATCATTCGAAACAAAATATTCCATCTTACGGGGAAGAAAAATCCATGCGCCAATATTTTGAAGAGAACCTACTGAAATCGTATGAATCTCTGTTGCTTGTTGCAGATCGATCACCACTTCCATGTTCTTCCCTTCCCAGGCTTGCCACTCGCCGTCAGAATGGCTGGTACTTCCACGAACACCATTCACCAACGTATATTCACCCGAACCCGGATAATTTTCGCTGTAAGGAATCACATATTTGACAGGTTTTACGGTCGCTTTGTTCATGTTGAACGATTGAGTCATTGATTTTCCAACGGGAATGCCGTCAGAAAATGTAACTGCTTTCAAGGTCGATGTTTTATCGAGTAAAACCGGTTCCGAATAAGTTGTCGACAAATTCGTTGGTTCACTTCCATCGGTGGTATAGTGAATTTCAAGCCCGGCCAGCTCACTTTTCAAGGCAACAGCCAACTGTTTTTTTACCGGATCAAAACCAGGCTTTGCCATAACAGCATAAGCGCTCTTCGAATAGTTGATCCCCATCAGGTCGTACCGTTTCATAAACAGTTGAATGCGGTGCGAAAAACTTTCCCAATTACGAACTTCACCCGAACTCCAAACAGCCTCAGCCAATGCTGCAATTCGAGGAAATGTCATATATTCAACATGTTTAAAGGTTGGCACATACTCTGTCCAAAGATTGGCCTGACCTCCGATAATGTGTTTGGCTTCTTCAGCATTTAATTCTTTTGGAACAGGATTAAAAGTGTAAACAGTACTCAACGGCAGATAACCTCCAATAGCCAAAGGTTCCTGATCTTTAGGCCCCTGATAATAGTCGAAATACACGTATGAATTGGGAGTCATCACTACATCGTGACCTTGTTTGGCGGCATCGATACCACCCTGCATTCCGCGCCAGCTCATTACGGTAGCTTCAGCAGGCAAACCACCTTCCAGAATTTCGTCCCAACCCAAAAGGGTACGTCCTTTCGAATTAACAAACTTTTCCATTCGTTTCATGAAATAGCTTTGCAGTTCACCAACGTTTTTCAATCCTTCGGTTCTAATTCGTGCTTTGCATTTCGGGCATTTTTCCCATTCTGTTTTGGTAGCCTCATCGCCACCAACATGAATGTATTTCGATGGGAACAAATCGATCACTTCAGACAAAACATCCTGCAAAAACAAGAAGGTCGAATCATTTCCGGCGCAATAAATATCGGTAATCGGCCACAACCCTCCGGAAGGAACAGTAAACGGCCCGCCTTTACACGAAAACTGCGGATAAGCAGCCAATGCACAAGTGACGTGAGCCGGCATCTCAATTTCAGGTACAACTGTAATAAAGTGCGACTGGGCGTAGGCCACTATTTTTTTAATGTCGTCTTGAGTATAGAATCCGCCAAAAGTTGCCTTTTCGCCAGCTTGCTGTTTGGGACGCGAATTCCAGGGCTTATCCTCATGATTAACACGCCAAGCACCTACTTCGGTCAGTTTAGGGTATTTCTTGATTTCAATACGCCATCCCTGATCATCGACCAGATGCAAATGAAGGGTATTTATTTTATGCAAGGCCAGGTTGTCGATCATTCGAAGAATGTCCTCCTTCGGGAAAAAGTGACGGACAACATCGAGCATAAAACCGCGCCATTTGAATGCCGGGTTATCGTTAATACTGACAACCGGAACTAACCAATCAATATTATTTTGTTTCTGGGCACTTTCTATTTCTACTGGAAGCAACTGGCGCAAAGTCTGAGTGGCATAAAAGAAACCCGCCGGTTTTGCCGCCTTGATTTCAATCCGGTCTTTCTGAACCTCGAGAATGTATCCTTCAGGTGCCATAACAGGCTCGGTTTTAAAGTAAACCTGGTTCGATCCTTCGTTGCCACCAACAACAACCTGAAGTTTCCATCCAGATGATTTTTCAAACAAACCCGCAAACTGTCTGGCAATAACTTCCTGATCAACACTTTCAACAACAAGTTTAGTGCTTTTCTTGAATTTAAACGACGACTCTCCTAAGGTCATTTTCTGAACCTGCGGGATTAGGGCAATTTCGCTTTCAGAGAACGTTCTGTTTGGCTTGCAACTCCAGATGAAGGCAAGGCTCACCAAAATCATGATTCCTGTAATTAATTGTTTCATTGTAGATTCGTTTTATTTAGGAGGGACTAAGATAAGATAAATTTTAATTTCAATAATTATAAATTAACAAAACACAGGCAATGTTTTCTAATTTTTTTAAAAAGTTCGTGCTTTTAATTTTCTAGATCCTATTTTTGATCCATATGAAACATCAATAACCAAAAATATAAAACTTTGCTTGGGGGAAAAAAGCTCAATGAAATGAAGAGCCAATGGCGAGGCTTTCAAAATTTCAGTTCCTGAAAGTTTGTCAAAAGCTCTGTCTTCAACATATGCCATTGCCTTTAAAGTAAATCAGCTTAAGAAATAGAATTGAATCCAATCAGCTGTATTGAAACCACAATAGACACATAAAACACAATAAATTTAATTTCACTATTGTGACCTATCTGTCTATTGTGGTTCTTATCTTTGGGTAATATTTAACAAACAACGGATGCGACAAATACTTGCATCTGGCAGTAGATTATTCCTGCATTTACAACAACATAAATTTAAAGTAACATCATGATTCGATTAAATGTATTTATCTCAGTTGAAGGTGTAAACCACACTAAAGTATTGGAAGCGGCGAAAGAATTGACTGCTTTTTCGGTAAAGGAAGACGGTTGTATCGCGTACGATGTGTACGAAAGTGCTACCCGCCCCAATGTATTGCTTATTTGCGAAACATGGAAAGACAGTGAAGCACTCGCCGCTCACGAAAAAACAACACATTTTGTAAAAAACATTGTTGTTCTTCAAAATTTCGCCGAAATCAAACTGGAAAAATTCGAATTCTAAGTTCGTTTAAAACTTCTTTTTTGAGTCATTCAAATTACAAAAAACGAAAACGTATGCAAACAATACTTGGATCAGGCGGTGCAATCGGGGTTGAACTCGCAAAGGCGCTTAAAACCTATACCAACAAAATAAGGTTGGTTAGCCAAAACCCGAAGAAAGTAAATAAATCGGACGAATTAATGGCTGCTGATTTGCTGAATACCGACGATGTTCGTAAAGCAGTTGAAGGTTCTGAAATTGTTTATGTAACGGTTGGTTTCCCATACAGCGCAAAAGTATGGAAGGAAGTTTGGCCCAAATTTATAGCCGACGTGATTTCAGCCTGCAAAGAATTCAATGCCAAACTGGTGTTTTTCGATAACATATACATGTATGATCCGAAATACCTCGATCGGATGACCGAAGATACACCCATCAAGCCACCAAGCAAAAAAGGACAGGTAAGAGCCGAAGTTGCCCAAATGATTATGGATGAAGTAATAGCGGGAAAACTAACTGCACTCATTGCACGTTCGGCTGATTTCTATGGCCCCGGAATTAAGAGTTCAAGTATGTTGAACGAAACCATTATCAAGCCGCTTACTATAGGCGGAAAAGCGAACCTTTTGGGTTCTGTAAATTCGAAACATTCCTATACATACACTCCTGATGCCGGAAAAGCTACTGCCTTGCTCGGAAACACTTCCGATGCCTACAATCAGGTGTGGCATTTGCCAACAGCGGCCGATCCGTTTACCGGGGCACAATGGACCTGGTTAATCGCCAGCGAACTGGGTATTAAACCAAATTACCAATTGGTAAACAGATATATGGTTTGGATTCTGGGTTACTTCACCCCAATCATGAAAGAGATTCTGGAAATGATGTATCAGTATAAAAAGGATTATATTTTCGACAGCAGTAAATTTGAAAAACGATTCGGGTTTAAGCCAACGCCTTATCATATTGGATTAAAAGAAATCCTAACTGCCGATTCTATAAAAATTCAGGAATAGCGAACCAAATCTTTAATTGTATTGAAAAATAACTTATCTAAAACTATGAACTCAAAGTTGATGAACAAAGTAATGAAGTACCTGCTACTGGTATCGGGAATCTCTGTTTTTGTTGGAGCCTTTTTCCGGCTTCAGCATTATCCAAATGGCGATTTTTTCCTGATGGCTGGATTGCTAACGCATTTCGTAATCAGCACCTTCGAGGTCAGCCGTTTGAAAAATATCTTAGCCGATAAAGATAAATAGAACATAGGGGAAAAAACCAAAACCTTAATGCCGTCCGCTAAAAGTCACCATCTTTTGGATTTGTTCGTCCCATAAACGGAGCTTCAACGATCGTAAACTCATCAGGAAAGTAACGGGTTTTACTTCGTTAAATACAGTGTTTTCACGGAAGCAATTATTGAGGTAATAGTTTGGAATGCGCGAGTTCAGATGGTGAATATGATGAAATCCGATATTTCCCGAAAACCATTGCAACAGCTTTGGAAACTTCACAAACGAACTGCCTTCCAACGCAACTTTGCGGTAATTCCAATCCTTATTCCTGAACCAGTTCACTTCTTCGTACTGGTGTTGCAGGTAGAACAACCACAATCCGGAAATAGCCGCGATGTAAAGAATCGAAAGCTGAATGATCACAAAAGTGCCGAACCCGATTGTTAAACCCATCACAAGAAAGAGAATGGACAAAGCCGCATTCGTCAACCAGACATTTACGATTTCCTTTCGTGTCATTCCACTCTGAGTCAACCGGTTCTGAATCAGAAATACATAAAGCGAACCGATTCCAAACAAGACTAACGGATTACGATAAATCCTGTATTTAAGCCTGTTCCATTTGTTGCTCGACAGATATTCTTCTTTGGTCATCGTCCACACATCGCCCACCCCACGCTTGTCGAGATTCCCAACCGAGCCATGATGCCGCATGTGTTGGTTGTGCCATTTGTCGTAAGGTGTAAAAGCCAATATTCCGAAAAACATGCCTACTATCCGATTGAGCCTTTGCGATTTAAAATACGATCCGTGCCCGCAATCGTGGAAAATAATGAAAAGCCGAACCAAAAAGCCTGCTGCCAAAAGAATAAGAAAAGCCGTTAGCCAATACGAAACCGAAAGGCTGTAAACAATTAAAATCCACAATCCGACATAGGGAATGAATGTGTTTGCGATTTGCCAAATACTTCGTTCGATGCTGGGTCTCTGGTATTTTTCAATGTTTTTGTTGATGACTAACCAGGGGTTCGCGGCCGGTTCGTCTTTTTCTGTTGTTTTCATTCTATTCCTTCTATTAAAAATTCTACTTACCAGATTATTAAACGTTTTTGCGATCCTTTGGTTGTTCGAAGTTGTGTTAAAACTGGTTATGATGCAAAATAATCCAGATACCTTTCAGTTCCGGTAAAGTGAAAACCTGCATTTTTTCACACTGGTTTAACCTGAAAAATTGCTTAATTTGCGCATCCCCGACCACAAAAGGTCTGGCCACCAACTTTAAACTCAATGGCAAATAAATTCATTTCAGCTATTCTGATTTCTATCCTCCTCATTTCGTGTTCGAAAAAGCAAGAGCTAATTCAAAATCCTGAACGAAAGGCCGACATTCAGCGAATGCTGACCGTTCAAAAAGAGCTGACTTCAAAAAGCATAATCCCTATCTGGGGCATTTTCGACCAGTCACTTTCTCCGGACGAAAAACAGGCTATGGAATTCCTGTATGCCTATATGCCATTGAGCGATCTGGCCGATTATCAACCTGAATTTTTCCTGAAAAATGCGCGGTTCAGCCTGAAAACCCGCACCGAAATGCCGTGGGGAAAGACCATTCCGGAGGAAGAATTTCTGCACTTTGTATTGCCTTTGCGCGTGAATAACGAAAACCTCGATAATTTCCGCGAAGTGATGTACGACGAAATTGCGCAGCGCATCAAAGGATTGAGTATGAAGGAGGCAGCGCTCGAAATCAATCATTGGTGCCACGAAAAAGTGAACTACCGTGGAACCGATTCGCGTACCAGTGCACCATTGAGCACCATTAAGAAAACATTCGGACGTTGCGGCGAAGAATCGACTTTCACGGTTACTGCCATGCGTACTGCCGGAATTCCCGCCCGCCAGGTTTATACGCCGCGCTGGGCGCATACCGACGACAACCATGCCTGGGTAGAAGTTTGGATCGATGGCAAATGGCATTACCTGGGCGCCTGTGAGCCTGATGTCGATTTGGACATGGGTTGGTTCAGCGAACCCGCCAAGCGAATCATGCTGGTGCATACCCGTGCTTATGGCAAATATTTTGGAACCGACGAAGTGCTCACTCCGGAAGATCGCTTTTCAGAACTGAACCTGAGTTCGAATTACGCCACTACAAAAAAAATAATCGTTTCGGTAAAGGAAGCCAACGGATCACCTGCCGACAGCGCAAAAGTTGAATTTCAGTTATACAATTATGCCGAATATTACCCGATTGCTTCAGGATATACCAATACCAGCGGACAAGCTAGCCTGATAACCGGGATGGGCGACCTTGTAATTTGGGCGGCGAAAAATGGAAAGTTTGCCTATCAGAAATTTTCTGTTCCTGAAAAAGATACGCTCCAACTGATTCTCGATCAAACCATTCCAACCCATAAATCTGAATCGTTCGATTTGGTTCCGCCACATGCTACCAAAGTGGAAAGCACAGTTACTCCGGAAGCAAAAAAAGCCAATGATCTCAGGTTGGCCAAAGAAGATGAAATCCGGAACGCGTACATGAAAACATTTAAAGACTCGGTCTGGATTGCTGAATTTGCAGCCAAAACAAAACTCCCTATCGATACCATTTCACGGCTAATTAAACTGAGTTATGGCAATTGGGATCAGATTTCGGCTTATCTCGAAAAAAATGCAGCACAATACCGAAACACCGTTCTGGAACTGGCCATCCAACTGGCCGACAAAGATTACAGCGATGCTACTGAAACTATCCTGACCGATCATCTGGCACAAACAGCTCAATTGGGCTTGCAAAAGCTGGTGCCCTCCAAAGAACTGTTTACGCGCTATGTTTTGTCGCCCCGCATTGCCCTCGAAAATTTAAGTCCGTGGCGCAGTTTTCTGGCCACTTCGTTTGGTCCTGAAATGGCGCAATCATCGCGCACCGATATTTCAGCACTAACCAACTGGATTCGCGAAAACATCCGGGTGAACACAGTAGCCAATAAACATTCTCGTGCGCCACTTAGCCCGATTGGTGTGTATAAGCTACGTGTAGCCGATCCGCTTTCGCGCGACATTTTCTTCGTGGCAGCCTGCCGCACTTTTGGCATTCCAGCCCGACTAAATCCGGAAACACAGATTCCGGAGTACAACAAAAGCGGACAGTGGCTACGCATAAGTTTTGATACTGTTGCAACAACACAGCCCGAAAAAGGCATGCTGAAACTGACAGAAAAAGGCAATGCGGTAACTCCTCAATATTACCTGCATTACACCATCGGATTTCTGAAGGACGGATTTTACCGAACTCTCGAATTTCCGGAAGGTGGAAAATTGACCAATTCGGAAAAACCAATTGAACTGGAAGTTGGGCAATATGCACTGGTGACTGGGAATCGACAGGAAGACGGATCAGTACTGAGCAGCATGACCTTTTTCTCTGTTGAAAAGGGCAAATTGACCACGGTTGCGGTTGAGTTGCGCAAACAATCGGGCGAACTGAAACCATCAGGAAAGTTGAATCTCGATGCGCTGAACCTTGAAAAAGAAGGAAAAACTGTAAGTCTGTCATCTTTGGTTGCCGGAAAGTATTCGGTGCTGGTGGTTCTCGATCCTGACAAAGAACCGTCGAAACACATTCTGAACGATCTTGGACCTTACGTCGATCAATTCAACAAGTGGGGCGGACAATTCGTGCTGGCCATGCCTGCCGAAAAAGCCGGACAAGCCGGAGTTTTGAAAACCTACCAACTGCCCGCCAAAATGGAAAGTGGTATTGACCCGAATGACCAAATCCTGAATGCCGTTTCGGCTATTTACGGCTCCGGATTGAAAGACAAACTTCCGCTGGTGTTGTTCTGTGATGCCACAGGAAATGTGTATCTGTTCTCGTCGGGTTACAAAATTGGCATGGGAGAACAACTCCTGAAAGTGATCTCGACCATTGAAGCGAATCCGAAAATGATGGAGGCGAAAGCTTCGTGCAGCAAGCCATAAAACCTGTCCGTTCACTAAAGTGAACGGCAAAGGATAGGTCTGACGTTGAACAAATTTGGAACATTCTTTACCGTCTGCTTTAGCTGACGGACATTATAAATTTAGTCAAAATACCAGCCTCATCGGTATCATTTCAGACCTTTTGAATCCGAAGTGTTGGTAAAAATTAATCGCCGTATCATTATTGAAATCGGTCAGCAGGGTCAGTCGCAAACAGTTCCGTTCTTTCGAAAAACGGATGGCTTCTCCGAGCAATTCCTTGCCAAGTCCTTTTTGCCGGTAATCCTGATGAATAATCATATCCTCCAGTATCGCAACTTTTCCGCCTAAAGCAGTACTGATGCTGTAAAGCAAACCAACCATTCCTAAAATCTTGCCATCGCCTTTCAGCACAAGGATTTCACCAATTTCAGGATTGCGGATTATCGCTTCAAGCCCATTCTTTTGCTTTTCCAAATCAGGTACAAACTCAATATCCTGAGTAAACAGGTCGTTCAGCAAATCGGCAAGTTTAGGTAAATCGTTCAGGCAAGCGATAGAAATTTTTCTATTCATGTGATTTGGCGTTTCATCATAATATCGGTTTGAATACTATCTCCCAATACAAACACATGTTTATTGAAAGCGGTAAACCCATTTTTTGCATAGAATTTTAGCGCTTTGTGATTTTCTTCCCAAACTCCAAGCCATAAATAGTCGACCTTGCTTTGTTCTGCCAGTTGAAAGGCTTTATTAAACAGAGTTTGTCCTACTTTCCTACCTTGAAATTCATTCAAAACATATATTCGTTCAAGCTCAAGCGTGTTATCGCTTTTCAACTCGGTTTGCGCATCGCCACGATTAATTTTTAGATAGCCTACAACCTTCGCATCAACGACCGCAAAGTAAAATTCTGAATTTCACCGATCAATCTGCTGATGTTGAAACTTTCATCCAGGTATTTAGTCATATTTTCTTCGGTATTTATTTCCCTGAAAGTTTCTATGAATGTCTGCCTGCCTATTTGTTGAAGTTGCTCAACATGAGCTAATGTTACTTTTCTAATTTCAACATTTTCCATTCCTATTCCATTTTATATTGCTCCACCAATTCGAGCCTTTTCACAATTGTATTCTTATCAAGTATGGTTCCGGGAGATAAAACTGCATTTGCTCCAATTTTAGAGTTGTCGCCCACCAACGAACCAAATTTCTCCACACCAGTATCAATAACTTCCGATTCGTATAAAACGGAAATCCGCTTCGAAGTCCTTTCATTGTAATGGTTTGCAGCGATTGATCCAGCTTCGAAATTCACATTCCGGCCAATAATGCTGTTCCCGATGTAATTGAAATGGGCAATAGCAGTTCCCGAGCAAATAATGCTGCTTTTAATTTCGCACCCGGGTCCGATTTTAACCGAATGATCCAAATAAACGCCTTCGCGAAAATACGCGTTTGCACCTACTACACAATTGGAGCCAATTATTGCAGGACTTTTCAGCACTGCTCCGTTCTCAACGATCGCAGTTTTGTGAACAGCAACACCATCGTTAATTTCATAGTCATCGCCAAGTTGAAGCAATTGTTTATGAATAATTTCCTTCAGGTTGTTGGTAATTTCCCAGGGCATTAAGTTCTGCTGATCAGGAAAAATCGAAGAAAAGTTGTTGATGAAGTCGTTGATGAATCTCATTTTTGCAAAGTACTGGTGAAATTATAATGTGCCAAATAATAGAATAAATCTGACATTTCAAACGATATCGATCGAAGGTTATTCCAACAAAAGCTATTTTCTATCCGGCGAATTGATTAGTTTTGAACAACTAACAGATATTACAGAAAGTGATGATGCAACTATTCAAACTTAATCTGATTATTTTACTGGCAACAGCTTGTTCTTTTTTACCGCATAAGCCAAATGAAGAAAAGAAATCTCAAAGTCAGTTGAACGACGACCAGCTCCTTGACACCATTCAATACCGTACCTTCCAGTATTTCTGGGATGGGGCAGAACCCAACTCCGGAATGGCCTGCGAGCGTATTCATACCGACGGCGTTTATCCTGAAAACGATAAAAACGTGGTCACTTCCGGAGGTTCAGGGTTTGGGGTAATGTCGATCGTGGTTGGAATAGATCGCGGTTTTATTACCCGTGAAGCCGGAATTGGACGTCTGGCAAAAATTACTTCGTTTCTCGAAAAAGCAGATCGCTTTCATGGTGCATGGCCACACTGGATGTTTGGCGAAACCGGGAAAGTTAAACCATTCAGCACCAAAGATAACGGCGGCGATATTGTCGAAACAGCTTACCTGATTCAGGGATTAATTTGCGTTAAGAATTACCTAAAACAGGATGTTCCGGCAGAGAAAGCACTGGCCGACCAAATTGCCAAACTGTGTAACGAAGTCGAATGGAGCTGGTATCAGAATGGCAAACCGGCTTTGTACTGGCATTGGTCGCCAACCTACAACTGGGAAATGAATTTCGCCATTGAAGGTTACAACGAATGCCTGATTGCGTATGTTTTGGGAGCCAGTTCGCCAACCTATCCGCTCTCGCCCGAAGCTTACCACCAATGCTGGGCACGTGGCGGTGGCATAAATGCCGAAACAACCAAATACGGTTATACCCTGAAGCTAAAACACAACGGTGCTGCCGAATATGGAGGTCCTTTGTTCTGGGCACACTACTCCTACCTCGGACTTGATCCGCGAAACCTGAAGGACAAATATGCCAGTTACTGGGACGAAAACCGCAACCAGGTGATGATCGATTACAATTACTGTGTCGAAAATCCGAAGAAATTTAAAGACTACGGACCCGAATGTTGGGGTCTGACGGCCAGTTACTCAATTAATGGATACGATGCCCATATGCCCTCAAACGATTTGGGAGTAATTTCGCCTACTGCTGCGCTTTCTTCCTTTCCGTATTCTCCGGAAGAAAGTATGCGTGCAGCCCGCTATTTCTATGAAAAAATGGGAAGCAAACTTTGGGGCAAATATGGTTTTTACGATGCCTTTAGTGAAACCGAAAACTGGTGTCCGTCGCATTACCTGGCTATCGATCAGGGACCAATCGTGGTGATGATTGAGAACTACCGTTCGCAATTGTTGTGGAAACTATTTATGCAGGATAAAGATGTTCAGAATGGATTGACCAAGCTGGGATTTACTTTCTAAAAATGTTACGGGTTGCGAGATACGAGTTCCGGGTTTTAACTCGAAACACGAAACGCGCAACATTTTCGCTTAAAATTTTTGCTCCAATGACGTGTAACTCGAAACAAACCTTCATATTTGCATTCACCACAACGCAAACAAACAAGATTTAAAAACCACTAAAATGAAAAAGACAACAACTCTGTTGATTTTACTGGCATTGTGCAGCACTGTGCTCATGTCATTCACTTTCGCAAATCCTTCCGGCGAAGATCTTAAAATGAAGACCTTTATTGAAAACCTCAT
Organism: Aquipluma nitroreducens; assembly: GCF_009689585.1. Classification (GTDB taxonomy): domain Bacteria; phylum Bacteroidota; class Bacteroidia; order Bacteroidales; family Prolixibacteraceae; genus Aquipluma; species Aquipluma nitroreducens. The sequence goes on along the minus strand of NZ_AP018694.1, from coordinate 2,937,764 downwards.
GAAAAAGATGACGCTTGAGGAAAAATTAGGTCAGCTAAATTTACCAGCTTCCGGAGATATTATTACCGGCGCTGGAAGCAACAATAACATTGCCGAAAAGATAAAAGAAGGTAAAGTTGGAGGACTCTTCAACATCAAATCAGCCGAAAAAATCCGTGCGGTGCAGCAAATCGCTGTAGAACAAAGCCGCCTTAAAATCCCGCTGATTTTTGGGATGGACGTCATTCACGGTTACCAGACCGTTTTCCCGATCCCGCTGGGAATGTCGTGCAGCTGGGACATGGCTTTGATTGAATATAGCGCCCGCATTGCGGCACAGGAAGCCAGTGCCGACGGTATTTGCTGGACCTTCTCACCGATGGTCGACATCGCCCGCGATCCGCGCTGGGGACGTGTTTCCGAAGGTTCAGGAGAAGACACTTACCTGGGCTCTAAAATTGCCCAGTCCATGGTAAAAGGTTATCAGGGCGACGACCTTCGGAAAAACAACACCATTCTGGCTTGCGTGAAACACTTCGCACTGTATGGTGCCGCCGAAGCAGGCCGCGATTACAATACAACTGACATGAGCCACATTCGCATGTACAACGAATATTTGCCTCCTTACAAAGCGGCTCTCGATGCAGGAGCAGGCAGCATCATGGCATCATTCAACGAAATCGACGGAATTCCGGCCACAGGCAACAAGTGGCTGTTGACTGACCTTCTGCGCAAAGAATGGGGTTTCAACGGGTTTGTGGTGACCGATTATACCGGTATTGCAGAAATGACTCCGCATGGAATGGGCGACCTGAAAGCAGTTTCGGCTTTGGCCCTGAATGCCGGCGTGGATATGGACATGGTGAGCGATGGACTTTTGACCACTATCGAAGCATCGCTGAAAGAAGGAAAAGTAACTCAGCAAAAAATTGACGAGGCTTGCCGCCGCATTCTGGAAGCCAAATACAAACTCGGATTGTTCGACGATCCATATCGGTATTGCGACGTAAACCGCGCCAAAGCCGAAGTTTTTACTCCTGAAAACCGACAAGCAGCCCGCGAAATTGCCGCTCAAACGTTTGTTTTGCTGAAAAACGACAATCAAACATTGCCACTTCAGAATAAAAAAACCATTGCTTTGGTTGGCCCGTTGGCCGACAATCGCGAAAATATGCCTGGAACCTGGAGTGTCGCTGGTGATTTTGCAAAATCGGTTTCGTTGCTCGATGGGTTGAAAAATGTGCTCGGAAATGAAGCAAACATTCTGTATGCCATGGGAACCAATGTGGTGAGCGACCCGAAACTCGACGCGCGAATCAGCATTTTTGGGAAACCAACCAAATGGGATAGCCGCTCACAAAAAGAAATGATTGCTGAAGCGGTTGCTGCAGCCCAAAAATCAGACGTTGTGATTGCCGCAGTTGGCGAATCGTCCGAAATGAGTGGCGAAGCTTCGAGCCGCTCCGACATCAGCCTTCCTGAGAACCAGAAAGAATTATTAGAAGCTTTGCTGGCAACCGGAAAGCCGGTGGTGATGGTGCTGTTTACCGGCCGCCCGCTGACCATTAACTGGGAAAAAGCCAATATTCCGGCTATACTGAATGTGTGGTTTGCAGGCTCCGAAGCCGGAAATGCCATTGCCGACGTGTTGTTGGGCAAAGTCAATCCATCCGGAAAATTGAGCTCAACTTTCCCACAAAATGTTGGACAAATTCCGCTCTATTATAACCACAAAAACACCGGCCGTCCGTTGGACGAAGGGAAATGGTTCTCAAAATTCCGCTCGAATTACCTTGATGTTTCGAACGACCCATTGTTCCCATTCGGATTCGGTTTGAGCTATACCACTTTCGATTATAAAAACCTGAAATTGTCTGATTCGAACCTAACGGCTACCGGGAAACTAAAAGTTTCGGTTGACCTGAATAACTCTGGAAACTACGATGGTGCCGAAGTTGTTCAACTGTATATCCGCGACATGGTTGGCAGCGTAACCCGTCCGGTGAAGGAACTGAAAGGTTTTCAGAAAGTATTCCTGAAAAAAGGTGAAACCCGCACGGTTGAGTTTACCCTGACTGAAAAAGACCTGCGCTTTTACAACAGCGACCTGAAATTCGTCAGCGAACCTGGCGACTTCAAAGTTTTTGTTGGAACCAATTCAGCTAATACGCTCGAAGCCGGTTTTGTGTTGAAATAAAAATCCGGAGAACGGAAACAGGAAAAGGGAGAACGGAATACTAATCTGCTCTCATTTTCCTGTCTCCGGAATCCCTCCTCCCTTCTCCTAACCCAATTGCCATGAAAAACCTACTCCTTCCCCTTTTCTGCTTCCTTTTTTCGGTTTCCTTTCAGGCAAAAGCTCAGGAGCCAGAAGACAGCATTATTGTGGTGAAAGGACAGGTGAGCGATTATACCATCACTGTAAAAAAGAAGAAATTCCGAAGTGGACAGGTTTTGGGTCCTGATGGCAAACCGCTGGAAGGTGCTACAGTAATGTATCAATACAGTCCGGCGCACGACAATACCGACGCCAACGGAATGTACCGCATTGCCGATTATGGCGATACCATCATGGTGGTGTATTACCCCGGAATGGAAATGACTCCGTTAAACGTGAAACGGTTGGGAAAAAAGGTTGATTTTAAACTGACACCACAAAAAATCACTTCCACAAAAAATGAAAAAGCGCGGGCAACTGAATCGTTCGACCCGTTGAACGATCACCCAAAAACCTTTTGCAACCCGGTAAACATCAGCTACAATTTCGAACCGTATAACAACAATGTGAAGCCAAATGGGTCATTCCGCTCTTCGGCCGACCCGATGCTGGTGAATTACAAAGGCGAATATTTCCTGTTCTCGACTAATCAGGGCGGATTTCATTACTCCAAAGATTTAAGCCATTGGGAATTTGTGTACGCCAGTTTCCAGCGAACCCCAACCGACGACGACCAGTGCGCCCCCACAGCTTACGTGAGCGGCGACACATTGTTTTACACCGGATCAACCTACCGCGGATTGCCCGTTTGGTACAGTACCGACCCAAAAAGCGGTCGCTTCAAGCGGAAAATTGAATCGGTATCACTGCCGTTTTGGGATCCGGCATTTTTCCTCGACGACGATAAGCGGCTGTATATGTATTACGGTTCGAGCAACGAATGGCCGCTGAAAGGCGTTGAACTGGATCGTACCAACTTTTACCCGAAAAACAAAATCACCGATATAACGATGCTGAAACCCGACCTTCACGGTTGGGAACGTTTTGGCATGAACAACGACGACAGTACCACGCTGGCGCCCTTTACCGAAGGCAGTTTCGTGACCAAACACAAGGGCAAATACTATTTTCAGTATGGAGCTCCCGGAACCGAATTTAAGGTGTATGCCGATGGCGTTTATGTGGCCGATCATCCGCTGGGACCGTTCACCTATCAAAAGCACAACCCGGTGTCGTATAAGCCAGGTGGATTTGTGCAAGGCGCGGGGCATGGCGGAACCTTTGCCGATAACTACGGAAATTACTGGCATGTGGCAACCTGCATGTTGTCACTCAAATACAAATTCGAGCGGCGTATAGGCATTTACCCCGCCGGATTTGATGAAGATGGCACGATGTACGTTTCAACCGGATACGGCGATTATCCCTGCTTGAATCCGACTCAAACAACCGACCACCGAAGCGGAACTTTCGCCGGATGGATGCTCCTCTCCTACCAAAAGCCCGTTACTGTTTCTTCTACAGATGGCGATTTGATTGCAAAGAATGCTTCCGACGACAATATGCGCACCTATTGGGCGGCTCGAACCGGCAATCCAGGTGAATGGCTGCAAATGGATTTGGGCGGTGTGAAAGAGGTGCGCGCGCTGCAAATCAACTACTACGAGCACAAGGCTTTTCAGCACAACAAAGCAATGGATTTGTACCACCAGTATCGCATATCCCAATCGGTTGACGGCCAAAACTGGACGCTGCTGATTGACAAAAGCGACAACAACCGCGATGTACCGCACGACTACGTGGAACTGCAAAAGCCTGTCAACACCCGCTACCTGAAAATTGAAAATATTCACATGCCAACCGGCTCATTTGCCATTAGCGATTTTAGGGTGTTTGGTCTGGCAAAGGGTGAAAAACCTGCGCAAGTCAGCAATTTTAAAGTGGACCGGTCGGCAGCCGACCCGCGTAATGCAATGATTAACTGGAGTCCGACAAAAGGAGCTTATGATTACAACATTTGGTACGGCGTATCGCCCGGCAAACTGTACAACTGCATAACAATAAACAGTGCAACAAACTACAATTTCCGCGGAATGGATAGAGGAACAAGCTACTATTTTGCGATTGAAGCGCTGGGTGAAAGCGGTAGATCAGAGATGGGTAAAAATCTGTAAGTGAAATAGTTGTCACGTTTTTTACCGATCAAACTCATGGTTAAGTAATTCTGCAGCGAAAACATGTTCGTCTTTTAATTTTAATAAAAGTTGAGAATGTTCTTCTAAAATCCTTTCCCCCCAGATTATAAATTCTAAACAGCTGTCATCAAATTTCAAAAATGGGTAAAACATACTATAACCAAAATCAAAAGGGCTAGATTCGTATTTTTCTAATACTATTCGATATTCTTCTTCACTTGACCAATGCTTCGTTTTAGAGAACAAGTGACTGAAACTGTATTCTAAATCATTATCTTCTGTAATTTTAACTAAAAGTGGTTTTATTCCATCATAATCTAAATTCCCCTTTAGTATTCTATAGCCAAACCCTAGTTTTTGACTTAATGACTCAACAAGCTTTTCTTTATCAAATACTAGACATAAACCCTTAGCTTCATTAGCATAATGGGACCAAAGTAAATTTCCATCTTTTATTTTTGTTGAGAAGGAGCAAATTCCAAGAAAGGTATTTTGCATATATTTAAAATAACCTTCAAACAACTTTTTCTGACTCTTGACATTGCCCATTACTGATCCGTAGTCTTTTAATAGAAGTTTTACGTCCTCACTTAAAGGGAAACCTGAATATTTGATATTGTCTCTTGTTTTCTCTTTAAAATTATTCGGATTAGTTATTTCTATATCAAAATTGGAATCCAGAGGATCATTTAATTTATCTGGAGAACAAAAATAAAGCGTTTTATTAATGATTATTTGCAATGCATTAACGTCAAACTTGCAGTATTTGAAAAGGTACTTACCTGATTGTAATTCCACGTCGAAATCTTTTAATTTTTCTGCCATGGTCAAATTTTATGAAATATTAGAATCGCCTTATGTAGTTTCAAATATAACACATTACATATTGATTTCGCTACCTTTTAAGAGCAATTGCCTTCGACATTCTAATCGAGGACTCCCTTCGACACGCCTAGAACTGCTCAGGGAGCTGAGTGTGCGAATATTTCTGTTTATTCCAACGAATTCTCTTTCAATGCGCCGCTCCCTGAGCGCGAAGCAGTCGAAGGGAGCATTCTCCATAGCAGCAGAGATGCCGAAACAAGTTCGGCATGACGCTTCGATCAATGGAGTTGTTTATTTGTTGACCTCAAACTGATATTTTCCCGATTCCACATCAAGTACAATCGTATCCTTTCCGGTAGAAACAAGATGCACGCCTTTTGATTGTTTGATTGGATAGCTGCTTTCTTTCAAACTGCTGATATCTCCGGAGGGAACAAAAACGGTTGCTTTACTGCCAGCCGGCACGGTAATATCCATCAGAAATTTACCGTCCTCATTTTTCCAGGTAATTCCGGCTTCGCCCAAAGCAGTGTTGTTCGAATAAGTAACGTAACTGATATCGGCAACAGGTTGTGGTTTAAAAATGATGTGTCGGTAACCTGGCTGATCTGGATCTGCATTCATACCTGCAAGTTTTCGGTAAAACCAAACCAATCCGCCGCCAAACATGGGGTGGTTCTGCGAGTTTTTCCCGTCCCATTGTTCCCAGGTAGTTGTGGCGCCTTGTGCAAGTCCGTAACCGAAACTTGGCATGGTGCGTTTGTTCAGCGCTTCGTAAGCCAAATCGTGCATACCGTTTTCCGAAAGCACTTCGAAAAAGAATTGTGTGCCGAAAATACCGGTATCCAAATGGCCGTCGTTCGCTTTAATATCGGCCCGAAGCGACGCAATGACACGCGGATACTGATCGGCCGGAACGCCCATTTTCAGGGCCAAAATATTACCGCCACCAGCTCCATAGGTTCCGTTTTGAGCATCGAAGAATTTTTTATGGAAAGCCTGCTTCGTTTTTTCGGCCATGCCGGCGTAAAACTTTGCTTCGTCGGGCTTGTTCAGTGCGTTGGCGGCTTTGGCCGTTAAATCGGCACAACGCCAAAAGTAAAATGTGTGAACCAGATTATCGGGAACCGTTTTGCCCGGAGCCACCCACTCGCCCAGGTTAAACCATTGTAGCGGGTTTCCATCTTTACCGGGACGTTGCGAAAACATGATTCCATCCTGATCGACCCAGGTTTGCATGTAGCGAATGTAACCTTTCATGCCCTCATAATTGTCTTTCAACTCGTCAAGCGCTCCGTAGTGCAGGTAAAATTCCCAGGGCATAATGCAGATTGCCGCGCCCCACGCCACACCGCCGCCGCATCCGGGTTGCCAGGGAGCGCCATTGGGTACATAACCAGTTTCTGCATCCTGAGCTCCGAGGATATCTTTTATCCACTTGAAATAGAATGATTTTGCGTCGAAATTATGCATCACGGTTACGCACGACACCTGGCCATCGCCGGTATATGCCGAACGTTCGCGGTGCGGACAGTCGCTGGCAATTCCGCCGTGCATGTTGTCCAACTGGCTGCGCTTCCAGGCTTTGTTGATGTCGTTGAAAAGCGAATTGGAGGTCTCAAACTTTGCCGATTCTTCCACATCCGTGTTAACAGCTTCGGCAGTAATATCTTCGGGTTTTAGTTCGCCAGGCCAGTTCAAAATCTCAACAGCGCTAAATACAAACCAATTGAAACGGGAGGCATACGACTCATCACCGCCGCCTTTGCAGATGTAGGAGTTGTCGCCCGAATAGGTGTTGCAGAGGTATTTGATTTCAATTTTCTGACCTGCCGGACCAGAAATATGGTTAAGCCGAAGTCTTCCGGAAATCTCAACTCCAAAGTCAACTTTATAATTTCCTTCTTTAGTCTTTTCAATTGAACGTGGAAGAATACGGAGTGTAACTTTATCGGATTCTGAAGTTTGAGTAACCAGTTTCCCTTCAGGAGCTTTGCGTTTTACGACCGACTGCCAGGCCGAATCGTCGAATCCCGGAGAACACCATCCGGGTTGTTCCAATCGGGCATCGTAATGTTCACCATAGTAAACCATGTCCATCAGGATAGCACTTTTGGAAGCTTTCCAGGTTTGATCGCTCACAATTACATCTTCAGTTCCATCGGTATATGTGATGTGAACCTGCCCTAAAAAACGGGGAGAACCATATCCTTCGGCCCATGATTTTGATGGGTTATAAAAACCATTTCCCAAAATACTGCCAACCACATTTGCGCCATTCCGGATCATTTTAGTAACATCATAAGCCAGATACATTACGCGGTATTCACAGAAATCGTCTTTCAAAGGCAAGCCAGCATCAACTAATCCGGGGCGTTTGCCGTAATTGGTCTGATTGGGCACCAACACGTCGTCGCCAACTTTTTCGCCATTCACATAAAGCTCAAAATATCCCAATCCGGTTACATACGCAACAGCCTTGGCTATTGTCTTCTGAATAACAAATTCTTTTCTGAACAGGGGAGCTGGCGGGGGCAACTGCGCCAATGTCGTATTCGTGTTTCCCTGTTTCGACAAGGCTTCCTCGCCCTGCCATGGAGCGCCAATCCACTCTGCTTTCCAGTCAGTTGCCTGAAGCAGCCCCATCCGCCACATGACAGGTTGGCTCCAATCCGATGTTTTGTCCTCACGATCCCAAACACGCACCTGCCACCAGCATTCCTGCCGCGACATCAAGGTTTTTCCATTGTACTCAACACGTGTCGATTGATCAGATTTTACCTTACCACTATCCCACATATCAGGATTTTCGAGTGCGCTGGCTGAAGTAGCCACCCTAATCTGAAAAGCCGTTTGCTGTTGCCCACGCTCTCCCAATTCTGCAATATTTATCCAAGCCAATCGTGGATGAGGAACATCAACTAAAGGCGAATTTTTAAGATATTCACAGGTAAGTTGTGTTGGAAAAAGTTTGGCTTCTGCAAGTTTAAACGCAAAAAAGGCGAGCAGGAAAATAAGAATCTTAAGTTTCATGGGTTCGGGTTGGTTTAGATTTTAAAAGTAAAATAAAAACCTGAAGAAATAGCGCTTCTGATTTCAGGAATTTGGGAATAAATCCGTTTCTATTTCGATTCACAAAATTCAAAACGAAAAAGCCATCCCGTTTCCGAAATGGCTTTCTTCTGTGAAATTAAAACCAGTGCTCTATGTATTACTTAATTCAGTTGCTTCGATTTACGCAGGTAAATATTTCCGCTTACGGTTTCGAGTTTAATGGGCAGGGTTCCGCTGTTAAGAGTCAGGTCGCGTTTGGTGCCCACCCAGCTCATTTCTTTCGAAGGCCTATTGTCGAATTTCACATCCGAATACACATCGCCGGTTACTGTAGAAAGGTTGATCCGGGCTTTCATGCTTGCCGGAACAGCATAATCGATAAAACCGCTGATTGAATTGACCGAAATTTTTCCAAGCGAGCCTTGCAGAATAACCTGTCCGGCAATGGTTTTCAGGCTAAACTCAAGACTAGATGGCACTTTCAGCTTGTAGCGGATCATTTTATCGAAGTTGCAGTTGTTGCCAGTGCCTTTTATCTTTTTTATCGCCTCGAAATCGATTTTTTCAACCAGATCAATGTCTCCGGAGAAACTATTTTCATTTAGTTTGAAGTATTCGTTAAAACGGTTGTTATCGATGTTCACCGAAACTTCCAGTTCAACGGTATTTTTGCTCCAGGCCTCAATGCGGATGCTGTCAGCAAAGTCGAATTTCAATCCAACTTTTTTTCCTGAAACTTCCAGATTTTTGATTATCACCTTTTGCGAAAAGGCTGTACTGAGTGTGGCCACCATCAAAATGGCAGCTAAAATGTACTTTTTCATGACTGTACGGATTTAGCGTTTGCGCAGGTAAATGTTTCCTGAAATGCTTTTCAGATAGACTTTCTGGCCGCCGCCGTTGAGTGTGTACGAATTTCCGCCCCGCATCCTGATGACATCCATCCCGTAAGCAAGTTTGTCTTTCTCGGTAGGTTTCTCGGTAGATTTCAGGTCAAGGTTGTTGAATACATTTCCGTTGATAGTGCTGATTTCGATATTGGCTTTTTCAGTTCCGGGTAAGGTTACGTCAACCAATCCACTCACTGTTGCCAACGAGCTTGGTTCGCTCTGATTGATTTTGTCGAAAACAACTTCCACATCACCGCTGATGGAATTGACCGTAAACGGACCCGACGATTTGGTAATCTTCACATTGGCATTGAGTGTTTTGATCTCCAGACTTCCGGTAAACGAATCGACAGTTACATCTTCTTTGGCAAACGGACTTCCGTAGTCGAGGTTAACCGCCATTCCGGTTGGAATAAGAATTTTATACTTGTAGTCGCGCACCTGACGGGTTGCTCCCTGAATGCTGACCACTCCGTTTTCTTCGCTGACATTCACTCCGAGGTCGGTGTTGTCTTCGGCCGAACCCAGCAGTTTAAGCCCAGCCGCACGGTCTGGACGTTCCAGATTAAAATCCGATTCAATTACGATAGCCCCACTGCCCGAATTTTGCAGCGCTATTTCGCCCAGCAAATTCGTAATTTCAATTTTACCCTTCACTTTGGGCGTGTATTCAAATTTTTTGGTCTGTCCCATCACGATAAAGGGAAAAACAAGTACTGTAAATATGATAGCAATTCTTTTCATGGCTAATAATTTTTTAATTTAAAATTTAACTGATCAGGTTTGCGAGTCGCGCCGGCTGCTTCATCACTTCCCGATTTTATATGATCGTTTTCATCATATCCTTGGCATAAGCTTTTACGCTTTCGTCGGTTTTTTCATTATTTGAAATACTTTCAATCTGATGTTTGGCTTCTTTTACGCCTTTTTCGGTCAGTACCTGGATAAGCGAAATTTGCAGCAATGGATTTTCCTGAACCGTCAGCGATTTAATAAGTTCCGTTTTGATCCGGTCGTTTTTTCCCATCATTTCTGAAAGAGCTGAAATGGCGGCCAAACGTACATTTGCATTTTTATCGGTGTTCATGGTGTTAACCAAAGCATCAATCAATTCAGTGCTAACATTTCCGGTGGTGCTGATGCTGTAAACCGCATCGATTTTCTGTGGCCCGGTGTACTCACGCAAACTGGCCAGCAAAACCTGCTGCTTTTGAGTTGAAAGTTCTGAAGTCAGTTGGTTCTGCACAATTTCGCCTTTCCGTGAACCAATCTGAAATCCCAACCAATACGTCCCAAACGCGAATACCATCATTGCTGCAATCTTTGTCCACATCGGAACGAGACGAATTTTCTTCTTCTCCTGATTTCCAAGCGAAGCCACCATTCCTTCAAATTCTTCTTTCATTCCTTCCGGAACTTCCGGAGCTGGAAACGAATCCATATAGTTTATGAATGAACTCAACTCGCTGTGAAGTGCTTTGCACGATGGGCAGCTTTCCAGATGACTCCGTATCGCGGCTGATGTCGTTTCATCCAATTTCCTGTCGATGTATTCAGGAAGATTTATATTTACCTCTTCGCATTTCATAATCAATCCATTATTATTTGAGTATAAATCTCTTTCAGCTTTTGGATTGCCCTGAAGGTTTTCACTTTCACGGCATTTTCGTTCGATTCGATGGTCGCGGCAATTTCCTTGTACGAAAATCCCTGAAACCGATTCAATTCAATCAATTCGCGATAACCGGGCGGAAGTTTTTCCATGGCTTCGAGCAGAAAATCGTACGACTCGCGGGCTTCCATCGCCCTGACCGAATCGGCCTGATCACGCACTGCAATTTCAGGTTCATCATTCAGATCGTAAAATTTTCGCGCTCCCCTGAAATAGTCGACCATGATGTTTCGTGCAATCCGGAAAAGCCAATGCATAAAAACCCGGTCCTCCTTCCAACTCTGACTGTAACGGATAATTTTCATGAAAACATTCTGTGTCAGGTCGCGACTCGCATCGACGTCACGCGTCATCCGGACAAAATAGCCGTACACGTTTTTGTAATACCTGTCGTAAAGTACGGCGGCAGCTTTGTTATCGCCTTGCGCCAGATGCTTCATCAATTGTTCGTCGCTTAACCGTTCAGTCATGTAAAATTTGGAATCAGTTTGCTTTAAAATTCGCTTATCTGAAAACAATACCTTCAGGAAAGTCGATTCGTTACACGGAGGGTGAAAATATTTTCTGTTTTTTTGTTTTGTCATCAAGCAAGTCGCTCCCTGAGCCTGTCGAAGGGAGCTGTAATTTAATGGGGTTGTTTCAAAAGTGATATTAGCTAATCACAAACTTACGATTTGAAAGTACCATTAATACTAAAACCCCTAAATCCCCTGAAGGGGACTTCAAAGCCTCCCATTTAGGGGAGGTTTGGTGGGGTGAAATGAAGGTAACCACAATTTATAAGCTTCATTTACTAAACTTTGACTTTTGAGACAACCACAATTATTTCATCTCCGGCGTAATAATCCGGTAGTTCCCACTCAGGTGCATCACGCTAAACAAGTAAAGTAATCCATCGAAATACGGATCGAAATAACCATCGGCGTATGGCTCAAGTTTGGCATTCCAAACACCATCGACAAACTTCCAGCTTTTAGCCTGAGTTCCCATGAGCGAAGCGGCTCCGGAAGTGGCTACCAACCCCAATGAATGCCGTAGCTTTTGATAGCCACCAGCCTGAAGAATTTCTTTCTGCTCAGGTAAAGATCCATCCAGCATAAACTGATCTTCGAAGGTGTCGATGCCACGGCAGAACAGGAAGTTCTGAATCCGCTTGCCGTAATCCTGCTGCCATTTGATGTCTTTGGCATACCACGAATAATCCATTGCAATGTTCATTGGAACTCGCCACGAATCGTACCGGAAGGCCGGTTTCATTCTCCAGAAATTCCGTGGTGCACCGCTAAATTCGGCATAATCAGAATTCAATGCAGTGGCACGATTACAGGCTCGATGCAGGTAAACTCTCGAAGTATCGGCACAATCGCGGTAAAACTGCTCGTGCCCATCTTTGGCATATGTGGCCCAAACTTCAAAAAAAGCTGGCAGGTGATACGATGGATCAGTCCAGTTGTAGCCACCTTTATCGGGCACAAAGGTGATTTGTTTGTGTTCGGTATTAATCACATTGGTCACGCCTTGCGTTCCATCTTTGCTCCACATGGCGTCCAAAATCCGGCGGGCTTCCTTATAATAATCAATTCCGGTGTCGTTGCCCCAACGATTAGAAGCAAATAGCAAATCGGTCACAAAATACAATTCTCCATCGGAGGCCGAACCTGGCGAATTTTGCCTGAAGGTTTTATTGTCGACACTCCAGGCAAAATAAGCATCGCGGGCGCCACCCTGATGCTGCATGTATTTCTTTGTCCAACGCCAAAGCTTGTCGAAGACTTCTTTTTTATTCAGTTGTACCGCCACCATCAGTCCGTATGAAAGTCCTTCAGTGCGCGCATCGTGGTTTTTTAGATCAGAAACATAAGCCATTGAATCTTCCACTTCGAAATACACTTTATTGGATCCTTCAAAAACATCGTAATAAGCTTTGGCAAGCTTGGCATCAATGTCAGTTTGCTTATAACCGGCTTCAAGAAAAACGTTACGGTATTTGCCAGTTTCAAAGGCGCCCTTTTCCCAGGGGATCATTTTTCCGCGGGAATCTTTAATGTCATTGTTACAATCACCTGAAGTGGTTACTGTTTGAGCGAAGCATAAACTCAGAAGCGAGAAAGAGAAAATTGCAAGGATTAGAAATCTTTTCATAGTTATTGTTTGAAGATGATCTGGGTTAGGTTCTGTATTTAATACTAATCTGGGATAGCTAACGGAACTGTTTATTTCTCCCTTTTATAAAGCGGCAACTTCGCTAAATTTGCAATGGTTTCGGCAGCCGAATCACCTTCAGGAGTGAAAGCCCAGACAAAAACTGCTTTCAACTGATGCATTTCGCGCATGTTATCAATAGCAGTTAAAGCAAGCTGTTTGGCGATTCCTTTCCGGCGGAATTCTTCCAAAACAAGTGCAGAGCAAAGATAAACCGCATCGAATTTGGCTTCAATCGGGGTCAGGTCGAAAAGTTCTTTTTCAGAAATCTGTTTTCCAAGAAACCGGTTCATCAAATCGAGTGTGGTCGGGATGAGCAAAACCCAGGCAACTGGTCCATTTCCATCGTCGAATGCAGAAACGGTTGCCGGATGAAGCTTGTATAGGCGTTCCAACACCTCGGCATTGACATCAAGTTGACTCGGATCACTTTTAACGGCAAAAACTTCGTCAGCCAGTTGTACCAATCGTTCAAAGTTGCTTATTGTCATACCCTAAAAATAGAAAATTTATCAATTTGCCAATCACTTTCTTTTATCGTGCTGTTTGCATCAAACCTTTTCATCCGGGCAACTGTTACCAATTCGGCAACAATTTGTTTCTTTGTATTGAAATAAAACCCAATGACTATGCTTGGTTCAGGAAATATCATCAAAATGCGCTCTGAATTTGCCAATCCGGTTCAGTATTTTCTTCCGATTGGAGAAACCGAATTACCGATGAACAATTTGATCGGGAAATCGATCAGTCTGAAATTTACCGGGCAAATCAACTGCATTTCGTGTGGAAAGCGAACCAAAACTTCTTTTGGCCAAGGCTTTTGTTACAACTGTTTGCAAACTGCTCCTGAAGCCAGCGAAACCGTGATGCGTCCTGAGTTGTCGAAAGCTCACCTGGGCATCGCACGCGACATGGACTGGGCCCGCGAACACGACCTGATTGACCATTTCGTCTATCTTGCCGTTTCCGGAGAATTGAAAGTTGGGGTAACCCGCCATCACCAGGTGCCTACGCGCTGGATCGACCAAGGTGCAAGCGAAGCCATTATTCTGGCCAGAACGCCCAACCGCCACATTTCAGGAGTGATTGAAGTTTACCTGAAAAACTTTTTCTCTGACAAGACCAACTGGCGTTCCATGCTTCAGAATAAAACGGTTCAGGAATACAATCTTCCGGAGGAAAAGGAGAAAGCGTACCAATTGCTCCCAGCCGAGTTGCAGCAGTATTTACATCCAGACAACCACATCTGGAAAATGAACTATCCATGTTCCGAGTTCCCGGAGAAAATTGCCAGTGTTTCGTTCGATAAAGATCCTGAGATTTCGGGAATACTGAATGGAATAAAAGGCCAATACCTGATTTTTTCGGACGGAAGGGTGCTGAACATCAGAAAGCACAACGGATATTTTCTGGAAATCAGTGCAATTGACTAAATTACTAAATTTGGAGAAACAGGTTTTTTATCCTTCCTTCTCCGGTTTTTTTTTCGTTAATTTATCACTCCAAAAAACTTGGATTGACAAACTACTCATTTGATTATGGAAACTATAGACTGGCAAAATTTAGGATTTGGGTATATGAAAACGGATTACAACATCCGTTGTACATACAAAAATGGAGCATGGGGCGAACTGGAAGTTAGCGACAGCGAAATGGTAACGATGCACATGGCTGCCACTTGCATTCATTACGGACAAGAATCGTTCGAAGGTTTGAAAGCATTTCGCGGAGCCGACAATAAAATACGGGTATTCCGGATGGATGAGAATGCCAAACGGATGCAGGATTCGAGCATGGGAACAATGATGGCTGTACTTCCGATTGAAAAATTTGAAGAAGCTATTGTTAAAGCAGTGAAATTGAACGAGCGTTTTGTTCCGCCATACGAATCGGGAGCGGCTTTATATATTCGTCCGTTTTTGTTCGGAACCGGTGCACAAGTTGGCGTAAAACCTGCCAACGAATACATGTTCATTCTGTTTGTAACCCCTGTAGGCCCATACTTTAAAGGCGGTTTCCAGACAACTCCGTTTGTCATCATGCGCGAATTCGACCGCTCGGCACCTCTCGGGATGGGAAAATATAAAGTAGGTGGAAATTATGCAGCCAGCTTGGTTGCAGGTGAAAAAGCACACCAAATGGGTTATTCGAACGTATTCTATCTCGATGCCATCGAAAAGAAATACATCGACGAATGCGGCGCTGCCAATTTCTTCGGAATCAAGAACAACACCTACGTCACACCAAAATCGAGTTCAATTTTGCCATCGATAACCAACAAAAGTTTGATGGTTTTGGCCGAAGACATGGGAATGAAAGTGGAACGTCGTCAGATTCCGGTGGAAGAACTGGCAACATTTGATGAAGCCGGCGCCTGCGGAACTGCTGCGGTGATTAGTCCTATTGAGCGGATTGACGATTACGATGAAAAAATCTCATACGTGTTTACCAAAGATGGTAAGCCGGGGCCTATCAGCGAAAAACTCTACAAAAAGTTGCGTGGCATTCAATATGGCGACGAACCAGACACTCACGGTTGGATAACCATTGTTGAATAAAAAAGCAAAAACAATATTTTAAAACCCCGTTTGGAAATTCCAGATGGGGTTTTTAGTTTAATTTGGTGTAAACCATAGGGCTAAAGCCCAATAATGATGTAATTTCTGTTTTCCGTCACATAAATGTAATGGCAAAAAATATTACTCGGATAATGATCAACGCATTATTCTTTGCCGTCTGCTTTAGCGTTCGACTGAGTTCACGCCGAAGTCTGACAGTAGATTTAAAACCTGTTCTTTAACTTTTTTTATGATTTCAAATAAGTAAAATCATAACCGAAACCGTCTATATTCTGTAATTTGCAATGCACCTATAACCATAATCAATAAATCATGAATAAAATTATTTCACTGCTATTTGCTTTCCTGTCGTTAACTGCGTTTGCACAAAACGACTGGGAAGACCAATCAGTAATCGGGCGCAACAAAATGCCAGCCCGTGCCACCTCGTATTCATTTTCGTCGGAAGATCAGGCCCTGAAAGGTGATCGTTCACAGGCACGACTCCTGTCGCTCAATGGGCAATGGATGTTTCATTTCGAAGCTGATTCGAAAATCCGTCCGATGGATTTTTATTCCGCTGAAGCAAAAGTCTCGGGCTGGGATAAAATTGAAGTTCCGTCGTGCTGGGAAATGAAAGGTTATGGAACGCCGATTTACACCAATTCGACCTATCCTTTTCCGAACCGTCCGCCATTTATAACACGGACAAACCCTGTAGGTTCCTATTTCCGCACGTTTGAAATCCCTGCCGATTGGGACGGAAAGCAAATCATCCTGCATTTTGGTGGCGTTAAATCAGCATTCTATGTTTGGGTTAACGGACAAATGGTTGGTTATAGCGAAGACAGTTGTTTGCCTGCTGAATTTGATGTGACAGAAAAAGTTCAGAAAGGAAAGAACACTGTTGCCGTTCAGGTTTTCCGTTGGTCGGATGGAAGCTATCTCGAAGATCAGGATCATTGGCGAATGAGCGGTATTCATCGCGAAGTCATGCTTTTGGCGCAGCCACGGGTTGCGTTGAACGACTTCTTTGTCCGTACCAAATTCGATGAAAATCTAAAAGATGCTCTGTTGCAAATTCGTCCGGTGGTTACCATGAAAGACAGCATTAACATTGAAGGTTGGACAGTTGAAGCCATGCTTTACAGCCCAACCGACAAACCAAAATTTGCTCAACCTTTGAAAATTGATTTGAGCAAGATTGCTTACGAAGAATATCCGCAGCGCGACAATGTGAAGTTCGCACTTCTGGAAACAAAAGTTGAATCGCCGCAAAAATGGTCGGCCGAGTTGCCGGTTTTATACACTTTGGTTTTAACCTTGAAGGACGAAAAAGGTAATGTACTTGAATCGAGAAGCAGCAAAATCGGATTCCGCGACATCCGCATTCAGGATGGCGTATTCCTGGTAAACGGCAAACCGGTGAAATTATACGGAGTAAACCGGCACGATCACAGCGAGACAGGAGGAAAAACCGTTACTCGCGATGAAATGTTGAAAGATGTTTTACTGATGAAACAGTACAACCTGAACGCCGTACGTACTTGTCATTACCCGAACGATCCGTATTTTTACGACTTGTGCGACCAATATGGTTTGTATGTTTTCGACGAGGCAAACATCGAAACCCATCATGCTTCCGGATACTTAACCAATCAGCCTTCGTGGCACACTGCTTTTGCCGACAGGGTTATCCGGATGGTCGAACGTGATAAAAACCATGCGTCCATTATCACCTGGTCGCTTGGAAACGAATCGGGTACTGGCCCGAACCACGCAGCTGCAGCCGGCTGGGTTAAAGATTTCGATCCAACACGTCCGATTCATTACGAAGGCGCTCAGGGAGACCCCAATAACAAGGATTACAAAGCTTACGGATCACCCGAATTTCGTAAAAATCCATACCTGGCCAATCCTGACGACACCTGGTATGTCGATATGGTAAGCCGGATGTACCCAACAATCGACCAATTGAAAGGGCTATCTGAAAGCCCATATATCAAACGGCCAATCGTGATGTGCGAATATGCCCATTCCATGGGAAACTCAACAGGTAACCTGATGGAGTACTGGAATGTTATTCATAGTAAAAAGAACCTGATGGGTGGTTTTATCTGGGACTGGATTGATCAGGGAATTGCGCGTACAGATGCCCAAGGTCGGAAATGGTGGGCATATGGAGGCGATTATGGCGACCAGCCGAACGATGCAAACTTCTGTATCAATGGTCTCATCAGCCCCGACCGAACAGCAAAAGGAGCAACAGAAGAATGTAAATATGTATTCCAACCCGTCGTTATTTCAGCTTACGATCAGGACAAAATGCAATTCAGGATCAGAAACAGGTTCGAATTTCGTAATCTGAATGAATTTGATATTCGCTGGACTCTGACCGAAAACGGAAAAGATATCGGCACAGCAAGCTTAGGTGCATTCAATGTTTTACCCGGCGAATCAAAGCTTTTCGGCGTTGATTTCGATCTGTCGAAATGCACTGGCGAAGTGTGGCTGAAGGTAAGTGTGAAATTAGCCAAAGATGAATTGTATGCTAAAAGAGGTCATGAAATTGCCAAGCAACAATTCTTGGTGAAAGAAGCAAAACCAATTCAGCAAATAGCATCGAAAATTGCGGTTCAGGTATTTGAAGATTCAGAAAAGAATCTGATTGTGGGTGCCAAAGATTTTAAAGTGACCTTCGATAAAACTTCGGGATACCTGACCAAATACCAGTTTCAGGGTAAAGATATGTTGATTGGGCAATTGCAGCCTAATTTCTGGCGACCAATTACCGACAATGATTTTGCCGCCTGGCAGGTAACGAAGAATTTATCAGATTGGCCTTTGGTTGCCGCAAGTTTAAAACTTGTTCAGATGAAGGTTCTGGATGAAGGAATTACTAAGTTGGTTATTGCCAACCTAAAAAGCGACAAAGGTTTGGACATGCAGCTCTCGTACAAAGTTTCGGGTGACGGAATTGTAGAAGTAAATTATCAGGCCAAGATTGGTGAAAAATTGACCGAACCGTTGAGAATTGGGATGAGTACTGAGCTTTCAAACGATTTGGCATTGATGAATTTCTACGGGAAAGGTCCTTACGAAAATTATTCTGATCGCAACCAAGCAGCCGAAGTGAACATCTACTCCGGTAAAGTGGAGGATTTCATATATCAATACGTGTTACCTCAGGAAAATGGCAACCATACCGAAGTGCGATGGCTGGCTCTAAAAAATGTGACCGGTAGCGGACTGATGGTTGTTGGGAAACAACCGCTTAACGCTTCGGTTTGGCCATACACTGCCGAAAACATTGCTAAAGCGAAGCATATCAATGAGCTAGAACCCGCTGGTTTTTATACCGTGAACATCGATTTGGGTCAGGCCGGACTTGGTGGAAACGACACCTGGTCGTGGCGCGGGATACCACTTCCTCAGTACCACCTGAGTAAGAAAGAATACAGCTACGGATTCAAGCTTGTCCCGTTTACGAAAGTAAAAGATGTGGAAGGCCTGGTCAAGGTGGCCAAAAAATAAAGCCGTATCCATTTTTATGAAAAGACCTGTCCGGATTTCAAAACGGACAGGTCTTTTTTATTGCTGTATTTCTATTTCAGAATCTTATAAATAGCCTCTGCCCAGAAACTAGCAAGCTTTGCTGCACCTTTGGGATTTGGATGAAGGTAAAAAGTTCCCTGCTGGCCTTTTTCTGCCACCAAATCTGTCAGGTAATTTTTCCTGAAATAGTTAAATCCCTTCCGATCGCCCATAAAAACCTGATTTTTATTTGTTGCCGAATAGCTTTTAACCAATGATTCCAGTTCAGGGAAATAGCTTTGTAATCGCGCTAATCCTTCGGCGAGGTATTTTGATCGGTTGTAAGTATTCGTGCTATACCAGATGGGTTGCTCAATCACAACTTTTGCGTCAGGAAACTGTCGGAGCAACTCGTCAATAATGGCTTTCATGTTTTTTCGGTAGTCCTCTTTCGAAACGGGTGCTCCTTTGGGGCCGGAAATGGCACTGTCGTTAGTTCCCAATTTGATTGAAAAGATCAGGGAATGTTCCAGATTCGTGTGCAATAGTTTCGTCGCCTGAATGACTTCTGCAAATGTGGGCGAATCGGGCAAATAATTTACGGTAGTAAATCCACTTCTTCCCTGGTTTGAGAATTGAACCGATTCGATCCCAGCTTTTTTCCGAAGTATTTCTGAAGCAATAACCGGAGGAGCATCCTGCCTTGGATTCTCCAGATTAGCGCCATAAGTAATACTGTTACCTATAAATACAATATCCAAATCAAGCTTTTTGTCGTTCGGGTTTTTCGCCATACCTGCTAGTTGAAACAGTGTAATCAGGCAAAAAAAGAAGATTCCTGAAATTTTGAAACGGTTCATGTTTAATTGGTTTTAAAGGAAAGTGTGAAAATAAAAAATCCCAATGTATTATTGGGATTTAAAGTCTTTATTTCGAGATTTCGAGCATTCGGAGTATCGGTAATTGAGCCTTTTTGATCACCTCGTCAGAAAGGGTGATTTCGGGTAATTCGTTTTTCAGACAGATGTATAATTTCTGAAGGCTGTTCAATTTCATGTACGAACAGTCGTTGCAACCACAAGTTGAATCAATGGAAGGAGCCGGAATGAAAATTTTATCCGGACAAGCCCTGTTCATTTGATGCAAAATGCCGCTTTCGGTAGCTACAATAAATTTCTTTTTTTGACTTGCAGTCACGTAGTTCAACAACGCGGTGGTTGAACCGATGTATTTGGCAACCAGCAAAACCGGCTTTTCGCACTCCGGATGGGCAATAAATTCGGCATCGGGATGCTGATCCATCAGCTCAATGATTTTTTCGACCGAGTATTTTTCGTGAACCATGCAGGCGCCATCCCAAAGAACCATTTCACGGCCAGTCAGGCTGTTGATGTAATTTCCAAGGTTTTTATCAGGCGCAAAAATAAGTTTCTGTTCCGGAGGAAAGCTGTTTACAATCTTCAGCGCATTGGCCGAGGTACAAACCACGTCAGTCATGGTCTTCAGGTCGGCAGTGCAATTGATGTACGAAATCACCTGATGATTGGGATATTGAGCTTTAAATTCAGCGAACTTATCAGCCGGGGCAGAATCGGCCAGCGAACAACCGGCTTTCAAATCGGGCAGAATAACCTTTTTGGAGGGGTTAATGATTTTTGCAGTTTCGGCCATAAAATGAACACCCACAAAAACAATCAAATCGGCTTCGGTTTTTGCGGCCTCCTGAGCTAATCCTAAACTATCACCAACATAATCAGCTATATCCTGAAGGTCACTTTCCACATAATAATGACTGAGAATGACCGCATTCTTTTCTTTCTTCAGTCGGTTAATTTCCTCAACCAGCTTTAATTCCGGGCTAATCTGCTCCTCAATAAATCCATTTTCATCAAGCATTTCCCGGATCTGTTTTTCTTCCATCACTTGCATTTATTATTTCGCAATCAATTAAGCCTGCAAAAATATGATTTTCTGAAATAAAAACACATCAGGATTTGAATTGTTTGTCGGAGCTTATTTTTCAATATCCTATCAATTTCGTATTAATGTTTTTCTTCAGAAATAAAATGATTATCAAGTCAAGATTTTAATATTTATTAACATTTTATCAGCACTCCCCGTGTTCATAACTATACTTTTCTGAATCAGTTAATAATTGTAATTTTCAACAAGAAAGAGTGTCAAATATGGCTACGTTTTCATTCGATCGAGGCTTCTGAAATTAATCGAATTGACATCAATTGATAACATTATCGTAAGAAACAATTTAATATTATTATACATCATTTAACTTTCTTTGTGCAGAAATTAAAATCAATTTTTCTATGAAAAAGATGCTAAAAGTTTATTTCGTGCTAATTGCATTTTTTGCTTTTGTTCTATCAGGTTATTCTCAGGTTACAACCTCGGGAATCACAGGAAAAATTACAGATGCAAATAACGAAGCTCTACCGGGAGCTACAGTTCTGGCAGTTCATCAGCCTTCAGGTACCCAGTACGGTACAATTGCGAATTCAGAAGGTCGTTTTACCTTGCAAGGTATGCGCTCCGGAGGCCCGTACAAAGTAGAAATTTCATTTGTTGGTTATAACAAAGCAACTTATACTGAAATTACTCTTTACCTCGGACAGTCGTTTGTACTTAATGCTTCGTTAAAAGAGCAAAGTGTTGACGTTGCTGAAGTTATTGTTGTTGGGGCAAAACCATCGGCGTTTGGAACTACCAAAACCGGAGCATCAACCAACATCTCAACCGAGCAGATGGCTATTCTGCCTTCTATTAGCCGCAGCCTGGATGACTTTACCCGTCTTTCTCCATATTCCGGAGCGGGAAATTCATTTGGAGGACGCGATGGCCGTTTGAATAATGTAACCATTGATGGAGCAAACTTCAACAACAACTTTGGATTAAGCAATGGCCTTCCCGGGGGAGGTAACCCTATTTCTCTTGATGCAATCGACGAACTTCAGGTAACCATTGCACCTTACGATGTAAAGCAAGCTAATTTCGTTGGCGCTGGAATCAACGCCATTACCAAGAGTGGAACAAACAAATTTAAAGGTTCTGCCTACACTTTCTTACGCAATCAGGATTATCGTGGAAACACAGTTGACGGTTACGACCTTGGCGCACGTCCTACAGAAAAGACAACAACTTATGGGTTTACCTTAGGCGGACCGATCATTAAAAACAAGTTATTCTTCTTCGTAAACGGAGAACGTTCAAACTCTCCTTCACCTATTCAACAGTGGAAGTTGTCTACTGATGGCATTGCGAATGCCGATCAAAATATCACTAGAGTTACTGCAAGCGATATGGAAGCCTTTAAAACAGGATTGGCTAAATATGGCTATGACCCGGGTTCGTACACCAATTATGATGGTGGCAACTTAAATAAAAAGATGCTTGCCCGTATCGACTGGAACATCAACAACAGCAATAAATTTACAGTTCGTTACAATTACACTAAAAACGTAGCTGATGTTCCAACAAATGCAACTTCTACCGTTGCTACCAAAATGACTTCCGGTCGTATTTCTCAAAACGCAATGGCATTTAGAAATAACTGCTATTCGATGGACAACCTGGTTCATTCGTTGACAGCAGAATTAAACACACGTATCAACAACAACATGTCGAACCAATTGTTAGCTACATACACCCACATTGAAGATGTTCGTGGCTCACTTTCTTCTCCATTTCCGCATATTGACATCATGAAAGACGGCGATGCTTTTATGTCAGCCGGATACGAACTTTTTTCATGGAATAATGGGGTAAAAAATAATGTGACTAGTTTTGTTGACAACTTCACCTATACATTAGGCGTCCACACAATTACTGCTGGTGCAAGTTATGAGAAACAATATGTTTCCAACTCGTTCCAGAGATTTGGTACTGGATATTATCGCTTCAAGAGTCTTGCTGACTTTGTTAATGGAGCAACACCAGAATCATGGGGACTTACTTATGGATACAATGGAGAATTAAATCCTGTTGCTGACCTGAGTTTTGGACAATTTTCTATCTATGCCCAGGACGAATGGAACATTACCAAAAACCTTAAATTGACTTACGGTATTCGTGGCGATTTAACTTCATATCTAAACGACTTGGTTGAAAATACAGAAGTATCAAAATTAACTTTTCTTGATGGCCGGAAAATAAACACAGGAATGTGGCCTACATCAAAAATGCTGCTCTCTCCACGTGTTGGATTTAGCTATGATGTAAGAGGTGATAAATCGTTGAAAGTTAGAGGTGGAACCGGTATTTTTACTGGCCGTATTCCTTTGGTCTTCTTCACAAATATGCCAACAAACGGTGGTATGGTGCAAAATACTGTAACCAGAAGCGGCAACAGTGCGGATTTAGCTAAATTGGTTCCAGGTGGTAACCTGATTACCGATGTAAATCAAATGGTAAGCACTTTAGGTTTACCTACTACTGCCACGGCTGCACTTCCAAGTTCAATTGCTGCGATAGATCCTGATTTCAAACTTCCACAGGTATGGAAAAGTACCCTGGCCGTTGATTACCAGATTCCAACTGAATTCCCAATGGCCTTAACGGTAGAAGGTATGTATTCAAAAGATATCAATGCTGTTTGTCAGGTAAATGCAAATATGCCCGATCCTGCACAATTAGGCTTCGCACGTTTCAATGGACCTGATAATCGGTACATCTACACAAGCACAAAGATAAATAGTGCAGTTAGTGATGCTGAGGTCATTAAGAATACCAACAAAGGTTACGGTTATTCGCTTAATACAACATACACTACTGAGCCTATCAAAGATCTGAAATTGATGTTTGCCTATACTCATACTGTGGTTAAAGAGATTTCAGGAAACCCTGGAAGTCAGGCCAATTCAGCTTGGCAAAATCAGGCATCTATTGACGGACCAAACCAACTTGGATTGCAAAACTCTCAGTATGTAACACCAAACAAACTGGTTGGATCGATTAGCTACCGTTTTGAATATGCCCAACATTTAGCAACAAATGTTGGGTTGTATTACAGTGGTTACAATACAGGTCGTTACAGTTGGGTATATTCTTCAGACATGAATAAGGATGGAGTAAACAACGACTTGATGTACATCCCTGCAAATAAGGACGAAATCCTTTTCAAAGAAGGTGCTAATGGATTTACAGCCGCTCAACAAGCTGATGCATTCTGGAAGTTTATCGAACAAGATCCTTATTTGAGCAAAAACAAAGGAAAATATGCTGAAGCTTATTCAGCAAAAATGCCTTGGGTTAATCGTTTCGACTTGAAAATTTCTCAGGACTTTAGAGTAAAAGCAGGTAGCACATCAAACACTCTACAAATAAGTCTCGATATCCTTAACTTTGGTAACCTGATTAATGACTCATGGGGTGTTACTCAAACCTCTGCACCTTCTAATTATGGCAAAGTATTAAAATACGAAAGCATGAATGCAAGTAATACACCAATCTATTCGATGTATTACACGACTGTTGATGGTGCAAAAGTATTACCAACCAAGTCTTTCAGCGTTTACAATAACCAATCGAACTGCTGGCAGCTTCAACTTGGAATTCGCTATATCTTTAACTAGTACTAGTTAAATTATTCAAAAAAAGGGATCTCTTTTCGGAGATCCCTTTTTTTGTTCAAAGAGGCATATTAGTCAAAAATAGTTGGTAAAAAGCTTTGTAAAGCACACCAATATTGATAATACAGAAAGTTTGATGAACTTGGTTTCATCAAACTTTTTATGTTTATGGAAAAATCAAAAAAAACGCTGTTGGGCCTGTGGATATACAGATGTTATTCGATGGGGAAAACAAGGGGGTAAGCAACGATTCAAATGTAAACGATGCGGAATTTTTCTAACTGAAAATCGTCCAGAACAGAGAATTCAAAACAGGTTTGTATGGTTCAGAAAGTGGATATTGGAACGTCAGACTTATCAAATTTTAAGCAGGGACAGCAGCCTATCGCAAGCTACACTTCAACGGACATTTTACCATTTTTTAGAACAAGCGCCATTGGTCAAAATAATCAAGCGAGAGCGTGTTCATTTACGGATAGATGCCACGTATTTTGCGCAGTTTTGTTTGGTTTGTTATCAAGACGATTTTGATGGCTACACCCAGCTGCATCGCTTTACTGACGGTGAACGCTATGAGGAAATCAAAGAGGATCTGGCTAACTTGCTCAAACTTGGGATTCAGATCGAAAGCATTACCACCGACGGTCATAAAAGTATCTTAAAAGCGATAAAAAGGTCAGTTCCAGAAGCTATCGTCCAACGCTGTCTGGTTCATATCCAGCGCATGTGCCTGCTGTGGCTAACACAGTATCCCAAACATCAGGCCGGACAGGAACTACGCAAACTGGTGCTATTTATCCTTCGAATTAAATCAGAAAATGACCGGATTTACTGGACAAGAGAGTTTCTAAAATGGCATGAAACACACAAAGATTACTTGAATGAAAAAACATACAACACAGAAACCGGAAGATATTGGTACACACATAAACTGCTTCGCCGCTCTTATATAACCATCAAACGGGCTTTGCCAAACATGTTTCATTACCTATCAAACCCAGATATACCCAAGACTACAAACGGGATAGAAGGATACTTCAGTCATCTTAAAAACCACCTGGATATCCATCGTGGGTTGACGGTAAAACACCGAATAAACTTCATCAAGTGGTACATTTATTTTGCTAACGCAAAATGAGTTTTTTTAAGCCATTGTGGGCATACCAGTAATAACAGAAAAAGGGCAGCTTGTTGGACTACCCTTGTATTACTGTTTATGCGTTAACCTTATTGCTGGCAGGTTGATCTCCATCAGAGCCTGCTTCCTCTTCGGATTAACTGCGTGGAGCTTACTAATTATTTTCCAAAAAATCACCAACTATTTTTGACCACATTGCCTTCAAAGACAAAGCATTTTATGGCTTCATTCCAATGGCTTTCACATAGCCTTCGTTTACCTTACAGTTCTTGTATTTACAGTTTTCAATCAACTGAAGCATGGCTTTTTTCACCAACTCCTGATCAGGCCGGGCTTTCCGGATCTCATCAAACCCATTTCTAGGACTTTCTGTAAATTCGATGATTTTATCCCAATTCTCTGGTGGCGTAATACTCATAACGCCTCTTGGACTGTCCATCTTTTTAAATGGCCAGTAAGTCCAGCCAATGTTGTTTCGTTCCATTAATCGAGTCCAGGCGCCAATCCACTGATCCGTATTTTCACCGGTTTCGCCCATATAGATTGGCAAATTTACCGAGTCGCGGAAACTGACAAAATCCTGAATATTGGTTTGCAGCGTATCGCACCAGTAGCGGTGGCAGGTGTACATCAGTTTATCGTCGAACTTCGAATCGTGGAAAACACGGAAGTTTCCGTTCCACTGAGCGCCACCCAAAAGAATGATATGGTTTTTATCCACTTCCCGAATCGCTGCAACAGCACGCTTATAAATTGGTTCCAGCGCAGCATTCAACTTTTCTTTTTCATCGGGGAAGTAGGTTGCAATGGGTTCATTTAATAAATCGTAGCCCAAAATCACCGGTTCATTCTGATAGTGCTCTGCTATTTTCTTCCAGATTTCAGTAAACTGTTTTTGACTGTCTTCACTGGTCATCAGCCATGGATAACCATAGCTATCGTCGATGTTATCGCCGGTTTGCCCGCCAGGTGCATCGTGCATATCCAAAATCAGGTAAATTTCCGATTCGCGACACCACGAAACCAGGCTATCCAAACGCTGAAACCCATCCTGGTTGACACTCAATCCCATGTAATCTTCATCGGTGAATAACTTGTAATGGAATGGCATGCGAATGGTATTCATTCCCGTTTTGCGAATGTACCGAATGTCTTCGCGCGTAATGTAATTGTCCTTGAACTGCTTCCAGAACTGATTGGTGAAATCAGGTCCAACCATTTCACAAAAGGCTTGATTGATCAAACGGGCAGAACTAGTCTTTTTAAAACCGAACATATATCCTTCGGGGTTTAGCCAATTACCCAAATTAATTCCCTGAATGAAAAATTTATTGCCATCAGGAGCAATCAGGTTTTGCCCTTCAACTTTGATGTAACCCTGATGATTTGAAGATTTTGGTGCAACCGAAGTACTACAGGAAGAGAAAAGAAAAATTCCTGTCAAACTGAAAATAGAAAGCAGACTTTTAATCATGGTGAATCAGGTTTGTGGTTAGTAAATTCAGGATAAAGTTATTGAATATTTTGATCGCTGGTATTGGGTTAATCAAGAGCTATAAAGAAGAAAGACAGCCTTCCGAGATCGAAAAACTGTCTTTCTTGCATCCGAATTTTGTTTTCCGGAAGCCAAAGGCTATGATATTCGCTTAGTTAATGCGAAGAACCGAACCTACTTTCAATGTTTTTGAAGCCGTGATTTTATTGACTGCACAAAGTTTTTTTACGGTTGTATTGTACTTTTTAGCAATTACCCAAAGGTTATCACCCTTTCTGATCACATGTTTGGAAGCTCCACTCCGCCCAGAAGCTAAAAGAAGCTTATTTTCAGGAGCAGGTTTATCTCTCAAGTCCTTTAAATCAGTCACAAACTGTTTATTCTTGTAAATTACTTTGTCTGAACGAAGAGCAAACGTTTCATAATCAATGTATTTATTCGAATCGAATGGTTCTCCGAAAAGTCGTGTCTCGAAGTGAAGGTGGTTGCATGTTGCCCTGCCGGTTCGTCCTCCCAAA
Organism: Aquipluma nitroreducens; assembly: GCF_009689585.1. GTDB lineage: Bacteria > Bacteroidota > Bacteroidia > Bacteroidales > Prolixibacteraceae > Aquipluma > Aquipluma nitroreducens. Next base: position 2,909,904 of record NZ_AP018694.1, on the reverse strand, counting down.
CCGATCAAATCCCCGGCTTTAACCGTGTCGTTTACCTTTACCTTAATTGCTTTCAGGTGAGCATAAATAGTTTCAAGTCCATTATTATGCCTTACCAAAACTAAATTTCCATAGCCCCGAAAAACTTTAGCAAGCCGCACACGGCCATCGAAAGCACAACGAACGGTATCTCCCGAATTCAGCCTAATATCAGTTCCGGTGTGCATTCTACGGTGACGAGGACCAAACTTCGACAAAATCTGCCCTTTTACTGGCATTACAAACGGACTGTCTCCTGAATTCAAAAGAGAAATGGTAATGGTATCATTTTTATTGGGAAGGGTATTGATCGGGTATTTAATCTGAGTAGAATTCCAAATGCTTTTATAGAGTGTTTCGTCATTTGTCAATTTCAGAGAGTCGACTTCCAATTCTTCACCGTCATTGGCCAGAGTGTCGACCTGAAAAGTTTCATTTATTGGATTAATTGTTGCCGGAATGGGCTCTTGGGCAGTGCTATACAAAGAAAACAGTACGCTTACTGCAAGTGTTATGATGGATATTTTCATCTTCAAAATTTGGGTTAATACTAGCTCAAAAATTTGAACGGGAAGCGAAGGTAACTTTTTCATTAATAATTTCACAACTTTCTGCTAAAAGACATGGCCATTTTAACAAACAATAACACCTTTTAATACATTTGCAGTTGTTCTTAAGAGGAGAATTGAAAAAATGAAAAACAGTGTTTTCCGCAAGATTTTGAAGTATTTAGGATTGGGATTTGCGGGTATTTTCGCCTTAATTGGATTGGGTTTGACGGTTGGATTTTTTGCAGTAAAATTTCACCTGACAGATGACCCCGGAGTTGTTGACCTGAATGACCGGTATTTTCAGGAAATAAAAGATAAATACGGTCGGGGGACTGATGGAGACAACTCCAAAACAGACCTCAGTGAAGCCAAATTTCTTCACAACCTGGCAGTTTTAAGCAAGTATTATCCTACCAATGCTTACTACATTCAGAATGCCTATTTCGAAAGCCACGACCTGAAACAATCTCAACGAATGCTTGAGGCTGTTGACATGTACATGCAACAAGATGAAAAATACAAGAAAGAGGTTAATGAGTTTGTTGAAAGTGGCGATGCGAAAAAAGAAAAAATTAAGGCACAAAGTGTTTTCGAATGGATGAATATTCCGGAATGGCAGGACTTTAAGTTGGCTGTAGCAAAAGATAAACCGCTAATTGATTCGGTTGCAGAGGTTACCGGAGTAGAGCCTCGCCTAATTGTATCTGTCCTGGTTGGAGAACAAATCCGTTTATTCAATTCGAGCCGCGAAGCCTATAAGAAGTGGATCGGACCTTTAAAAATCCTTTCGGTAGAAACAACCTTTTCGCTGGGAGTGACTGGTATAAAAGTACCTACAGCTCAAACTATCGAAAAAAACCTAAAAGACAGCACATCTATTTTTTACTTGGGCAAACGATACGAAAACCTGCTCGATTTTCACACCCAAAACATCGCTCAGGAGCGTTTCAGCCGACTGACTTCTTACAAAAATCATTATTATTCGTACCTGTATGCTGCGCTCAACGTAAAGCAAATCAATGCGCAATGGGAAAAATCAGGATTTCCGATCAGCGAACGTCCTGAAATTTTAGCAACCTTGTATAACATCGGTTACGAAGTTTCGGTACCTAAGGAAAATCCGGTTGTGGGTGGTTCTGGTATAAACATCAAGGGTAAAAAGTACTCATTTGGTGCCGTAGCCTACGAGTTCTATTATTCCGGAGAATTATTCGATTTATTCCCATTCAAAAATTCCCGATTCAATTTTACCGATGTTTAAAGCAACAGCGATCCATTGGCACACCGGGAAAATTACGTTCCTGACCCTGCTGTTTTTCCTGAATCTGATGTCGGGGCAGGCGCAGACCACTTGGGGAGGTGAAATTCCATGGAAAAACCTGATGGATGGTTTGCAACTGGCCGAATTGGAAACTCCCGAAAAATCGGTGGTTGGCGACTCGAAAATTAGTATACTGAAAGTGGATGCCCAAAAATTCGACTTCGAGTTTTTGACCGCATCAGAACACGGAAATCTACCCAGAACAGCTCCCGATTGGGCGCAGGAATTCGACCAGAACATCATTGTGAATGCCGGAATGTACCGATATAATAAAACGCAGTCGAATAAAGGGTACATGAAGAACTATAACCACCTGAATAACCCTGCGAAGAATAATTATTACAACGCCTTACTGGCCATGCACCCGAAAGACCCAAAGAAACCGCCTTTCGAAATTATTGACACCTACCAAAAAGATTGGGAAAAGATTAAAAATCAGTATCACTCAGTCTGTCAGGGGATGCGCATGATCAATGACAAAGGTGAAGGAATGGCTTTTACAAAGCGCCCCGATCAGTCGTGCAGCATGATTTTGGCGGCCACCGATGCCGAGAGCAACCTGTATTTCATTTTTACCCGTTCGCCATACACCCACATCAACATGATTTCCTTATTGAAAGCTTTGCCCATTAACATACGAACCACTGTTTACCTCGAAGGTGGACCGGAAACCAGCTTTTATGTGAATACAGGCGATACCATTATTGCCAAATACGGCAGCTATGTATCGAACACCTGCGACAATGACGACAACGATCATTTCCGGAAAATGCCGAATGTGATTGCGATAAGGAAGAAGAAATAATAAGAATATATTATCCTTTGCCGTCTGCTTCAGCTGACGGACATTATCAAAATACAAATTATCTATTTTTTGCCTCAGCAATCTTCTCTCTTACCAAAGCATTCAGTTCTTCAGGAGTTTTTCCTTCAGGAGAAATAGCCGGTAAAAACTCGATGGTAATTTTTTCGCCCCGTTTAATTTTTTTTGCTCCTGACGACATTGCTGCGTAAGCTCCGGTAATCACAACCGGGACAACCGGGACATTCAATTCGGAGCTTAAAATAGCATAGGTTTTATGAAATTTGCCCAGTTTGCCACTTTGGGTTCGTGTTCCTTCCGGAAATATCAAAATCTTCTTTCCCTGTTTCACCACTTCAGCCATTTTCAGGATAGAATGTTTCAGGTCTTTCGACAAATCCATCACAATTACATTGCTGCGGCTGGCTACATAACGACGCACCCCACTTTTCACGTGATCTTTCTTGGCGTACGAAAACGTATTCATTAGAGTTGGTTTATCGAGGTACGAAAGCACCAGAAAAGCATCGAGTTTGCTTTCGTGATTTGGCGCAAAAAAACATGCCCCTTCAGGAATATTTTCCATCCCTTTCCCTTCGAACTGAAAGAATAAACGAAAAAATCCGCGAACAGCATTGACAATTGGATGAAGCAAAAAGGACGTTTTCGGCAAAATCACATCCGAATTGTCTTTTAAATCGCCAGCCCATCCCGAATCCTGATCGGTTTTGTGAAACAATTTATTGCTTTGAATGTGTTCGGCAATTTTCCGGATAGATGGGAATTTGAGCAGTTGTTCTTCGTCGAGTTTAATTCCAAAGCTTTTTTCGATGAAATCGATCAGGCTTAATTTGCTCAGCGAGTCCATCGAAATATCGAATACCAGGTGATGATCAGGCAAAATATCCATATCGACCTGACTTTCGATAAATGATTTGATGGCATGATATTCTTCCGTATCAGGCTCATCCGATGCCGTTTTCTTCTTCTCCTTTTGCACCAAGAACTCCTCGAATTTGAAACGCTGAAGCTTGGATAAACGTGTCCGGGGCAACTCCGAATTCACCAGCGTAAATTGCATAATCCGCTTGTACGAGCTCATTTCGGCATTGAAAGGCGAAATCACCACATCGCGGAAATACTGATTGATATCTTCAACTCCATTTTCGGACAAAAAATTAAAATCCGGAAGAATTACCGCATGAAGCATCTCGTTGTGCAAAAAAACACCGGCTTCTTTAATCGCTCCTGAATAACCGTCGAGCTTCATTTCAATATCAACCGGATTAATATTCTTTCCGTTGGGCAAAACAATAATTTCCTTTTTCCGGCCAGTAATGTATAGAAATCCGTTCTTGTCCAAATAACCTAAATCACCGGTATAAAGCCATCCGTCTTTGATCACTTCAGCGGTCTCTTCTACCCTATTGTAATATCCCTTCATGATGCTCGGCCCTTTTGCTACAATCTCTCCATCGCGTATTTCGACGGTCAATCCGGGCAATGCCTGGCCGGTTGCGCCAATTACAATATTTCCGGGACGCGGAAATGCAATCATCGGAGCAGCTTCAGTCATCCCAAAACCTTCCATAATATCGAAGCCCAATGCATAAAAAAAGGTTCCAACTTCCTTATTCAGCGCAGCTCCTCCTGAAATCATGTATTGCAAATGGCCACCAAATCCTTCATGCACTTTTTTGAAAAGCGTTTTTCCCAGTTTTCGGTTTTTCGTCTTCAGTACCAGCCAGTACAGAAATCGGGCAATCGCACTTTGATCGATCTTCGCCTTGATTCCTCGATACATCAGTTCGTACAATCGAGGAACTCCAAGAAAAACACCAACTTCGTTATCAGCAAAAGTTTTCATCAGGTCGGCCGATTGCATCGATGGGGCAATTGCAATGGTCGTTCCAACATAAAAGGAAACCATAAGCGACCCGACCAACGGGAAAATGTGGTGAAGCGGCAGAAAAACCATCACCTGGCGGTCGGGGGTAAAAATGCCACATCCGATAACCGCATTCATATTTTCCTTGATGTTGGTGTACGAAAGCATGACCCCTTTCGGGCTACCGGTTGTTCCTGAAGTATAAATAATTACCGCTGTAGTATTGTCATCTTCAGGCGCCAACCACTGACTTTCGGATACCGTTTCATCGATGGCAATTTCTTCAAAAACCAGAACTTCAGGTTTATGCTGAGTTTTCAGATCGACTTTGGCAAACAATTCGGTCATTCCGGAGCTGATAAAAAGCAACTCGGGCTGACAATCGTCGATAATGTACGCTACATCTTCGGCAGAAGCCAAAAAATCAATCGGAATAGCAATGCAATCGTTTTGCAGCGCAGCATAAAAAGCATAAATCCACGACGGCGAATTCTCGGCGTAAATGGCAACCTTGGTGTAGCCTTTGTTGGCAAATAGTTGGGCAAATTGCTGAATGCTTTTCAGTAACTGACTGTATGTAATATCACCCTGAGAAGTAATCAGGGCTTTTTTATCGGAGAACGACCGGTTTATTATAGGTTTCGGCATAATCAATTTTTGCGATTAAAATTGGGAGTCCAGATAATCGTTATTTTCCTGAAATATTTTCACCCGACATACCTGCCCCATAAACGATGCAAAGTAAATCAATCTCAGAATAAAACAGACAGACCGGTCGAAGAATTACATTCGAGAGAACGTTCAGTTTCTCAAGACAGGCAAAACAACACTGCTTTGGTGCTTTTCGTCGTGATAAATACGAACCGTGGCTTTCTGAAAATCGTTTTCAGTAGCCGTATAAATATTGACGAACTTTTGCGGATTGCGATCGACCAAAGGAAACCAACTGCTTTGAATCTGCACCATAACGCGATGCCCCTTTTTAAACGTGTGGGCAACATCGCCAATATTAAACCTGACAAGCGCAACCTTGTTGGGTACAAACGGTTCAGGCCTTTCAAAACTGTTTCGGTACCGACCCCTCATAATTTCGCCTTTTACCAACATTTCGTAAGCGCCCATTGGGTATCTGACCGAATTTTTACTGGCATAAACAGAATCGTTGTATGCGAATTTATCCGGAAAAACATCGATCACTTTTACCACAAAATCAGCATCTGTAGTAGAAATCGAAGTAAAAAGATTGGCTTTAATTATCCCGGTAACAGTAAGATCTTCAGTCAATACTTCAGTCTTAAACGTAATTACATCAGTTCTCCGTTCAGCAAATCGTTGGTCGTCGGTCATATAAGCAGTTGTTCGATGCAAATGAATTCCTTCGGCATAAGGAACCGGTTTTGCCGGATCGCTGATGTATTCCGTCGAACTGGTTTTAACGGTTGGCTTTTTCCAATCCAGACCGCCATTGGGTTGCAGAAATAAGTTTTTGTCCTCTTTCTGGGCAGGCGGCCATTGCTTAAACTTCCTCCAGGTATTTTCTCCTGAAATAAAAATTGTGGCTTCGGCCAATTGCGAGATATCGCCTTTGTTCTTCAGGTAATAATTGAAAAAAGGAATTTCAATATTTTGTTGGTACCAATCTCCGGTATTGCTTCCAAAATATACATTTCCCATGTGAGTGACATTTTTGCCACTCCATTGGCCGTGCGACCATGGACCCATGACTATTTTATTAAACTCCTTGCCCGGGTTATTGCTTTCTGCTGATTGGTATGAATTCCATGTTCCCCAATTGTCTTCGGCATCGAACAATCCGCCAACCCACAACATGGCAGGAGACAGGTTTTTAGTTGCATTTCTGGCATCGCGGGCCTTCCAGTATCCGTCGTAGTTGGGGTGATCGTACATTTCTTTCCAGAAAGGAACACTATCGCCAACCAACTTAGCAATATGATTAAGTGTCCCGGCTTCAAGGAAAAATTTATAATTATCGTTTACCGAAAATCCTACCGATTTTGGAGCTGTGGACCTAGGATGTGGGTGTGGCAGACCAAAACCAAAGCCAGTTGCAGAATAAAACCCAAAATTATCCATCAGGAAAAAGGCGCCATTGTGATGGGCATCATCGCCAATAAACCAATTGGTAACCGGCGCCTGAGGACTCACGGCCACAATTGCAGGGTGATTGGAGGCAGCGGCCATTGTGGAATAATATCCAGGATAGGAAACTCCGAAGACCCCAACCTTGCCATTGTTATTCGGTATATTTTTAAGCAACCAGTCAACAGTATCGTAGCTATCGCTGGCTTCGTCCGTTTCCTGACTGGTCTTTTTATTGGCATTAAACGGCCTGACATCGGCAAATTTACCTTCACTCATCCATCTTCCGCGCACATCCTGAATAACCATGAAATAACCTTCCTTTAGGTACGACATCGTGTACGATTTCCAAAAGGAGGCGAATTTAGCTTCACCGTAAGGACTGCACGAATAGGGAGTTCGTGTCATTAAAAAAGGATGCTTTTCGGTGGTATCCTTTGGAATATAAATCGTAGTGAATAACCGAATCCCATCCCGCATGGGAATTTGCCGCTCAATTTTAGTGTAATTATTTACCACCCAAGTGCTGTCTTTATTCTCCGCATGAGCCAGATGCAGCAAAAAACAAAAAGTGAAGACAAGAATTGACTTATTCATCTATCGAAAATTTAAGTTAATCAGCAACAATAATATTGCATGTGCTTTTTATACCGATTAAACTGATCTGATGACTTGAAGTTCTTCAGATCAGTTTAAATACAGTCTTTATTCCATGCTTTTCGCCCCTTTTACCGGTTTCGGGGCAAGCAGGTGCATGTCGAAAATCACGATTTCATTCTTTCCTTTTTTCAACCAGGGTGCCGGACAATACAATTGTTTCTGTGGGCCAATGTTCCAATAACGGCCTAAGTTATGCCCGTTCACCCAAACTACTCCTTTTTCCCATTGGCTTACATCCAGATAGGTATCGCCTACAACAGCCAGTTCAAATTCACCTTTAAAGAAAAGTCCGGGTTTTGTATTTTCGCCTGAAGCAAATTTCAGATTTTGCACATCCTTTTCGTCGAAAGGAAGTGTAAAAATCTGCCAGTCCATCAGGGTCATGCCATTGAGCGAAACCCGGTCGGTAATTCCTTTACGGTCGATCATGTATTCAGCAAAGTTGATGCGTCCCATACCTTCAACCAAAATATCGAGTTGCGGATTGGCTGAAGCTGATTCGGGGATTTCGATGATGTTTTCGGCTTGGGCGCGATCGAGTTTGCCAATGTATTTCCCATCAACAAAAATGGTAGCATAATCGTGTAATTCTGTAATCCGGAGTTTGCCCTTTTTGTGACCAATCAGCTTGGTTCGGTAAAGAATAAAACCGCCCTTTTGCCCGAACATTTCCATCGGCTTGGGTTGTGGCGACTGAATCGCTACCGGAAGATTATCCCAAACAGAAGCAGTGGCAGTCATTTTGATTTCCGGAATTTCGATAACCGGAATAGCAGCCGGGATGGCCGGTAATTTTTGTTTCGGGGGAAGATATTTGGCCAGCAAATTCCGCAGTGCAAAATATTTTGGCGTGGCCTGTCCCATTTCATTAATCGGCGCATCATAGTCGTAGCTGGTCACATCAGGCTGGTACTGTGTCGGACTAAAAGCATTGGCGCCAGCCCAATAGCCAAAGTTGGTTCCACCATGAATCACATAAAAATTGAATGATTTTTTGTTGTCCATCAGCCATTTTACATCTTTCAGCAAGTCGGTAGTATCAGGCCGTTGCCATTTTTCGCCCCAGTGGGTAAGCCATCCCGGGTACAATTCGCTGCAAAACGATGGAACATTCGGGTTTACTTTGGTTGCTTCGGCAAAGTTTTCAGCGTTTGCTCCCGGATCAAGTCCGATCGCTGCATCAGGTAAAGATCCTGCTTCGAGCATATAAGGAGTGGCACCGTCGGCAGTATAAAACGGAACTTCTATCCCGTTTTTCTTCCACACATCCTGAACCCATTTCATGTAGGTGCGGTCGTTCCCGTAACTTCCGTATTCATTTTCCGCCTGAACCATTAAAATCGGCCCACCTTTGGTAACCTGCAAATCTTTTACCTGAAGAGCCAGTGTTTTGATGTAACGATCAGCAGCTTCGGTATATCGCGGATCCATGCAACGCACTTTAATATCAGGAATGCTGAGCAGGTACGATGGCAATCCCCCAAAATCCCATTCGGCACAAACGTACGGACCGGGGCGTAAAATCAGGAACAGACCTTCTTCCTGAACTATTTTAATGAATTGGGCGATGTTGTGGTTTCCTGTCTGGAAATCGAATACTCCCGGTTCCGATTCATGATAATTCCAGAAGACATAGGCCGCAATGGTGTTACAACCCATCGCTTTGGCCATTTGGATGCGTTGCCGCCAGTATTCAACAGGAATTCTAGCAGGGTGCATCTCACCTGAAATAATCTGGAACGGCTTCCCATCGAGCAGAAATTCGGATTTTTCGAGTTTAAACGAATGTATCTTTGCCTGACTAAACAAGCTAACGCTAAGTGTTATCGAAAGAAAAATGGAAAGAATAAATTTATTCATGGTTTATTTTGATTTAGTGGTGGTAAAAGTAGAAATTTAACGGAAATTCTTGAGTACATCGGCCAAAAACAAATCCCCCTGAGTATTTAAGCCCAGGAGGATTCTGCAACATTCTACTCACCAATATCAACTGATATATCCTATTCTAAAGCTGAAAGTTTGACCAAAACAACACCATGGTAATTGACGTCTGACTCAAAATAATCATTGTAAGTACCCAGATTTTGTTGAGACCAAAGATCTCGTGCTTTTTGTTTTCCGGATAAACCTAGAGACTTAAAGTCAATACTGATGAGTTTGGTTTCTTCAGGTTTTTCATCTCCCCAATTGATCATTTTAACCGGATCTTTCGCTCCCGTTTCGTTCACTCCTGTGTAAAAAAGCCCAACTGCTTTCGAGCCATCGGCAAGATCTTTGGCCCAAACCTGGTAATCGTCACCTTTTTGAATTAACCGTGCCTGCTTTCCTAAAGCATCCTGGTTAACGCCTATCACTTCATCGTTGGTAATCAATCCCAAAGTGAAATTATCAAGTTTATCCATTTCACAGCCAATAAGTAAAGGTGATGAGAGTAACGACCAAAGGCTTATGTGCGAATACTGCTCATCAGGAGTTAGTTTGGTCGGTTTGGTATCTTTGCTCCAGCCAACCCGACCAATAACCAGCATATCTGGGTCGTTCCAATGACCCGGCCCGGCTTTCTGATAATTATTCGTCTGCTTAAAGCCAGTATTCAGCACACTTTTCCAGCTATCGTTAATATCTCCGGTGGTTCGCCACAAGTTCCCGTTTACTTCGGCACCCCAGTTCCACACGTTGCCCATACCGTATTGACACAAACTGTAAACAATATCCCGGTTGGTTTTGGACAAAGCGTCGCGCATGATGAAATATGGCTTTTTCAGTTCTTCTTCCGAATCATCTTTGGCAACAGATCGGTACGAGCACCAGTCGTATTTCAGGTAATCGACACCCCATTGAGCCCAGGTTTTGGCATCCTGTTCTTCGTGTTGATAACTTCCCAAAGCACGCCCGCAAGTTTGTGGCCCGGGCGACGAGTAAATCCCAAACCGCATCCCTTTTGCATGAATGTAATCGCTCATTCCTTTTATGTCGGAGAATTTGGCATTGGTAAGCAGTTCTCCGTTGTCGGTGCGTTTGTCGGCCTGCCATCCATCGTCAATGTTGATAAATGCCCAGCCATGACCACGCAATTTCTCAGCAATCACATCAGCAGCCGCTTTTACTTTATCCTGATCGACTGACATTCCTCCGGCATTCCAGCTATTCCATCCCATTGGAGGTGTGAGTGCGAGCAAATCACCAACTTTCAGATCGATCATTCCCCTGGCTTCCCCTATTCTATTTTTTACAGTAATGTTTAATGAATAAGTGCCCTTTTGCAAAGGCGAAGTTCCTGAAATGATTCCGGAACTGGAATCCAACTTTAATCCAGAAGGCAAATTATCAATAGTAACAATCAGTGGTTTTTCGCCGGTCACAGGAATTGAAAAAACGAAAGGCTTTCCCGGAGTCGCTCCTACAACTTTGGGGTAGTTAATCTTCGGCACGGAACTTTCGGAAGGCGTTAAAATACGCATTTCTGATACTGGATTGAACGTCAGTGCAAGAGTTTGCGGAGACACATCGCCATTGTAGCTGATTTTGGCATTTCCCCACACGCCCATACCGCCAAACATACCACCGCCGCCATTGACAGTTACCACCACCAGCGCCAACTTGCTAATTCCCTTCAGATCAACATCAACCGGCTTGGCTTTATCTCCATCTTTCATGGATCCGCTACTCCACAATATTTTTTTGTCGCCAAGAACAAAAAATTGAATATCGGGACGTTTTCGTAGTTCGGAGGTCTGAGGAGTACTGCCGGTTGTAGCGCTTTGTCCAGGCTTTTTTGCATTGCTATCGGGAGCGGAAGCACCTGAACCACCACCCGGACGCCTCATCTCGCCCGGGCCAACTTCAGCCTGGAAACGAATTCCAGCACCGTTCAATTCAATTAGTCCTTTGGACGGAGCAAAAACGCCAACACCATTTTCGAAAGTTACCCCCGACACAACTAAAGGAGAACCCATCATCGTTTTGTTTTTGGAAGCCTGTCCCATATCCTGATCGAAATGGGATAAATTCAGATCGCTGAGCCAGATTGATTTTTCCTGAGCCTTTGTATAACTACATGTCAGAAAAATGCAGCAAAGGATAAATAAATTTTTCATTGGTCTTGATTTACAGTTTGTATTAGGCAATAATTTAACTTTTGACAATCACTAGAAAGTGTTTGATTATCAGCAGAAAGTTAGAATAACTGTAAAGCACAAAAAAATTTAATCGAAGAACTGATCGATTTTACCGACAGATCCACTCATTTTGGGTTCGGTTTTCGAGACGTAATTTAATATCATAGAATAATCTCTAATTCTCCTTTCTTATCCCATATTTTCTGAAGGATTTCATTCCCGTCAACTTTCACCATGATGAGTTCTGAATTTCCTTTTCGCTTTACTTCCAGATCGAAGCATTTCCCAAAAGCATGAATATTTCTCAGGTTCATATAGTCCCAACCCTTGGGTAACCATGGCGTGATTTTAAACTTATTAAAGCCAGTTGGAGTAAAACCGAACAATCCCTCAGTAATGGTACGGCAATACAAACCACTTTCGGCTGAAAGATGGCGCTGATTCCCTTCGGGCCAGGCCTCGACCGGATATGGAACATGGTCGCCCAACAGCCGGTGCGATGAATAGTAATTGAAATAAGGCATTGCTTTATCGGTTGCACCGCCAACAAACATTCCACGGAAAGCATACAAAGTAGAACGATCCCAGAATGTCTTGCTTCCCGACTCGGTCAGTATCCCATTTTCGGTCCACAGCAACGGAGAAAACAATGCTTTGATTGTTTCATCCTTTCGGTCAAAGATTCCCATGGTAAGTGGAATGCAAATCCACGCCCTCAATTTATCGTTCCCATCAAAATACCGGTAAGTATCAAATCCCTGAACGTTTGCCCCGAAATAGTTTTCAATCGCTTGTTTCAGCTTGAAAGCCCGTTCAAGATAAATTTTAGCTGTATCGGGTTTCCCAAGTTCTATTGCCAGATTTGCCGAACTCAGCAAAGCTCCATAAGCCAGCGAATTGGTCGACAAGTTGAATTTTCCGGCAGGGAAACGACCTTCCAGTTCGTCGGAATCAGAACCAATAATTCCATTTGCATCTTTCTTCCGCTCGAGATATTCAAGACACCACCGAACCAACGGCCATAATTCGCGGGCTACTTCCTCATTTCCGTAGGTAAGCGAAAAACGGGAAGCGCCATAAGCAATCATGGCCTGATCGCCACGATCACCAGCCCCATTCCAAAAGTCAACTCCTTCAGCAACGATAGAACTTGGAATGGGTTTGTACTCTGGATTCATAAATCGTGCAAAATGCCGGTAACTGTTGATCGCCGACTCGTTTCCCTCCAGATTCCCTAAATATGGGAAAAAAGGGTTCACATATTCTGCCTGGTCGTTTGCCCAAATGGCCGCGTAATAAGCACCACCACCGGGTCCATGCATCAACCCGCCTTTGGTATCGTAAATGCTTTCGGTGGCTCTGATTTTTGCGAAGGCAAATTCCTCGTTGATCGTATCATTAGGCGTTTCCAGAACTAAATTACCAAATACTTCCCGCACAAACTTTTCACGTTTCAAAAGCTCGTATCCCGACGAATACTGGTACCTTTCTTCTCCGGGTTTTCGTCCGGTATAAACCACTGCAAACGAAAGTTTGCCCGATGGTTCCATCATAAACTTTCCGTTCTTTGTAATGCTTGCCTGAATGGTATATTCTCCGTAAACCCCATTCTGCGCATCAGTTTTAATTTCCACAGGCACAAAACCGAGTTCAATATGGCATGGTTTATCAGAAGTATTATTCAATTCAAACAATTCGATGTATGCCGCTTTATTCACCGAAGAAAATATTTTCCGGATGATTTCTATTGGAGTATTTGTTTTGCTCCGAATTGTCAAAACACCTTTATGCTGAAATTCAAAAGGGAATTCTTTGACGCTGTCGCCATTAACAATTATTGCTGGTTGCTGAGCTTCGTTGAATTCACGGGTCAGGCTGGCATGTGTATTATTCGGGATGGTGCGCAACATTGGGAATACCAGCTTCTTCGTGATTATTAACAGACCTTTTTCGGTTACGCCATAGGTTACAATCGACGAGATTTGCTGACCACTCATCTCAATTTGGTCAGTATGCATCTGACCTTTTTGTACCTGCCAGACAATACTTTTGTCGGGAGCAATATTCCAGATAAGCTTTTTTTGTTGAGCAAAAGTTGTTAAGAGCGAAAGTATCAGGAGAATAGAGAAAATTGTCTTCATAATAAGTTAGGTTAGGTTTACTTCAACGGATTGATGACATAAAAATAAAAGTTTAAGCCGAAACAACTAAAAAAACCCTTTATCAAAATTGATAAAGGGGTAAACAAAAATTTGACAACATTATATCTAAACCTAGGCTTCAGACCAATAAAGCCAGTCAAAATAGAAGTGCCGAATTTTATTTTCTCGGAATCCAGACTTTCATTTCATCGGCACCCCGGTTGTTCCATACGAAATAAGGGATTGCAGTAAATTTTCGAACCTCCGTTTTTTTACCTTTTGCAATTTCTGCATCTCCTGAAATGGTTACTACACCACTTAATTCTCCGGAATTGTATGATTCAGTAAGTTTTGACGAATCTGGCAGGGAAAGTGTCATTAAATCTGCTCCATTATCAGCACCTTCCAGACAATATACGATAGGACCACGTTCAATAGCCACTTTGCCAGCATCATCAGCTACCTGCGCATTGGCTTCCACACGGCGAATGCTCATTGGAATGTTGTAGCTAACCACATCCCCCTGTTTCCATTCACGGTCAATCACAGCATATCCTTTTTCAGTTTTATACTGAACAGGTTCTCCGTTTACCGTTACCGAAACCAAGCCTGTTTCAGGTGAAACAAACGAATACAAATCGCTTGGAACAACCTGATTTTCGGCCCAGCCCGGAATACGCAGGCACAGTGTAAACTGGCTTGCCTTTTCAGGAGAAACAGAGATTTTAACCTGTCCATCCCATGGATATTTCGTTTCCTGAGAAATGGCGACAGGTAATTTCTTATTCAGTTGGACGGTTGATGAACTTTGGGCAAACAGGTTTACATACAATGCGTTATTGCTCTGAGCATAAATGTATCCGGGAACAGAAGCGATAAACCGGCACATGTTGGTTGGGCAACACGAGCAATCGAACCAGGGCTGACGATCAAGCGCTTCGCCGCTATTGAAATGATAATGCATATCGCATTCCAATGGATTTGGATAGAAGAACGTTTTGCCATCCAAACCTACTCCTGAAATTACCCCATTGTACAAACTGCGTTCGAGTACATCGATGTATTTGGCATCGCCGTGGAGCAAAAACATACGGTAATTCCAGTAAACATTGGCAATTGCAGCACATGTTTCGTTGTAAGCTGTCAGGTTGGGTAATTCGTAATTGTCGCCAAACGCTTCTCCCTCATGACGGGCTCCAATTCCCCCGGTGATATACAGCTTTTTGGAAACGGCATTATCCCAGATTTTATCGATGGCGGCCAAATATGCCGAATCGCCGGTTAGTGCGGCTACATCAGCCACTCCGGAATACAAATATCCGGCACGAACAGCATGTCCAACGGCTTCATCCTGCTGAATAAGCGGTTTGTGATCCTGTGAATAAGCTTTTTTCGGATCATTTTCTTTTCCACGGCTGTCGATGAAAAATTTAGCCAGATTCAGGTATTTTTTTTCTCCGGTAATGCGATAGAGTTTAACCAGACCCATCTCCACGATTTCGTGGCCTGGAGCGTCGTTGCGTTTCCCGGGACCAAAAACCTGATCGAGCAAATCGGCATTTTTCAAGGCAATGTTGAGAAAATTACGTTTGCCGGTTGCCTGATAATGTGCTGAAGCCGCTTCGAACAAATGTCCGGAGTTGTACAATTCGTGACTAAGCACCGATTCCTGAACCCAGCGTTCGCTGCCCGACCATTTGTGTGGATGCTGTGGATCGATGGTTCGCGCTGTATATAAATAACCGTCGGGTTCCTGAGCCGCGGCGACAATCGTGATCAGACTATCCACGTAATGATCGAGTTTCGGGTCGGGATGAACACTCATAGAGTACGATGCACCCTCAATAATTTTGTAGATATCGGTGTCGTCAAACGGGAAGGTGGTTCCAAACGCTCCTTCTTTTTTAGCCGCTTTTACAAAGTTCTCCACACGGCCAGTTTCCTCACATTTGGCAAACGATGCAGGAATAGTCACTGTGCGGTTGGTTTCAATCTTTGGTAACCAGAAGTTGTCGTTTATTTTTACCTCGTTAAACGGAACTCCGGTGATTTTGTAATCCACTTTTTCGGGCTGGCTTTTACAGGCTGCCAGCGAAATGAAAATAGCAATAATGAATAGGTTTTGTAATTTCATGGTTGGTTCGTTTTATTTTGAATTTGAAAGTGGTTCAATTCCTTTAAGGGTTGGAATAACTTGTTTGATTGATCCGTCAGCATTGAATTCCATTTTGTCGATGCAAACTTCGCGATTGAATCCGGCAGGGCTTCCCATTTTAATTCCTTTGGGGCGGGTAAACCGGTGATAAACCAGGTACCATTCGTCTTTCCCTGGAATCTGAAGCACTGAATTGTGGCCGGTAGCATAAATTTCCTGATCCGGATTTTGCGTAATCACCACATTTTTCTCCGGAATAGTCAGTTTCCCAAGCGGCGAATCAGATGTTGCATAACGAACTTTGTAGTTTGGACTGCGCGTATCGTCTTCCGACCACATGAAATAATAGGTTCCGTTCCGGTAAATCACATAGCTTCCCTCGCGAAAAGTATCATCAACATTCATCAGTTTCATGGTTTTCAAATTGATCGAGATCATGTCGTCATTCAGCTCAGCAGCAGCCATGTATCCATTTCCCCAGTACAAATAGCTTTTCCCGGTTTTCGGGTTAGTAAACACATCAGGATCAATTTCCTGACCTCCAGTAATTCCTTTTGGTTTGAAATCGATCAGTGCTTTGCCGCTGTCAACGAAAGGTCCGGTTGGGTTATCGGCCACTGCCACTCCAATTTTCTGAGCCGCAGTGAAATAGTAGAAATATTTATATTCACCGTTGATTTTCTTTTCAACAATACAAGGCGCCCACGCATTTCGGTTGGCCCAGCTCACATCTTTTTTCAGGTCAATAATGATTCCTTCGTCTTTCCAGTCAACCAGATTGTCCGAAGAAAAAACCTTAAAATAGTTGCCCGACCAGTTGTTGAACCCGTCGCTGGTTGGATACAGGTAGTATTTGCCGGTTTTTTCTGAATACAGAATTTCAGGATCGGCATAAAAACCTTCCAAAACCGGATTATGATCTTCCGAAGCTGTAACCTGGTATATTTCTTTTCCTTCCCCTGATTTGAACGTATAATTTACCGGACCTTTCGCAAAATTCTGCACTCCGGAAGGACTTATCGAAACACCTTCCGCAGCTTTGAATTCAGGATTAAACCGGCTCAAATTAGCACCTCGTTTAACAGGTAAATAAATCTTCTTTGCTTCAGTTTGAAAATATACATTCTGCTTTTTCAACAGATCAGATTTAGGCTCAGCAGGACGTTTTTCATGATTAATCCGGATTACTGTAAATGAATAGGCCGGCATGCTGTATGGAAATTCGCCGCTTACCGAAATTTGATCGGTTACCGGCCTTGCATTTTTGTCGGCAGGCAATCCGGTAAGCACGGTGCGGGTCGCTGTCGAACGAATCTCATCCACTTCGTTCAGAATGACATTTGCTTTTACCGCAACAGGAAGCATGTTTACCAGTTTCACGATCAGATCGTTGCTTTTGCTATCGCGTACCACCGAAACGGCAACCCGTTTCCCAATGGATTCGTTTTTATCTGAAAGTTTCACGTCGCTTGCCAGGTAGGTGTCTCCTGAATTTTGTCCATAAAGTTGCTGTACCGAGTAGTTCACGGTTGGTTCAACTTCCGAGTTATTAAAATAAATCAGGTCGGGATTCCACTGTGTATGACCTTCTTTGGCAAGCAGTGGCGCGTACGAAGTCATGCTCACCACATCGCCGTTACGTTCCAGCGAGGTCAGATAAAGTGCCTCAGCAAGTGCGTTATAAATTGTACTTCCCCACGAAGCATATTCACCAAGATAAACCTTCGATTTCGATCGGTCATACTTGTCGTAGTAGTCCTGATTGTTGATAAACCAGCCCGGCGATTGATAATAATGTTCGTCAACCATCGGAACCTGTAGCTTGGTGGCGATTTTCCAACCTTCCACGTAATCGGTTCCTTCGAATGATGGTCCAACAGTCCCGATAACCGTAATCTCCGGATGCTTTTCTTTCACCGCCTTGTAAATCATCGTAAACCGTTCCTCGAAAATATCGTTGATCAGATCTTCGTTACCAATCCCGACATATTTCAGGTTGAATGGTTTGGGGTGTCCGGCTTCGGCGCGAAGTTTCCCCCATTTGGTTTTCACATCGCCGTTTGCCCATTCAATCAAATCCAATACATCCTGAACGTAATTGTCCATGTCGCACATTGGGATTCCGCCTTGCTGTCCGGCGCCTCCGGTAGCCGAGTTCTGGCAAGGAACACCCGCGGCAATCACCGGAAGTGGTTCAGCGCCAATGTCGTCGCAAAACTGGAAATACTCGTAATAGCCCAAACCTGCCGATTGATGGTATCCCCAAAGATTTTTCTGCGGTTTGCGCGATTCAAGCGGACCAACTGTGTTTTTCCAGCGATAAATATTGCCGAGCCCATCGCCGTGAGCCACACAACCTCCGGGGAAACGAATGAACCTTGGATGAATGTCGGCAATCGTCTGAGCCAAGTCAGCACGCAACCCGTTTTTATGATTCTTAAAGGTTTTTTGCGGAAACAGGGAAATCATATCTAGGTCAATTGTTCCTGAAGTTTGTGGAATAATCTCCAGATGAGCATCCGAAACGGATATTGTTGCAGTCAAAACGGCTTCCAGTTTATTCCATCCTGAAGCTTTGGTCTGGACGATTGTTTGGCCATAAATTTCACCATTTTTGCCAGTCAGCCGAATATGCAGTTTTTTACTTTTCATATCCGGATTGCGTGCAAAAACGGAGAAGTTGTATTTGTCGCCGGCTTTTACAGCGATCCCATCCCAACCTTCGTTAACCAATCCAGCTCCAGCTTTTTCAATCTTCAACACGGCGAAATGCGAGTTGTTTGGATGAATCGGCGAAACCGAATCAATTGTGAATGTAGCGCCATCGCCAATTAAATGCCAGGCTTTGGTACTATTCCAATTTTTATCTTTCCCTTCCTTATCACTCAGCGCGAATTCAAAATCGCGGTTCTGAAGCAATTCGGCATACAATCCACCATCGGCGGCATAATTGATGTCTTCGAAAAAAACACCAATCAGCAGATCACTGATTTTTTTGCTTTTCGAATTGTCGATGGTGATCGTTGCATCTACGCTTTTTAATGAAGCAAACCGAACCGAATCGGTCTTTGCATTTTCCGATCCTAATTGATCGCGATAAACATTCAATTTCTGTTTATTCAGTAAATTTTCAACGAGTTCCCAGGCAACTTTATGTATTGCTCCAGTTTCTTTTGTTCCTGAAATATTTACTTCTTTTCGGGAATTCAGGCGGTTATTTAGGGGCATTTCTGTTGCCGAAGTGTAGTTCTTAAAGTCGGTTGTAGTAACATAAAAAGCCTTTTCCCTTCCGCTCTTGTTGCTGATCCAGGAAATCTGGTATTGCTTGTTTTTGAATGAAACTTCAGGCCGAAGGCAATTATTCCCGGTCATCACAACCGGATAGGTTTGAGGATACCAGTATATCAGGTCTTTCGATTCAGCATGGGCAAACGTTCCGGTATGTTCGTTCAAACTCCATACACAATGCCACATTCCGTTGGACGACTGAAATAAAAAGGGAGTAATCATTCGTTTTTCAACTCCCCAGCGGCCATAGTCGCTAAACAGGAAACGCATTTCCGGGCCAATGGAAGTCCAGTTTTTCTGATCGGCGCTCCAGGCAAAATATAGTCCGCTGTGACCCGCACTTTTTTCTGTGGAATAGGAAAACAGGTAAACGGAGTCAGGCTGATTGCTTATTGGAGTAACAGCGCCAAAAGTTGCCTTCCCAACTAAAAGTACCATCAGGCACAGGAATAGAAAAGTTCGTTTCATTAGGAGTTCAGTTTAGTAAATGGGTTATTGCCAACAAATATGGGGAAATAATTAGAAGCGTCAAAATGACGTTAATTTATTTACACACTCATTCCCAATAAAGAATAAGTTTTCCCTTGCTAAACGAACTGGGAAACAATTTAATTCCATGTTAATGTGAAGACTATTACAAAATCATGCAAAATGCGTTTAGAAATAACAAAAATCCATTGTCCAGCGAGAAATGCCAAAACAACATAGCTCAGAATTAATCGACTGAATGTATACTTTCTAAAAGGCCTATCTTTAGCAACCCAACTTCAATAAGTTGACAAACGGAATAAGCTCAGGTTCAGTAAATTGAACCTGAACTTATTCACCAAAATCTGGAAAATTATTTTATCTGCATTTCTGTAAAAACAGGCAGATGATCCGATGGGTAATACAATCCGAACGAATCAGACAGAATGCCATATCGTAATACTCTGACGTTATTGTTTACAAAAATATAATCTATTATTCGAGGCATAAGTTTAACATCAAAACCGCCACTTGTTCCATCAGGGCCATAAGGCGCTGTTTCAGTTTTTTCTCTAGAGTCACCTAGTACTTCATTAATAATCTTTATTGGTTCATCCTTTTTAGTAGAATTAAAGTCGCCTGTTAAAATTAGAGGAAGGTTCTCGTTATTTATTTCACTTATTTTCTGTAATAACAATTTTGATCCATTTACACGGGCAATTTTACCACGATGGTCGAGGTGGGTGTTGAAAAAATAAAATGTCTGCTTGCTTAATTTATCTTTTAACCTTACCCAGGTACATGTGCGGTTACAGGCAGCATCCCAACCAATTCCTGGTTTTTCGGGATTCTCACTCAACCAGAAGGTGCCATCTGCCAATTTCTCAAATCTTGATTTGCGAAAGAAAATGGCCATAGTTTCGCCTTGCGTTTTTCCATCGTCGCGGCCAACTCCAACATGGTCAAAATCAGACAATCCATTTTCAAGGTCCTTCATTTGCTCAAGTAAAGCTTCCTGAACTCCAAATATATCAGGCTGATGGAATTTTAATAATCCTGTTACCTTATCTTTTCTTAAAGGCCAGGCATTAATGCCATCTTCAGACGTATTCATCCTGATATTGTATGTCATTACATTGAAAGAAATTGTGTTTTTTTGCTTAGCTGATTCGTATTTTTTAGCGCTTGCTAATATTGGAAAAATCAACAGGAACGATAAAATATAAATTATTGGTTTCATCTCGGATTTATTGGTTGTTTAAATACAATAAGAAAAAGATCCTGCAAAATAATTTTGCAGGATCTTAATATAATCACACTGCTTTTTTATATACCCTTTTTTACCATCCCGGATTTTGTCCAAGATTTGGATTTGTGATCAGGTCTGTTTTCGGAATAGGGTAATAGTACATTTTATCTTCCCACTTTCTGGTGATGTTATTCATCCATGTTAATTCACCACTTGTGCCATTTTTAAGAAGTTGAGAATTAACTTTTCCGCTGGCAGTAGGCGAAACGTCAACATAAGTAACTCCTGAGACTGCTGGCGATGGCTTTGTCCCCTGGAAGAATGCAACATCTAAAATACCATCTTCATTCAAATCCATTGGTGTTTTTAGTTCAGGAACATAGAATCCATTCCATTCCTGATTCATAAGTTCACCTCTTTTCCATCTGAGAATATCGGCAAATCGAAGTCCTTCAAGGCATAATTCAATACCTCTTTCTCTTCTTACTTCCAATATTACAGGATCTGTAATGCCCGGGAAATAATTTGTAACAAGATAGGGATCAACAAGAGTAGGCTTGGAAGATATTCCACCAGTAATACCGCCCCTGGTACGAAGAACACCAACAGTTTTTGCCCAATCTGCGTCAGTCAGAGTTCCCTCTTCAGCTTTTGCTTCAGCATAATTCAATAACACTTCAGCATAACGGAATTCAGAAATGGAATTGATGTTTAGATCTCTTGTATCATAATACATATCATCGAGGGTCCATTTAATTGGCATATAACCCGTGAATGTATAGGAAAACAAAGGAGGGGCCGGAACCTGTACCCCACCGCTTGTTCTTTTGTAATCACCAAGACGGATGGTTTGTTTGAGCCTTAAATCCCTGTTTTTAACTTCGTCCTTGAATACCATGGTTTGATAATCAGGATTGTTGGTAAATGGAGTTCCATCAAGATTCAAGTAAGTGTTGATGAATGTTCTTGTAAAACTGGCCTTGTCACCATAGGTTCCACTGGTCCAATACCAGTTTGCATCATTAAGAACGGATAATGGAAGGTCACAAATCGCGGCAAGCATTACTTCGTTGACTGGAGTACCATTTGTAAATACAGTCCGATATGATTTACCCGCACCTCCGGCTGTATAAATCGAATAAATTCCGGCATCCATTACTGCCTGAGCCGCAGTTGCGGCATTATTCAACCAATTAGAAGCTGTATTTTGAAGGTTCAACTCCGTATGATATTTTCTGAATGTTCCTTCAAAAAGACAAATCCTTGACTTTAGGGCATAAGCCACATATTTGGTAACTAGACTGCGTGTTGGGTCAACTGTTGATTTAATATTGGCGCAGGCATAGTCGATGTCGGATAGAACAGAATCCATAACTAAAGTGCGCGGATCACGTCCTCCAAACAAAATTTCGTCTGATATATCAAGTGGTTTTCCAATCCAAGGAACATTACCAAATCGTTTTACCTTTTCAAAATAGAAGTAAGCTCTGAAAAACTTGGCAATTGCAACGTAATTTTTCCGAACATCAAGAGCAACCTTGGGATCTTTACAATTTGCAATGAAGTAATTAATATTCCTTAAGTCAGTCCATGTCCACCCAGTGCTTAACGTTGATGTGAAAGCACCTTGCTGAACAAATGTAAAAACTGATTTAACCGCCATATAATCAGACATGGCGTCCAGATTTGTTGATCGACCAGGCAATATAGAATAGAATGAATTGGCATATAAATCTAATCCCTGCTGGCTGCCAAAAACAGACGATTTTGAAGCTGTAGATACCGGTTCCTGTTCCAATTCGCAACTAGTAAAAAGGGTAGCTATAAGGAAAATTAGTAAAAAATATCTTTTCATAATAGTAAATTTTAAGAATTGGTTAGAATGCTACGGATAATCCAAATGACAGACTTTTTAACATCGGATAGTTATAACCATCACCTGCATTACTAGACGTAAAGAGCTGATCAGACGGCCCTGTATTCTCTACATCAATATGTTTTACAAGCTTATAAAGAGGAGACCATGACCAAAGATTCTCACCTGAAAAATAGACCTTTATTTCATTCGCACCGATCTTAGAAATCAAATTTTTAGGTATGCTATAACCAAATTGAAAACTTTTCATCCTTATATAGGCAACGTTCTGTAAATATCTGGTTTGAGCAACTCCAAGCTCCCTTGTGGTTGCATTGCTTGCAGCACGAGACATTGTTCTTGGGAAATAAGCGTCAGTATTTTCGGGCGTCCACATATTTCCAAGATGAAAACTAGGTATGTTGTTATATGGTCTATTGTATTGCCCCCAGAAAAACTCAGATTCAGTACTCGGGTACCAGTCCTGTTTTCCAACCCCTTGAAAGAATGTTGAAACAAAGAAATTATTCCAATCGGCACCAAGATTTATCCCAAAAGTATATCTCGGAGAGCTATTCCCAATAATTTTACGGTCGCCTGGATCTGATACCTTATTTGCACCAATATTGATAAATCCATCATTATTTAAGTCCCTCAACTTTATGTCTCCAGGATACCAGATGTTTGTTGGGGATGCCCTCATTTGAGGACTTTGTTTCGCGTGCGAGTCAATGTCAGCCTGGTCTGTAAAAAATCCTTCTGTTTCATAACCCCAAATTTCTCCTATAACCTGTCCTTCATAATAATCAGAAAGTAGTTTGTCTGGATTATTGTATCGTGTAACCTTTGCGGTGTTGTCTGAAAGAGTTAACCTGATATCATAGTTGAATGGTTTTTGAGCAAGCTTGAATTTATCGCGCCATAAAACCGAAACTTCCCAACCTTTCGTAAGTAAATCGGCATAATTACCCTTGGGTGCTGTTGCTCCAAAAGTTGCAGGAAGAGTTAACCCAATCGTAAACATGTTGGTGGTATTACGAACGTACATATCGCCAACAAAACTTAAGCGGTTATCAAACATCGAAAAGTCCAGACCAAGGTCTGTAGTGGTTGATGTTTCCCATGTAATTCCGTCAGGAAGAACGCTTGGGGTGCTTGTATATGGAGGTTTTACACCGTTAAGTATGTTTGAGGACTGAGCAATACTAAATTGCTCTTGATAGATGTAAGAGTTAATGTTCCCATTTCCTAATGATCCATAGGAAGCCCTGAGTTTCACATCAGACAGAAATTTTGGCGAAACATTCCAGAAAGCTTCTTTTGACAAGCGCCATCCTCCAGATATTGATGGGAAGAAAGCATATCGCTGGGTTGAGGGAAATTTGGAAGAACCATCATAACGGGCATTGACCTCAATCAAGTATCGGTCTTTAAATGAATAATTCAACCTAGAGAAACCTCCAAGTATATTCCATTTTTCCCATCCACCCCCTGTGGTTATTGATTGACCAAGTGCTAAATTAAGGTCTGTAGCATCTTCGTAAATAATACCGTTTCTTTGCACTGCAAGTCTCTGATAAGTCGATTCTTCATAATTATAGCCAACCAAAAACTTTAAATAGTGCGCATCCTTAAACTTATTTTCGTACTCTGAGTAAAGGTTAGTTGCAATATACTGAGTTTCCCTTTTGTCATAACTTAGATCATTGGTTGTAGTTCCAACAAAAGCAGTAACTCCTGGTTTTGAACTATAGGGTACTTGAACACGTCTCTGTGTCGTATTATTAATTGTATTCCGAAAAGTAAAATCCCCTTTTACTCTAAACTTATTATTAAAGAAAGTGGATGTAAACCCAGTGGTATTTTTGACTACTCTCTTTTTAGTATCAATTCCATTCTTCCCATACCAAAAATCGCCCACATTATATGCAGCAACCATTGTCAGAGAACCGTCGGGATTGAACAATGTGCCTGAAGGGTGACCCTCATCACCAATATTCCTCCAAATACCACCTCCTTCACCAACATTCAAAGGGTTGTGATAATTCGACTCAGAATAATCGGTGTTATTATCAACTACAAACCATGGGAATACTTGTATTGATCCTTTGGCCCGGAAGTTTTTTAGATTATAATCATCAGTATTGTAGCGAAATAGTCCATTTTGAGTATTTAAATGGCCAGAAACCAGATAGGAAGCTTTCTCACTACTTCCGCTAACAGTAACATTATTTTCTGTTGAACTGGTTGTCTTTTTATAAAGCAATCCATACCAATCAGTACTGCCATAATATACATACTCACCAGTAACCGGATCAACCTCTACTTGATTATACGGCTGTCCAGACTCAGATCGTTTTTTGAACTCGTCGAGGTAAGACTGCGAAAACTTCTGGGTTTTGTTAATGTTCTGTGGGAAAGAACCATCTCCATTCAAAAAAGCTTCTGAAAACATTTTTACCCATGTATAACCGTCAGTAACAAAATCCGGAGTCGCTACCGGGCTTTTAATTGAATAATTTGACGTAACGGTCACACTTGTTTTGCCCTTTGTCGGATTCTTAGTGGAAATCAGTACTACTCCAAAAGCTCCTCTCGCACCGTAAATTGAGGCTGAAGCAGCATCTTTAAGCATAGAAACACTAGCAATATCGTTTGGGTTTAATAAGCTAGGGTCACCCTCTACACCATCAATAAGAATTAATGCACTACCACCCTGTCCAATAGAGGTGGTTCCTCTGATATTATAACTTGGAGATTGGTTAGGTTTACCATCCATTAAACGGATATTCAGATTGGGCATAACGCCTTTCAATCCTTGAGAAAGATTGGCCATTGTACGGTTTTCAAAAACCTCACTGGTCACCTGGTCAACCGATCCAGTCAGATTAGCTTTTTTCTGAACCCCGTAACCAACAGCAACAACTTCTTCTATTCCAATAGCTTCTTCCATAAGAGCAACATTAATGATTGCTTTACCCCCAACTGAAATTTCCTGTGATTTCATCCCCACAAACGAAAACTGCAAAATTGCATTATCAGCAACTTTAGAAAGCGAATAATTCCCATTTTCATCAGTTATAGTTCCGTTAGTTGTACCTTTCACAAGTACTGAAACTCCGGGCAAGGTTGCTCCTGTATAATCGGTAACTTTACCCGAAATGGATTTTTGCTGTTGTAAATTGATTGATTCTTTCCCAATACTTTTCATCTGTCTTTCGGAAGGATTAATCAAAATCAGGTTATTATCCGTTATCGAATAATTGATGCCATCCTTTTCAAATAACTGTTTCAGAATTTTATCAACCACTTCGTCGGTTACCCGGATACTTACTTTGGTATCGAGATTCACTTTCTCGTTTTCGTAAATAAAACGGTACTCCGACTGGGCTTCGATTTGCTGAAGCACTTCCTTTATGGAGTTTCCCTGCATGTTCAATGACAACTTCTTATTCTGAGAATAAACTGTTGCCGTAACCTGCATCGTTAGAACCACAATAAAAAAGGCAGTTAGTTTCATAACCAACAAGAGCTTTTTGGGAATGAGACATATGCCTCCCCCTGATTCATAAATTTTTTTCATAAATTTGTAGTGCAATTAGTTAATTACTCAATTGAATGTTCGTAGCATTCAATTTATTATCTAAAAAACTGACGGGAGATGCTGAAACATCTTCCGTTTTTTATTAAGAGATATAGGTTCGCTATTTTCCCGATATTGTTATTTCCTTTCCATTAAGTTTATAACTGATAGAACTCAGATGACAAAGCGCATTCAAAACATCTAAAACCGTTTGTTCTTTCAATACTCCAGTGTAATGAATTTTTTCTCCCAAATCACTGCTAACAAGCGTAATCCTAACATCATACCACCGTTCAAGCTTAGTACACACCTCATGAAGCGACATGTTTTCCATATACAACTTGTTTTGCATCCAACTGGTTGTATGTGAGATCTCACCTTCGGTGTATTTTATTTCGTTCAATTTTTTATCCAATATAGCCATTTGCCCAGGTTCCAGGATCAAACTAGGAGATCCCTTCTGGCTCAGTTCAACTTTTCCTTCAAACAATGATGTCTGTGCCATTCGGTCCTCCGGATAAGTACTCAAGTTGAATTTGGTTCCCAAAACTTTCACTTTCAATCCATCTGATGTTTCAATCACAAAAGGTTTTTTGCTTTTGGCAACTTCAAAAAATGCTTCCCCACTAAAATCAACTTTTCGGGTTTGGTTAATTTTATCATAATGATAATCAAGATTCGATCCGGCATTGAGTTTTACGATTGAGCCATCAGGAAGAACCACTTCGGAGCGGCTTCCATAAGTAGTGCGCATAGATAAAGTTGCTCCTGAAGTTGAAAATAAGTCGGTATAAAATGAAAGACTTAAGAAAATTAACAGCGAGGCAGCCATCCCAGAAACAACCAAAACAATATTTTTAAGTCGTCTGGTACGTGTTTTTAGGGTTTCTAGTGTCGAATCAACATGATTCCAGGCTCTTTCGGAGTCAAATTTTTGGAGGGTTAAAACGTCAGCGGTTGCATTCCATATTTTTTGATACTTCCCAAATTCATTCATGTTTTCAGGATTGGACTTTTGCCATTCATTCAACAGAGAATCTGCCGCTGAAGACTGCTCCTCATTTAGCAAATGATCAACCAAATGTTCTCCTAACGGAAATTGCTCTTCCATTTTTCGGTTTATTTACATTGCTGACACATCAAAACAGAAAAGGTCCTATTGGAGTTGTACTTTTTTGAAAAAAGGATTTGGGGCAGAACAAAATATCGTTGAAGTCAATAATTATGAGATCCAGATATTCATCGGGATGACTGATTGACATTACAGTTCCAGCAGTATTCCGATCTTCCGTCTTCGTTCACCCAACTCTTTGCGCCTTGCCCTATGCCCCATGCTCAAACGCTTCATGCAGTTCGAGGCAGGCTTTCAGAAATTGCAACGATTTCCAGATTTGATTTTTGATGGTTTTTACCGAAATACCTAATTGGTCAGATATTTCCTGTTGCCTGAGGCCATCGAATCGGCTTTTCATGAACACATCGCGACTCCGATCGGGCAATTGTTCGATGCACTTGTTTAGTGCGACACTGAATTCGATCTGTTCTATCTGATCTTCATCTATTTGCCATTCCTGGACCGGCATATTTTGAATTGATTTCTGGCGGCTTTTTTCGGCACGCAGGTAATTGAGGGCGGCATTCTTTGAGGCACGATATAAATACCCGGAAGTACTTTCTTTAATTTCAAGCTTTCCGCGTTGAATCCACAGCCTGATAAAAAGCTCCTGAACAACGTCTTCGGAAGCACTGTAATTTTGTGTAAGGTTAAAAACAAATGCACAAAGCCGACTGTAATAGCGCATAAAAAGCTGATTATAACAAGCATAATCATCCTTTTTAATACCAACTATTAAAAGATCATCGGTCAGTTTCATTTTTCTCTCTCAGTTTCAGGAATACAATGATAGAAAAATTATTCCTCTATTCTCTTTGTCCACTGCTCCATGCTCTTTGCTACTCGAGCTCCAGTCCACCAAAAAATTCAGGATTATGAAAACTCGGTTTTTCGGTTTTTATTTTGGTCCACGAAACGAAATGAGGAACACTTAATTCGTCGCCACATTTATAAAAATTTCCGCGCATTTTTGTTCCTGAAGCTGGTTTTAGGTTGTGTTTAAAGAATACTTGCCAAGGAATTGCAACCGTAATCTGCCATTCAGTCTGTTTTTTCAACTCCGGGAAAGCCGAACTTCCAAGCGATGAAATCCGGCGAATAGAAGTAATTTGTTCATCCGAAGCATGAACCGTAGCATCACCTTTCTTTCGGAAGCCCAATAAGGCCGTACCAATACAATTCATTTCAAAGTTGTAATATTCGTCATTCCCGTCTGGCGAAAGGAAAAATTCAACACAGCTATCTGTCCAAACCCGGCCATTACTTTTTGTAACTTCGGCTTTAACCGATTGCTCAGAAACCTGATACTGAAGAAAAAGTTCCTCCTCGTTGTATGCAATTTGCACAGTTACTTCAGGGTGATAGGGAAAATCTTCCCAGTTCACCACGTCAAGTTTTAGAGGTTCAATTTCCAGATCGAGCGTCTCGGAAATCAGTTCCAGCGGCGGATTTGAAAAACCTTCGAGTATTTGATGGACTTTCATTGTTTCGTTTTTTAATTCAGATTTCTCCGGGGTTTGAATGTTTGTTTTGTAACTGTCGGCTTCTGCATGCTGATTAATCCAACTCAGCAGCAACAGTGCGCACAATCCGGCACATTTCATCGTATTGTTCCTCCATACTGGTCAGCAGTTTATACTGGGCCACGGTTCGTTGATAATTGTGATCCGGACTTTTGATTTTATAATATTTGTCGCCATCAATGTAATCCATCAGAAAACGCAGAACCTGTTCATAAGTGATGTATTTTGCCGAAAAAGCAAGGTATTCCAGTTCTTTATCAGTCAGGAAGCTTTTTGCCTGCGAAAGATAGCCCTTAGTAAAACCTTCAAAAATCGAAATATCGCACGAAACGGCATCCAGATTTTCATCGTCTTCCGCGCCGGTATTGGTGTACGAACGCATAGCATCGCCAAAATCGTTCAGACAAGTGCTATTCAAAACAGTATCCAAATCGATGACGCACAAAACTTCACCATTCAGGTCAAACAAAATATTATTGATTTTAGTGTCGTTATGAGTGACCCTAGTCGGAATTTCACCCGATTCAACCAGTTTCCAGAAGTCGAGCATGTTGTCGCGGCGACTTTCAATCCAGGCAATTTCGCTGGACAGTTTTGCCTTCCGGTCTACCGGATCTTTGGCCAACACAGCATCCCACTGGTTAAAGCGATAACGGATATTATGGAATCCGGGCAAAATATCGGTGAGCGGCTCTTTCAGATCGGAAACCATCGACTGAAACAACCCAATCCCTTTTCCACCCTGAAAAGCCAATTCGGGAGTTTTTGCCGATTGATAGGCAACGGTGTCGCTAATAAACACACAAACGGCCCAAAATTCATCGTCCTCGTCCTGAAAATACAATTTCCCATCTTTTGCCCGAACAACGGTCATGGCTTCACGCATCGGATCTCCATTCTTTTCAGAGACTTTCTTTTTAATATGGGCGCAAACCTTCTCGATGTTCTCCATCATTGCAGGGATGGGATGGAAAATCCGTTTATTTTTTCGCTGAAGAAGATAATCAGGCGTTTCGCGTTCTTTTGTTCGAATAATAAAAGTATCGTTGATGAACCCCTCTCCCATCGGTTCAACCCGATCAACAGTTCCTTCCAATTGAAATTTTGCAGCTATTTGTTCCAGATTCATGGTTGTTGGTTTATTTGTTTTGACAAGCTCAAAGATATATTCCTTTTCAGAGTATGAACAATGACTTCCCAATATTTGTTTTTTGATGCGATTTTAAGGAAATAAACTCCCGGTTGATTCCATCAAATTTTGCTTTATAGTCATCCAGCATATGGACAAATCTATTTTTATCATGGAATATTGTTCCCAACTGGCTCTTGAAATAAAACAGGCTATTGCCATGCCCTAATTTTTATTAATTTTGAATAACATGAAAATGCTGTATTAATAAAAACTAAACCATCTATGCTAAAAAAGACAGGAGATTTCTTTCGTAAACATCTCTTCCTCCTATTATCCTGCGCATTCGTTGTAGGAATTCTGATTACCATTTCCGGAAATAAAGTGATTGAATATACTTCAACCGACGAGTCTTGTGCCGCGTGCCATGTTCATCCACACGTTTTCGAGTCCTGGAAATTGTCGTCTCACTTCGACAACAAAAGCGGAATCAAGGTTCATTGTGTCGAATGTCACCTTCCGCCCAAAGGACAAGGCTACCTTCTGGCAAAAACTAAACTTGGTATAAACGATCTTTACGGTTACCTTTTCAAAGATTCGGCTGAATTTAACTGGGAGATGAAGTCGGAACTGGAACATGCCGTAAAATATATTCCGAATGCATCATGCAAGCATTGCCACCAGAACCTGTTCCCGAAAGATTTAGTGGACGCAGGCATAGCTGCCCACCTTTACTACGAAAATAACGAGAAAAAACTGGATTTGCAGTGCATCAGTTGTCACCTCGACGCCGGACATTATAACCCGAAATACAAACATGGCAAGATGACCGGCATACCGGGACAAAACGACGGTACCGACAGTTTGAAAGCCATTTTTGAACAACCAGCCAGCGTAACAACATTTGCCGACTACACCGAGCAGATTCCAGGTACACCGGTGTCGTTCAAAATGATTGCTATCAAAGGCGGCACCTTCAACATGGGTAGCCCCGAAAAAGAACCTTTCCACCAGCCCGACGAATCTCCGGTGCGCAAGGTTACGGTCAGCCCATTTTTTATGGCCGAAGTGGAAACAACCTGGGAAGAGTACTGGGCCTTTTACGGGAACACAATGAGCGAAGGACGCACCCCACCTGAACAAATTTATGCCAACAACAGCAACCCGAACGTGGATGCCATTTCCGGCCCAACCCCGCCTTACGGGCGACCTGACCAAAACTGGGGATTTGGCAATCGCCCGGCAATCACCATGACCCATTATGCAGCGGAAACCTTCTGCCAGTGGCTTTCGAAGAAAACCGGCAAAAAATACCGCCTGCCTACAGAAGCCGAATGGGAATATGCAGCACGCGGTGGCACAGAAACACCGTATTTCTTTGACGGTAAACCAAATAAATTCTCCAACAAAGGATTATGGCGAAAAATCTCTAGCCCTGAAACTGAACCGATTTCGCAGTACATCATTTATGAAAACAATGGTAAAGGCAAAACGCATTTGCCTGAAGAGGTTAAGCCTAATCCATTCGGCCTGAAAAATATGCTGGGTAACGTAATGGAATACTGTGCCGACCGCTATACCCCCGACGCTTATGCAAAAAACAGCGGGAAAGTAAATAATCCACTCGTAACCGAGGGTGAGGAATGGGTGGTACGCGGAGGCAATTATACTTCGGATGCAGCCGACGTACGTGCTGCCGCCCGCAGCCACAGCCAGCACGACGCCTGGTTGAAAACCGACCCGCAACAGCCTAAAAGCATCTGGTGGTATTCCGATGTTAAAGCCATCGGGTTCAGGGTTGTTTGTGAGCCAGACAATTCAATTAAAGTTCAATAAATAAACTGATTATCCTAATTTTTAAATTTATCTATTATGAAAAAAGGTGTTGACAGACGTTCATTCCTGAAAAGCTCGGCTTTAGCCGGGGCATTGGGCGCAATTGGTACAGGAGGAGTTGCAACTTTAGCATCGTGTAGCAGTAGTACTCCAAAAGTACAGCCTCTCAAAGAGTCAGGCTCTTATTACTTACCTAATCTGGTTGATAAGTCTGCAGATGGCAAACCGCTGAGAGCCGGGATAATTGGCTGTGGCGGACGAGGCTCTGGCGCAGCGTTTAATTTCCTCAACGCGGCCGATAATGTTACTATCGTTGCTTTAGGCGATACTTACGCTGACCGTCTGGAAAGTTTAGCTGAAAATCTGAAAAAAGAGAAAAATATCGACATTGCAGCCGACAAAAAATTCGTGGGACTCGACGCTTATCAAAAAGTTATTGACAGCGATGTGGACGTAATTATTACCGCTACACCACCCAATTTCCGCGCCGAAATTTTCAAGTATGCAGTTGAAAAAGGCAAACATTGCTTCCTCGAAAAACCGATTTGCGTTGATCCGGTAAGTTACCGCACCATCGTAGCCACAGCCAAGCAAGCCGAAGCAAAAGGGCTATGCGTGGTAACCGGCACGCAACGCCACCATAAGCGCGATTATGTAGCTTCGTACGAACAAATCATGAACGGAGCTATCGGTGAAATAACCGGTGGAACGGTTTACTGGTGTGGTGGTATGCTCTGGTACAAAGATCGCAACCCGCAATGGTCGGATCTGGAATGGATGATCCGCGACTGGGTAAACTGGGGATGGCTTTCAGGTGACCATATTGTTGAACAACACGTTCACAACCTGGATGTATTCACTTGGTTTTCGGGCTTGAAACCAAAATCAGCATTGGGATTCGGCTCACGCCAGCGCCGTGTTACCGGTAACCAGTTCGACAATTTCAGTGTCGATTTTGAAATGGAAAATGGTATTCACATTCACAGCACCTGCCGCCAGATCAACGGAACAGAGGGTGGCGTTTGGGAATTTATCCAGGGTACGAAAGGTTCATGGACTTCCGACGGGCATATTATCAAAGACCTGAAAGGCAACGAAATATGGAAATTCGACTACGAAGCTGAAAAAACCAAGTTCAAACAGACCGACCCATACACCTTGGAACACGTGAACTGGATTAACCATATCCGTGCCGGAAAACCGATTGAACAGGCATCTGAAACGGCTGTTGCCAACATGGCTGCCATCATGGGGCGTGAATCGGCTTACTCCGGAAAGAAAGTTACTTGGGACGAAATGACTGCTTCGCCGCTCGATCTTATGCCGAAAGATATTGATATGACCAAAAGCATGGCTGCCGCCAAAGAAGGATACGGTGCAGGAAAAGAATTTAAACTGCCCGAATTTATTCACATTGCAGGAACGCCACAGGGAAACCAAACACGATAAGGTATGCCGCTTAACAGACGATCTTTTTTAGGAACTGCCGTTTCTGGTGCTGCATTAGCAGCATCAGGCGGCCTGTTCTCTTCTTTCAAGGGCGAATCAAACTCCTCACAAAATAAAACAGTTCAATTAAAGATTTCATGTCAGGAAGGAGTTGCCCCGGGTAAAACACTTGCCGAAAAGCTCGATTTCATGGAGTCGTTGGGAATTGTCGGTTTTGAACCTTGGGGTGGCGGACTTGAAAAAAGAGTGGAAGAAATACAAAAGGCCCTGCAAAACCGAAACATCAAAACCAGTGCAATATGTGCCGGTTTCGAAGGTTGGCTAATTGCCGACGATCTAGCCATTCAGAAAAAATGCATGGACTCGATGAAGGTTATCATCGAAGCTGCCGGAGCGCTTGGTTCAACTGGTTTGATTTTCGTCCCCGCTTTCAACAACCAAAAATCGTTGCCCGACAAAGAAGCCCGGGAACTTTTGCTTGGGCAAATGAAAGAATTGGGAGACTTTGCGCTTCAGCATAAAACCCGCATTTTGCTCGAACCGTTGAATCGTCAGGAATGCTATTTCTGCCGACAGGTAGCCGATGGTGCATCCATTATCCGCGATGTAAATTCAGCCGGAGCAGCCGTTATGGGCGATTTCTGGCACATGACCTGGGAAGAAACCAACGACCGTGCCGCATTTCTGGCTGCTGGTGATTACCTGCACCATGTGCACATTGCAAGCCGCAAACGGCGTAAAATGCCGGGAGAAGACGGCGAAGCTGATAATTACATCAATGGATTCCGAGGTCTGAAAGAAATCGCTTATCAGGATTACGTGAGTTTCGAATGTGGATCTGTTGGCGATTCAAAAATAACCTTACCCGCCGCAGTGAAATTGATGAAAGAACAGTGGGAAAAAGCCTGAGGAGAAAGTGATCAGGCTCAGTGACCAGTAAAGAATTATCATCCAATGAGGCCTATTTTATCGACATTCTTTGGATAGGATATTCGCAAGTAAGGTCAAAAAACAGAAAAAGCGAAGAATCGATAAATCATGATTCTTCGCTTTTTTTGATGTATAATTCTTCCAAACAAGCTTCTTCTAGCGGATTTCTTCATTAAAAGTATTAAGATTTAGGCGTTCAATTAACAACAATACCAGCGCTCAGCAAAGTAAAAAGTTCCACGAACTCAGAGATGTACTGTAAGTCAGGTTTTCGAGACCTTTCTACTCTTCAAACCGAACATTTACGTTTCCTCCGGAGGCATGCATATAAACAGAAATTCCGCCTTTATTCATCGTTCCTTTTACACGGTCTTTCTCCGCTTTTCCTGAAAAATTCTGAAGGTCAATATTTACCCTATCGGATTGCAAATCCAGGTCGAGACCAAGATTTTTGCCATTGCGAATGAGTGCGTCAACTCCGCCACCGCTCGATTCAAGGGTTAAATTCTTGCTTAGGTTTTTGATGTCGACATGAACAGAACCACCGCTGGATTTAGCTTTTACCGAACCACATTCTCCTGAAACATTTACTCCGCCACCACTGCTGCTGGCTTCTACATTTCCTTTGATATTCTTCAGGCTAACGCCACCACCTGAACTTTGGGCAAAAACGCTTCCCTGGGCATCTTCTATGGTTACACCGCCTCCGCTCGAACTTAAACGAACATCTCCGTTCTGGTTCGTCACATGCACACCACCGCCCGAAGATCTGGCTTCAGTGGTACCACTTACATTTTCCAGGTGTACGCCACCACCGCTGCTCGAAAAATCGTGCGTTCCTTTCACTCCTGAAATTTTTACACCACCGCCGCTTGACGAAACCTTGCACGACATTTCCTTCGGAACAATAATAGTTAATGAAATACCTAAGTTGTTCCAGAAATTCATACGCATCTTGCGTTCAACAATTGCAGTGACGGCTGAACCGTTTTTTGAAAAATTCACATCGAATGCTTCCAGAACTTCTTTTACCATAGGGTCATTTGGCGCTAAAAGATTATTGTTTTTTCGCACAAATGCCTGTATAACTACCTGGGGTTGATCGTGTGTTTGAACAGTTACACCTCCACCCGAAGATGATGCATTGAGCGAACCAGGCTCTTTCATTTCAAAAGTTTTCGTAATGGTTGGCTGGTCATCCTTCGCAAATCCATTCAGCGAAAACAGGAATATGATCATTGCAACGAATGAGAACATTTTCATAGTAGTCAAAATTTTCACAGCAAGTCTTTTAATTGTTTAAATGAGGCTGTCGGATATAAAGACGCATTATTTTTCCTTCCGTTGCATTTTGCATTGTTTTTTATACAAAATAGTTAGCTATTCATACCTCAATGCCTCCACCGGATTCCTCGTGGCTGCTTTCATCGTTTGCATTCCAATCGTCAACAAGGCAATTAACATTGTTATCAAACCAGTTCCGGCAAAATACCACCATCTCAAGTCAATATGGTAGGCAAAACTTTCAAGCCAGCGATTGACAATCAGGTAACCTAATGGAAGTGCAATAACAATGGCAATAACCACCAGACGGGTAAAATCGCCTGATAATAGTTTGACAATTTCTGTTGTGCTTGATCCCATAACCTTTCGAATCCCTATTTCTTTTGTCCTGATTTCTGCGGAAAAGGCAGCCAACCCAAACAGCCCAAGACATGAGATCAAGATAGCCAGTCCGGCAAAGTATTTGGAGAGCGCCGAAACGCGTTGTTCAGCTACATATAACTGTTGATAGTCATCGTCCATGTATTTAAAATCAAAAGCCTGCCCCGGATATTGTTTTTGGTAAATTTTTCTGAGGGTTTCGATTGTTGCCTTTTCCATTCCGGCCTTGATTTTCACTGAAGCCTTTGGTGCATACTGAATTGGTGCTACGAAAAGGACACAAGGTT
This sequence comes from Aquipluma nitroreducens, assembly GCF_009689585.1. GTDB lineage: Bacteria > Bacteroidota > Bacteroidia > Bacteroidales > Prolixibacteraceae > Aquipluma > Aquipluma nitroreducens. The sequence continues at coordinate 2,873,774 of NZ_AP018694.1, read as the reverse complement.
TTACCTTTTCATAGAGCGACTCAAAATTGAAATCTTTGACTACCCCAATAATCTGCATTTCTTCGCCTTCAACTGAAATATTCTGGCCAACAGGATCAGTCAGCCCCATCACCTTAATTGCAGTTTCATTAAAAATAACCTGGTTCGAAGACCCAAAATCTTCAGAAAAGGCTTTCCCCGTTGCCATTTCCATCCCCAGAGTCTCAATCAGGTTATAACTAACCCATTTGACAGAAAAAAAGGTTTGGTCATCGGGGTTTTTCCCTTTCCAGGCAATGCCTGAAGTACCTCCCAATGGTGAGCCAGCCTGCATGTTCCCCCCGGCCGCATTGAGAACGCCGGGAATATTTCGGATCTCGGACAAGGTTGCGGGACTCATCTTAGGTGCACTGAAATAGATCACCTGATCCCGGTTATACCCCAGATCTTTGGACTGTACAAATGCCAGTTGTTCAAAAACAACCAAAACCGAAACAATCAAGATCACCGAAGCTGCAAACTGAAAAATAACCAATCCTTTTCGTGCCCGGAATCTCCCGGAAGAAACTTCAAGTTTACCTTTTAAAACATCGACGGGCATAAAACGGGAGATATACAACGCCGGATAACTACCGGCAAAAAGGCCAGTCAGGATGGTGATACCCAAAGCGATCAGAATAAAGCGCATATCGAAAGCGAGTGTTAAATACTTTCCGGTAAGGTTATTAAACGTTGGCATAAAAAGGCGAACAAGGATAAGCGCCAAACCCAAGGATAAAAAAGTCATTATCATCGACTCCCCGATAAATTGGAGAATCAATGATTTTCGTCCGGCTCCAATCGCTTTTTTGATCCCAACTTCTTTAATTCTTTTTGATGCCCTCGCCGTGGACAAATTCATAAAATTAATGCAGGCAATAATTAATATGAAAATCGCAATCAGTGAGAACAACCTTACATACTCAATTCTTCCACCTGCTGGTTTGCCGTTCTCATAAAGCCCTTTCAGATAACGGTCAGAATAGCGTTGAGCAACCAAAGTAACACTCAGATTTTTATCTTTGGATTTTATAAAGTCCTGTATTTTGTCGTTGAACCACTTAGTCGAAGTTCCCTCTTTTAAAAAAACGTAGGTTCGGGGACCGCTATCTCCCCACCCTTTTCCCGGGTTCACTCCTTCAAACAAACTATAATTCAATAGTAAATCAAAATGGTTGGTTGCATGAGCAGATGGTAGATCAAAAATGCCGGAGACAACAGATGTTACGCTAATATCCTGCGCATTCCATTCGATTGTTTTCCCAACAACATCTTTGATATTGCTGAATAATTTCAAAGCCAGCTCACGCGAAATAACTACCCCATTTTTTTCTGAAAACAATTTGTTTCTGTCGCCATACAGGATGTTATAGGAGAAAACGTTGAAAAAGTCTTCCGATACATATTGTCCAACTGACTTGATGTGTTTGTCAGCCATTGAAATAACCCCTTTGCTAATGTTGAAGGAAGTAGGAACAACGGAAACCGCATATTCAACTTCCGGAATCTCTTCTGAAAGGGCTTTGGCTAAATGACCAGGAGTAGCCTCAATGGTCTCGATACCATTGGCACCTTTCGTGTTTTGCATCACCTGAAAAAGCTGCCTGTCATTTGCAAAGAATTTATCAATGGATAGCTCGTCATTCACCCAAAGAAAAATCAGCAATGCACAAGCTAAGCCCGTTGATAATCCTATCAGGTTTATAAAGAAAGAACTACGGTTTCGTTTAAAATTTCTGAATATTAGTCTGATCTGGTATTTCATCATGGCTTCTAAATTTTAATGTTTTGTGTAGTCAGGGTTTCACTTCTAGTGAAGTCCTGACTCATTGTTATTCATATCTCAACGCCTCCACCGGATTCCTCGTTGCAGCTTTCCAACTTTGCCAGCTTACGGTTAGTAATGCAATTCCGAGCGCCAGCAAACCGGCCAGGGCAAAAATCCACCAACTTAGGTTGGTTTTGTAGGCAAAGCTTTCGAGCCATTTATTCATGGCGTACCAGGCAATGGGCGTCGCAATTACAAAAGCAATGGCAACCCATTTTACAAAGTCTTTATTGAGCATGGTCATTACTTCAGATATTTTGGCGCCGTTAACTTTGCGGATGCCGATTTCCTTAGTTCTGTATCGACTACTCTGAAAAGAGATGGCAAATAAGCCGATCATCGACAGGAAGACACTGATAACACTACAGGCTCCAATTAATTGGAGGTATTTTTTATTTTCCCGATGCAGAAATTCATAGCGGTCTCCAATGGTTTCCATATCTAGCGGATAATCAGGAATAAGCTTTTTCCATGTTTTAGCAATAGCATCTTGTGCCAGTGCAAGTTGATTCTCTGAGGCTTTCACCATCAAGTGGAGTCCTTTCGGATCATACGCGATTAAAGCAGGTTCAACCAACGACTTTAAACTGGAATAATGAAAATCCTTTACAATGCCGGTCACAATCTTATTTTCCATACCAGGCACACCTTTCCCGATTAAGTTTTGAGTTGGAAACATGGCTGCCAGCGACTCGTTTATCAGGCATTTATTTTTATCCGATTCCGGATTCCCTGAAAACCCACTTCCTTCAACAATCCGGATTCCAAGCGTAGCTATGTAATTTTCGTCTCCGGTAAATCCTGAAGGAGAATACTCTTTTTCAACACCATTTTCATTATAGTGCAATAAAAACATGAAGTGTTCCAGAACTGGCGATGCGCCTGCAATGGAAACCAGTCCGACCGAAGAATTAGTTCTCAATTCTTCCTTAAAAACCGACACTATACTGGCATACTGAGCTGGAATTTTAACCTCAAAAACCTGCTTGTCGAGACCAATTGGCTTTTGGGTGATATAGTTTGTTTGCTTGATAATGATGATTGAAAAAATAATGAGCACAAGAGAACTGGCTAGTTGAAATATATTGAAAGCAGGCATTTGAACTCGTTTACCTATTTGATTGCCTCCCGGTTTTAAGGCATTAAGATATTTGTTCTTGCGGATTCGAAAGACAACAAACAATAAGGTAATGATTAGGAGAACTGCAACAACCTCAGACAGAATCAGCATTTGCTTTGGGTTAAAGATAAAGTCCGATGTAATGTTTGTACTCGTCAAATGATTGAAAAACGGAACCATCCAAAGCATCAAAATCAGACTTAGAAGAAATGAAATGCCAACCACAATTAGGCTCTCAGTCATAAAATTGATTACAAAACCAAACTTCGATCCGCCATTCACTCGCTGTACGGCATAAGCCTTGTTTTTTTCGATCAGGTTATTATTGACCAATCCGAGGTAATTGAACGATGCAATGCCAATAATCACCAACCCGATTATCAGGGCGATCCACAAATCAGTTTTATCACGGCTGGCTTCGAAGCTTATATGCCGTGATGTGTCGAAATAAGTATCCTGAAAAGGTTTGAGGGAATATTGGCCGGGTGTTCCGTCGTTAATCGAAGGAATGGCAGCTTTGTTCGCTGCAAAAATCTTTTCAAGTTCCTGCGGATTGGCTCCACTGGCCAGCCTCACAAAGCAACGGCTGTTCTTTCCTTTTGCTGGACGAACCATATCAAACCTAATTTGAGTATTTTCTAAAGGTTTCCTGAAAACTCCGGTTACGATCATCGGTTCTTCTTTTTCGCCATTCACCAATGTTATAATTTGCCCAACAGCATTGCCTGTTCCGAAGTACTTTTGGGATAAATCTTCCGAAATAACCAAGTCATTATCGGCCTCCAACGAGGTTTTTGGATTGTTCGTCAGTAGTTGATAACTGAAAAAACTGAAGAAATTTTTGGAAGCGGCAATGACTCCCGGACGATCATAGTAGGTTTCATTATTTACAACCACCTTTTGTGCTGAAGCTGGACTCACTCTGCAGTAATCTTCAACCTGAATGAAATTGTCTTTGATATATTCAACCGAACCTTCACTACATAGATACGTTTGTTGACCTTTGCCTTTGTTGAACAGATCGTCGCATCTTAAGGCATACATCTGTTCTTTCTGCTTGTGAAAAGCATCGGTATTCAATTCGCGGTTTATGAACATGGCAATTAGGTTAACACATGCCATTCCTATGGCCAAACTAATAATGATGATGCCTGTGTTCAACTTTTGTCTGAAAAGACCTCGGATAATAATTTTGAGCTTTAACATGGCGAATTTTTAGTGATTTTTATAGTTCGTTTTTAACACCAATTTCAATCACAGTTTAATATTTTACTAATGCCGCAAAGCCTCCACCGGGTTTCGTGTGGCTGCTTTCCCAGAGACTCCTAATCCCCCAAAGTGGGGACTTTGAGCCGGATATTTGTTGTGTGTGCAGTGCATGGTTGTTTTTTCATTACCATATAAGCTGTTAGTAATTTACCTTCAATCCTCAAGGCTTTACAAATAACCAATCCATTATTAGTCAACATGCTTCTAAAATCTTGAAAGCTCCATTTATTAACAACCTTAAATCCACTAATAAAACCAATTACTGTCGCTATAATTTTGCTTTTGGCATTTTCACCAACACAAAGTGTCGGGGCAATAAAAATTCCATTGTCTTTCATTACTCTTTTTATCTCTTTTATAGGCTTTTCCGGTTCGTAAAGTAGATGGAATAAGTTAGAAGCAATCACTATGTCAAACGATTTATCTGGGAATGTCAAATTATAAGAATCCTGAATTTGGAAATCTAGGTTTTTAATTTCTGATTGTTTTAATTTTTGATTTGCAATACGAACCATCTCGGGTGAAATGTCTGTTGCAATTATAGAAGATACTTTTGAGCAAATCGAAAAAGGAATAATCCCAGTTCCAGTTCCTATCTCAAGAACATTGTGACTTAGGTTTAGGTCTAAATCAATGTTTTCAAGAATAGTTTTATATGTTTTTCTGAAAACTTTATCTATGAAAGGGTCATAGAAGTTTGCAAACCTATCCCAAAATTTTCTTTCTTTTTTCTGTCGATTATTCATATGGTTATGATTTGTCAAATGGTCTTTTCATTGTACACAACTATTTCCTTTATCCATCATTAACTATTGCTCCCAGTTCTTCCCCGGAGTTAGAGGGGGCTTTTTTAAGCCCTCCCTTTCGGGGAGGGTTTGGGTGGGGCTTCTTCCTACTCATACTTCAGCGCCTCTACCGGGTTTTTCGTTGCCGCCTTCCAGCTTTGCCAGCAAGTTTCACCCCTAAATCCCCTGAAGGGGACTTTGAAGCGCTGATCTTCGTTCGGAACAAATTCGTTCGATTTCATTTTGAATATGAGTGATGTTTTTTTCAACTTCTTCATTTGTAAACTGGATGACTTTTATTCCCCAATATTCTAGTAGAACATCGATATTTTATCACTTATGCTCATGCTTGCACGATGTTAAGCCCCTTCAGGGGTTTGGGGTGAAAACTATTCATACCTCAAACTTTCTATAGGGTTTTTAATAGCCGCTTTATATGATTGATATGAAACTGTCAACAGCGCAATTCCCAATGCCAGCAAGCCGGCAAGGGCAAAAATCCACCAGCTCAATGTTGTTCGGTAGGCAAAGCTTTCGAGCCACCGGTTCATGATATACCAGGCAACGGGCGTGGCAAGGATAAATGCAAGGGCTACCCATTTTACAAAGTCTTTATTCAGCAAAACCATAACTTCGGTGATTTGGGCGCCGTTTACTTTTCGGATGCCGACTTCTTTCAGCCGTTGTTCCGAAGCGTATGCAGCCAGTCCGAATAAACCAAGGCAGGATATGAGGATTCCAATTCCGGCGAAATATTTGGATAAGGCCGAAACACGCTCTTCGGCTTCGTACAATTTTTGGTAGGCTACATCCAGAAACTGATAATCGAATGAAAAGCCAGGATTGAACCGGGCATAGAGATTTTTAAGCCCGGCAATGGCTTGCTGATCTTGTCCGACTTTAAGTTTAACCATCACAGTCATGGTTTTTTGGGGATCGTATAAGATAGTCATTGGATTAACTTTTTCGTGAAGCGATTGGAAATTGAAATTTTTTACCACACCAATAACTTGCTTTTGCTGGCCATTGTAATTCACGGTTTGCCCAATTGGGTTTTTAAGCCCCATTACGTCAACCGCAGCCTGGTTCAAAATTAGTTTGCTGTTTTCGCCGCCGAATTTATCCGAAAAACTTCGTCCTTCAGCTAACTCAATATTTAGGGTTTCAATCAGGTTAAAGTCAGCCTTCATTACTTCGAAATTAATGTTAGCCAACGGGTCTTTCCCTTCCCAACTCATGCCATAGGTTGTAGAAGGACTGCCTACCAGGCTTGACGAAAGATCCGATACATTGGCAACCCCGGAAATCTTTTGGGCTTCGGTAATAAATGTTGGTAGTTTTTGCGCCACATTTCCTTCTTTGGCGAAATAGATGACGTGGTCTTTTTGATAGCCCAGGTTTTTGTTGTGAATAAACTGAACCTGCCGGTAAACAACAATCATTGATGCAATGAGAACAACAGAAATTCCGAATTGAAAAACAACCAATCCCTTGCGTGCCCATATTTCTCCGGAAGAGCGGCTGGGTTTGCCTTTCAGAATAGATAAAGGATTAAAACCTGAAAGATAAAACGCCGGGTAAAGTCCGGTTAAAATACCGGTTAACAAACAGATACCAGCGATGGGTAAAAGAAAGCTTGCGTTTAATACCAGATGAAGTTGCTTGCCGGTTATCTGGTTAAACTGAGGCATGAAAAGCCAAACCATGAGCATGGAAATAATCGTTGCCAGGAATGTTAGAATGACGGCTTCGCCTGTAAATTGACCGATCAGCGCCTTTCGTCCGCTGCCGACAACCTTCCGAACGCCAATTTCCCTGAATCGTTTGGAGGCTTTGGCTGTAGCGAGGTTGATGAAATTGATTCCGGCAATGAGTAAGATAAAAATGGCGATTAACGAAAATAACCTGACGTATTCAATACGTCCTCCTGATTCAACTCCATTGGTGTAACTGGCATGTAAATACCGATGTGAGTAGGGAACTGCAAACAGGCTAACGTTTGAACCGGTTTGTTTGGTTTTGATATAACCTGAAATTTCGCTGTTCAGCTTTTTTACATCGGCGCCTTCGTTTAACACCAGAAAAGTTTGTGGCGCATGGTTTCCCCAATGGATTTTCCGTCCAACAGTTTCCGATAAATTAATCCAGGCTTCATAGGCCAATACAAAATCGAACTGGGCGGTTGAATTAACAGGAGTTCCTTCAAAAATTCCGGAGACTACCGCATTTCTTTTGATGTTAAGTATCTGCCACTGAAATGTTTTTCCGATCACACTTTCTGTAGTCTTAAACAGCGACAAAGCTAACTTCCGGGAAATAACCACAGCATTATCATCACTAAGTACCTGTTCCGGATTCCCTTGTAACAGTTTGAATGAAAAAGCCTTGAAAAAATTGGGTTCGGCAAACTGCCCGGCTGCTTTTACCAGGTTATTATCGTCGGCCGATACCGTAAAATTCCCGAACATACTTGCCGGAGAAACAGCTACAGCGTATTTTATTTCGGGAAATTCGGATGCCAGATTCCGTGCTAGCAAATCCGGGGTCCATTCTTGAGTTAAAATACCCTGCGACATGGCCTGATTTTCCAAAACCTGGTACAGTTGCTTATCGGTTTCATGAAATTTATCCACACTCATTTCGTCGGCTACCCACAAAAAAATCAGGATCGCACAGGCAAAACCAGTGGCTAAACCAATCAGGTTTATAAAAAATGAACTGCGGTTTCTTCTGAAATTTCTGAATATTAATCGAATTTGGTAACTCATCATGGCTTCTAATTTTTAATGTTTGTACTTTCCTGTAAGTCAGGGTTTCACTCGAAGTGATGCCCTGACTCTCTTTGTTATTCATACCGCAGCGCTTCCACAGGGTTTCTCGTTGCAGCTTTCCAGCTTTGCCAGCTCACGGTCAGCAGAGCAATTCCTAACGCCAGCAAACCTGCCAAGGCAAAAATCCACCAGCTAAGCGGTGTTTTGTAGGCAAAGCTTTCGAGCCAGCGGTGCATGGCGTACCAGGCAATGGGCGTTGAAATCGCAAAAGCCAGACTTACCCAAATTACAAAGTCGCGGTTGAGGAAAAGTACAATTTCGCCAATACGCGCGCCGGTCACTTTCCGGATGCCAATTTCCTTGGTTTTTTGCCGGCTGATCAGAAGAGATAGGCCAAACAAACCGAGACTGGCAATCAGGATGGCAATAACAGCCAAAAGCCCGATGGTTTTTGAGAAACGGATATCCGACTCATAAATCTGGTTCAGCATGTCGTTTGTAAAATCGAAGTCGAACGCGGTAGTGCCGCCGGTCGATTTCCAGGTTTGCTTCAGGAATTCGATGGTTTCCGGCATGTTTTCGGTTCGCATTTTAATGGCAATTTCGCGGCACATGGTTGGGTCTAGTCCAATCAGCATGGGCGTAATCGCTTCGTGAATCGAGTACATATTAAAATCTTTCACCACGCCAACCACCGGTCCAAAAGCGGTTTGTTCGCCAACGATTTCTTTCAGGCCGAGGGCTTTAACCGCCGCCTCGTTTACCAAAACACCCGAGTTGTTCTTTTCTTCGTCGAAGTCGGCACCCATCACGAATTTCATGCCCATAGTCTGGGCAAACCCATAGTCAACAAAAAGGCCGTTTACTTTAACCATTTCGCTTTTATTGTCAACCCGTGGGATCGACATATACATTTTCCCTTTGTGGGGCGGAATCCATAATGCCCCGCTCACCTGCACCACATTCGGATTTTTCCTGATTTCCTGACAAAACAGTTTGTAATCGTGGTCGCCCAGCGAAACCCGCAGCAAACCTTCTTTTTCGATTCCAAGGTCTTTATTGAAAGCGTAATGGACCTGCTTTTGCACCAAAGCCATCACGGCAATCAGCACAATAAATACCGAAATCTGAAAAACCACCATCGCTTTACGAAGATTGTGTTTGTTTCCGGCGGAAGTATGTTGTCCTTTAAGTGTTTCGACCAGCCTAAACGATGTGATTTTAACAGCTACCATAAAACCCGATAAAGCTCCGGTTGCCACAGTAATCAGGATCAGGATAAGCAAACTGACCAGAAATTGGTTTGTAAGGGTGAGTGTGTATGATTTTCCGAGCAACTGACTGATGTACGGCAATGCGAAATGCCCAGCCAGCAAGGCAAAAGGCAAGGCAACCAGCGACACCAGAACCGATTCCTGCACCATTTGCCGGATCAGGTCGAAGCGTGGCGCACCGCACACTTTTCGCACGGCCAGCGCTTTAGTCTGGGTCAATGCCTGTGCCGAGGTCAGGTTGAGGTAGTTGATGCAGGCGACGATCAGGATTAGAAATCCTACCGAAGCCAAAATAAACAACATGGATTGGTTGCCTTTGTCGCCGCGATTGTTGTCCACAATTTTATCTGATCCGAAATAAATATCGTTTAGCGACTGGAGCGAGAAATTCAGTTTATTGTCTTTATCCGACTGTGCAATACCTAATTGGTTCAGTTTTGTTTCGAACGCAGCAACCGAAGTCCCTTTTTTCAGGAGAAGATAGTTGGTGAAAAATACTCCGCCATTCCACGAGTCTTTCATTTCCTGAATACTTGGCTTTTCTCCGACTGAAATGATATTTTGTGACAAGTTTTCCAGGCCAAAATCGACATTGGCAATCATCGAGGCCTTAATCGTGGAATTCAGTGGCAGATCCTTGAAAACAGCCACTACCTCCATCGGACTTTCCACTCCCTTGCTGCGTAAAGTGAATACTTTACCAACCGGATTTTCAGTGCCAAAATATTTTCGGGCGATTGTTTCTCCCAGCACAATTTTTCCCATAGACTGATCAAATCCAGAAAGCGTTCCCTGGATTAAATTCACCCCAAAAACATCAAAAAAGGAGCTTTCTGTACACAGCATGTTCTTTTCTTCAACGAATTCGGCTCCACTTTTTACGTCCATGTTGCCGATGTTGTATTGATGCACGTATGCTTCCACTTCAGCAAATTGATTGGCCACGGTTTCGCCCGCCACAAAAGGAGTATTTGCCCAGCGGTTATTATCGTTTTCATTTTGGTTGATGATACGATAAATCCGGTTACGGTTGGCAAAAGAACGATTGTAGCCCAGTTCGTTCAGCACAAATACCAGAATTACCGCTACGATTCCCAGCCCAAAGATCAGTCCTGTAAGGTTGATCAGTGTGTTTGTTTTGTCGGCTTTCAGGTGCCTGAAACTGACCAACAGGTTGTTTTTAATGCTCATATTTTCTGTTTTTTGTTGTGTAGCTGTTGTCTGAACTTTGATTGGTCTGATTTGATGATAGAATATGATTTTTTCATTACACGTTTAAATTCTAAGCTTTTGCTGCCAAAATTTATCAGGCATTTCGAATTCTCTTTCGAAAGGAATATTCTGAAGACCAAATTCAATAGCCAGCGCTCGTTGATAAATGACTTCCTGAAAACCGTTACCAAGATGTTTATGAACCTCAATGGCACACTTGATAACCTTACCTGTCAGATCAGAAAGCGGATATTTATCATTGGTATAGTTGTTTTCTATCATTTTTTAAATCATAGTATTCAAATAATCAATCAAATCATAGTTCAAGACTATTCATATCGCAACGCCTCCACCGGATTCCTCGTTGCTGCTTTCCAGCTTTGCCAACAAATTACACCCCTAGATCCCCTGAAGGGGACTTTGAAGCTCCGATCTATGCCTTGCACATTCTTGTTCGATTTCATTCTTAACATGTTCAATGCTGTTTTCTACTTCTTCGTTCGTAAACCGAATTACGTTAATTCCCCATCGTTCCAATTCTGCTTCTCGCCCAATATCATATTCTTTTTGATCTTGAGATTTATGTATTCCACCGTCAATCTCAATTACTAATTTTAGAGGATGACAATAAAAGTCCGCAATGAAAATATCAATAGGATGCTGAGGCCTGAAGCGCAATCCCATCATTTTCTTACCCTTTAGATGCTCCCAAAGTTTTTGTTCTGCTTCTGTCATATTTTCCCTCAACATCTTTGCTTTTTCAAAAATGTGCGGTTTTGCATCGTAGAACATCGAAACTTGATCTCTTATACCCATGTTGCTTCTTCGTTAAGCCCCTTTAGGGGTTTGGGGTAAAATTTATTCATATCGCAACGCCTCCACCGGATTCCTCGTTGCTGCTTTCCAGCTTTGCCAACTAACCGTAAGTAGTGAAATTCCCAATGTCAGGAACCCAGCTAAAGCAAAAATCCACCAGCTAAGCGTGGTTTTGTAGGCAAAACTTTCGAGCCATTTATTCATGGAGTAGTATGCAACGGGTGTGGCAATAACAAAAGCAATAGCTACCCAACGAACAAAATCGCGGTTGAGCAAGGTTAATATTTCGGAGATTTTTGCTCCATTTACTTTTCGGATACCGATTTCTGTCGATCGGTTAATTACAGCCAAAGAGGTTAGACCTACCAAACCCATGCAAGCCAGAAAGATACATATAGCTCCGGCCCAACTAACTATTCTGCTCCAACGCGTTTCTTCCTTGTAGAAATCGTCAAATTTCTGATCCAGAAAACTATATTTAATTGGCAATTCGGGCGATATGTTTTTCCATGCAGCTGCTATTGTCGTTAGTGCTTTCGACGGATCTCCGGGATTAATACGCACAAAGAGAGTGTTTGGCTTTAAGTTAGCCGGACACAAAAACATTTGTGCCCGAACCGTTCGGGTTAAATCTTCAAAATTAAAATTCCGGCTAACCCCTATTATCACTTTTCGGTCGGGTCCTTTGCTGTTAGTGAATTCTTTGCCCAGAGCTTCTTCCGGAGTGATCCCCAGTACATCGTGAACAAGCGCCTCATTCACCACCACTGACATTGTTGCATCGGAAGCTATTGCTGGATCAAATGTTCTGCCTGCGACAAGTTGCATACCCAAAACATCCAGAAATTCAGCATCAATCGGATATTCAATAACGGTTTCTTCCTTAGTATCGAATTTGTACCTCCGACCCATCTGGCCTTCGTTATTTCCAAGCCCGATGTACGAACCTGTAACTCCCAATATGCTGCTTTCCGATCTCAACAACTGTTTGAAAACCGGATAATCTTTTTGCAAATCAAGGTCTTGAGTGTTTATGGCTACTACATTTTCTTTATCAAAGCCAAGGTCTTTCGATCGCATAAATCCGAGTTGGCGCATAAATACAATCATTGAGATGATTAGCCCGATGGAAAGTACAAACTGAAAAGAGACTAGCGATTTGGTGAAAAAATTAGATCCCGAGAACCGGACTTTGCTTTTCAGCACTTCAGAAGGCTGAAATCCGGAAATTGCCAATGCCGGATAAATGCCTGAAATTAATCCAACCAACAACACTACTCCTGAAAGAATACCAATCATTTCAGGATATTGACTGAATGAAAACGACAATGATCGCCCTGAAAGTTCGTTGAAAAACGGTAACAGGGTATAAGCCAGAATTAATCCAATAACTGCGGAAATCAGACTAAGCAATAACGATTCGGATAGAAATTGGTAAACGAGCTGATACCGGTGTCCGCCTGTAACTTTCCTGATTCCGACTTCTTTTGATCGACCGGCTGACCGGCTGATAGCCAGGGTGATAAAATTGATGCATGCAATGATTAATATGCCAATAGCTATGCTCATCAGTATCCAGCTGTTCTTCGGATCGGAGGCTCCCCATTTATCAATGTTGACGCCGGTATGAACATCAGTTAATGACTGAAAACCAAACCCGTTGGTTGGACTGCCATCTTTATTTCGCTCAGTTTCACCCGGAAAATAGTTGTGCCTGAAAGCGGATATACGAGCCGGGTCGTTCATCAGGTTACTGTTTTCGTGTAGCAGTACGTACACCGAAATACCAATGGTCATATTCCAGTCGCTAAGGCTGGCTCTACCATATTCAGTGTTCAGGATGTAATCGAAATTACCAAGAATATCGAATTGAATACTTGAGTTAACCGGAATGTTTTCGGCCACTGCCCCAATAACAAAGGGTTCGAACTGATCGCCGTTTTTGATTTCAACGGTTCTTCCTACTACATCGGTTCTGCCAAATAGTTGGATGGCTTTAGTACGGGTGAGTACTATGCTTCGGGGTGATTCCAAAGCTGTGGCAGTATTTCCTGTAATGAGAGGAAATGTAAAAATCGAGAACAACTGTGGATCGGCAAACGATACGTCGATAGTATGGATTCGATTCCCGATACGAATGAGCTTATCGCCTGTAGGTTTAATTCTTACAAAATCTTCTACGCCTGATAAGTCCTGCTTCATGGCTGGTCCGAGCGGAGTGGCCGATGATGGCTCGCTTCCCTGGCGGTCGCTGAAGGACCACCAGTCGTAAACACGGTAAATGCGCGAGGCCTTGGCGTTAAAACGGTCGTAACTAAACTCATTTACGGTGTACAGCGAAAACAAGCTGAAACAAGCGAGTCCAATAGATAGTCCCAATATATTAATCAGAGCAAGTCGTTTTTGCCTGAATAGATTCCGGAATGCTATTTTGATGTAATGTTTAAGCATGTTTTTAGATCTCGAGAATTTACTTTATTTGACAAAATTTCGTATTAATCAGATATTTAGCTTATTGCTTTGTTAATTGGTTTATAAATCCTTCAGCGTAAAGCATCGTTGCACTTATTATAAGTCCGATGCAATAACCAAATATCACTTCATTCCAGGTATGCCGTCCCAATGCAACTCTCGACCATGCGATTAATCCCGAGAACAGAAAAACAGCAATCCCGATTCGGAAATCAGCTGTCAGAACCAGCGCAGAGAGGTAAATATTCAGGGATACATGAAGGGAACTCTTTACAAACAAATTGATAATCTGCGAAATAAAAACAAGTATGGTTCCAAACAATATGCTTAAACTGAAGTTTGAAGCCGCACTGGTCTTGAATGAAATAACTGTTACAACAATCATTAACGGGATAATAAACGTGAACAGCGTTTTGCGTTGTATCCGGTCTGAGACATCAAAATTGGTGTAGGTTCCATTTCTTGATTTGATATACATCCGCAGAAACAAGGGCAGAAAAATACACCCAATAATCAATGCTGAATTTAGCAGAGCTTTTTCAAAATCTTCAAATACAAACATCATTACCGCGACAAATAATGGCATCGTCAGCAATGGATGGCCAATGAAAGAGATTGCTTTCGCGATTTTAAGTTGCTCTGTTTTCATAATTTGTTTCTATGAATATTTTGTTACCTGCTCCGTAAGAATAAAAAACTATTCATACCTCAGCGCCTCCACCGGATTTCTTGTAGCTGCTTTCCAGCTTTGCAAGCTAACCGTAAGGAGTGCAATTCCTAACGCTAAAACTCCGGAAAGCGCAAAAATCCACCAGCTTAATTCGGTTTTGTAGGCGAAACTTTCGAGCCATTTGTTCATTACAAACCAAGCGACAGGAGTTGCAATTAAAAATGCGATTAAAACCCATTTCACAAAGTCGCGGTTTAGCATCGTCATTACTTCTGAAATTGTCGCTCCGTTCACTTTGCGGATACCGATTTCCTTGATCCGGCGCTGACAGGCAAACAGCGACATAGCCAAAATGCCCAGGCAACAAATCACGATGGCACACCCGGCAAACAGCGAGAAAGTGCGTCGGAACTGCAATTCCGATTGATACAAATTTTCGATAGCTTGATCAAGAAAACTGATTTCCACCGGAAATGAAGGAGACAACCCAGTGGCGCTTTTTTTGATGTCCTGAATGGTGTTGTTCAATGCCGAATAATCCGATGTCTGAAGGTTTAGCAGGCAGTAGGAGGCAAACGGTTCGTTACGGATGGCCAAGGGCAAAATAGGCTTATTAACGGGCTTGTAATGAAAATCTTTGATCACGCCAATGATTTCGCAAACGCTGCCGTTCATGCTGAAAAATTTAACCCCCAGTGGGTTTTGCAGTTTATTCTCGCGGGCAAAGCTTTCGTTTACCACCACTTTATCGGCATCGGTCGAAAGATCTTCGGAATAAAGGCGTCCTGAAATCAGCTGCAATCCCATTGTTTCGAAAAAACCGGCATCGGCTCCAAAGGTGTCGTAACTCAGTTGTTTGGGTTCGCCTGCAGCATCCATTTTGGTTTCCCAATACGAAAGTGGCTGGCCCGGATAATATTGCGAAAAGGAGATTTTTCCTACGGAAGGTTTTTCAAGAAGCATTTTCTTCAGAACATCCCTTTTGCCCATCAGTTCGGGAGTTAACCTGATTCCGATGACATTGTCCTGATTGATGCCTAGGTTACTGCTTCCGAAGTTAACCTGTTTCTGCACCAAAACCGTGAAAGCAATTAAAACGATGGCAATAGCAAATTGGGAAGTCACCAGAATTCCGCTTGAAATCGAATTTTTGGTGCGTAGTTCAACCGCCCGCCGAAGGTTGTCAATTGCGTCTGACGACGAAATACGAAGACCTGGAATGATGCTGAAAATTAAACTCAATGCCAGCGTTGATGCCACTGCGATGCCTAAAAATTCGGGCGAAGAAATCAGGTCAGTATTAAACTGAATTCCGGTGTAACTACAGATGTATGGCGTAAAAATGCGAATCAGCAAGATGGCAAAAAACAATGCGATCAGAAAAAACAGAAATGCTTCTGAAATAACCTGAAAAAGCAAGTTCGACCGGCTTGCCCCATTGACTTTCAGCACACCAGTTTGCCTGATTCGTTCGATCCATTGCGAAGCTGAAATATTGATGAAGTTGACCAGTGCTATAATGAGCACCAAAGCTGCTACCAGCAACAATACCATCACTTTTTTCTGATCGCCGAAATGCAGGTAATTGCCGCTAAACAAGGCAAATTGCGAAAAGTGAAGCTTTTTAATGGGCGTTAGTTGTGCCGCCGACTCTTTAGTGCGCATCTCATTTGGGAAAAGAGCTGCAATCTTTTTGGCCGTTTCGTCTGGTTTGGTTCCCTCTTTCAACAGAACAAAGGTTTGGAAAAGGCAGAATGGCCACACCTTAAACTCGGCCTCGTTGGGCATGACTACTTTTCGTGTGGCTATTGATGTCAATGCACTGAACGAAAGGCTTGAATTGGCCTTTGGATCTTCAATCACTGCCTTAACGGTAAGCTCGTTTTCGTTATTCAGTTTCAGGTTTTTTCCCACCGCAGTTTCTTTCCCGAAAAGCTTTTCCGACAAGCTTTGGGTGATCACCACTGTCATCGGTTCTTTCAGTGCCAGCTCCGGATTGCCTTCAACAACTTTGTAAGTAAAGAGTTTGAAAAAGTCTTCATCGGCAAAAATCAGATCCGACGTGATGGGATCTTTACCTGCAACCTGGAATACAGGCGCTTCCCAGGTTCCGGCAATGCGAACAGTCGATTCAACGCCCGGCACACTCAAATCGATATTGTCTTTCAGCACTCCGGGCGTATAAATTCGCGGTAGATTATTCACATCTGAATACAGAAAAACGCGCTTGCCGTTTTTGTGATAATTATCAGTAGTCAGTTCGCTATACGAATACACCGAAAGGGTAATTACCAATGCCAAACTAACCGCCAATCCTACAAGATTAATCAGGTTGGTTGCCGGTTTCCGGACGAAATTCCGATAGGTTGATTTGAAAATGTTTTGCATGGCTTGAATTTGTTTGGCGTTTGTTTTCCAAATAATTGAATGAACCTTTATTCACCGATGGACTCTGATTATTCTGGTTCAAAAAATCGCAATATCCATTTAACCAGATTAATCAAAGTTCCAAACCATTTTTATATCGAAAAAACAATTTTGCTTGCAACGTCTTTCCTGATAATTCCATCTTCCAGCCGAATGATGCGCTTGCCGTATTCGGCGAACTTTTCATTGTGGGTTACCTGGATGATGGTCATTCCCTCGTTATTCAGTTGCTGAAGGGTTTCCATGATCATTTCGCCCTGAACCGATTGCAGGTTCCCGGTGGGTTCATCGGCAAGCAAAAGCTTGGGTTTGCCAATGATAGCACGGGCAATGCCCACCAATTGCTGTTGTCCGCCCGAAAGTTGCTGCGGAAACAAATCTTTTTTGGCCACCATGTTAAAACGGTCGAGCAAATCGGCTACCATGGCCTGTCGGTCTTTACTTTTTACGCCTTTGTAAATCAGTGGAGTTTCGATGTTTTCATACACAGTCATTTCTTCAATCAGGTGGTATGCCTGAAAGATGAATCCCATAAAATTACGGTGATAATCAACCTTGGCTTTTTCCTTCAGGTCGAGAACCGATTTGTAGTACAACGAATATTCGCCGGCTGATGGGGCATCCAGCAGTCCGATAATATTTAGCAGCGTTGATTTTCCAGAGCCGCTGGGTCCCATAATACTCAGGAATTCACCTTCTTTTACTTCCAGATTAACGGCTTTCAGCACGAAAGTCCGTTGAAACTTCGAATCGTAATACTTGTCGATGTTGCTTAAATGTATCATATTGTGTGTTTTAATGTTGTCTGAATCTGGATTCGTCGGATTAAAGGATATTCAGGATTACGGTTAATGTTTACGGAATAATCGTTTTACTTCAAGGCTGGTCGAGCCAAAATTAATTAGCAGTCCTTTGTCAATCTGGTAAGCGGTAAGGTAATTCAGCGCTTGTGCCAAATGAATTTCTTCGAGTTTGATGATTGCTTTTAGTTCAACCATTACTTTGCCTTCCACAATAAAATCAGCCCTTCTTGTTCCTACATGAATACCTTCATAAAAGATTGGTAACTCTTGTTCCCGTGCAAATTCAATGTTGTTTCTTTCCAATTCTATAGCAAGGCAACGTTGATAGATTACTTCCTGAAAACCATTTCCTAGCGTATTGTGAACCTTCATTGCACATCCAATGATCTTGTATGTCAATTCATCGTCTATTTTCTTTTCCATATCTTCTTCAATCTTGTTAATCATTTCATCCTGTAAATCCTGATTCAGACTATTCGTGCCTCAGTGCTTCCACCGGGTTTTGGGTGGCTGCCTTCCAACTTTGCAGGGTAACCGTCGAAATTACAGTTACCAGCATAATTAGGCCTGATGCGAAATAAGTTAACCAGCCAATTTCAGTTTTATAGGCAAAGTCTTCGAGCCATTTATTGATCAGGAACATAGTCAGTGGAATAGCCAGAACCAACGAAACGGCCACCCAAACTAGGAAATCTTTGTTCATGTAGGCAAGTATGTCGGAAACTCTGGCGCCGTTTACTTTCCGGATTCCAATTTCCTTGGTGCGGTTCATGCTGATCTGGAATGCCTGTCCAAGAATTCCCATAAAAGTTAGGACCAGTGCAATAATCGAGGCAATTCCAATGGCTTTGCCCAGTCGTTCGTCTTTCTGATACATGGCATTAAATTGCTCATCGTAAAACGAAAAGTTCATGGGTTCGTCCGGAATAAAAGACTTCCAGGCTAGTTTAAGTTGATCCATTTGTTGGCCTAAATTACCGGGAGTTAGCCTGATTGAAATATCCCTAAGGTCGTCGTGCTTATCGTTAGCAGCTGCTATCAGGCAAGCCGGTTTTATCTTGGTGTGCATTGATTCGATGTGGAAATCGGCAGTTATGCCAACCACCTGAAAGCCACCATCACGGCCGTTCATAAACCGTTTCCCTTCAAAATCCGTCCATTCGTTTTGCTTCAGTGCTTCTTCATTCATGATACAGGCATTCCCCATGTCGCCAGTGAGAAATGTCCGGCCCGCCTTCATGGTAATACCCATGGTTTTAAAAAAGTCCTCGTCAACATAAAGGCTTTGATAGGTAATTGATTTGTCTGATTTTCCATCGCCCATGTATAGATGAACCGAACCGGGTACCCCTCGGCTTAACGATATACTTTCGCAAAGCGGTAATTCTTTTATCTTTTGCTTGAAGGCATCCTGACTTTTAAACCCAATAGGTAATTTGAGACGTAGTAATTGTTCTTTACTGAAACCCAAATCGGCATGTTTGGCATACAAGATTTGCTTGTTCAGCGAAAATACGATCGCCAACAAAACAATGGATGCAGCAAATTGTGTTAAAGTAAGTATGCGTCGACCGGTTTGGCGATTTCCACCAATTTTCATTTTTGTGAGAAACGAACTGGCATTGAAACGGGATAATATAGAGATTGGCGCCAGACTGTTAATCAGGATAATTACAGCGGTAATGAGTATTAATGCAGATAGTAGAGCAGGGCGTAACAGCCAACTTGCTTCCAGATTACGCTGGAAAAGCTGGTTGGCAAAGGGCAGAAAAATCAGGAACAGCACCAGTGAAATGGCAACCGAAATAAGAATACTTACCGAAACCTCGGCCAACGAAAAGCGCAGCAGGTTGTTGAAACTGGCACCATTGATCTTTTTTATTCCGATTTCCTTCAGTTTGGTGTATTGCAACGACACGTAAAAATTCAGGAAATTGATGATGGAAAGCACCAAAACTACCAGACCAACCGATAAAAAAATAAACAGCAGCGATAGGTTTCCGGAAAGATTTCCATTTCCGTTTATTGGTGCTGAAAGATAAATATCGGTCAATTTTTGAAGGGCAATTGCTTTTATTTCTGGATGATCTTTCGGAATGTCGGTAGTCATTTTTTTCGCCAGTTCAGCCAGCTCGGTTTGCGGCTGAAGTACCAGAAAATGGTTGATTGGATTCCAGCATCTGCCATCATTGCAACTTTGAGATAACAGAAAATCCGGATTTTCGGCGTTGATCAACACTTTGGCCTGAATGCTGGAACTTTTCGGGAAATCTTCGATAACACCGGTAATCTTGCCTTTGATGAAATCGAAAACAGTAATCGGTTTTCCCAATGGATCTTCGTTCGGGAATAAGATTTTAGCAAACGACCGGGTGATCAGGATTGCTTCCTTTCCTTCAAACGGAAGACTACCAACAGAAGAAATGGTTTTGACCGGGAAGACGTTGAAAAAATCGTTGGTCGTCGAAATCAACCCGGTAAAACGAGTGAAATTCATGCCGCTTTTAGCCGCAATTTCCACATCGCTTAACTGTTCGAGCGGACAGGCAAATCGAATTTCAGGATACTTTTCTTTAAACTGCTGATTCAGCACAATGTCCAGATTGCAATTATTTTCTTTCGGGTCGTAAACCCTGACGATGTTTTTAGACTCGGGAAAACTCTTATCCATCGAGAGTTCGTTGTACACAAACAGCGCAATAAAAATGCACACCGCAAAACCAACAGAAAAACCGGTTATGCTTAAAACACTGTACAACTTGTGTTTCTTCAAATTTCTGATTGCCAATTTAATGTTGTGCAAATTCATAGCTCCGACGCTTTTATTTATTTCTTAATTTATTCATACCTCAGTGCTTTCACCGGGTTACTCACCGCAATTTTTAGCACATGGTAGCTGATGGTTAACTGGGCAATTACAGCGATTAAGACGATTCCTATAATGAAAATCGTAATCGAAAGCGGCTCTTTATAGGTTCCTGGCATTGTTTTGTAGATGAAAACTGCAGCAGGACAGGCAACCAGAATGGCGCCTCCCAGCAAGGCAAATACTTCGAACGATAGTTGACGGTAAATAGTCGCTACCGAGCTGCCCAACACTTTGCGGACACCAATTTCTTTGGTTCGCCGTTTTATGGTGAAAAGCATCAGCCCAAACAACCCGATTGACGAAACAATGAGCGAAACGACGGCAAAAATCAGGAATAACTTTTCGAACGCTTTCCATAACAGAAACGCATTTTCGGTATATAAAATGACATTAAAATCTTTCACCTCGAAAGGTTCGTTGGGCACAACCGATTCGAGTTCGCTGCTGAAGATTTGTTTCGCTTTTTGACCGTTGCCCGGAGTGAACCTGGCAGTTACCATTTTGCTGCCAACCAGCATATTATCGTTCAGGAACATGATGTAATTCGGGATTGGGTTGTGAACCGAAAAGGCATGAAAATCTTTGACCACTCCAACGATTGAAAATGCTTTCCCATAAAGGAACAACTGTTTCCCAATCGGATCGGTATAACCAAATGCTTTCATGGCCGTTTCGTTGATGATACAATTCTGGTTATCGGCCGGATATTCAGGCGAAAAATTGCGCCCGTAAGCCATTTTCAGGTTATAGGTCGGGATAAAGTCATAGTTCACGTAATTGCGCGAAATCATTTCTTTCTGGTCGGGCATAGCACCTTCCCAGGTTACATAACCGCCAATATTCCCGTTAAACGGCATGGTTGACGACATCGAAACATCCACAATTTCAGGATGTTGTGCCATCCTGGCCTTAACTGTTTCGAACGAAACTTTATCTTTCACATTCATTTCGGCAAACACGATGCTTTTATTGTCGAACCCCAAATTTTTATTCAGGACGAACTGCACATGGTTATTCATGATCAGGCTAACGATAAGCATGAAAAGTGAAATGGCAAACTGGGTGGTTATTAAAAGTTTTTTTGTGCTGAATGTTTTTGCGCGGTCGCTGAAGAGTTTGCCTTTCAGCACCCTTACCGGATTGTACGACGAAAGTATCAGCGCTGGGTAAATTCCTGAAAGTATCCCTGCCAATAAGCTAGCCAGCAAAACGATAAGCAATAAATGACCTTGGAAGAAGACCGAAAAGTCCATGTTTTTATCCAGAATGTCGTTGAGTACCGGGAACGCCAATATAGCTGCCGCAATACCCAAAATCATCGCTACAAAAGTGACCAGCATGGTTTCGCCCAGAAACTGGACTGCAATGGCTTTTTTCGAGAAGCCTACCACTTTCTTGATTCCGATTTCGCAGGCACGTTGGGTAGAGTTGGCCAACGAAAGGTTCACATAGTTGACACACGACAAAACCAGCATCAGCACGGCTGCCAACGAAAGCATCGACAGGATAATATAATAGTCGGGCTGGCTGTTGGGCGACAAGTGCATTTTTGAAAGCGGGTGCAGGTAAGGGGTCGATTTTTCGAAGTCTTTTACATTTTTAAAAGCATCTTTGATTTTTGCATTGACCAAGTCGGAATTTGCGCCTTTTTTCAGGAGAATAAAATTGTCGTTGCTAATCGCCGTCCAATTGTCGCGGAACGACTTACTGTCGTTCATCGTTTCGTACGTACTCATCGAAATCAGGTACGAAGGCTTTAAACTCGAATTAGCAGGAAAGTCGTCAATAACAGCAGTAACCGTCAGAGGATACCGTTTGCCAATTACCACCTGCTTGCCTACGGCTCCACCTTCAGGGAACAGCTTTTTCTCCAACTTTTCAGTAATCACGATGGAATTGGGTTCGGTTAGCGCATTGGCTGTGTTCCCTTCTTTTATCCTAATAGTGAAAATGTCGAAAATGGAGTTCTCGCTCCAGTAGCCCAATTTCTCGTAAAGCTGGGCGCCATCGGGCAGGGTAAAAAACTGGCCGGAACCTTGATTCCCCGAAATTTCGCGCATCAGCAATACTTTTTCAACTTCGGGCAAATCGGTCAGCAAATGGTAACGCAAAGCCGATGGACTGTAGGTGCAGAAATTCGTTGGGTATGAATCTTCCTGTTTGGTCTGAACCCGGTAAATGTTATCGTAATTGGTGTTAAACGTGTCGTAATTGAACTCGTAACTCACCAGACTGGCAAAGAGAATAAACGTGCCAAACCCGAAAATCAGATTGGTCAGGTTTAAAAAGCTCGACATCTTGTTCTTCAGGATATTCCTGTAGATACTTCGTAG
The DNA here is from genome assembly GCF_009689585.1 of Aquipluma nitroreducens. Lineage (GTDB taxonomy): Bacteria > Bacteroidota > Bacteroidia > Bacteroidales > Prolixibacteraceae > Aquipluma > Aquipluma nitroreducens. The sequence continues at coordinate 2,851,107 of NZ_AP018694.1, read as the reverse complement.
AAAATGTTTAATCATGGCTTTGAGTGTAAATTCTGTTTTCTGAATATGAACAAACCAGAAACTGTACCAGAATATTAAATTGCTTATAATCAGAATCTTTTATCATGACACATTTTTCACAATGTCAAATATTTTGACAGAATTTGTACATTTATTTGTCATCCTTTGTCTGAATCAGAATTCTCCGGATTTAAAGATTTTCAGGATTGATCCGCTCTCATTTATAATCGCAATCCCAAATTCCTTCCCTTCGGGGATGTTGACAGGGGCTATTATTCGTACCTCAGCGCCTCCACTGGATTCCGCGTAGCGGCTTTCCAGCTTTGCCACATAACAGTAACCACCGCAATGGTAATGGCTATAAGCAGGGCCAGCACAAAAGTCCAGATATTAAGCTGGATGCGGTTTGCATAGCTTAGCAACCAAAGGTTCATAATGTACCAGGTAGCCGGAATCGCAATCATAGCAGCGAACATTCCGGCAAAAACGAATGGTTTTACCAATCGTATGATGATCGATTTCTCGTCTTCGCCCAGGCATTTGCGAACACCAATTTCCTTGGTCTTTTGCTCGGCCAAAAACATGACAACCCCAAGCAAGCCCAGGCATAAAACAACCATAGAGAAGATCGAGAAAACCCCGACTAGTTTCTTCAAACTTGTTTCGCTTTCGTACAATTTGGCATATTGATCATCTACAAAGCCATAGTTCACTGGATAATCAGGCTCAATGGCCTGGCAAATACCGGTGATTGATTTTATCGTTTTGTCCATTTGGCTGGCGTCAATCTTTAAAATCAGGTAATTCGACGACCAGCTTTGAATTGGCTGAATGGCCATTGGCCTGCAGGTTTCCGACAACGAGTTGTATTCAATGTTATCTATAACCCCAACCACTTTGTAGTCGGTGCCATAGCCTTTCAGTATTTTTCCCGTGAAACTATTCCAGCCAATCGCATCGGCAAATGCTTTATTAATAACAATGCCTTTTTGGTCACTGCTGAAATAACTGCCTTCGATCAGTTTCGCGCCGAGAGTTTTAATCATGTCCTCGTCAGTTTCCCAATTGGTAACAAGCGGTTTGAACTCTGGATCTTTTCCCTCCCAGTTCCATCCTTCGCCGTTGTTGCCAATTGTTACCGGCAGAAAACTTGCGATTGTAGAGGAATAGACTCCTGAAGTTCGTTCTGCTTCTTCTTTTAATGCTTTTGCCTTTTCTTTAAGTTTTCCGTCAAGGCTGACATAGAGAAGCTGGTCTTTATTAAACCCGACATCCATGTTTTGGAGAAACATGGTTTGCTTCGAAATAATGAGCGTCGAAGCAAGCAGGATGATTGAAACCATGAAAATAGTAACCAGTAAAGAGTTTCGGAATATTCCTCTGCTTTTCACTGAATAGAAGCTGGAATTCAGTGTTTCGGTTATTTTGAACGACGACAGGAAAAATGCGGGATAACTTCCGGCTAGAAAAGTGGTAACCAAATAGGCCAAGACCAATATTGCCAATGGTTTTAATGTTAAAAGGCTCGAAAATGAGATTTGTTTGCCAATAAGCTGGTTGAAAATCGGAAGGCCTAAAACGGCAATAATTAGTGCCAGCGCCAGCGCCAAAAAACACAGGAAGGCCACCTCGGAGTAAACAAGTTTAATGATGTTGCCACGCGTTGCCCCGATTGATTTGCGCAGTCCGGTTTCCTTGGCTTGCTTGGTCGATTTGGCAGTGATCAGATTTATGAAATTGAGCACTGCGGCCAGTAATACCAATATTGCAATAAGACTGAAAATCCGGACATTGCGAATGTGTTGCTGTTCGTACAGGTATCCATTTTTGAAAAGATAGGCTCTCAGGTAATTGGTCGATTCAGGCATCTCTTTTTGTATCCGGCGGGTTATTGTTGTTGCAATTTTGTCAAACCCGGACGGCGATGTTAGTAAACCGAATGTTGTGAAACCGTTGTTGTACCAGGTGGTCAAAAAGTCGTCGCGATCATAAAACATTCTCAGGTTTTCGAGAGGAATCACAGCGTCGAACTGTATGGAAGAGTTTTGAGGAATGTCTTCAATCACGCCAACTACGGTCATGTCTTTCTGATTGTTGTAGCGAACGATTTTTCCTACCGGATTCGAATTCCCGAAATAGTTTGTTGCTGTGGTTCGGGTGAGCACAATCTGGTTTACTACCTCCGGATTTCCTTTCGTTCCATAGATAAAAGGAAGGCTGAAAATATCGAACAGCGAATTGTCGGAGAATGCCACACCCGTCATTTCTTTTCGGCCATCGGCAGTAAGCAGGCTTTTAAAGTAAGTAGGTATATAACGACACGAGTTTTCAACTTCAGGATATTCTGCTTTCAACGCTGGCCCTACGGCTGGTGGGCAACCGTTGAATTTCACCTCTTTTGTGCCTCCTTGGAGATAAGCGTGAACCACAAAAATCCGGTTGATTTTTTTGTGAAACTGGTCGTAACTGGTTTCGTCGTTTACCCAAAAAAATATGTAGAGTACACATATCAGTCCGGTTACCAGTCCGGCAATTCCAAACAATGTTGCCGCTTTGCTTTTTTTTAGTTTTCTGAGTGAAAGAGAAAGTGTTTTCATTTTTGCTGTTTAATTCTACTATACGTTCTGTCTTCTGTATTTGTAATTACTCATACCTCAGCGCATCGACCGGATTTCGCGTTGCTGCTTTCCAGCTTTGCCAACTCACCGTGAGTAAAGCAATTCCCAAAGCCAGCGCACCTGCAAGTGTAAAAATCCACCAGCTCAGGTTAGTCCTGTAAGCAAAGTTTTCGAGCCATACTTTCATCGCATACCAGGCTAACGGCATTGCTATGATGATGGAAACTAAAACCAGCTTCAAAAAATCTTGAGACAATGAAAACGTAAGCTTTACAACACTCGCTCCCATAATTTTCCGGACACCGATCTCCTTTTTCTTTTGTTCTGCGTTGTAGGCAGTCAGCCCAAACAAGCCTAAACACGAGATGAAGATTGCCATTAGAGTGAAGGAATTAATGATGCGCGACATGGTTTTCTCCGACTTATATTGGTTGTTAACCTCGTGGTCGAGAAATCGATATTCGAATGGAGTATTAGACAGATCTTTCTGCCATAAAGTTGTAATTTTCTTTAACAGCGGTTCATAATTGTTGCTGTTTACCGATACAATAAGGTGAGAAAGATCGCTTTCGTGAGGGTCATACGAGAGCATAAACGGTCTTACATCGTCGCGCAATGAGCTGTAGTTGAAGTCTTTCATAACTCCGACGATTTCGACATGAGACTCGGGTCCAGAGCCATAACGGGAGTACAACAAAGTGCCGGGAGCACCTTCAGGTTTTAGTCCCAGTCTCTTAACCATTGATTCGTTGACCAATACTTTACCCAGATCGTCCGATTTAAAATCCCGCCCGCTGATAAGATTGATGCCATTTGCTGTTACAAACGATTCGTCCGAAATTATCTCTTGCACGTTCACCGAAGTTGCGGCGTCGTCGCCTGCAAGGAAGACGCCATGATCGCGGGGAACAGCCTGACTGAGGTAATTGGTCGACTTGCTTATGGCATTCACCGCTGAAAGTTCTTTCAAATCACTGGCAAACGAATTCATCTGTTGTTTTGATTCGTCGGTATAAAAACTAAAGACAAGTGTTTGCCCCGGCTTAAATCCCAGATCTTTATTTTTTATATACTGAAGTTGCCGAAAGATCACAATGATTCCAACAATCAGGAAAACTGAGGTTGCAAACTGAAAAATAACAAGCGAACGTCGGATTCCTCCGGCAGAGACACGATTTGAAAAATTTCCTTTTATGACATTAATTGTTTGAAAATTCGACAGATAAAAGGCCGGATAGCTACCGGCAAGAAGACCTGTTACCACTGTAATTCCGGATAAAATCAACCAAAGAGTTGGGTTGTTCAGCAGTGATAAGTGGATATTTGTATTTGTAATTTGATTAAGATAAGGAAGCAGAATAAATAATAAAGGCAACGCAATGAGGATGCTCAGGGCCGAGAGTAAGAACGATTCGCCCATGAATTGCCTGATCAAATCTCTTTGGTTGGCTCCGGTTGCTTTCCTTACTCCAATTTCGGTGGCTCTTTTGGATGCCCTTGCCGTAGCCAGATTCATGAAATTAATACATGCAATTATCTGGATCAAAAGAGCAATCAGAAGCAGGATATTAAGAAATGAAGCACTTACAGGTACCGCGATATCTGCTTCGTAGCCCGAAGTGGTGTGAATGGAGTTTATAGGTTGGAGATGCAACTGCTTTTCCATTCCTCTCGCTTTTAAATCCTCTCGTCCGTATTTATCCAAAAAAGCAGGCAATTTTCTTTCGAAAGCTGCAGCATCGGTATTTGCATTGAGTTTGATGTAGGTGTATGTAAAATTCTGACTGGCCCAGGTATTGCTATGCCTCACAACATTCCCAATTCCTCCACTATTCATAGTGAAAAACATACGGGCAGGTATGTGTGTATTCCCCAAACTTTCATCAACCACCCCCGTAACTTTAAAATCGTGGTTGCCATAAGCATTATCAATCTCAATGGTCTTTCCGGTAGGATCTGTTTCCCCGAAAAGTTTTTCGGCCATCGGTTGCAGTAAAACAACCGAGTAGGGCTCTACCAATGCCGCCATCGGGTTCCCAAAAACGAAATGATAGGTAAAAACATTGAAAAAAGTAGAATCGACAAAAAAAGCATCTTTTTCGTATATCGATTTTTCCTGGTAATGCAGCAAATGCCGGCCCACATCAATTGTTGGAATGACCCGCGTGAACTGTTCTATTTCGGGAAAGTCTGATTTCAATGCAGGTGCAATTATTGGCGAGCAGGTGGCCATTTGATGCTTTTCGCCGGAAGCAATCAGGGTACTTGTAACGCGATAGATGTTTTTTGCCTTGGTATGATGCTTATCGTAACTATATTGGTTGGTAACAAACATCAGGATATAGAGGCAGCAGAGGGTGCCAACCGACAGACCGATGGCGTTGATCAAACTGTAAGTCCTGTTTTTCAGGAGAGTGCGAAAAGCAATCGTGAGATAGTTCTTTATCATTCCAATCTTTTTAGTTATCTGTTATAAGCTTTTTATTCAGGTCATTTAGACCCATTATTCATACCGCAACGCTTCAACCGGATTTCGCATGACCGTTTTTAAATTATGATCATAATTTAAAAATATAAATCACTGCTTCAGGCTAAATTTTACACCAGAACTTCGCCCATTTTGTTTTTCACTTCTTCGGTTATTACCTGTCCATCGAAGAGGTTAATCACGCGGTGAGCAAATTCAGAGTCGTGCATCGAGTGGGTTACCATTACGATGGTTGTTCCTTCACGATTCAATTCGGTGAGCAGGTTCATGACTTCCATACCATTTTTCGAGTCGAGATTACCGGTAGGCTCATCGGCCAAAATCAGCTTCGGATTGGCAACCACGGCGCGGGCAATGGCAACACGCTGCTGCTGTCCTCCGGATAACTGCTGCGGAAAATGTTTTTTACGGTGCCCAATTTGCATGCGATCGAGCACCTTCTCGACCATCTCTTTGCGCTCTTTAGCGCTCATTTTTAGGTAAATAAGCGGAAGCTCTACGTTTTCGTAAACATTGAGTTCGTCGATGAGGTTAAAACTCTGAAATACAAACCCGATGTTTCCCTTCCGGAGTAAAGTACGGTTGCGCTCTTTAAAAGCACCAACTTCCTGATTGTCGAAATAATACTCGCCTGTACTTGGGTTATCCAACAAGCCGATAATGTTGAGCAAGGTTGACTTGCCGCAGCCCGAAGGACCCATAATGGCTACAAATTCGCCCTTCTTTATATGAAGGTTCACGTTGTTCAACGCACTGGTTTCAATCTCCTCGGTGCGAAATACTTTGTTAAGGTTTACTGTACGTATCATGATGTAAAAATTGCTTAGGGCATGGGGCAAGGAGCATGGACTGCGCATTGCACTAGCCGCAATGGTTAATAAATCTTGCATGAAGCGGGGGAGCATGGGGCGTGGGTTGTTTTATCTCTTTGCTCCATGCTCCTTGCCCTTTGCGCTTATAATAGCGATTTTCTGAAATTGGTTATTTTTTTGCTCAATAATTCCAGATCGTTTAATATACGATCCAATTTTTCTTTATCGATGAACTTTCTTCTGTACGCTACATAAGAGATGTTTGCCGTTTCAAAAACAGACCTTCGGGCAATATTCAGGAAGTTGGCAAAATCTTTTGATGAAAAAGAACCGGAACCTTCCGCTATGTTATTTGAAATGCTTAACGATGAGCCCCTTAACTGTTCTGCAACCCGATAACTCTTCGCATCAGATAATGCATCCACCAAATCAAAAAGCTGATCATTCAGAGTAATTGATTCTTTCCAAATATCCAAATCCATAAATCTAAATTGAGCCATGAGTTTAAATTTTAAGTTTTACATGCATCAAGTTATGAATTAAAATTCAGTTTATAAATGCTCCCTCTCTACCCCATGCTCCAAGCTCCATGCCTTCTCCTACTTCAGCACAATCCGGTCGTTTGTTCCGAACATTTCATAGCCCGAAGTGATTACCTTTTCGCCGGCATTTAGACCTTCCAGCACTTCGTAATACTGTGGGTTTTGTTTACCTATTTTGATGTTTCGCTTGGTTGCTTCAGTTCCATCCTGATTCAGCACAAAAACCCATTGCCCTCCAGTGCTCTGGAAGAACCCTCCGCGAGCCAACAGCACAGCTTTACCCGATTCGCCAAGTTCGAGTTTAATGTGGTAAGTCTGTCCGGTACGGATGTTGTCGGGAGTGGTACCATCGAATATCAGATCGATTTCGAATTGACCATCACGAACTTCAGGATATACTTTTTTCACCGCAAGGTTAAAGTTAGTACCGTTACGATCGAGTGTGGCAGTTAATCCGCGGACAACCCTGTCGATATAATGTTCGTCGATTTTAGCGTTTACCTTAAAATTACCAAGAATATTAATCTGCCCAATCCGTTGCCCTTTGTTGATTGATTCACCAATTTCGGCATTAAGCAAACCAAGCTGACCATCAACAGGAGCTTTTACATTCAGGTCTTCGCGACGCTGTTGAACCACTTTCAGGTTAAGATGCATATTACCAAGACTTTGATCCATCTGTAATTTCTGATTTTCGCGAAAGATCGAATCCTGAACCAGTTTCATATAAATGAGATCGCGGTTTTTCTTCGATTTGAGATAATCTTCTTCGGCTTTCAGAAAATCTTCTTTGGCAATTAACCCGTCATTGTACAACGCTTTCTGTTGCTCATAATTTCTCGATAATCGCACGAGTTCATAATCAATCGAGAGCAACTGCTGCTTATTTTGAATTTTCTGCTGTTCCATTTGTATCTGCGTATTGCGGAGCTCATTGGTTTGGTAGGCCATGCTCGATTCGCTGTTCATGATACTCAGGTTGAGGTCGTTGTTCCGCAGCTTCAGGATGATATCGCCTTTTTTCACCATCTCACCTTCTTCAATCAGTTTTTCTTCAACTTTTCCGCCCTCTTCGGCATCCAGAAAAATGGTTGAAATTGGTTCTACCTGCCCAATAACTGTAATGTAGTCGTTAAACAAACCGTCTTCTACTGTGCTGATGGTTAGCTTATCTTTTTCGGCTCTGAAAGTTGATCCACTTTCAGTAAAAACAACTTTATACAACAAAAAGGCAAATGCCAATCCCCCAACAATCCAGATGATGTGTTTGGGTCTCAACCCCTTTTGCTTTTCAATAACTTTATCCATTCCCATAATTAAAGCCCCCTCTAACTCCCCCAAAGGGGGAGGATTTTGACTCACAACACCACCAGAATTGTAGTGTTGGAGATGTTTAACTTATTTTTTAATTCTCTCTTATTCATTAATGTTGTTCTTTAATGTACCTAGTTCTTGTCCCTCCCCTTTGGGGAGGTTAGGAGGGGCTCTTCTATTCCCAGAATCGTTTTCCGGAGTAAAAATCGAGCGCTTTTTTCTTTATTTCCCAATGCAACCGGGCATTTAGAACCTGGCTAGCCGAATTAGCCAATCGGTTTTTAGCAATGTAAAAATCGACAACACTAACTAAACCCTGTTCAAATTTTCGCTCTGCTGCCTGAAAAGCAAGTTGATCGGCATCCTGCTGCTTCTGGTACTGATTGTATTCTTTCTCAAGAGCTTCCAGGTCGTTTAGGTTATTGGCCATCTCAAAATACAGCTTTTGCTTTTCTTCGTCGAGCGTATTCTGTGCTTGCTCCACCTGTAATTTAGCTTTCTTGATGTCGGAACGTACAGCCCAGCGACTAAAAATCGGAATATTGAGCGAACCTCCAACATATTTGTTTCGGTTGTTTTCCAATTGAGTGCTAAATGCGATGGTTTTACCGGTTTCGTCTTTCGTAGTTTCATAGAAGCCGGTTCCCATCGAGGCATTTGCACTTAGCGATGGATATAACTGAGATCGGCTAATAGCCAACATTTTCCGGGATGCTTTCAATTGTGCTTCAAACGACTGATAGTAAGGAGACCATTGCGTGTAAGCTGAAAAAAGGCTTCGCTGATCGGGTTTCGCAGAAACTTCCATTGGACTTTGTTCTTCATCTAAAACCATTTCGGTGGTATCTGTCAGGTTCATCCGTTGTTTCAACTGCAGGACAGCAGTTTTTAGGCTATTCCCAACCTGAATCCGACGTAATTCTTCGGTTTCGAAATTGGCGCTCATTTCAAGCAGGTCGGTTTTCGATTTCATTCCCAGTTCCACTTGTTTGTTTATTTTCTTCAGATTAATGCGCGATGTTTCAACTTGCTCCTCAGCAATTTTTAGCATTCCCTTGTAGTAAAGCACATCAAAATACGAATTCATCACGCTAAAAGCCAGGTCGTCAACAGCATTTATGCGGTTAAGCTCGGTCGCTCTTTTCCTGAATTTCTGATATTCAATCTGGTTCAGGAGTTTAAAACCGTTAAAAAGGGTCATCGAAGTACCAAGATCGTAACTGTTATTAAAAAACTGAGTGTTAATAATGCCATTGGTGTTGGGGTCAATCGAACGTCCAAAACTAATTCCGGCTCGCGATGATGCGCTGATTCCTGGTAAAAGATCTCGTTTTGACTGGTTCAGATCTTCTGAAGCAATCTTCTTTTCTATTTCCATTTTTTTCAGCCCAATGTTGTTTTCAAGGGAAAAGGAAATACACCGGGCTAAGTTCCATTTGCCCTGAGCCACGAGTGTATTTCCAGTTACTATTAAAAAAATGAAAAAAAACGTCAATTTTCTGTACATCATTGTTTAATTCTTTGGAATGTGCCATGCCAGAATAATGCCACAATCATAAATCACTGATAATGAATATGCATGTATTTCATTCTGAATTTTCAGGTAAAAATAATTGACACCATTGTGTAAAATATTTTTACGATCTATTGACTTCGTATCAATCGACTTTTATCTTTGAATAAAAAATGGCTAAAGGGAACGTCCTGATTGTTGACGACAATAAGAGCATTTTAAGTGCATTGGAGATCCTTCTCTCTCCTGAATTTCAATCCATCACTACCTTGTCAGATCCGAATCTGATTCCTTCGGAATTACGCCAAAATGAATACAATCTGGCGATTCTGGATATGAATTTCAAAGCTGGGATCAATACCGGAAACGAAGGTATATACTGGCTAACCCGAATTAAGGAAACCAATCCGGAGATTTCGGTTGTCATGATTACTGCCTATGGCGATGTTGAATTGACCGTAAAAGCATTGAAAGCCGGCGCCACCGATTTTATTCTGAAACCCTGGGACAACGCCAAATTACTGGCGACATTGAAATCGGCTCTTCAACTTAATTTGTCGAAAAAAGAAGTGAGCCAGTTGAAAGAAAAGGAGAAAGGACTGAAAAGCGAGATTAACCGTGAGCAGAAATACATTGTGGGTTCGTCGCCACGACTCATGAGTGTATTGAATCTGGTTCGGAAGGTCGCCAAAACGGAAGCTAACGTGCTGATTACCGGCGAAAACGGCACTGGAAAAGAATTGATTGCCCAGGAAATACACCGGTTATCGGGTCGGTCGAGCGAAATATTGGTTAGCGTTGATATGGGCGCCATAACCGAAACGTTGTTCGAAAGCGAGCTCTTTGGACATGTGAAAGGCGCTTTTACAGATGCCCGCGAAAGTCGCCCCGGAAAATTCGAAGTGGCCGATAAAGGCAGTTTGTTTCTCGATGAAATTGGCAACCTATCGTTTCATCTTCAGGCTAAATTGTTGGCAGCCATACAGAACAGGCAGATTTCACGTATAGGTTCCAATCAAACTATTCCGGTTGATATCCGACTGATTTGTGCGACCAATAAAAACCTCGAAAGTATGGTACACGAAGGGCTTTTCCGCGAAGACTTGCTTTACCGCATCAATACCATACAAATTGAGGTTCCGCCTTTGCGCGAACGAGGAACCGACGTGTTGGTGCTAGCCGATTTTTTCCTGAAAAAGTATGCCTCGAAATACAATAAACCAAACCTGAAAATCAATCAGCAGGCCCAGGACAAGTTGCTCGGCTATTCGTGGCCCGGAAATATCCGGGAATTGCAGCACACCATCGAAAAAGCGGTTATCCTGAGCGATAATCATGTGTTAAAACCTGAAGATTTCTTTATGAGACCTGTCGTTTCAGGAAAAAATATTACTCCCGAAATGACGCTCGAAGAAATGGAACGACAAATGATTAACCTCGCTATTGAAAAAAACAATGGAAACCTTAGCGCAGCAGCCGAGCAGCTTGGTATAACCCGACAGACCCTTTACAACAAAATCAAAAAATCAGGTCAATGATCAGCCGAAACTTCTATGTCCAGATTATTTTCAGGATTGTATTGCTGGTAATTGCAGCATTGGGTGCCGGTTTGGCTGTTGCTTCGGGATACAATTTTCTGGCAGGTGTTTGTGTGCTGGCTATTATTCCCATTGTTTTTAACCTGATCAGGCTACTGAATACCACAAACCGAAAAATGAGCTATTTTCTTGAATCAATTCAGAATAATGATTCAACGTTGATTTTTCCAACTCATATTTCTGGCAAGCCAATCCGCGAACTGTATGAAGGATTAAACAAGATCAACGAACAGATCAAACAACTCAAAATAGAAAATCAGCAGCGCGAACAGTATTTTCAAACCATACTCGAAAACGTGGGGACAGGTATTATTACCTGCAATTCCAAAGGATTTGTATTGCATGCCAACTCGGCTGTAAGACGGATGCTCGGACTCGATGTACTGACCCATATTAATCAGTTGGATCGCATCAACCGAGCACTTTTTCAGGCTGTTCAGCAAATTAAGCCTTTTGAGCAAAAGCTTGTTTCAGTGACCAGCGAACGTGGCACTATTGAATTGTCGCTGAAGGCTACTTCGTTTAAAACCCAAACCGAGGAATTATTGTTGCTTTCGGTTCAGGATATCCGGAACGAACTCGACGAAAAAGAGCTCGATTCGTGGATGAAGCTAATTCGGGTTCTGATGCACGAAATTATGAATTCGATAGCACCGATCACTTCGTTGTCGGAAAGCCTGAGTAAGCTTTTTACCATCGACGGAAAGTTAGTGCTTCGGGAGCAGATCGACGAAAAAACGATCAGCACCACAGCTCGCGGACTAGGTGTGATTGGCGAACAGGGCAACGGATTAATCCAGTTTGTAGAGTCGTACCGTAAACTAACGCGTGTACCAAAGCCTGATCAGAAAATATTTAAGGTTGAAGAACTGGTTAACCGAATGAAGGTATTGTATTCGTCGCTTGAAAACAGCGACAGGGTTAAACTGGCTGTTGTCGTTAATCCTCCTGAACTGGAACTTTTTGCCGATGAAAACCTGATTTCTCAAGTGTTGCTCAATCTTTTGAAAAATGCACTGGAAGCCTTGAACGGGAGAACCGATGGATTGATCAGGATAATGGTAAAAGTGGGCAAAAATAACCGACCGGAAATTACGGTGGCCGATAATGGTTCCGGCATTCCCGATGAGATTATGGAACAGGTGTTTGTTCCGTTTTTTACGACCCGCGAAAATGGCTCCGGAATTGGGCTCAGTCTCTCGCGACAGATTATGCGGTTGCATGGCGGAAGCCTTCAGGTAAGGTCGGTTCCGGGGAAAGAAACGGTGTTTTCGATGATTTTTTAAGAAAATGCCATCGAAGAATGTTGGTTTTCAAATTGTAAATTGTAAATACTTCAGATGAAAACAAAAAACTCACTGCTGCTGGCTTTGTTACTGTCGTTCATCGCTTGTCAGACCATAAAAAAAGATTTAAACGACACAGTTCTTTATCAGCAATCCATACAAAGTGCAATTTATCCTGAAGCAAGTAAAGTTTACGACAAGCTGGTCCCTGTGGTGAAACAAAACCAGAACCTGGTTTGGAAAAACATCAAGGGAGAAGATTATATCCTGGTAGTTACCTGGAAACAAAACATTACTTACTACAAGCAATATCTCGATTCAGCATTTTACAATACCGGAAAGTATCCGATTTGGATAACTACCGCACCAGAACTTAAGCAGCGGATGCAACACGAAAAGACAAAGGATGTCAATCGGAGATTGATCCAGCTTTTAGGCTTGCCGCCAAATTCGGGTTACAGTTATTTTGTTGAGTTTTGGGTGAAGCCTTCTGATTTGTTCAGGCCATGCCCCGACAAGGAAGTTACAGATACCAGATGCAAAACTTGTTTTCCGAAGCAGGTCGATTCGGAGCACATTTCATGGATGAATGAAAACCGAATCAGCCGGTATTATCAGTGCGATTTGAACAATCAATATCCGTGGACCCAGTTAGGTTACACCTATGATTGGAATCCCAAAAACAAATCGCATGTTGGCCTGAGTGAGTTCGTTATTGGTGCGAATAAGAATATTATTGTGAATGCAATTTACACTACAGAAGAATATCTTGGCTCGAAGTAAAAAGCGAAAGGCTAACCATTACTGGTCAGCCTTTCTCGATATTCCATTCAGGAATCAATATTTATATTGAAGTTTATTTCTTTATTGTCAATGGAATCTCTTTCTTCAGTGACAATCCGTCAGCGGTCATCGTCCATGTTTTGCCAACCATATCACCATCCCACATGTTTTCGATATTCTCAATGTTGGAAATGATATCGGTCATTTTCTGATTCAGGTAAACCGATTTTCCTTCCGGAACTTTCAGGGTCAGGTAAACCTCCTGGTTGCGCCATCTAGCCTTGTCCTTTAGCATATAATACGGATCGAATCGGAGCGTCGAATCTTTCAGGGTAAAATTATACTCAATCTCTTCCACATTCTTTTGAGCATCAACAGTACTGCTTCCTCTCGATTGTTTTTTGATCAGCAGTAAATATTCATTCGTACTACTTTTTTCAATGGTAAACCTCGGATGTCCCAGGATTTTATCTTTTCCGTTAACCTCAGCAATTTTCATCCGGTCGAGCGAAATTTCATTGTCAATAAGAGACTCGTATAAATCTTCAGCAGTTTCCAGATACAAGGTTTTGCATGCGTTGCATTCTACTTTTTGCGTCACGGTTTGACTGGTTTGCTTTCCGAAATTGCTAACCTGATTCACTGCGATAAAGGTTATAACAATAAGAGCAGCTAACCATAGGCCAAAAGCGCCCAACCCGATCATCCGATTATTGGTTTTATAGCGGAACAATAGTTTCGTTCCGATAAAAAGAATAAGTAAGATCGGAATTCCTGCCAGAATGGAAATGGCGATTAACGAAATGGCATAAGCTCCCGGACTAACGAAATTATTGAGCAATGCAGACATATCGACATTCGAACCAGAACCGAAATTCCACAGGCCTCCATGCATAAAAGAATTTCCAATAGCCATTGAGGCGATAAAGCCAATCAGACTGGCAATTCCACCGATGATAAGGGCTGCTCCAAATATCAGAACGATAACACGTAATACTACACGCAATACACTGCCAACAACCTCGCCAAAACTATCGATACGCGAGACTCCCTTTTCGTTTTTCGAATTTGCAAACTTATTATAGCTTTCGCCAACTTCGTTCACTTCTTCTTTAATCGACTTCTCAATGTTAGAGATTGTGGCCTCTTTACCTCGCATTTCAAGCCGCTGGGCTGTTGTTTTTGCTTTAGGCACAACAATCCAGAGAATAAAATACAACAGCACGTTAAATGGCCCGATTAGGAAAAACAGTAAAAAGAAGATTACTCTCATCATTACCATATCGATGTTGAAATAGGCTCCCATTCCGGAACAAACACCACCCAATACCCGATTGTCGCCATCGCGGTATAGCCTACGACGGATTTTGGGTTCATCTTCAGGAGATGTTGTCTCTGCCTGAGCCTTTTCAGCTTCTTCTTCCTGCTCCATGAAGTCTTCTGGCTTACCCATACGGGCAATCACTTCGTCAACCATTGAGTCTGTGATTACTTCTACTTTATTGCTGGTTTTTTCGAGGAACAGTTCGGCGATACGTGCTTCAATATCCTGAAGAATTTCCTGACCTTCAATGGCTGGTCCGAAATGCTTATTCAGCATATGCAGGTATTTTTGTAGTTTCTCGAAAGCGTCGTCATCGATGTGGAAGATGCTTCCACTTATGTTTATTGTAAATGTCTTTTTCATGTGTTCTAAGGTTTTCCCGTTTTTGATTAACTTATACTGAAATCAACCTATTTATGTTCTTTTATCGTCTTGACAGCTTCGACTAACTCGTCCCACGAAGCGCCCATTTCGTTCAGGAAAAAACGTCCTTCTTCCGTCAGTTCATAATATTTACGCGGCGGCCCCTGGGTCGATTCTTCCCATTTGTAAGCCAGTAGTCCGTCGTTTTTCAAGCGAGTGAGTAGTGGGTATAAAGTTCCTTCCACGACAATCATTTTCGAGTTTTTCAATTCCTCGATGATATCGCTTGCATACAAAGGTTTTCCATCGATTACCAGCAGGATGCAGTATTCGAGAACGCCCTTGCGCATTTGAGCTTTTGTATTGTTTAGATCCATTGTTTTTCCTCCTTTAAAATCGTTTTAATTAATCTCCCCTTAAAACCAGGATCAGTTGCTCTGGCTTGATTGATCCATTTTCCAATCGATCATTGGTACATCTGTCTCATCGATATTCTGACTGATGCCCCATTGAGAACCGAAGTAGAATTCAAAAGTCATTTGCGCTGCAACTCCAGTATTGCCAGCCGGTCTTGTGACCATCGTTTCAGGAGAATGTGCGTTAGCATTCAAAAGCTGATCATCTGCATTTTTCTGTTCAACCATCAATTCAGCCATCTTTCCGTAGGTATTGTTCACAAGTATTTGCTTCCAGAATCCCTGAGCGCTTACGGTAAAACTAATTAATACCAAACTAATAATGATGGCGAACATCTTGCTAATTGTTTTTTTGATTGGCCTTGTTTCTGTTTTCTGAATGTTGTTTGTTGTTCTCATGGCTTTGAGATTTGTTTGTTAGATTGTTTCTGTTTTCTGTTTTTGTTTTCTGAACACGTTTTCTTGTTTTCTGATGCTGTTTTCTTGTTTTTCTGTTGGTAAGACGCTAAGTTTTCGGTTTTGTTACAGAATCCAAAGAACTCTTTTAAAACTTCTACCTTCTCTTACATTGTTATTGGCTTTACAAACATACGAACTTTAAATGGTTCTATGCAACACAAAGTACTAAAATTTTAAATTATTTTTGAAAATAATTTTCAACATCCTATATATCAATACTATATTGAATTAATAATTATGCGAAAAATCGAAAATATTTTAGTCTGCGTAAATATCTGGTCTTTTAGAACCGCAGAAAACGATTGAAGGAGGTAAATAAAAACTAGTCAGGGCTTCACTTTACATGAAATCCTGACTATAAAAAGATGATTTTACAAAAAAACCTCCGAATCAGAAGCGATCCAGAGGTTTTCAAAAACAATCCACCAAAACAATAAGTCACTATTTCTCAAATTCTTCTTCCAGTTCCTTTTCGGTTTGAAGGAACAATTTTAAATCTTCGTCAACGGTTTTGATTCCGGCGATACCGAAGTTCTGTACCAAAACATTTACCACGTTTGGCGATAAAAAGGCTGGTAATGTTGGCCCGAGATGAATGTTTTTCACTCCCAGCGAAAGCAATGCCAACAATACGATGACAGCTTTTTGCTCATACCAGGCAATGTTGTAGGCAATTGGTAAATCGTTGATGTCTTCCAATTCAAAAATTTCTTTCAGTTTTAAAGCCACAACAGCCAGCGAATAGGAGTCGTTACATTGTCCAGCATCGATTACACGCGGAATTCCGTTGATGTCGCCTAATGGCAATTTGTTGTAACGGTATTTGGCACAACCTGCTGTCAGGATAACAGTGTCGGTTGGCAGTTTTTCGGCAAACTGGGTGTAATAATCACGATCTTTCATGCGGCCATCACAACCTGCCATTACAAAAAACTTGCGGATTGCACCGGTTTTAACGGCTTCAACAATTGGTCCGGCCAATTCGAAAACCTGATTGTGCGCGAAACCTCCAATAATTTCGCCGGTTTCGATTTCGGTTGGAGCACCACAGATTTTAGCATGTTCAATAATGGCATGAAAATCTTTCCTTTCACCAGGTTTGCGGTCGGGGAAGTGCACTGCTCCCGGTAATCCGCTTGCTCCGGTGGTGTAAATGCGATCGCGATAACCTGCTTTATCCATAGGCGGAACAATACAGTTGGTGGTGAAAAGAATCGGGCCGTTGAAGCTTTCGAATTCTTCTTTCTGTTTCCACCAGGCATTTCCGTAGTTACCCGCTAGGTGTTTGTATTTCTTAAAAGCCGGATAATAGTTAGCAGGCAGCATTTCGCTGTGCGTGTACACATCCACTCCAGTTCCTTCGGTTTGCACTAAAAGGTCTTCCAAATCGCGCAAATCGTGACCTGAAATCAGGATGGCCGGATTTTTACGGACCCCAATGTTTACTTTGGTCATTTCCGGATTTCCGTAGCTGGTGGTGTTCGCTTTGTCGAGCAGAGCCATTACATCAACACCGAATTTCCCGGTTTCAAGGGTCAGTGCAACTAACTCGTCGGCTGATAAATCCTGAGTGGTTGCAGCCAAAGCGCGTTCCATGAAAGCGTAAATTTCTTCGTTTTCATGATTCAGATTGAAAGCATGTTCGGCGTAAGCGGCCAAGCCTTTCAAACCGTAAATAATCAACTCTTTCAGCGAGCGGATGTCTTCATTCTTTTCGCTCAACACGCCAACTTCAGCCGCTTTCGCCTCGAATTCTTCGGTGGTTGAGGCCGACCAGCTTACCGACTCGTGTGTTGGCATACTAATGCCAGCTTCTATCGCTTTTGCCTTTAACTCGTCGCGAACTTTCAGTGTTTTTTTGATCCGGATTGAAAAGGCCACATCATCAAAATTGGCATTGGTGATGGTGCTGAACAAACTATCGAAAAGCACTTTATTTACTTTGGGCTCGGCCAATCCGGCTTTGCGCAATTCGCTGTTTAAGGCAGCAACACCTTTCAGTATAAAGAGTAATGTGTCCTGAAGATTCGAGACATTGCTGTCTTTTCCGCACACACCTTTGATTGTGCAACCAATTCCTTTGGCTGCTTCCTGACATTGAAAACAAAACATATCCATAGCTAATTTTTTGCATGAGAATGGCCGTCCACAGTGATTTGTGAACTGATTCCCTTCGATTATTAAATTTTTTAAATGTTTTTTGATTGAATTTGTGTTCGCTCCATTTCGTCCGAAAATCGGTTTTCGCTTTTGCGAACACTTGCTCGCGGACGATTGGTTTGTTGGCATTTTTCAACCCGGGGTTTCGCCCCGGGCTATTGATATTTATCCCCTTCGGGGAAGTAAGATTCAATTTTTCTGTGTCTGTCAGCTAAAGCAGACGGCAAAGGATAAGTGCTTCATATTTGATTTAGCGATAACCCGCAACCCGAATCTCGCAACCCGTTTTTTATGCCCCTCCTTTGGAGGGGTTGGAGAGGCTTCTTTACACCCAGCTTTCGTCCAGAATTTCGCCTTTGATGCTGACGATGATTTCTTTTACCGGAACTTTTCGTGTTGCCTGTGCTGCCGCCATTTTAACCAGTTGAGACAAACCTCCGCAACATGGAACTTCCATCATCATCACAGTGATGGTATTCACACGGGCTTCGTCGATGAGGCGACGAATTTTCTCCACGTATATTTCTTTGCCTTGGTCGAGTTTGGGACAGGCAATAACCAACGATTTTCCGGCCAAATGTTTGGTGTGAAAATTACCTAAACTGAACGCTACACAATCGGCAGCTAAAAGCAGATCGGTTCCCTGAAAACTGGATGCAGCTGGATTTATTAAGTGCATCTGAACCGGCCATTGACGTAGAGCAGAAGGCGTTTCAGTTGTAGCCGTTGCCGGAGCAAAGCGAAGGTTCTGTGGTTCGAAGCTGACAGCCTGCGAACCTGGGCAGCCTCCACTGGCGCAACCAGACGATTCAACTTTTGTAGAATGAACTTCGAAAATTACTTCTTCAACACTGAACGGAATTTCGCTGGCATGCATTTTCAGGTAACCAACAGCCTGTTTCAGGAAAACGGTTTCGCCGTGTTCTTTCAGGTGTTTCATGTGGGCAACCAGTGTGTTTTTGCCTTTCGGGATAATTTGCTGTACCACCAATTCCTCATCGTACTCGTCAGCTTCACGTTTCTCAATGGTAATCGCTCCCTCCGGGCAATGGCCAAGGCAGGCTCCCAATCCGTCACACATCAATTCGCTAATGAGCCTGGCTTTACCATCTATAATTTGCAATGCACCTTCGTGGCAATTCGGAACACAAACTCCACAACCGTTGCACAATTCTTCGTCTATATTTACAATTTCGCGTATCATTAGAGTAATTTTGTATTTTTCTGAAACAAAAGTACGGTCGTTCGGTTGTTTGAAATGTAACCAATGTTACAAATTGAAAGAAAAAACAAAGGTTTGCCACGAAGGCTCTAAGACACGAAGTAACACAAAGATTAATTTTTAGTACAACTTTGCGACTTTGTGGCAAGATAATACACTATAAATATGATTCAACCCGAAATACTTTGTCAGTCGCCCATTTTCCGGGGCATTTCTCCTGAAGAATTATCTGAGCTTTTTACACAGATTCACTTTCAGGTTAAAACATATCAGAAGAACGATTTGATTGTAATGGGTGGCGAAGTCTGCGACCGGCTACTGATCATTCAGTCAGGAAGTGTGAAAGCCGAGATGAACGACTATTCAGGCAAAACCATAAAGATTGAAGATTTGTCGGCGCCCCAGCCTTTAGCCACGGCCTTTTTATTTGGAACGCTGAATAGGTTTCCTGTAACAGTTTCGGCCACAACGGATGTCGAAATGGTTTCTATTCCGAAGCCAGAGTTTGTAAAACTACTGCAATTGAATGCCTTGATCCTGAATAATTACCTGAATACGATTTCAACACGGGCACAGTTCTTATCGCAAAAGTTGAAGTTTCTTTCCTTTAAAACCATCAAGCAGAAAATTGCGCATTACCTGCTCGAAAAGGCTGGCGACCGGCTTCAAACGGTTGAGATCCAGCAGTCGCAGGGACAATTGGCCGAAATGTTTGGCGTAACCCGACCTTCGTTAGCGCGTACTTTGGGTGAGATGTGTCAGGAAGGATTAATTGAAACTGACCGCCGTTGCATCAAGATTCTGGACAAAAACCAAATGAACCAGTTGCTAAAGGGTTAAAACAACCACCTTACTTCAGCCAAGTGATGGGCATAAAAAAACCTCTCCGGGTTATCGAAGAGGTTTGAATCTGATGAGTACAACCAATATTATCTGGGACAATTCGTTCTATTTTGATGCCTGAAGTTCAATCTTTACCTGATTGTTCTTGGCATTCATTGTAAATGTTTTTTCGTTTTTATTGTACGAAGTGTAGCTGGCAACTAATTTGCAATCGCCTGATTTTACATTGTCGATCACAAAATGGCCGTCAAAATCGGTATAAGCTTTTTGGTCCGAACCGTCAACTTTAACTTCCACGCCAACCAAAGCTTCACCTGAAACCTCGTCAATTACGTTTCCGCTTAAAGAAAGTACAATTGCTTCTGACTTTGAATCTGCTTTGGAATCTGTTTTTTCAGCGAATGCGCTTGTTGTTGCAAATGCTACAACAAGCGCGAAAATTACTTTTTTCATAACTGTATTTATTTGTTTATTATCTCCGATTAATACTTTCAAAAGTACCGCCGCCCAATTAAAGGGCAATTAAGCATCAATTAAAATATTGTTACAAACAGCAGATCTTCGAAATCCGACCTATTCGTTTGATTACAGAAAAATTACAAACAACTCTTTTCTGCCTCGAATTTGGCAGATTCGCCGCATTTTAACCGCATGCATTTCTTAATTTCAGGAAATGGAAATAAAATAACCTGACTATTTTTTTACCGGTTTCTCCGGATATTCGCGTTCGCTGATTATCTCACCGTTCTTGCCAAAATTTCGCC
Source organism: Aquipluma nitroreducens (assembly GCF_009689585.1). Lineage (GTDB taxonomy): Bacteria > Bacteroidota > Bacteroidia > Bacteroidales > Prolixibacteraceae > Aquipluma > Aquipluma nitroreducens. Next base: position 2,830,602 of record NZ_AP018694.1, on the reverse strand, counting down.
AAATTCCAACTTTCTCGCCCATATCGTAATGCAACTCATAAAGCAGGCTTCCGTTCGCATCCCAGATCATCCAGGTTCCGTGTTTCAGTCCGTCTTTATAATTAGCCAGACCAATCAAAACCTTTTGTTCGTTGTAGGTAATCCACGATCCGTGCATCAGGTTGTTCTTGTACGACCGGACTTCATTTATCTGCCCATTTTCAAAATAAACATTTACAGTGCCATTCTTCATGCCATTTTCGAGGTTCATTTCGAGTTTGATTTTGCCGTTGGGAAAGTGAGTCACATATTTCCCGGTATAGGCAACGCTATCGGCATAATAAATACCGTTTATTTCCTTCAATTCCTGAGCCTTGGCCGCAAATGCAAAAAAGCCGATCATGACTATTAACAAACTGAGCTTCTTCATGGTGCAATTCTTATATTTAAAATTCCGGAATGAATTGTTCCGGTTAAGTTACATTTTTAAAAAGAGCTTCATCAGCCCCGAGGACTCGGGGCCAATGAAGCTCCATTTTCAATTTATTATTCTTCCTTATTTGGAAATCATTTTAACCGATTTCTGAGAATCAGATGTAATCACTTTGGCGATATACATTCCCTTTGGAAGAGCAGAACCGTCGAATTCGAAACGGTGTGTTCCTTCAGTTAAATTCCCTTCCTGAAGATTGGCCACTGTACGGCCTGAAATGTCGGTTACAACAATTCGTACATACGAACTTTTTTCAAGTTGAAGTTCAATGTTTGTACTTCCTGAGAATGGATTTGGATAACTCACCAAACTGGCTTCGTTTGCAATCGTTGGTTCCACGGCTGTAATAACCCAGTAAGATGCATTCTGAACTGGTGAATTGGTAGCAGGCTGGAAGTTTGGACTGGCAAAATTGAAAGGATCAGCAATTTTTACATCGGTATTGTTTGTAAATAGCTGATTCGTGCGTTTTGTTGCTTTGTACCATGCTTCCATTGTTGCGGCAGTCATTACTGTTGCATTTGCATCCTGAATGAAGTTATCGCCACGAATACCAGCCATAATACAATTTTGAACGGTTAGCAAGTCGGTGTTTGCAGCAGTTTGGCTACCATCTGACTCCAAACGAAGGCCTTTACCCCAACCAAGGAAAGCCGTATTATAAATTTGTAAACGAGTATTACGACGTAAACGCATGGCTGAACCATCGGCATGTTTAGCCTGAAGTGTTGTAGGATTTGTTGCAGTTATTGCCGGGCCGAAGGCACTAACGTTGCTGAATACGGCATGAGTAAAAGGCTCGGCTGTACTTCCGGCGGCATCGTTATCCGATTCGAAAGCATTGGCAGCATCGGTGTCAACAATATCGTTGGTGCGAAGTGCAACAGCATATTGAATCATACCGCGGAAACCGTTATCGGTATCAAAGTCGTCGTCTTCCGTTTTGTACGAAATCAGGCATTTGGCATTTACTGATCCACCAAACCATTCGTAAGCATCGTCACCCGAGTAGCTTACCTGAATGTGATCAAGCGTGGTTCCGTTTCCAACCGAACAAAGTGTCAGACCATTGATTTCAGATCCGGTAGCAATTTCGTATCCGGCAAACTCGATACGCACATATTGTAATGTTCCGGAGTTGTCGCTATCATCGGTTCCACCGTATTGTGAGGTAATACCACCTTCAGCAGTACCAACACCACCCGCAATGTTATTTTTTGCATTTCCACAAAGTACCACACCACCCCAGTTACTTGTTGTGCGAAGTCCGGCAGCCTGATTAGAAGTAAATACAATTGGGTTAGTGCTTGTTCCAACCGCATTGATTTTACCACCACGCTGAACGATCAGGGCACTTTTTTCGGTACCGCGAATAACTGTTCCTGCACTAATTGTCAGGGTTGCACCTGCGTCAACATAAACCCAACCATCAAGCTTAACGGTTCCGCTCCAGGTTTCGTTTGCAGTAATGTGAGTACCGGTTGCCATTGCAAATTGTCCGTTACCTTTGGTTGTTGTTGCATCAGCATAAACTTTGTTAACCGGATCCCATTCAGCCCAGCCAGTAGTCCAGTTCGTAGTTCCATCAAAAGCGCCAACGTATTTTACATGATCGAAAAAACTATTGTTAATCGATGCTACAGTCGTATTAGTTGTTCCTGAATACCAGTATGAGGCATTCAAAACAGGAGAACCCGTTGCTGGTTGGAAGTTTGGACTGGTAAAATTGAAAGGATCGGTGATTTTTACATCGGCATTGGCTGTAAATAACTGATTCTTACGTGTGGCAGCTTTATACCATGCTTCCATAGTTGCAGCAGTCATCACGGTTGCATTGGCATCCTGAATGAAATTATCGCCACGAATACCAGCCATGATACAGTTTTGTATGGTCATTAAATCAGTATTTGCAGCAGTTTGGGTGCCATCAGATTCGATACGAAGACCTTTGCCCCAGCCTAAAATAGCAGTATTGTATATCTGCAAACGTGAATTACGGCGGATGCGGAATCCCGAACCATCGGCATGTTTTGCTTGTAAAGAAGCAGGATTGGTTGCAGTAATCGCAGGACCAAAAGCACTGATGTTGCTGAAAACTGCGTGGGTAAATGGCAATGCAGTACTTCCGGCAGCGTCGTTATCCGATTCAAAAGTGTTGGCAGCGTCGGTGTCAACAATATCGTTGATACGAAGTGCAATACCGTATTGAACCATTCCACGGAAACCATTATCAGTATCAAAATCGTCATCTTCGGTTTTGTACGAAATCAGGTATTTCGCATTTACAGTTCCGCCAAACCATTCGTAAGCATCGTCGCCCGAATAGGAAACCTGAATATGGTCGATCGTAGTTGCCCGACCTACAGAGCATAGGGTTAAACCGTTAATTTCTGAACCTGTTGCAATTTCGTATCCGGCAAACTCGATACGTACATATTTTAAAGTTCCTGAGTTATCGTTATCATCGGTACCACCGTATTGCGAGGTAATACCACCTTCGGCAGTACCAATGCCACCAGCGATGTTATTTGTTGCATTTCCGCAAATTACAACACCGCCCCAGTTACTGGTTGTGCGAAGTCCTGCTGCCTGATTCGAGGTGAAGACGATTGGATTTGTGCTTGTACCAACTGCGCTAATCTTTCCACCACGTTGAACGATCAAGGCACTTTTTTCAGTTCCACGAATTACTGTTCCGGCATTAATTGTAAGCGTTGCACCTGCATCAACATAAACCCAGCCGTCAAGTTTAATCACTCCACTCCAGGTTTCGTTGGCAGTAATGTGAGTACCAGTTGCCATAGCAAACTGTCCGTTACCTTTGGTTGTAGTTGCATCAGCATAAGCTTTGTTTACCGGATCCCATTCGGTCCAGCCAGTAGTCCAGTTGTACGATCCGTCGAAAGCACCAACGTAATTGACATGGTCAAAAAAGCTGTTATCGATTGAAGCTTCTGTGTTGTTAGTTGTTCCGGCATACCAGTAAGAAGCGTTCATAACAGGGGAGCCTGTTGCTGGCTGAAAATTAGGGCTCGCAAAATTGAAAGGATCGGTGATTTTTACATCGGCATTGGCTGCGATAACTTGGTTTTTGCGTGTAGCAGCTTTAAACCAGGTTTCCATGGTTGCAGCGGTCATTACGGTTGCATTGGCATCCAGAATGAAATTATCGCCACGAATTCCAGCGATGATACAATTTTGAATAGTCATCAAGTCAGATTGTGCAGCAGTTTGTGTGCCATCCGATTCGATACGAACGCCCTTGCCCCAACCTAAAATGGCTGCATTATAAATCTGCAAACGTGAATTACGACGGATACGGAATCCTGAACCATCGGCATGTTTTGCTTGTAAAGAAGCAGGATTGGTTGCGGTAATAGCAGGACCAAAAGCGCTAATATTACTAAAAACGGCATGAGTAAAAGGTTCAGCAGTACTTCCGGCAGCATCGTTGTCCGATTCGAATGTGTTGGCAGCGTCGGTGTCAACAATATCGTTTGTACGAAGAGCAACACCATATTGAACCATACCACGGAAACCATTATCGGTATCAAAGTCGTCGTCTTCAGTTTTGTACGAAATCAGGTATTTGGCATTTACAGTTCCACCAAACCATTCGTAGGCATCGTCGCCCGAATAGGAAACCTGAATGTGGTCGATTGTAGTTGCCCGACCCACAGAACATAGCGTTAATCCGTTAATTTCAGATCCGGTAGCAATTTCGTAACCGGCAAACTCAATACGGACATATTTTAAAGTCCCTGAATTGTCGTTGTCATCAGTTCCACCGTATTGCGAGGTGATACCACCTTCGGCAGTACCAACACCGCCAGAAATGTTATTGGTTGCTTTTCCGCACAGAACAATTCCTCCCCAGCTACTTGTAGTGCGAAGACCAGCAGGTAAGTTGCTTGTGAATACGATAGGATTGGTACTTGTTCCAACTGCGTTTATTTTACCACCGCGTTGAACAATAACCGCACTCTTTTCAGTACCACGGATAATTGTTCCGGCCTGAATGGTTAAGATTGCACCTTCATCAACATAAACCCAACCATTGAGTTTAATCACTCCAGTCCAGGTTTCATTAGCAGTGATGTGCGTTCCGGTTGCATAGGCAAACTGTCCGTTACCTTTAGTTAAGGTAGCATCGGGATACACTTTATCAACCGGTGACCATTCAGCCCATCCGGCAGTCCAGTTGAAAGTACCGTCGAAAGCGCCAATGTAATTGACGTGATCGAAAAAGCTGTCGTTAATGCTTTGGGCCGAAGCCCCAAAAGTAATCAACAACGATACAATAAGTGAAAGTAAAATTTTCTTCATAATTTGAATTTTAATGTTCAAAAAAGCAATCTTTTTTCTATTGTTGTTTTGTTTATTATTCATATTTAACAGCACATTAGAGTTTCACAACAATACCGGCAGAGAAGCTTCTGTTGGGCGTGTAATTGTAAGTGTCAACTGTAATGTTATCGTTCGTTCCATAGTACTGAACAAAACGTACAGGATTATTCAGGATGTCCTTAACACCAGCCTTAAAAGTCACTCGTTTGCCCAATTCCTTTTGAATAGTCAGGTCAAGTGAATTTCGTGGAAGTTCCCAGGTATGTGGGTTCAGAGGGTTTCCGACATAGGCAATCCGTTTCCCAAGCCGGTTAAAATTAACGCCAACATTAAATTTTGACGCTTCACTGGCGTAGTTTAACCCGAGGTTAATGATGTAGGGAGACTGGCCTTGCATGATTCGTTTTTTATCGCGGGCAAAGCCTTGCTGTGAGGTATTTATCTGGCTCTTAATGAGCGAAGTGTTGAAAATTATGGTCAGGTTTTTTAGGTAATTCAGGAATCCACTTGAATGTTCAAATTCGGTGAATTGCTTGCGGGCATCCAGTTCAAGCCCCATACTATAGGCCTTTTCGGTATTGAAAGGTTTGTAGTCGTAACCGGTTCCGGCTGGAATCAGGAATACTTCAATCGGATCGGTAAAATCTTTATAAAAAGCTGCTAACGAAACAACTTCGCCTGCCGAAGGATACCATTCGTAACGAAGGTCGTAGTTATCAATGTATGCGCTTTTCAGCGTATCGTTCCCGTGAATAATGGCGAACATGTCGAAGTCCTGGTAATCAAAATTCGACATTTCCCTGAATTCAGGACGATTAATCGTTTTGCCGTACGAGAACCTAACCAGATTCCTATCGTTGATGTTATAAGTCAGGTTAATGGAGGGAAAGTAATTGATTGTATCCCGAACGATGTCAAGGTTGTCGGTATTTCCGGTCTTTTCGTAAAAATTGCTGATTTTCCGGTTAAACTTTTCGAAACGCACGCCACCGTAAGCATTTATCTTTTTCGAAATTGGAATTTTTAACCCGATGTAACCGGCCAAAATTTTGTCTTCCCCATCGTAACTGTCTTTCGCGGCAGTATTATCGCGATAGGTTATCCCGTCCTGATTGAATGGTGCTGTTTGGTCGAAATAGATATTTTCTTCTGAAAAAATCTCGCTGGCAGGTTTGTAGAAAATATCGGGTGGATTGTTGTATGCAACAGCTCCTATTAAGCGAGAACTAAACTCACGTTTTTTGCGTTCGTATGAGACTCCAGCCTTTAAAGTATAATCAGCGTTACTATTGAAAATTTTGAACAAGTGTTCAAAATCGGCTTTGTAATTGTAAATATTTTCATTGAGGTTTAGCCACAAACGTCCGCCCAGGTAAGCATTCGGTACATTTTGCATCCGAAGGAAGTATTCATTATAATGGTCGCCATTTTGATTATTGTCCAGAATAAAAGTCAGTCGGCGGTTGTCGGGTTGCGAATTTTTGGTGTACCCATATCCAGCCATCCAGTTAAACTTGGTTCGTTCGTGGTTGAAATGTTGCTCTCCGGCCAACTGTCCTGAATAAATAAAACGACTTTCGTAGCGCAGGTCAATCGCATGGATAGTGTCCACATTGTAGTAATTTACCCCATCTCTGATGTTAGTGGTTTTATTACCCATCTGATTCACCAGGTTCCTGAATTCAAGTTTCTGGTTGTTGCCATAAAGCAAGTTCCAGTTATGGATGAAACCAATTTTGGTCGATTCTTTTGATTTCTGATCGTGAAAATCGAAATCTTTGATCACGCGGTTTTGTTCTGCCGAATAATCCTGGTATTCCAGCCGGTCAACTTCCTGGTAATCGCTTGTCGAATTGTACGAAAAGGACGAAATGTTTCCCAGCGAAACTTTGCCTAGCACAAAACGCCGTTGCAGCGTGATGGATAAACTTTGATCAGGAAGTGGAGTTTTTGATTTAGACTCCCAATTGTTACTGAACAGCTTCGAAACCTTTACCAGATCGGTAGTTTTTTGCATGTAATCATCGATACTTTTCCAGGTATAAAGTCCTTTAAACACATCAGCCGATGGCACTCCCTTCGGAACATCCCTTGTTCCATCGTCGTATCCCAGCCAGTCGGTTTTCCCACCCTGGTAGGTTTGGAACTTGTTATTGAAGGTGGTATGTTCAACATATTTAGTATTGTATGCGATAACCAGACTGTTTTCGTCGGCATTGCTCTTCGTTTCAACATTGATGGCAGCCCCGGCGAAATCGGCAGGTAGCTCGGGCGCCGGACTTTTATAAATCAGGATGTTGTTGATCATTCCGCTGGGAATGGCATCAAACGAAAAAGCCCGCTTGTCGGCTTCGAAACTGGGAGCCGTTGCTCCGTTCAGCATTACCGAATTGTATCGTTCAATCAATCCACGTACAATCACGAAACGCCCGTCAGTAATGGTGATTCCCGGAACGCGGCGAATGACTTCTGCTGCATCTTTATCCTGCGATTTACCAATTTGTTGGGCTGAAATTCCGCTAACAATCAGGTTACCAGCTTTGAGCGACGATACCATTGAAACTTCTGTATTGTCGCGTCGTTTAGCAACTACTTTTACTTCATCAATATCAACTGAAGCCGATTTGAGAGCAAAATTCAGTACCGTTTCTTTTCCTTCAGTTACCTCTGCTCTAACAATTTGGTTGTCGTACGAGATGTACGAAATAACCAGGTTGTACGAACCTGCTTTAACGTTGTCGATCCGGAAATTTCCATCAAAATCGGAAGAAGCTCCTTTGGCAGTTCCTTGTATAACTACAGTGGCTCCAATTAACGATTCTTTGGTGTTGGCATCAGTAATTGTTCCTTTAATAACACCAGTTTGTGACTTGCCCACAATCGCAACGATCATCAAAAAGGCAAACAGCAAAATTTGTTTCAGTTTCACTCGAATATAAATTAGTTAATACATTGAATGCTTCGCGGCGTCGTTTATCATGCCCTATTCATTCAAAACCTTGATTTTATGCTTTTGATTTTGGCTCAAAGGAATAGTTCAGGAATTACAAATAGGTTAATTTATGTTTGCAGTCCAGTTACATTTGAATAACAAGATTGTAACAACAGAAATTAATCATCACAATACCAGATACTTAAACAACATGCCTTGTATCGCATCTATCCTGCATTAAGTATTAAGACTGTGTTAAGCTTCGATCAAAAGCGAGATGACTATGTTCTTGTCGTTTGGGCAGCAACTTTAAGTTTCGAATCAGATTTTTATTTTATCGGGGAAGTGAAATTTTGAAACTAAAGGGATTTGTTGGCCCAAAAAGCAAATATTTCTTTTTTGTTTCACAACGTAATCAACCCGAAATACTTCTTTAATCGTTGTTTGGCTGTTTAATAACTTTGGCTCATCACTATGGTAACGATCTCATAACGTATCACATCTCCGGATATCCTAAGTTTGGATTGAACTTATTTTTGAATTGCCGTATTCAAAATTCGACCGTTAAACTCAGAACAACACTGAAGCAGATCAAGCAGCGATTTGTATGAAGTGAGAAATAGATGGCCATCCCCCGTTTATTGTAAAAACGGGTTATCACATGAATAAGCATTAACCTAAATCAAAATGAAACTTACCGGATTACTAACCGAAGGCGACATCAATTTTACCAATGGACGCCTGAAATGGAATCAGACGATTACTGATCCTTTAACCCGCCAGATTCTGGCCGACGATGCCCGCTATTTTATCCACCAGTCGATGTCGACCCCCTGCCTCGATGTGTTGGAGAACTGTAAAGGAAGCGGGATGCAAACGATCTCCGGAAGAAAATTACTGGATTTTCACGGAAACAATGTTCACCAGTTGGGCTACGGAAATGATTATGTCATCAGTCGAATTACTGAACAACTCAAGAGCCTGCCGTTTTCGCCGCGCAGGTACACCAATCAGCCTGCTGTTGAACTGGCCCGGAAATTGGCCGATTTATTGCCCGGAAACCTGAACCGAAGTTTATTTGCTCCGGGTGGAACTTCGGTTATTGGCATAGCGTTGAAACTTGCACGTGTGGTTACCGGGAAGTACAAACTCGTTTCGCTTTGGGATTCGTTTCACGGCGCTTCGCTCGATGCCATTTCGGCTGGGGGTGAAGCTATTTTCAGAAAACAAATGGAACCATTGCTTCCGGGGGTAATGCACATTCCTCCACCAACCACTTTCCGGGGTATTTTTGGAGATACTGAAGAGGATCAGTTAAAATACGCCGATTATTTGGAATATGTAATCGAAAAAGATGGCGAGGTTGGTGCGTTTCTGGCAGAAACGATCAGGAATACCGACGTGCAAATTCCTTCAAAAGCATACTGGAAACGGATTCGTGAAATATGCACCAGGCATGGTGTTCTGTTAATTCTCGATGAGATTCCGATTGCACTTGGGCGTACAGGCAAAATGTTTGCCTTCGAAAACTTCGGCATTGAACCCGACATCATCTGCTTAGGGAAAGGACTGGGAGGAGGTATCATCCCATTTGCAGCCATGGTGGCGCGCGATAATTATAATGTTGCTCAGGATATTTCTCTGGGGCATTATACCCACGAAAAAAGTCCGCTGGGAAGCGTGGCCGCGCTGGCAACTATTAATTATATCGAAGAAAAAAACCTTCTGCAAAAAGTTTTAGATGATGGACTTTGGATGCACAAAGAATTAAACCTTCTGAAAGAACAGTTCCCAATTATTGGCGACATCCGCGGGTTAGGCCTTTTGTGGGGCATTGAACTGGTGAAAAATCGTGAAACAAAAGAGAAAGCAAGTGAAGCAACCGAACAAATCATGTACGATTGTATGGCTCATGGACTGAGTTTTAAAGTCTCACAGGGAAATGTACTTCAACTTTCACCGGCGTTGACAATCAGCCGTGAAGATTTGCAAATAGCAATTTCCATTCTTTCGCAGGCCTTCGAGAATAATTTGGTTAAAGATTTATAAAAAATGCTGAAAAATATTAATCGAAGATTAATCCATTCATAATCAGATTACAATATTACAAACAGACCTTTGTACCGATAAACAAACAGTTAGATCATGAAATAGCCATAAGGGCAAATGCCCATACCAACCGAAAATGTATAATTGGCTATTCCATGAGTACGTGACGACTTTCAACAAATCAAAAACATTGTATACGAATGAAAACAAGACTACTTTTTACAGTTATTATTTTCTCATCGATAGTTGGGAGGGTATTTGCACAAGAGGCTTTGGCGATGAATTTTACCGGCGACACTAAAACAACAAAGGTTGCCGTTGCCGGATTACCCAGTTTTGAGTTTAGAGCTTCTGACAACAACAATGACTTGAAAGCTATTTCAAGCGAAATGGTTGGCGAACATTTTCTGGGGAAACTGGTAGCCGAAAAAATGTACTTGCTCAATTCGAAATATACCTACGAGGTTCCAATCGTACCCGGAAACCCTCAAACCCGCACGATGATTCGTAAACCTGTAATATACGATGCGGTAAAGAAGATTGAGCGCTACTTGAAAAAATCAGTAAAAAAAGGAGAACTCACAACCGAAACCGCATCAGCCGAATTCAACAAAGTATTGGATGTTGCATTTAATGTGCTTACCGCCGAAACTGCCAGTTTTGAAAAAGCAATCGGCGAAACCAATGATGCAAATTCGTTGACCAACCTATTTACCAAGCAGGTAAATCTGGTATTCTAAATACAAAAAGCAATTTATTAATTATTGATTTTACTGGTTTTTATGGCACAAAATGCTGTAAACGGCCATTTCTATGTCAAAAAAAAGAGAAGAAAAGTATTAATTCTAACCAAGTAAAAATGCAAAAATTTACCTTATTAATTATCATGTTCCTCCTGATTGGATCAACGGTATTTGCCCAAAAGGCAACTGTTGAAGGATCGGTAAAAACCAGCAATGGAGAGAGTCTGCCAAGTGCAACCATTCTGGTAAAGGGAACCACCAACGGAACCTTATCGGATGTTAATGGGCATTTCACCATTAAGGCAGAACCGAAAGACATTTTGGTAGCATCGTATATCGGATTCGAAACCATTGAAGTTCCGGTTGGCAATCAAAAGATGATCAATATTACTTTAGAAGATTCGAAACAGGAAATCAAAGAAGTAGTTGTAACCGCATTAGGTATTGTAAAAGAAAAAAGCACCATTGGGTTTTCCATTCAGGACGTAAAAGGTACTGAGTTGGTTAAAGCCAGGGAACCCAATGCAATCAACGCCCTGACCGGAAAAGTAGCTGGTTTAACAGTCGGCGCTTCTTCTGAAATACTTGGTGCGCCTTCGGTTCTACTTCGTGGAGCAGCTCCACTCTATGTCGTTGATGGAGTTCCGGTTCAGACCGATACCTGGAACATCAACCCCGATGATATTGAAAGCTACACCGTATTAAAAGGCCCTACCGCTGCCGCTTTATATGGATCGAGAGGCCAATACGGCGCCATTCAGATTACTACCAAACGCGGCACTACTGATAAACGAGGCTTCTCTGTCGATTTCAATTCAAGCACTATGACCGAGAGCGGTTTTTTGGCCATTCCAAAAGTTCAGGATGAATATGGTGCTGGGGACCACGGAATATATGCTTTTGCTGATGGAAAGGGAGGTGGTTTAAACGATGGCGATTACGATGTGTGGGGACCTAAATTTGATGGTCAATTGATACCGCAATACGATGGGCAGTACACGCCCGGAACTTCTTACACAACAACTTATGCCAATGGTTCAACATACACGGGCAATATTAAACCAACTTCATATGTTGCGCGTGGAAAAGATAACCTGAAACGTTTTCTTGAAACAGGACTTCTTTCGAACAATAGTCTTGCTCTTTCGGCAAGCGGCGAAAAATACGACCTTCGCTTCTCTGCTTCGCACAGTTACCAAAAAGGTATCGTTCCAAATACCAAGCTCAATATAACTAACTTCAATTTAAACGGAGGCTACAACGTTTCGAAGAAGCTTCGTATAAGTGCCAACATGGCTTATAGCCGCCAATACACCCCCAATGTTCCTGATGTAAATTATGGCCCTAACAGTATTATTTACAACATCATTGCCTGGGGTGGAGCTGATTGGAATATTGACGATATGCGTAACTACTGGCAACCCGGAAAAGAAGGTGTCCAGTCGGTTTATGCCGAATACCAGCGTTACCACAATCCTTACTTCATGTCGTACGAATGGTTGCGCGGTCACTACAAAAACGACCTTACAGGAAATGCAACTATATCATACAAAATTAGCGATTACTTTAATTTGCAAGCCCGTACAGCCATTTCAACCTACGATTTGTTCCGGTCAGAAAAGCTTCCATATTCGGCACACCCTTATGGTCGTGAAGCTGGCGAAGGCGATTACCGCGAAGACAAACGTAACCTGTTTGAAAACAATACCGACGTACTTTTGTCGTACGACCGCTATGTGGTACCAAAACTTAGTTTGCATGCCACTGCCGGGGGAAACATTCGCTCCTACTCATTTAGAAGCAGCTACGCCACAACCGATTACCTGAATGTTCCGGGATGGTATAACCTGAGCAATTCTAAAAATCCGGTAAAATCGTATAACTTCTATGCCCCCATGCAAGTGTTGAGCGCCTATGCTACTGCCGACCTTACCTACGACGATTTTTTAACCTTGTCGTTAACCGGCCGTGCCGATAAAAACTCGACCCTGCCAACCAGTCACAACACTTATTTCTATCCATCGGTTTCAACCAGTATCGAGTTGTCAAAACTGATGACCATTCCTTACGTTAAATCGTGGAAAGTCAGAGGTTCATATGCGCAAGTTGGTGGCGCTTTAACATCAAGCACTATTGGACAATTGTGGGTTCCGGGTTATGGAGGCAACTATTACTCACCTTACGACGGGCCATCATTCCAGAACTCGGCTTCTTACTCCATTGATCTGATCCAGGGAAAACCAGCCGCAGCTTTTACCAACACCATTTCGAACCCTAACCTGAAACCAAACTCAAGTTCGGCATGGGAAGTGGGCACTGACATGGGACTTTTCGAAAACAAACTGAATTTTGATGTGACTTACTTCTCAAGCATCGACGGGCCACAGATTTTTTCTTTGCCAATTTCAGGAGCCACCGGGTATTCGTCGGCTTTAGTGAACGGGATCAAAGTTCAGCGAAAAGGTATTGAAATCAATGTTTCAGGATCGCCAGTGCATAAAGTCAATGGCTTTAGCTGGGATATTTCGGCTAACTACTCAACCTATCAACGATATCTGAAAGAAATTTACCCCGGAGTTGAAAAACTGAACATCTATTTAAAAGTAGGCGACCGTATGGACAAAATGTATGGGTCGGACTTTGTGAGAACTTCGGATGGCAAAATTATAAACGATGCCAGTGGCCGACCAATTCGTAATTCGGTAGCTCAATATCTTGGTAATGCAAACTCCGACTGGGTTGGAGCGATAAACAACACGTTTTCATACAAGAATTTAAGCCTGAAAATACAGTTCGACGGCCGCTTTGGCGGACATATTCTTGACTATGTTGAAAAGAAAACATATCAGGGAGGTCGCCACATCAATACTGTACTTGGCGATATGGGAGCTGCTCGTATTAACGACACCAAGGGAATTAAATCGTATGTTGGCGAAGGAGTAGTTGTAAGTAACGGACAGGCCATTGAATACAATTCAGACGGACAGGTTACCAATTACGACAAGTTGCAATTTGCACCAAACACAACGGCAACTTACCTGCAAGATTACATTAGCCGCTACTATGGAACCGATGTGGCCGACCGCATTAGCCGCACTTTTGTGAAATTGCGCGAAGTGGTTTTAACCTACACCATCCCTCAAACTGTATTAAGCAAAACCTTTATCAAACAGGCGAATATCTCGTTTGTAGGCCGTAACCTGTTGTACTTTGCTGAACGGACCGATATCGATATCGAGCAATACATCGACGAAAGCAATGGTTCTTCCGGACTTCAAACCCCAACAACCCGTCGCTTTGGGTTCAACCTGAATATCAGTTTCTAAACCAAAGTTTTATTTACAAACTCACAATTATACAGAAATGAAAAAATTAATCATATTCATGATGGTATTCGCAGTAGGGTTATCGTCATGTCAAAAATTCGAGGATCTGGAAAAAGATCCGAACCGTCCGGGTGATGTACCTCCATCACTGGTATTTACCAGAGTACTTTACAAACTGTATTACTCGCCATGGAGCGACCAAATGAGATGGGGTCAATTTCACTGCAGCAACTACGCTTATTACGACGATCAGGAATACGACTGGACAACAACCGACTTCAATTACAATCAGTTGAAGAATGTGAACCAGATGATTTCGGAAGCAACGCGTGTTGGTTTAGCCGATAACAATCCATATTCCGCCATCGGTAAATTTTTTAAAGCCTACTTTTTTGTCGATATGAGTTTGAGGCTCGGTGATGTACCAATGACCGATGCGTTGAAAAGTCTTGAAAATACAGCTCCAAAATACGATACGCAAAAAGCGGTATTTAAACAGGCATTAACCTGGCTCGAAGAATCGAATACTGAACTTCAGACCCTCATTAACAGTAACGACCAATCTCTTACAGGTGATTTTATGCTTGGCAACGACCTGAAGAAATGGCAAAAAGTGGTGAACAGCTACAAACTTCGCGTACTGATAGCACTGAGCAAAAAAGAGTCGGATACCGATCTGAATATCAAAGCACAGTTTGCCAATGTGGTGAATAACCCAACCAAATACCCAGTAATGACTTCCTTGGACGATAACCTGAAGTTCACTTACAACAGTTCCGACACAAAATACCCACTGAATCAGGATAATTACGGACAGACAGCTACCCGTAACAACATGGCGGCCACTTACCTGAATACGCTGGTATCGTTGAAAGACCCACGTACTTTCATTGTTGCCGATCCGGCCCCTGCCAAAATTAAAGCCGGGCTTACAGCATCCGATTACGAAGCTTATGTTGGAGCAAGTTCGGGCGAAAGTTTGGACGACATGTCGACTAAAATGCTGAACGGAGAATATTCGCCAATCAGTAAAAGCCATTATTACAGCTCCTACCTTGGTGAACCTTGTATTCAAATTGGTTATTCCGAAGTGTGCTTTAGCATTGCCGAAGCGATTAACCGTGGTTGGGTTGCCGGAAATGCCGAAGATTATTACACCAAAGGCATAA
Source organism: Aquipluma nitroreducens (assembly GCF_009689585.1). Lineage (GTDB taxonomy): Bacteria > Bacteroidota > Bacteroidia > Bacteroidales > Prolixibacteraceae > Aquipluma > Aquipluma nitroreducens. The sequence goes on along the minus strand of NZ_AP018694.1, from coordinate 2,815,564 downwards.
AAGCTTCGTGGACTTTCCATGGGGTAACCGATGTCGAAACAAAATGGACTGCCTATTATGCGCAGCCTTCGGTCAAATTAAGCAGCACCTCTGCCTCAGCACTTACGCAGATTTTAACTCAGAAATATCTGGCCTTCTTCCAGAATTCGGGATGGGAAGCTTACAACAATTACCGCCGTACAGGTGTGCCAACTTTCCTTACTGGCCCCGGAACTGCGAACAGCGGACGTATTGCCAAACGCTGGCAGTATCCAAGTTCTGAACGAACAACTAACGCCACCAATTACAATGCAGCTCTGACTAGTCAGTTTGGCGCTGCAACCGACGACATTAATTCGGAAATGTGGATCATCAAATAAACAGCATCGTTCATATATACATTCCCTCTGTTTGATTTCCCTGACAGCTTTTGCTGTCAGGGTTTTATGGTAAGAAAATTCATTTAAAACATAATGAATGTCCGGTATTGTACCTAAAATGGAAATGGTTCTTGTTGGTGGCGACAGGCCTTGGCCGGTGAGCCGAAAAACAAGTGAAGGCGGCGTTAAAAAATCTTTTCTGTTTGACCCCGAGTAATCGGGGGAGTTTAAAAGATTTTAGCTGTCGAACGTTAGTTTTTCGAGCGAAGCGGGCACAGCCTTGACTTTTTTTGATTCCTTTTTTGTGTCAAGACAAAAAAGGAATTGGGGCAAGGGGCAAAGCCCCTCCGATTAAAACAATTAGGGAAGTTACCGAACATTCACATAAAACATTGATCAGCAATATGAATCAACTCAAAAACATTAAAGCAGTCATTTTCGACTGGGCTGGAACGATCATCGACTACGGTTGCATAGCGCCAACGCAAGTGTTTATAGAAGTTTTCCGTAAAAGAGAAATTATTATCACCATGGAAGAAGCACGCACTCCGATGGGATTGGCAAAGAAAGATCACGTTCGGGCGCTTTTCGGGTTTGATACGGTACAAAAACAATGGCTGGCCGAATATGGCCGGATTCCATCAGAAGCAGATGTAGAAAGTATTTATTCTGAATTGGAGCCAGCCTTAGCTGAGATTGTAAAAGACTATTGCGACCCAATTCCCGGAGCTATTGAGTTGATTAATTCACTCAAAAAGCAAGGCATCAAAGTGGGTACAACTACCGGTTATGTCGAAGAAATGATGAATTCTATTATTCCAATAACCACCGCAGCAGGTTTATTGCCCGATGCAATTATTAGTTCTTCGGAAGTTTCTGCTGGCCGCCCGGCTCCGTGGATGATTTACCTGAATTGCGAGATTATGGATGTTTATCCGCTCGGCCAAATAGTGAAAATCGGCGATACTGTTGCCGACATTCAGGAAGGAAAGAATGCAGGAGTGTGGACAATCGGGTTAACCAAATCGGGAAACGAGTTGGGATTGTCGCTCGCCGAGGCCAATGCTGCCGACCCTGTTTGGCTGGCCGAAAAGATTGCTGTTGCCGGTCGTAAATTATTGAATGCCGGAGCCGATTTTGTGGCCGAAGGTGTTTGGGATTGTTGGTCTGTCCTGGAAGAAATTGACCAACAAATTGAGACGAATGCCTTGACCGACCATCAGGATTTACCCACCGTTACAAAGGGAAAGCAACTGTTTAATTATTTTCCAATGTTCTTTTAAAACTTGTCTAACATTAAATATCCCATGAAACGACCATGAGAAAACCATTCTCACACTGGAGAATGATTATTTGGGAGTTCCATGTGGCAATTAAAAAACAAATTATAAACACATGAAAAATAGAATAGCACTTTTCGTATTCATCCTGTTCGGCCAATTCTCAATCGACAAAATACAGGCGCAAACAAAAACAGAGAACATCATCCTGGTAACTCTTGATGGTCTGCGCTGGCAAGAAGTATTTGGTGGCGCCGATTCAACCTTGCTGAAAAATAAAAACTACACCAGAGATTACGACGGAACGGCGGCAAGCTTCTGGAACGATAATTTAGAAGTACGGCGGCGCATGCTTTTCCCGTTCATTTGGAATGTTGTCGCACAGAATGGGCAATTGCACGGAAACCGGAATGCCGGAAGCAAAGTAAATGTGGCTAATCCATATCAGTTTTCGTATCCCGGATACAATGAAATGCTAACCGGATACGCCGATCCGACAGTAAATTCGAACGATAAGGTAATGAATAAAAACACCAATGTACTCGAGTTTATTAACCAGCAGAAAGAATTTAAAGGTAAAGTAGCTGTTTTCAGCTCGTGGGATGCTTTTCCATACATTTTGAACGAGCCGAGAAGTGGTATTTATGTAAATTCTGATACCGACACGATCAATTTCAAGAATTCAAATCTGAAATTGATCAACGACCTTCAGTCTCTAGCACCACGGCCTGTCGGCGTTCGTCCCGATGTGATTACTTATATGGCAGGACGCGAATACCTTAAAGCTTATCATCCCCGGATACTTTACATTGCGTTTGACGAAACCGATGATCTGGCACACGCCGGAATGTATGATCAATACCTGAACAGCGCCCATGCCGAAGATGCCATGCTTGCTGATATTTGGTCCATCGTACAATCCAACCCTCAATATAAAAACAAAACCACCCTGATTATCACCTGCGACCATGGCAGAGGAGATGCAATTAAAGACCAATGGAAAGATCATGGCCAGGACATTAAAGACTCGGGTGAAACCTGGCTCGCCGTAATTGGCCCCGACACCAAAACAATGGGCGAAGTAAAGACGACAGAGCAATTGTACCAAAGGCAATACGCCGCAACAATTGCTGCTTTGCTTGGACTGGAATTTACGGCTGAGCATCCAATGGGTAAACCGATCTGGGATATTTATACCAAATAAAACATGGCCAAAGCTATTTCGCCCGAAATGAAAAGGTGGAGGTTGCAAATATTTTCAGTAACCTGGCTCGCTTATTTCGGAATGTATTTTTGCCGTAAAAATTTCAGTGTAGTCATGCCGGTATTGAGCCGCGAACTGCACACCTCGAAAGATGAATTTGCAGTTGTAATTACCGTTTACAGCCTCATGTACATGATTGGCCAGTTTCTGAACGGCTACCTGAGCGACCGCCACGGCCCACGCTTGATTGTTGGCATCGGGCTTTTGCTTTCGGTTATTTCAAACCTGATGATGGGTTGGATGGGAACCGTTGGTTCTTTTCTTTTCCTGATGGGATTAAATGGTTTCGGGCAATCGTCGGGTTGGTCGGGGCTGATCAAGAACCTGACTCCCTGGTTTAAAAAGAAAGAACGTGGCGTAGTGATGTCGTACTGGACTACTTGTTATGTGATTGGTGGGATGGCTGCAACAGCTTTCGCCACTTATTGGCTCTCCAATCAGATTATCATGGCGAATTTGTCGTGGCGTCGGGCATTTCTGGCTCCTTCCATACTGCTGCTGCTCATTTCGCTGGTTTACATCCTGATGGCTCGTAATAGTCCAACCGACGTGAATCTCGAATCCTTCGAAAAAAGTACAGATACGCCAAAAGGTAAACGAAAAGAAAAAACGGCTCAGTTGGCTGTACTGAAAAATGGAGCTGTTTGGATTGCTGCAATCATGTATTTCTTCGTCAAGTTTACCCGATACGCTTTCCTTTTCTGGCTTCCATTGTATTTGTCGGAAGCCCTCAAATATTCCGACCAGCAGGCCGGATACACCTCAATTGCTTACGAGGCTTTCGGCTTTTTTGGCATACTTGCCGCCGGTTATGCTTCCGATTACCTTTTTAAATCGCGCCGTTTCCCCATTAGCTCAATCATGCTTTTCTGTTTAGCTTTTGTGCTGTATTTGCAACCTCATCTCAGTCCGCTCGGCATCGTTCCAACCATCGTTTCAATCGGATTGATTGGCTTTTTCACCTATGGACCAGACTCAATCATGTCGGGAGCAGCAGCCATGGACTTCGGGAAAAATCACGGAGCCGCGCTTGCTGCCGGAGTGATTAACGGAGTCGGATCAGCCGGGCAGTTGCTTTCGCCTGTAGCTGTGGCTTATGTCTCCGGCAAATACGGATGGGATGCGCTTTTTGGATTGTTTGTAATCGTAACCTTAATCGCAGCCTTTTTGCTCATCCTGAAATGGAACTACGGAAAAGAAAATCAGGAAGCTGAACCGGAGAATACACAAATCCAAACTCCGGAATTATCAACAGTAATCGAATAACACCAATCAATATGGACAATAAATTATTTACCCCAGGGCCACTAAATACAAAACAATCAGTAAAAGAAGCCATGCTTCACGACATGGGTTCGCGCGACAAAGAGTTTCTGGAAGTGGTAAAGGAAATACGAAATGAATTGCTGAACATTGCCGGGGTATCCCCGGAAGATGGATACGATACTGTGCTGATGCAGGGTTCAGGAACTTTCGGGGTTGAATCGGTTGTTTCGACCGTCATTCCCAGTTTTGGGCATTTACTGATTCTAACCAATGGCGCTTATGGCGACCGTATGAAGCAAATGGCCAATGTTTATGGAATCCGGACAACGACTTTAAAATACAAAGAAAATGTAGTCCCTTCGGTTGATGATGCCGAAGAAATTCTGCTCGACGATGAAACGATAACGCACATCGCCCTTGTTCATTGCGAAACCACAACCGGCATTTTTAACAACATTGAAGGAATCGGCCTACTGGCAAAAAAATTCAGCAAAATATTTATAGTGGATGCCATGAGCAGCTTTGGCGCTGTACCAATCGACCTAAAGGCACTGGACATTGATTTCCTGATTTCTTCGTCAAACAAATGTATCGAAGGGGTTCCAGGGTTTTCGTTTGTGATTGCAAAATCAGAATCGCTCGAAAGATGCGCAGGACAAGCCAGAACCGTTTCTCTCGATTTATACAGCCAGTGGATCGATATGAAAAAGAGCAACCAGTTTCGTTTCACTCCGCCCATCCAATCCATTTTAGCCTTTCGTAAAGCTATTGATGAACTCAAAACTGAAGGCGGAGTTGCAAAACGATCTGAACGTTACCAGAAAAACTATCGCCGATTGATGAAGGGAACCGAAGCCCTCGGATTAAAAACGTACCTGGATAAAAAAGATCAGGGATATATCATCACGTCATTTCTATTTCCCGACCATGCGGATTTCGATTTTACGCAATTCTACGAAAGCCTGCATCAGCGCAGACAAGTGATTTACCAGGGAAAATTGAGCGATACCAACTGCTTCAGGATTGGAAATATTGGTCAACTGTTTTTGGAAGACATTGAGAAACTATTGCTGGCAATAGCAGACGTTCTGAACGAAATGGGAATTCAGACGACCGATTTGCTTGGCGAATAATTGCACTTTTTATCCGTCTGTAACATTTTAATAATCTCAAATATTCAATATCTGTACTGAAAATCAGGCATATAACATTTCTGTAACATACAATTAATAAATGTGTAATCGAACTGTAACAATATAGGAGAAAATTTACATCGTTTTTTAACAAGTAAAATCTAATATTGAAACATGAGAAAAAGTTTGATTGCTTTATTGCTCTTATCTCTATGGTTTTTTAATGCAAATGCTCAGGAAGCAACTGTCAACGAAAAGCTAACTGAAGTAAATGACAAAGTAGAAGGATTGATTGAACGGCTCGCAAATGATGAAGCTGATCTATCGAAACTTACCAAGATTAAAGTTTCAGGTTATATGCAGGCACAGTATCAACATTTTGAAAGTCTGAACGCTCAGCCTACAAATTATCTTTCTCTACGACGTGCCAGATTAAAATTCACTTATCAGGCAGCCGACGGAGTGAAATTTCTGTTGCAACCTGATTTTTTACCAGGCTCAGTTTCTTTACGCGAGGCCTATGTTGTTTTAAACGACCGCTGGACTAAATCGTTTAGCCTGTGGATGGGTAAATTTAATCGCCCGAACTACGAAGTTGAGTACTCATCGGGTCAGCTTGAAAACCTTGAACGTTCATTAATCATTCGCACTTTATATCCAGGCGAATACGCACTTGGAGCTAAACTCGAATATAATCCTGAAAATACCCCGGTTCATGTGCAACTGGCTTTGCTGAATGGTAATGATGGGTTAACCATTGCCAACAACGCAGGAACAAACCTGAACAGCAATGAGAACAAAGATTTTGATAACTATAAGGACGTCATGATTCGCGCTACTTACAACTTAAGTTTAGGAAGTTTCGGCGGACTTGATTTTGGTGCCAGCGGCTACTTCGGATCATTAAAATCGAATGCCCTGAAGACTTTAAGCAGCGACTATACTACCATTAAAGATATTAATGTTGGCGATGCCGTTCAAAGGAATTGGTTTGGTGGCGAGTTCCAGTTGTTTGCTGACGTTTTAGGTGGAATGTCGTTGAAAGGCGAATACCTTGCCGGAAAAAATGCTTCAATTGGTTATTCTCCGGTTGCTGCATCAGGAACAACAGCCGCTATTCCGGGAGTTGCCAATTTTCAGAATAATTTCTCCGGATATTACCTCTACTGGATTAAGAATCTGGGTAATAAAAACCAGTTTTCGTTCCGTTACGACTACTACGATCCGAATACCGACATTACCGGTAAGGATGTTACCATTGCAAAATACACTTCGGCTGATGCTACTACTTTAAAAAACAGGGTAAGTGGTAAAAGCGACCTGGCTACTACAACTTTCGGTTTTGCATTACATCACTATTTCGACGACAACATCCGCATTTCGTTAAACTACGACATTGTAAATAATGAAAAAGTGAGCGCTGCCGGACTACTGACCGAAAACTATACCAAAGCTGATGGAACTGTTGTAAAAAACGGACTCGACTACAGCAAGAATGTTAACAACAACGTTTTGACGTTTAGAATTCAGGCTAAATTTTAATTGAAAATTATAACAATATTAAAAACAGAAGAAAATGAAAACATTGAATATTAAAAAGTTTGCAATAATCGCCATTTTATTGGGTATGGTAGGTTTCGCTTTCGCACCTGCCAGCAATAAAATTGTAGTAAAGGGTTCTGATACCTTGGTTATTCTTGCTCAGAAATGGGCCGAAGTTTACATGAAAAGCAATCCAAACACAGCCATTCAGGTAACCGGAGGTGGTTCCGGAGTTGGAATCTCGGCTTTAATTAATGGAGCTACCGACATTGCCAATGCCAGCCGTAAAATGAAAGCATCGGAAAAAGACAAATTGAAAGCCAGATACAATACGCTTGGTGTTGAAGTCGCCTGTGCTAAAGACGGAATCACCGTTTACCTGAATCCTTCGAACAAGGTAAAAGAATTGACCATTAAACAATTGGGCGACATGTTCAGTGGCAAAATCACAAACTGGAAACAAGTTGGTGGCGCTGATGCTGACATTAAACTGTATGGTCGCGAAAACAGCTCAGGTACTTATGTTTTCTTTCAGGAAAACGTGGTGAAAGGCGATTATGCTTCAAATTGCCAGACCTTGCCAGGAACTGCTGCTGTGGTAAATGCAGTGAAGAAAGATCCAAACGGAATCGGTTACGGTGGAGCAGCTTATGCCGAAGGCATTGAAATCTGTAAAGTAAAAAAGGATGAAAACAGCCCGGCGTATGCAGCCAATGCCGAAACAATCAAAAACGGCCAGTATCCAATTAGCCGCTACTTATTTATGTATCTGAAAAACAAGCCAACTGGAGAACTCAAAAAATACATTGACTGGATTTTAAGTCCTGAAGGTCAAAAAATGGTTGTTGAAGTTGGTTATTTCCCGGTAAAATAAAAAAGCATCTAAATACTCGATTACCTAAGTTCCTAAGTTTTTTCTTAGGAACTTAGGTATAGTGTGTTTTTTGAACTACATCTTCGATTTATGACAAAAAAAACCAAAAAGGGGAAAAAATCAACGGAAAATAGTTCTGGCCTGATCGACATTACCCAACGAAAATTCAGGTGGAGCGATTATCTGGCCGAGAAAATAATCAAAGGGGTTGCTTATTTGTCAATCACGATCGTTGTCCTGATTTTCATTTTTGTATTCAGGGAATCCCTCCCAATTTTCAAGTCAGGAAAAGCGCCTGCAAAAATTGAAGCCTCGGCTGAAGCGCAGGAAACGTACGGTGATGTAACCGATCAGTCGAACGCTCCGGATGTTCAGGAAACATATGGAGAGGTGACAGATAAATCGAACGCTCCGGATGTTCAGGAGACTTACGGGGAAGTGACAGACCAATCAGCGGACAGCAACGTTCAGGAAACTTATGGTGAAGTGACCGATAAGTCATCTCAATCTGCTGATTCTGATAAAAGCTATACCGTTAGCGCCGGAAGTGGTTTCGACGACAATCGGAGCGCGCTCAAATCGTTGTTGACTAAAGACTGGGTGCCAGTTTCGGAAAATCCCCGTTATGGGATTATCGCTCTAATAATAGGAACATTTAAGATTACCATTATTTCCATTTTATTTGCCGCACCCATTGCTATTCTGGCCGCATTGTACACCGCGTCGTTTGCAAGCCGGCGGATGAAAGAAATTATAAAACCAACCATCGAACTGCTGGCCGGATTTCCGTCAGTAGTGATTGGTTTTTTTGCCTTGATGGTGCTGGCTTCTTTTCTGCAAAGTATGTTTCATTACGATACCCGCCTAAACTCGTTTGTTGGAGGTATTGCGATGGGTATTGCAGCTATCCCGATTATTTTCACCATTACCGAAGATGCGCTTACCGCCGTTCCGAAAACGTTTAACGAAGCCAGCCTGGCCTTGGGAGCCTCCAAATGGCAGACTGCATTTTTTGTCATTCTACCGGCAGCTACTCCCGGAATTTTTGCCGCGGTACTTCTTGGAATTGGCCGCGTTTTTGGCGAAACCATGATTGCCTTAATGGCAACCGGTAATGCAGCACTAATGGGTTTAAATCCGTTCGAATCGGTTCGCACACTAGCAGCCACCATTGGCGCCGAAATGGCCGAAGTGGTTTTTGGCGATACCCATTACAATGTGCTCTTTCTCATCGGATCGTTGTTGTTCATCTTCACTTTTATCCTGAATGCCATTGCTGAATTCTACGTGAAAGGAAAATTAATGAAAAGAATACAGGGAAAATGATCAAGAGCTTCAAAAATAATATCAAAGGTATTCTGATCGAAGGGCTCACGCTTTCATCAGCCTTACTGATTATTGCCATTATCGTTGTGATGATCGCCGTAATTGTCATCGGTGGAAAAGACCAGATCTCGTGGGAATTCCTGACCAGTTTCCCTGAAGATGGAATGACCAAAGGGGGAATCTTTCCGGCGATATACGGAACAGCTTTGCTGGTTGTAATCATGTCGGTTGCCGCCGTTCCGTTCGGTACAATTACTGCCATATATCTCACCGAATATGCCAACGAAAATGCCATTATTGCAAAGGTTATTCGTTTTGCTGTGCGCACGCTGGCTGTAATTCCATCCATCATTTACGGTCTGTTCGGACTGGGCTTCTTTATCAAGTTTGTAGGCGTAGAAATGGACAATACCTTTATGGGCGGCCAGTTAAAATGGGGACAACCCAATATTCTCTGGGCCAGTTTAACCATGGCGCTACTCACTTTGCCAGTTGTCATCGTTTCGGTTGAAGAAGCCTTGAAAACGGTTCCAAAAGATTTACGTGCGGCTAGCCTGGCGTTGGGAGCTACCAAATGGCAAACCATCTGGAAAGTCGTTCTTCCGGGTTCTATTTCAGGAATTATGACCGGAACTATTTTGGCCGTTAGCCGCGGGGCTGGCGAAGTTGCTCCAATTCTTTTCACCGGGGTTGCCTATTATGTTGCAACACTTCCCGCCTCATTTAGCGACCAGTTTATGGTTTTAGGATACCACATTTATGTAATGACAACGCAATCGGCCAATGTCGATCAGACACTGCCCATACAATTTGGAACTACGTTAGTTCTTTTGGCGCTTACATTTATCCTGAATATTTCAGCCATTGTTTTACGATACCGAATCAGACAGAAAAAATCAAATTAATATGACTGTTGAAAAAATACTTACCGAGAACATGGATCTTTATTACGGAGCAAAACAGGCTCTGAAAAAAATTTCCATTCAAATCCCGGAGAAAAAGGTGACTGCTTTTATTGGCCCGTCAGGATGTGGGAAATCGACATTCCTCAGAAGCTTAAACCGCATGAATGACCTGATTGACGGCGTGAAAATTGAAGGAAATATACTGATTGACGGCATAAATATTTACGACCATAACATTGACGTGGTCACCCTCCGGAAAAAGGTGGGAATGGTATTCCAGAAATCGAACCCATTTGCAAAATCGATATACGAAAACATTGCATATGGCCCGCGTATCAATGGCCTGAAGGATAAAAAGCAACTCGATGAAATTGTTGAAACAGCGCTGAAAAATGCCGCCATTTGGGACGAAGTGAAAGACCGTTTGGGCGATTCAGCCCTGGGACTATCCGGAGGACAGCAGCAAAGGCTTTGCATTGCGCGAACTTTGGCTGTTAATCCTGAAATCGTGTTGATGGACGAGCCGGCCAGTGCGCTCGATCCGTTATCAACTTCGAAAATTGAAGAGCTGATCGTTCAACTGAAAGAAAAATACACCATTGTAATCGTAACTCACAACATGCAGCAGGCTGCGCGAATCAGCGATAACACCGCTTTTTTCTATCTGGGCGAACTGATTGAATACGATAAAACCAAGAAGCTATTTACCAATCCGGATAAGAAACAAACCGAGGATTACATCACTGGAAGGTTTGGTTGAAAAAACGGCCCCTCTAAATCTCCCCGAAGGGGAGACTTTTGAAAAGCCCCATCCCCAGTTTTATCCAAAGAAGAAGGGAGTTTGGGTATCAAGGGTTGGTGGTATATGTTTTGCGGAATAGATAATTTCGAATTTATAGTAAAAACTTAATAAATGCCGGTTCTTTAAGCCCCCTCTTTCGGAGGGGGTTTGGGGGAGGCCTCCTCTTATGGAAAACAGAATATTCGATTCGGAGCTTGAGAAGCTGGAGCACAAGGTGGTGCAAATGTGTTCTCAGGTGAATCAACAAATAAATGATGCGCTTACCGCATTGAAAGAATATGACTTGAAGCTGGCTAAAAAAGTGATCAACGATGATAATGCGGTTGATACCCTTGATGTAAAAATTGACAGGTTGTGCCAGAAGATTTTTGCCTTGCAACAACCCGTTGCATCCGACCTGCGCTATATTCTTTCGGCACTCAAAATCAACAATGATCTGGAAAGGGTTGGAGACCATGCCGTAAGCATTGCCAAGCGAATTGAACCCCTCGAAGATTACCGCCAACTGGTAGCCGACCTGGGTGTTGAGAATGTTAGCGAAATAACCACATTGCTTTTTGCCGATGTTGTGGAATTGGTTAAAACACACGATCTGGAATACTGCCAGAAAATTTATCGTCGTTCGGCTTTATTAAAAGAAGGTTGCGAAACCATCGCTGCAAAAATTCTTTCAGAAATGATGCACAAATCGGAAGTCGTGGTGGTGGCCTCCAACATTTTGATCATCGTTAACCTCATTGAGCGTATTGCCAGCTACTCCAACAACATTGCCGAGTCGATTACCTTTGTGGTTGAAGGTGAAATCGTGAAGCACAAGAAGAATATCCAGTAATAAATTTGTTTCAGTTCCGTTATCAGAATCAGCAATATCGGTTTGGAGCTGCTTTTAAGTTTGAATTGTGTGATACAAGTCATATTTAACCATCTTCGGGCTGAGTAATATTGCGCCAAAATTTTACTGATATGAGAAAGATGCTTCAGGGACGGTTATCCATTTTTAAATTCGAAAGTTTTAAGAAGTATAAAAATATTACCCATTTTGTTACTACAAAAGAAGGTTGGGTATCGGGTAATAAGCCACGTTTTACGGGCGATTCTGAATCCATTTACGCTGGATTTCGCAAAGAATTGGCTGTTTCGTGCGAATCAGATGTTAGTCAGTTTGTTTTTCCCCGTCAAACGCATTCCGATCGGGTTGTTGTTGTTTCCACCGAAAATTATAAAAATACAATTGACGATACTGATGCGTTAATCACCAACGAACCAGGATTGTTTGTTTGTGTTCAAACGGCCGATTGTGTACCAATCTTGCTATTCGATCCGCAGAACAATGTAGTCGCAGCAATTCATGCCGGTTGGAAAGGAACAATCTCGAAAATCGCAAAGAAAACCGTTCAGCAGATGACCGAAACATTTGGATGCAATCCGGATGACATTGTTGCCGGAATCGGGCCTTCCATTCACATGCATGCTTACGAAGTTGGGCCGGAAGTGGTGTCGGTTGTTGAAGCTAATTTCACCAATTCTTCTGCATTACTCAAGCCTTCGATGAATGAAGGAAGAGCATACTTCGATCTGTGGGAGGCCAATCAAACCGTACTGATGGAATCGGGTATTTCAGAAAAAAATATTGAACTGATGGGGCTTTGTTCATTCGAACAGGCCGATTTGTTTTATTCGGCCCGCCGCGATGGAGCCGACACCGGAAGAATGGTAAGTGGAATCAAACTTCGTTGATGCAGGTTTGTCACTTTTAAAAATAGCTAACAAAAATAAAACAGGAGGTGTTCTTACTTAGAACACCTCCTGTTTTTATAAAGCGGAAGAGCTTATTTACCGCAAGGTCTGTAAATTGCTCCAGTTGCAAAGTCAACAACTGCTCCCGGCCAAAACAATAAAATATCGGCCACTAAAGCAACTCCCCTGACTGACCTGGCTGGTTGACCAGCCGCAGGTTTTGTTTTTTGACAGGCAGAAACCTGGCCACCAAAAACAGTAGCACAACTCGATAAAGTAGCTGCAATTACGACCAATGCCAATACATTATAAAATTTCTTTTTCATTTGAAGTGTGTTAAAGATTATATTTGATTTTTATTGCTATAATTTGTGAATAGCCGTTTTTGAAATCCAATCGTGAAGACCGTTCACCGAGAATAAATACGATAAAATATCGATTGGAATAAATCTCATGAGCGTTCGTCCTAAGATCTGAATAAAAAAGTTGTTTCGATTTCCGGTTTGTGACTCAACTATTGTTTTTGTAAACATCTTGCCAATGGTTTGTCCTTTGAAGTATTCGAACAAGAAGTAATAAAGAAAATATCCAGCGATTGAAATCCATTTCGCATTTTCCTGGTTTATCTGGGTTCTGAATGTCACCAAAAACAGGATCATCAAAAGCAGGTAGATTCCTGTGTCAATTATAAAATTGATTAATCGTAAAGTTTTGTTAATCATCACTGTATTTGATCGATTTATAACCTAACAAATACCAAAAACTGGAATTTATCGAGGCTTTTCGTTCTTATTAAACCATGGCTAAGATAGCGTAACTTATCAATAATCCGCAATGGTTAAGTTAGAAAATTAGTGATTTAGAATGAGTATGAATTGAATAATTCTCTAAGGATTAGCGCTAAAAAACCTTTCAGGATCGCATACCTGAAAGGTTCAAACTAACACAAGTACAAAACCAACTCACAAGATCAATAGGAGTTATTTATTGTATTTGAACTGGATATGTAAATCGTTTTCCGCCAGCATAAAGAACTGCTTCATATTTTCCCTTATCAAGTTTTGAAAGGTTCAAGGCTTCCTGCAGATTGAATTGCCTACCAATATTTTTAGTATAAATTATATCGTTATTTTTAAAAAAATGAAGTGTTATGTCTTCTTTGGTGAAATTCAAATACGTACATCTCAAAATGCCGGGTTCGTATCCAAATACGGGTTCGAGAGTTGTTTTTTCTTCGCCTACTTTGATTATTCGATGTGACTTTTCAAATTGGCGCTCTGTTGTAATATCATTACTTACAACAGTAAGTTTGTATAATCCATCTTCAAGAAACGAGAAGTCAAAAACTTTACGATAATTTTCTTCTGCATTCGAGTTTTCCTTGAAATAAATTATTTTACCATTTTCATCAGCAATCGTGATGTTGAAGTCACTGTTTGAGATAGAAGAGATGGTAACTACTGCTTTTTCGGCGTTTACTGGAAGCATGTTTACTTTCAGGTTTCCCGCCGCAAATAAGGTGTTCGCAAATGCTACAAGAGCGAACAAAAATGTAACTTTTAACATTGTTTTCATGGTGTTCTGTTTTTTGTTTTCTGAACTGTTTAATTGTTTTCAACGATTGAGTTGTTTTGTTATTGACATTATGCCAGTATAATGCCAGAGATACAAATGTTAATAAATCAGCCATATACAGATTTTGGCACACTCTGATGACGTCAAATAATTTTACACTTATTGTCTGTTTTATTTACAGTCGAACCACTCGCCGTTTCGTTTGTCCGTATTCTCAGCATGATGTTTTCGATCGAATAGGCCTAATTGATGCACCCTGCCAACATACATTTGTTCGGAGATAAATCCGGCAGATAAAAAACCTTTCAGGATCGCACACCTGAAAGGTTTAAACTAACACAAGTACAAAACCAACTCACAAGATCAATAGGAGTTATTTATTGTATTTGAACTGGATATGTAAATCGTTTTCCGCCCGCATAAAGAACTGCTTCATATTTTCCCTTATCGAGTTTCGAAAGGTTCAATGCTTCCTGTAGATTGAATTGCCTACCAATATTTTTTGTATAAATTATCTCGTTATTTTTAAAAAAATGAAGTGTTATGTCTTCTTTGGTGAAATTCAAATACGTACATCTCAAAATGCCGTTTTCGTATCCAAATACGGGTTCGAGAGTTGTTTTTTCTTCGCCTACTTTTATTATTCGATGTGACTTTTCAAATTGGCGCTCTGTTGTAATATCGTTGCTTACAACAGTAAGTTTGTATAATCCATCTTCAAGGAACGAGAAGTCAAAAACTTTACGATAATTTTCTTCTGCATTCGAGTTTTCCTTGAAATAAATTATTTTACCATTTTCATCAGCAATCGTGATGTTGAAGTCACTGTTTGAGATAGAAGAGATGGTAACTACTGCTTTTTCGGCGTTTACTGGAAGCATGTTTACTTTCAGGTTTCCCGCCGCAAATAAGGTGTTCGCAAATGCTACAAGAGCGAACAAAAATGTAACTTTTAACATTGTTTTCATGGTGTTCTGTTTTTTGTTTTCTGAACTGTTTAATTGTTTTCAACGATTGAGTTGTTTTGTTATTGACATTATGCCAGTATAATGCCAGAGATACAAATGTTAATAAATCAGCCACATACAGATTTAGGCACACTCTGATGACGTCAAATAATTTTACACTTATTGTCTGTTTTATTTACAGTCGAACCACTCGCCGTTTCGTTTGTCCGTATTTTCAGCATGATGTTTTCGATCGAATAGGCCTAATTGATGCACCCTGCCAACATACATTTGTTCGGAGATAAATCCGGCAGATAAAAAACCTTTCAGGATCGCACACCTGAAAGGTTTAAACTAACACAAGTACAAAACCAACTCACAAGATCAATAGGAGTTATTTATTGTATTTGAACTGGATATGTAAATCGTTTACCGCCTGCATAAAGAACTGCTTCATATTTACCCTTATCGAGTTTTGAAAGGTCCAAGGCTTGTTGAATACTGAAATCTCGACCGACATTTCTATCGTAGATTCGTTCATTGTTTTTGTAGAAGTAAATAGTTATATCTTCCTTGTTGAAATTAAGGAAAGAACATCTCAAAATGCCAGCTTCGTATCCGAAGAACGGTTCAAGCATTGTTTTTTCTTCGCCCACTTCGATTTTTCCATGCGATTTGTTAAACTGACGTTCGGCAGTTAAATTGTCGCTGACTACCGTTAATTTGTATGCTCCATCGTCAAGATCCGAGAAGTTAAAAACTTTACGGTAATTTTCTCCGTTATTCGAGTTTTCCCTGTAATAAATAATCTGTCCATTTTCATCAGCAATGGTAAGGTTAAAATTGCTGTCGCTGAGCGTTGAGACG
Organism: Aquipluma nitroreducens; assembly: GCF_009689585.1. Taxonomy (GTDB): domain Bacteria; phylum Bacteroidota; class Bacteroidia; order Bacteroidales; family Prolixibacteraceae; genus Aquipluma; species Aquipluma nitroreducens. The sequence goes on along the minus strand of NZ_AP018694.1, from coordinate 2,799,687 downwards.
GCTACTACTGCTTTTTCTGAATCTACAGGAAGAATGTTTACTTTCAGGTTTCCTGCTGCAAATAAGGTGTTCGCAAATGCTACAAGAGCGAACAAAAATGTAACTTTTAACATTGTTTTCATGGTGTTCTGTTTTTGAATTGTTTAATTGTTTTGAATTGTTTAAATCGATTGACCCACATGGCTTTAGGTCGTTTCTATTATCTTTTTATTTGTTTCTGTTAGGGCAAAGTATCTCTGGTCGGCAATAAACCGACACTTCTGAATAAAATAAATCTGAACTCTGGAACTTTAGTTATCTGCTATGAACATCACCACCGCTCGACTCGTTGATGTCTTTGGTTTTTGGATTTCCGGAGTAGTAAATATCGCCTCCGCTGCTGGCACTGGCATCAAGTTTCTCAGTCACATTTACTTTGATGTCCGATCCGCTCGAAGTGCTGGCGTTACAGTTTTTCGACTGTAGGTCGCTGGCATCGATATCGCTCCCACTTGAGGCGCTAACCTCCAAGTCGGTTGCAGTACCTTTCAACGAAATATCAGATCCGCTGCTCGACCCAACGCTCAAATTGCTTACTTCAAGTTCAAGTTTGACGTCCGATCCGCTACTGGCATCCAAATTCAGTTTATCTAGTTTTAAGCGTCCTTCCGAAATTACATCAGAACCTGCTGAAGCTTGCAGTTTATCGAGGGTTTTAAATGACACGTAAACTTTGCGTGGTCTGGTGTCCCATTTCATGTTAAACCACGATTTTTCCTTGATGTAAATTTTAAGGATTCCGCCTTCAACTTCAGTAATAATTTTGTCCAAATCTTCCGATTGGGCTTCAACGGCAACTTCTTCGACAGATTTCTGGGTCAGGAATAAATCGATTCCGCTCGATACCGAAACGCCGTGAAATCCAGTGATCTGGCGTGTCTGACGGCCAGCATTAACGCCTGTTGCCTGCACGCAGGCTGCAACGAAGAGAAAGAATGTAATTAGTTTAATTGTTTTCATGTGCTTTGTGTTTCTATAGTTTCTGTTGTTTCAATTGTCTCAATTGTTTGGCTCTGAAGCAGATTGCGGGTTTACTTTTTGTGGATATTTCCGCCTGAAGAAGTATTTACATCGGTTTCGGTTGGTTCACCAAAGTACACTACATTACCACCGCTCGAAGCTTTTGCTTCCAATCTTCCATTCACCGTTGACGAAACATTACCTCCGCTCGAAGCTCTCATTTTGCAATTATCGGCCTTCAGTTCTTCGCCTTTCAAGTTTGCTCCTGAAGATGTTTCCAGGTCAGCTTCTTTGGCCAGGCCCGAAAGTTTAATGTTTGCTCCGGATGAACAATCGGCTTTCAGGTATTTGGCATTTACGTCCATGGTGAGGTTTGCTCCCGACGAGGCACTCAGTTCAAGGTTTTCAGCCATGATCTGATTCTGCGACCAAACATTCGATCCGGATGAGGTTTTTACGCCCGAAAGTTTTTCGACAGTAACCATTACCTTTTTTTCTTTTGCCCAACGAACATTTTCGTTGACATATACTTTCAAAATGCCACCTTCTACCTTGGTTTCAATCACTTCGTGCAGATTGTTATCAGCAATTACAACAACTTTTTCAGGGCTTCCCTGCGTAACGTAAACATTCATTCCACGACTTACCTGAATTTGATCGAACTCGCCAACTTGCCGGACTTCTTCGGTCACATTTCCGTTGCCTTTAACAGAAGGCCCCATGAACCAACAAGATGAAAGAAATAAGGTTAAGAATGCAAAGATTCCGATCAATTGAATGTGTTTCGTTTTCATAGTTTGATTGTTTTAATTGAATAGACGCATGAAAGTTGATTTCGTTACCAAAATTAGGAAGGTGGGATCAGAAAAAATCAGTTTTTTCGTTGAATGGCCCCTTTTTACCGGTGAAGACAAAATATTCAGCACTGAAGACAAAATGAAGAATTATCTGTGGTTGTAAAGTGACTAATTTTTAGATTTAGTAACTTATCCAAAAAAAATGATCCGATGAATTAACCTCATCGGATCATTAAAGATGTAAAAATTCTATTCATCCGATGAACTCCAGTCATCGGATGAATTATGCCTTAATTGGCAGTCTTGCGCTCAATTTCTCTTAGGTTGTCCATTTTTTTCTTCTGGAGAAAGCCTTTGATATCATACAGGTGTTCTTTGATTTGTTTGTTGCCAAATTCGTAAACTTTTTCAGCAAGTCCATCGAGGAAATCGCGATCGTGCGAAACGAGAATAATCGTTCCATCGAAATCTTTCAGTGCACTTTTCAGAATGTCTTTGGTGCGCATATCCAGGTGATTGGTTGGCTCATCGAGAATGAGCAAATTAACCGGTTCGAGCAGCAATTTAATCATTGCCAGTCGGGTACGTTCGCCACCTGAAAGCACCTTGACTTTTTTCGAAATGTTGTCGCCACTAAACATGAATGCACCCAGCATGTCTTTAATTTTTGTCCGGATATCGCCCACCGCAACATCATCAATCGTTTGAAATACGGTTAGGTCTTCGTTGAGCAACGAAGCCTGATTTTGTGCAAAATAGCCTATCAAGGCATTGTGCCCGAGTGTCATCTTGCCTTCGAAATCAATTTCGTTCATAATGGCTTTTATCAAAGTAGACTTTCCTTCACCATTTTTACCAACAAAAGCCACTTTTTGGCCACGCTCAATCGTCAACGAAGCATTTTTGAATACGACATGATCGCCGTACCTTTTAGTCAAATCTTCAACAATAACCGGATAATTTCCGGAGCGTGGAGAAGGTGGAAATTTCAGGCGCAGAGCTGATGTATCGACTTCATCCACTTCGACGATTTCAAGTTTTTCGAGCATTTTTACGCGCGATCCAACCTGAAGGGTTTTCGAATAAGTTCCTTTAAAGCGCTCAATGAACTCGGTTGTTTCAGCAATAAACCGTTGCTGTTCGTCGAACGCTTTTTGCTGTTGCTCGCGGCGTTCTTTGCGCAATTCGAGGTAATGCGAATAATTAACTTTGTAATCGTAAATACGGCCCATCGTCACTTCGATGGTGCGGGTGGTGATGTTGTCGACAAATGCCCTGTCATGCGAAATCACAATCACCGCCTTGGCGCTGTTGATCAGAAACTCTTCCAGCCACTGAATCGATTCAATATCCATGTGGTTGGTTGGCTCATCCAGTAAAATCAGATCTGGCTTTTGTAACAGAATTTTGGCCAGCTCAATGCGCATTCGCCATCCACCGCTGAATTCGCTGGTCGGGCGTGTAAAATCTTCGCGCATGAAACCGAGTCCCAACAGGATCTTTTCAACTTCAGCATCGAAATTAATTTCTTCAATCGAGTAGTATTTTTCGCTCAGCGTTGAAACGCGTTCAATCAAATCGGCATAATAATCCGATTCGTAATCAGTGCGAACGGTGAGTTCTTCATTCATGGCCGCAATCTCGCGTTCCATCTCAAAAATCCGGGCAAAAGCCTGAGATGCTTCTTCAAAAACAGTGCGGTTATCTTCGGTCAACAAATGCTGGGGCAAATAAGCAATCACGGCATCTTTGGGTGTCGAAATCCTTCCTTTATTGGGAGTTCGCTCTCCGGCGATTACTTTTAACAGAGTCGATTTCCCTGCTCCATTCTTTCCCATCAAGGCAATGCGGTCTTTTTCGTTAATCACAAACGAGACATCCGAAAAAAGCGCCGATCCGCTAAACTCCACCGTAACTCCGTCAACTGAAATCATTCTATCTTAATTTTTTAGAAGGCGCAAAGATAAACGTTTTGCCTTAAGTACAGTTTATACTTTTTTATCGCGGATAAAATCCACAATTTTTTAATATGCATCTGTAATCAATTCTAAAAAAGGATAGAAAAGAAAGAGACTATTTTTGACAATGATCATGCAGGTAAGAACAAGATAGCGGGGTGAACTTGTGTATACGATAGAACGAATAGTGCAGATAAATCTGGCAATTCTTAAAATTAGCTTAAATCTTCCTTCAGATCAAATTCGAATTAATCATTTTCTTTTTTTTTCTGTTGTATGTGCTTAATAGCTGGTTTTCAGCTTAAAAATCATTAACTTATAACACTGAAAATCAAATAACCCGAAAATCATGAGTAAAATACCCAAATTCGTGCTTCTGGTATATCTACTGGGTTGTTTCCACCCGGTAAAAGCACAACTACTTACCATTCAGGATGCCGTTGATCAGGCCATCAAAAACAATGCGCCGATCAATCAAATGCGTTCGCAACTGAATCAGAAAAAAGAGGAATGGCGCACCCAAACGGGCATCTCGGCTCCCGAATTCAGTTACATGAAAGAGGGAATCAACAACAAGGCTGCCGATCCTTTTCAGGAAAAACGAATGACTGTTTCGCAATCGATTGATTTTCCGCTAACTACTGCTTATCGGCTAAAAGGCATCCGCCAGGAAGAAAAGGCGATGGAATTCAGCATTCAGGAAGAAGAACGAAAAGTAAAAGCAAATGTGAAATCGCGCTATGTTGAAGTTATTTATGCACTTCACCTTCAGAAACTTCGCGACCAACAACTAAAGCTGGCCACAGAGTTATACAATGCCGTTTACACCCAGTTCGAAACCGGAATGGGAAATGGCATGGATTTAACCAAAGCTGAACTCCAGGTGGCCGAGTCGAACAATGATATCGACGATGCTCGCCGGCAGCTGCATCAGGCGCGTTATTCTCTTTTCAACCTAATGGGATTGCCTCCTGAAAATCAAAAATATACGATTGAGTTTATGGATTCGCTTAAAAGCAACGATGTGGCAATTTCGCAGATTACTGCACTATCGGTTTTAACAGAGCAGCCTTCCTATCAATCATCGATTAAAGAATTGGAAGCATCGGGTTATTTCCTGAAAGAAGCCAGAAGTAATATTTTGCCTGACATCCGATTCAATCTTTACAAGCAAGATTATGGAACAGGGTACAATTTTAACGGGTTCGAGCTTGGACTAAGTTTCCCGATCTGGTATCCGCTGGAGCAAAAAGGGAAAATAAGAATGAATCTGGCGCGTCAGGAAGAAATTCAGTGGAAACAAAAAGAAATCAGATCAGGCGTTAAAGAACAAATTGAACATGCCTGGCACAGTTACGAAGTAAGCCGCTCTACCATTAAACGATACGATGAAACCATACGCAGCAAAGCCGAAAAATTACAAGCTCTCACACTGAGTGCTTATAAGCTGGGCGAAGTTGACTTGCTAAACCTTATTCAGGCGCAGCAAATATACCTGAATAGCCAGCAAAGGTATTTGTCGGCTTTGCGCGAATTCTATATTCAACTCATTGAACTTGAAAAGTTCCTCAATAAGGAGCTTGTCTATTAATCTGTTAATATCCTGAAATTTAATTGTATGAAAACAAATCTATTCAATAAACAAATTACCCTGATTAGTCTTTTCCTTGTCGTTTTAGTTAGTATTTCCTCTTGTGGCAATAAAACAGAATCTGCACAAAAAGAAAAGTCAGGTACGGATACTCCGCCATCAGTCTCGAACGTCAAGCCTGAAAATCTAGTCAAACTTTCGGCAAAAGAGATGGGCGAATTGAAAATTCAGACCATCGCCGTTACCAGCAGTATGCAAAAATACAGCATTGCTGCACCTGGAGTTGTTTTTCCGGCTCCCAATCACATCAGCATTATAAGTACCCCAATCGACGGACGAATCAGCAAAATTCTGGTTCAGGAAGGACAATCGGTAAAAATAGGACAAGAGCTGTTTAGTATTGAGAGCCTCGAATTTGGAAACATGGTTTCAGAATTTCTTCAGGCCGTTTCGGAGGAAACTTTTCAGACATCGCGGTTACAGCGGCTCGAACAACTGGTTGAACAAACCATCAGCTCGAAAAGTGAACTTGATCGCGCCCGATCCGATTATCAGCGGTCAAAAACTTCTGTTATCGCGGCTGTTTCGAAACTAAAAGCCATCGGTGTACCCGATCAGGAGATCTCTGCGTTCAAAACAGTAGAGAGTATCGATCCAACTCTTAAAATTCATTCGCCAATCAACGGAATCATGGATCAGCGCTCCGTTGAACTTGGCCAATCGGTTAATGCACTCCAAAATCTGGCACGGGTTCTTGATATGAGCCATGTCCTGGTCCGTGGTTATGTTTCTCCCGAAGATGCCAGATATATTGTGGCCGGCGATTCGGTTAAAATCTCGCGACGTCAAAACGATTCGTTTGCCATGAAGTCGGTAGTTACCTCAATTAACCCGGGGCTGGACGAAAATAACCGTTCAGTGATTGTCAATGTGTTGTTGGCAACCGACCAAAGTTGGCCAAAACCTGGGGAAAACCTGCACCTTTCAATCATTACTTCGGCACCAGTTGAAGTGATTACAATTCCGATGGAAGCCTTAACCTATGAAGGCAACGACCCAATTGTTTTTGTTCAGATTACCGAATCGAACTTCGAAAAGCGAAAAGTTGAAGTCCCTGAATTTCGCGATAAATATGCTGTGGTAAAAAGCGGACTTGCAAAAAACGAAAAGATTGCTGTTAGCCAGGTTTTTAGTCTGAAAGCACTCTCCAGATTCGACAAAATTGCTGAAGAATAATCGAAAACTCACCCCAAGCCCTTAGTAAGGGCTTTTCCCCTCTCTTCAAGAAGAGAGGGGCAGAGTGAGCTTAGCGAACTCGGGGTGAGTCAAAATAAAGAAACAATAATTGTATCCGGAATTTTTAAACTTTTTCAAACTCACCAGAAACAATCGATTATGCTCAATCAAATTATAACATTTAGTGTCAGGCAAAAATTTGTCGCACTTTCGCTGGTACTTCTAATGGCCGCTGCGGGTTACTTTTCACTCATTCAACTGCCAATCAATTCGTTGCCCGATGTCACTCCTGTGCAGGTTTTGGTCATTACCAAAGCGGGTCGCTATTCGCCGTTCGACGTGGAAAAACTGGTAAGCTACCCCATTGAAACTGCCATGAATGGTTTACCGGGAGTAAAACAGGTTCGTTCAACTTCGCAATTTGGTTTGTCGGCTGTTACCATTGAATTTGAAGAAGCAACCGACATTTATTTTGCGCGCCAAATGGTTAGTCAACGGTTGCAATCCATCTCGTCTGATTTACCGCCCGATGTTTCATCGCCTCAATTGGGACCTATTTCAACGGCTTTGGGCGAAATTTATCAATATGCAGTTCGAGGCGAAAACAAATCACTCACCGAGCTGCGCGAAATTCAGGATTGGTTGATTGCCCCGCAATTGAAGGTTGTAAAAGGCGTGACTGAAATCAATTCGTTTGGAGGTTTTGTAAAACAATACGAAGTCGTAATTATTCCAGAGAAAATACGCACATACGGAATCGGAATAAAAGAGATAACCGAAGCAATTGCAAACAATAACAGTGTCTCCGGAGGAAATTACCTGGAGCATAATCGCGAACAATACATTATTCGCGGGTACGGACAAATTAACAAGGCGGAGGATATTCGGAATATTATCGTCAGAAATATTAACAACAAACCTGTATTTATTAAAGATGTTGCCGATGTAGTGGTTGGCACACAAATTCGGCAAGGTGGAGTTACCCGCGATGGGAAAGGAGAAATTGTAAGTGGAATTGTAATGATGCTTCGGGGAGGCAATGGCCGTGAAGTGATTTCGCAGATCGAAAAGAAAATTACAGAAATCAACAAGTCGCTTCCTGAAGGTGTGCAGATCGAGAAATTCTACGATCAGTCTGATTTGATCGACCGTACAACGGCAACCATTTCCACCAATCTGGTAGAAGGAGGTTTTCTGGTAATCGTGGTTTTGCTTCTCTTGCTAGGCGAAATCTCCGGAGCTATCATTGTGGCCATGGTCATTCCATTCTCGATGCTGTTTGCATTTATTGGGATGCGAGAGTTTGGGCTTGCGGCCAATCTGATGAGTTTGGGCGCCATCGACTTCGGAATGGTGGTTGACGGATCGGTGGTGATGGTCGAAAATATTGTGCACCGGATGCAGCAAAATAAGGATCAAAAATCGGATGATTTAGTTATTTCGGCAGCAAAACAAGTGGTTCGGCCCATCTTCTTTGGAGTCTTAATTATCCTGATGGTTTATGTTCCAATCATGACTTTCAGCGGAATGGAAGGAATTTTATACCGGCCAATGGCCATTACAGTTGCGGCGGCAGTTTTGGGTTCGTTGCTGTTGGCCCTGGTTTTTGTTCCGGCCATTTCATCCATTATTTTCAGTAAAGGCGTAAAAATGCGACGCAATTTTGTGATCGACTGGATCAAACCCAGATACAACAAAGGGTTGGAAACAAACATAGATAAACGCTGGCCGGTTACCATCGGTGCTGTAGTAATTTTTGGCCTTTCGATGATTGTGATGAGTCGTTTAGGAACGGAGTTTCTTCCTGAACTCGATGAAGGTTCTATTTTGGTTGAGCAGGTGAGAATGCCTTCGGTAACCTTAAAGGAGTCAATGGACAACGCGAACTGGTTAGCCGGGAAACTGATGGAAAACATTCCTGAAATTAAAACAGTGGTTCCGAAAACAGGTCGTTCCGATTTGGCCAACGACTGGATGGGCGTTCACCAAACTGATGTTTGGATTGTGCTTAAACCGGTTGACGAATGGAGAAAAGGGATTACAAAAGAAGACATCATTGCTCAAATTGAACCATTCCTGAAAACAGAACCCGGATTGGCTTACAATTTTACACAACCAATAGCCATGCGAGTCGATGAGTTAACCAGCGGCGTAAAATCGGATCTGGCAGTTAAAATTTATGGAGAAGATTTGGATAAGTTGAATCAAATCGGTGAGAGTATTTCAGGAATTGTTTCAGGGATGAATGGAACTGCAAACTTTTTTGTGGAGCAGCCTGTTGGACAACCCTATCTGACCATTGAAATTGATCGCGATGCGGTTGCTTCGTTTGGATTGAATGTGAACGATGTGCAGTCGGTCATTGAAGCCGGAATTGGCGGACAGGTTGCAGGACAATTGTATCAGGGGCAACGGCGGTTCGATATTCAGGTTCGGTATCCAATCGAATTCCGATCTGAATTGCAGAAAATTCAGGAAATACCGGTGCCACTTCCCAATGGCGAATTTATTCCGATCAAACGGGTAAGTCACATTGTTGCACAAGAAGGTCCACGCGAAATTCAGCGCGAAAATGGCTGGCGTCGGCTAATCGTGGGCATCAATATCAAGAATATTGACATTGGAACGTATGTTGCCAGCTTACAGTCGGAAATCGGCAAAAAAGCGAATGTGCCTTCTGGATATTTTCTGGAGTACGGCGGAACGTTTGAAAACCAGAAACGCGCCATGAACCACTTGCTGTTGGTTGTTCCGCTGTCACTTTTTATCATTGTTGGATTGCTGTATCTCAATTTTGGTAAGATGCGCTATGCTATCATCATTTTAATGAACTTGCCTTTTGCTCTTTCAGGAGGAATACTTTTGCTGTGGTTACGCGGCATGTATCTTTCGGTTTCGGCCAGCATTGGCTTTGTTGCTTTGTTTGGGGTAGCTGTACTTAATGGCATTGTGCTGCTCGACCACATCAACGAACTCCGGAAAGAAGGGATGCCTTTACGCAAAACCATTATCGACGGGGCAACCGACCGACTGCGTCCGGTTTTAATGACTGCACTGGTCGCTAGTTTGGGTTTCATCCCGATGGCTTTTAACTCAGGCCCTGGCTCCGAAGTTCAGCGCCCATTGGCTACCGTCGTAATTGGCGGACTGATTACATCAACATTCCTAACCTTACTGGTTTTACCAATAATATATTACTGGGTCGAAGGAAAGCGCGAAAAGAAATTAGCTCAAAAAGTTGTGGTGATTGAAGGTGAATAAAATAGAGTTCAATCTAATCTTTTGAAACAACATTTTCAGAACCAAAATTGAAAATATCCGAAGGTGTTCTTGAATTCTTCATAATTTGGAGCAATTCCTGCACAATCTTCGGATTTTTTGCTGCAACATTGTGTTCTTCTCCCTGATCAGTTTTCAGGTTGTACAATTCGGTGGTGATTTTTTCAGGAATGGAGACATTGTAGCGAACCAGCTTCCAATCGCCTTTGCGAACGGCTTGGCGGCCATTGTTTTCGTGAAATTCCCAATACATACTTTGGTGAATTTTCTGTCCTGATTTTCCCAAAAGCGTTGGCAGAAATGATATTCCGTCAATCTTGTCCGGAGTTTTGATTCCGACAATATCTGCGATGGTTGGCATCACATCCCAAAAAGCAGAAATAAGATCGCTTTTTGAGCCAGCGGCAATCTTTCCTTGCCAGCTAATAATCATAGGTTCGCGAATGCCACCTTCGTACAAATCGCGCTTGTAACCTTTAAAAGGGCCGTTGCTGTCGAAATATTCAGGGTCGGCACCTCCCTCGATGTGTGGACCATTATCAGATGAAAATACGATGATTGTATTTTTGTCGAGGCCAAGCTCTTTCAACCTGGCAACTATTTCGCCCACTTGCTGATCGAGTAAAGTAATCATAGCTGCAAAAGCTGCATGAACTTCCATTTGGGTTCCATAAGATCCTTTGCGGAAACCTTCCGATCCGGACTCGGCTCCTTTATAGCTCTTTTCAGGTAAAAACTTGCCCCTAAACTCCTTCATGTTTTCTTCCGGAGCAACTAATTCAGCGTGAGGAATGGTTGTAGGATAAAACAGAAAGAAAGGCTTGTCCTTATTCTTTTCAATGAATTGAAGCGCCCGCTGGTGTATCAAAGTCGGGGCATATTCGCCAAATTGATCGCCGGAATTCCCTTCCAGTATAATTTTAGTTTGATTATCCCACAAATGGTCGGGATAATAGTTGTGCGCCAGGCTTTGACAATTGTATCCGTAAAATTCGTCAAATCCTTGTTTGTTCGGATCACCTTCCGACCCAACTGGTCCAAGTCCCCATTTCCCAAAAGCGCCGGTAGTATATCCAGCACCTTTCAACATTTCAGCAAGAGTGAACGACCGATCCGGAAGTGGATATTGTCCTTCAGGCTTCATTGATTTATTGCCTCTGATTGGTGTGTGACCGGTTGTTAATCCAGTCATTAACGACGAGCGCGATGGGGCACAAACAGCACATCCGGCATAGTGCTGTGTAAAGAGCATTCCCTGATTGGCCAGCTTGTCAATGTTTGGTGTTTTGAAATGTTTTTGCCCGTAACAGCTCAAGTCGCCATATCCCATATCATCAGCAAGGATATATACGATATTGGGTTTCGGTTGGGCAGAAATGTTGAATATATTAAATAAGGAGAGTCCCGTTAAGGCAATTAATTGTGATTTCATTTAGTTGGTGTTTTGGTAAGCCAAATTTACGAATCAAATCCAATTGCTAAACTATTCAGGAGAATAACTTTATTCAAAGCTTTTCGACCAACCGGACAATACGGTCCAGTTCCTTGAATAATCAAAAAACAACAACTATCTTAGTGCAACCTAAGTTCAAAATGAGAAAGAGATGGAAAGTAATTCACAAAATTCAGGAAGAGACGAAGTTCGCGAACAGCTGGTTCAGGCTGCGCGACAGGTTTTTGTGCGTTTTGGCTATAAAAAAACGGCTTTGGACGACATTGCAAGGGAAGCACGGAAAGGGAAAAGCACGATATATTACTATTTTAAAAGTAAGGACGATATTTTTAAGGCAGTAATTGATGCCGAAGCTGAAATAAGGGCAAAAACAATTGATGATCAGATCTCAACGATTGACGATCCGCAGCAAAAGTTAAAAACTTACATTTATGTACGGATGCTTACACTGCAAAAGGTAGGGAATTATTACGAAGCGATTAAGAACGATTTACTTGACAACCTTTATTTTGTAAACAGTTTGCGTACAAACCACTTTGATGCTGAAATTAATTTGGTCAAAGAGTTATTGCTTGAAGGTATTGAAAAGGAAGTTTATACCATACAAAACCCGGAACTTACAGCGAAAACCATTGTAACCTTGCTTCAAGGTTTTGAAGTTCCATTAATCCTGAAAAATTTGTCGGATGAGGAGTTGCAGAAATCGGTTGATGAAATGTTGAATATCTTATTCTTCGGAATAGTCGCAAAAAAATAAGAACCAACATAAATATTTTATCCACAGAATGATAATTAAAAAATTCTGTTGACATCTGGAGGTATCCTCAACTTTTTGAACTAGCTTTAACTATTGAGTTTTTTGCTATTTTTTACAATCAACTCAATTTCTAATAGAAATTGCAGGTAAAACAAAAACATCGAAAGTGATGTTTAAAATAAATTGCCAGTACTAAATGACATAAATCATTTTTGTTATGATGACTAATGCAAATTCGAAACAAGGATTAGGAATAATGCATTATTTTAACAATCAGTTCCTAAAAAAATACGTTTGGGGTGTTCTATTTTTTGTTGGTTTTCAATCAAATCTGGTTGCACAAGATACAAAGTTTACCAGATCAGCCTGGTGGTTTGGAGCAGCAACTGGAGCCAATTATAATTTATACCACGGATCATCAATTCAGAATTTAAATTCAACCTTAATTGCTCCGTCAGCCTTTATTGATGGAAATGGTCTTGGTATTTATGCAGCACCACTCATTGAATATCATCCGTCAGATTCGAAAGTTGGATTCATGCTTCAGGCGGGTTATGACAGTAAAAAAGGTTCATTCAATCAGGTAATATCTACCGGCATTTTCACTGAAGACTTATCAACTCATCTTACATATTTTACGATTGAACCAAGCATTCGACTAAATCTCTTTAGGTCAAATTTTTATTTATTTTCCGGACCGCGATTGTCTATTAATATTAATAACAATTTCCAATACGATCTGAGAATTAGTCCGGATCATCCAGAACAAGGTTCCTCATCTTATTCAGCCGGACAATTCAGTGACATAAACAAGACAGTTATATCCATGCAAATAGGTGGCGGATATGATCTATTCCTTACCGCTAAAAACAAAAGATCTCAAGTCATCCTTTCTCCTTTTTTTGCTTTACAGCCATATTTTGGGCAGAAAATCCTTTCATCAGAATCATGGAATATTTCCACTCTCCGGGCAGGTATTGCACTTAAGTTTGGACACGGAATAAAAACTGCATTGCCTGAGAAGATTTTTTTACCTGTTGTTATTTCAACTGAACCGAAAGCATCATATTTAATTACCGAACCGAAAGAAGATGCAGCAGGAAAAAATGTTTCCGAACTACTTTCAGAAAGGAATAATGTGTATTTCAATTTAAGATCTTCTGAGATAAAAGATCCCTTTAGTACATCAGGAAAAAATCAGCTCAAGAATTTCAAAAACAACCTGAACGAAATAAGAATACCCGAAAATCTTGAGAATCCTTCATTTCGAAAAGCGATTCAGGAAGACAATTTTTTAAGCATTTTGGGTGACAACATGACAAAAGATTTGTCCACTCAAATTACACTGGTTGGTTCATCAAAAGATGTTTTAGCTGGCATACAAATGGCTAAATCTGTAAAAATGTTTTTGGTTCGGGTTTATGGGATAAGCGCTTCGAAAATTGCAATTAAAAGTCAGAAAAAATTAAAAATACATAAAACACAATCAGCTAATAAGTTTGAACTTGCTGTCATCCGGCAAGTCGATCGACAGGTTTTAGTTCAAACCACATCAAAAGCATTGGCCTTAAAATTCCAGGTTGGCCAGAATAATACTAGGTTGTCGCCCTTAAAAATATATGATGTACCTGAAATTAACAAAGAGGGAGTAGTTAGTTTTACAACAAAAGGATCCGATCAGTTATTCTCTTCGTGGTCTTTGAAAATTGCAGAAGATAAAACTAAAGTGCGAAGTTTTGGACCGTTCACAAATGACTCGGTAAGTATTCCAAAGAACTATTTATTGGGAGGTAAACCTGCCGGCAAATTCGATATTTCCATGATTGGCCAATTAAAAAGTGGTCAGATTATGAGGAAAGATACAACAGCTTATCTTACTGCATGGCCGGTGTTCATAACCGATAAAATAAAGCGATTCAGCGTTTTGTATGAATTAAACAACTCGGAATCGGTCAAAACATTAAGCCAGTATTTAAGAACTGTTGTTACGCCGGAAATTCCTTCAGGAGCAATGGTAGTGATACATGGCCATTCTGAAAGTGCCAATTTGGGGAATAATCAACTCAAATCATTTTTAGCCCGTGAAAACAACATACAGGGACTCATAGAACATGAGTTATTACTAGCCAATAGAAGAGATGTTGAATTTCAGGTTTTTGACTTTGGTCTGGATCAAACGATAGCCCCTTTTGAAAAAAAGACTCAGAAAATTGACTTTTTAAACCGAACAATCATAATTGATATCCTAAAGCCTTAGGGTTGGATTCGGAAAATAGAATATATCTTAGATTAAGTGCAATCCCGTATATAGTTCGGCAACGAAATCAAAAAAGTAATGAAGGAAAAAACCTGCCAATTAAGTATTGCAGCAGTCAAAAGTATAAGACCGATTAGGTTTTGCCGATTGGTTTCACAGCAAACAACTGTCAATCAATACAACTCTTATTTTTTCGCTTTAAACAACTCTTTTTCGTCTACTTTCTTTACTTCAGCGCTATCGTTAAGCAATTTGTTAATTGCATTAAACGGAGCGACAACAATTTCATCGCCAGCTTTCAGGCCTTCCAGAATTTCGATGTTTTCACTATCCTGAATCCCGGTTTTCACAGCTTGTTTCTTTACTTTCCCATCTTTGTAAATAAAAACAACCTCAACCTTTTCGTCTTCCGGGGCTTTTTTCTCCTGAGTTGTAACAGCTTCATTTTCAGTCTCAGGTTTCTCTACATTATCCTTTTTATCCTCAGGTTTGGTATTGTTCTTTAACGAACGGGTAGTTACAGCCTGAATTGGAACAGAAATTACATTTTTTCTTGTCTCGGTTTGAATGTCAACAGTGGCCGACATTCCCGGGCGGAAAGGATATATTTTACCTCCAACAGAATCGACCAAATCTTTATACGATTCTTCGAGCAGAAGTATTTTTACACTGAAATTGGTAACCTGATCGGTTGACCCACCAGTAGTGTTTGCTGAATTGGCAATTTCAGTAACCAACCCTTTGAACTTACGCCCCAGATAGGCGTCAACTTCAACCAATGCTGTGTCGTTTAAGTTAACCCTGACAATATCATTTTCATTCACATCAACTTTTACTTCCATCAGGTGCAGGTTGGCAATAACCATGGTTTCGGTGCCGGCATACATATTGGTTCCTACTACACGTTCGCCCTTTTCAACATTCAGACGTGCTACTGTGCCATCCATAGGTGCATAAATTTTGGTCTTCACCAATTGTTCCTGTGCTTCAGCAACCGAAGCTTCGGCCGATCTCACAGCAAACTGGGCAGCTTTGACTTCAGATTGGGCAACTTTAAACGAAGCTTGAGCGGTCTCAAAATCAGATACCGGAATGGCATCTTGTTTAAAAAGTGAGCTGGCACGTTTAAAGGCCATGTCGCTTTCAATTTGACGTGCATCGGCCTGCGCCAGACGTGCCTGAGACGAACTCAAACTGGCTTGTGCCCTGTTGTAGGCCTGAATGTACATATCGGGTTTAATAACCATTAATAACTGACCCTTCTTTACTTCATTTCCCTCCTGAATATTCATCTCTATAATTTCTCCGGAAACATCGGGACTAATCTTCACCTCGGTTTCAGGCTGAACCTTTCCATTTGCAGTAATTAATTCGGTAATGGTTTTGCTTTCAACGGTTTTCGTGGAAACGCTGATCTGAAAGTCTTTTCCAAACCAACCAGCTTTTTTCCCAACAACCAACACAATAACTAGAATTACTACCAATGCAATGCTGTATGGTAAAAATTTCTTCGATTTCTTCTTCATTTTTATTCGATTTTGAAATATATGTATGGGTTCACTTTTTAAAATTACAACATTTCTGAAACCAAAATTTCATAATGATGATTAAAATCCAAAAAGCAGCTCTAAAATTCCTGTTTCGATGTTATTTTGAGATTTTGGATGCCGAATAAGATCGGGTAAATGCATTTAAAAAACACAAAAGAAATTACAATTGCGAACGATTAAAATTAATTCAAAGCCCTGATTTTTATTGATTTTCCCTAAATGATCCATTCCAAATAGAACTTTCATCCCAATTAGATGTTATCCTTATTCTGCGGATTGTAAATTTTCAGTTTATTATCTACGCTGTCGTGATAATTTTAAATAACAAATACGTCTAAATTTAATGAATCATCAAATTTTAACTGTTGAAGCGCCAACACTCGCACAAAACAACAAGAACATCCCATTCGAGTCATTCCTGAATAATCTGAAAGCCAAAATGAAACTTGTATTTCATGTTCGTGCAGATGTTGATCAGATGGCTGTTAAGCGCGGAATGCCACCATTCGTGATGCGCGAGATTATGAGTTTAAATCCCCTTTCGGTTGGTATTCCTTCCGAATTTGGTGGTCGTGGATGCCACATGGAAGAAAACATTGCTTTGTTGGCTGCAGCTTCCTACGAATCGTTGGCTCTTTCACTAACATTTGGTATAAATTCAGCTCTTTTCCTTCAACCAGTAGGAAAATACGCGCAACAAGAGGCAAAAGCTCCGATTTTTGAACGTTTCCTAAAACAACAAAATATGGGGGGGTTAATGATTACCGAACCTGATTTTGGAAGCGACGCCCTAAGTATGCAAACGTCGTTTACCGAAAAGGATGGGAAATACCATATCCAAGGGAAAAAGCATTGGGCAGGATTAACCGGTTGGGCCGAATATTGGCTGCTGACAGCCCGCGAACGTAGTCAATCGGGTGATTTGAAACGTGATATCGATTTCTTTATTTGCGACGTAAACAGCCCCGAACAACAGATTGTAGTTGAGGAGTTTTATGAAAACTTAGGGTTGTACCAGATACCTTACGGACGAAACCGGATTGATGTTGAGATTCCGAAACTTCAGAAACTAGTACCCGAAACTACTGGTGTGAAAATGATGCTTGACCTGTTACACCGAAGCCGCATGCAATTCCCGGGAATGGCCATGGGTTTTATCCAACGGTTACTCGACGAATCAATCGCGCATATTAATCAAAGGCAAATCGGAGGCAAAACGCTTTTTACCTATGATCAGGTTCAGCAGCGTTTGTCCAAACTACAGGCCTCATACACCATTTGTTCGGCAATGTGTGCCAACAGCAGTGAAAAAGCAGGAGTCGAAAATGATCTTTCTCCGCATGGTTTTGAAGCAAATTCAGTAAAAAGTGTAGTTACTGACCTGATGCAGGAGGCTGCCCAATCGGCCACTCAGCTGGTTGGAGCGCAGGCATACAAACTAAACCATATCGCCGGAAGAGGAATCACCGATAGTCGGCCATTCCAAATTTTTGAAGGTTCGAATGACATTTTGTATGCCCAGATTACGGAAAGTCTGGTGAAAATGATGAAAAAGACCAAGGAAAGCAATCTGTTTCAGTTTCTGAAAAGCTTTAACTTAACCTCGAAATCGGCATTATTCCTCAAAGATATGCTTGATTTTGAGTTGGACACCAATCTTCCACAACGAAAAATGGTTGAATTGGGTCAGGTGCTGGGTCGGATCGTTTCGTTCGAAATGGTCATCAATCTGGGTGAAAAAGGATTCCGTAGTGAGTTGATTGAAAACGGATTAGCCATGCTTAATCAGGAAATTATTTCGTTGATGAGCAGCTTTAAGCATCAGAACCAGACCAAACTTATTGAAGATTACCAGGACAATAGTTCATGGTTGAATTTCGTTCATGTATAAAGGGTTGTCGAAATCTCTCATTTTATGAATACCAGAATTGATTAGCAGTAAAGCGTTAAAGCAAGCACGTTTTTTCTAATTTTGCATTGACTCTTGTTTCGAGAGTTGAAGGCTGTTAAACGTTTTTAAGTTCAATCAATAAATAGTTAGAATGAAGTATTTCTCTTACGTCATATACTCACAAGAGTCCGGAACATTTTATCACGGCTATTTCGAAGATCTTGAAAAAGTTCTTGAAATGCACAATGCCGATGAGATCGCTCCGACAAAAGGGAAGGGTCCGTGGGTACTTATGTTTTCGGAGAGCTATGACAATCGGATGCGGGCGATCAGGCAAGCCAGTTTTTACCGATCGGTTAAAGGGCAACGATTCCTAAAGAAGATGCTAAATTTTTAATTGGGTATTTGCTTCTTTTAAGTTCCGGCACAGTTGACGTATTGATGTTTAGTTCTATTCGTTAACAAATGGTTGTTAATAAATAATTCGTTGACTTACATCGTTTTGATAAATCTGTGTTTCATCTTTAGTAATTTTGTAATCAACTTTAATCCAATAATACCATGAAAAGAATAATCTTAGTTGCATTTACCTTGGCCCTACTTACAAGCGGATGTAAAGTGTTCAAATCATCGAAAAAAAGTCAGGCTCCGCAAACAGAAACTTCAGCAGAAACCAAAGTGTTTTCAGTACCAGCACCTAAAAGCACGGTTCGTGAGAATCCAGTATCGGATACCATGTATGAAACTGCCGATAAAGCAACAACTGGAACATCAACCGCAAAACCAGTTTCAATGCGCAGCGAAAGTTTCACAATGACTTCAGAAGATCAGGCAACATATGGCAATAAAAAATATAATGTAATTGTCGGAAGCTTTAGTAGCAATGAGAATGCCGGAAAATTTAAACAGGAGCTGATACAACAAGGATTTAAACCGTATATCCTTCACAGCGAAACTGGCTACTACCGCCTATGCGTCGATTCGTTCAATGACGAAGCTGCTGCCAGAAGTCGTGTTCAGAATATCAGGACTCAATATCCAAAATATGCTGACAGTTGGTTGCTGATTAAGAAATAAGAAACTGATATAAAAGTTAAAAAGAAAGCGGCTGAACTCCATGGAATTCAGCCGCTTTCTTTATGTAGCTATTTTCTAAGATCAGTTTTTGATGTCGTAAACCATCAACGCTTCGTTATGCCGGATGTAAAGGTTGCCGTCGGCAATCACCGGATGTGCCCAATGTTGGGCTGTTCCAAGCGGAATTTTAAACTTGGTGATAATGTTGAATTGTTCTGAGTTGCCGCTGGCTAATGCCATTTCTCCATCTTTTTCGGCATAACAATAGAACAATCCATCAGCATAAATTACAGGTCCTCCGCCCAATTCTTTGGCGATGTATTTGGTTAGACCGGTTTGAGTGTCGATGCAAAACCATTTGGGTTGCAGGTAAGCTCCACCATATACAAAGCCATCTTTCAGGATAAAGCCGCCCATCAGATTAATGAATTCCTTGTTTCGCCATACAATCTCTGCTTGTTTACCGTCAGGCGAAAGCTGAAGCATTACCAATCCTGAACTGTCTTTTCGCGATGCACTTGAAATCAATAGTTTTCCATCGAAATAAACCGGTGTGTTGGCATGGATCTTATTGTCCTGGAACTGGTGAACACGCCATTGCATTTCGCCGTTATCAGCATTTAAACCGATGATTGAGGTAGAAGTCAGGTTGACAAGCAAGCGATGTCCGTTGTGATTGATTAAAATTGGAGAACAATAGGTCGCTTTTTCGCGAAATGCAGGACTCGACCAGATCATTTTACCTGTAAAGCGATTTAATGCTATCATATTGTTTTCCTTTCCGCCTGGTGTACAATACAATTTATCCCCATCGATCAGTATTGATTCTGAAAACCCAAACTGAACCGAATCAGCCTGAAAATCTTTAAAAAAGTCAACGTTCCATAGCTCTTCTCCGTTGTCAGCTTTCAAACAATGCACCGATCCGTTTCCACTTTCAATGTAAACCAGATTGTCAACAACAGTAGGCGTGGAGCGTGCTCCGGGGAAAATGCCAGTCCAGTCTTTGCCGTAACTTTTCTTCCAGAGTAACTTGCCTTTGGTGTCGAATGCAAACAGAAAACCTTCCGAAGTAAGTGTATCGGGAATACCGGTGACAAAGACTTTCTCTTTTGAAACAGCGACGCTGCCTTGCCCGGTTCCGAGTTCCTGAAACGACCAGAGCATTTTGGGTCCTTCAGCAGGCCATTGCTTCAGTAAATTGGTTTCTGGATAGATTCCGTCACGATTTGGCCCGCGCCATTGTGATTGAGCCGATGAAGTTAGCGTTGCTAAAATTATTGACAGCAAGCAAACTAAGAATACTAATCTCTTCAAGTTCATTTCTTCCGGTTTAAAATTTATATAAATGTGTAGCGACAATCGTTTATTCATTACGAAAAATCAATGAATAACTGTAAAAATTAGGTGTACAGCATACAACGGCTTACCTTTAGAGCAAAGGAATCAGATATGAATACTAAGCTTGAAGATTATTACCTCAGGCATCCGGAACCTTTTCAGGGATGTTTGCTGGCGTTGAAACTCCTCATTCTGAAAGTGGATAACCGTATCACTCATGAGCGAAAATACCAGATTCCGTTTTTTTGTTTCGAGGGGAAGAAGCTGGCATTTCTGTGGGTAAACCGTAAAAAGCTGATGTTGGGTTTTGTTACTGATAAAAGTATAATTCCTCACACCGTAGGGACAAAGCACAAAGACCGGCTTGAAATGATTCAGCTTGATCCGAATGCAGACCTGCCAGTGGAAATGATTATCGCAAAATTAAGGGAACAAATACGGACATACGAAATCACTCAGCAATAAACAGATTGCGACGAATCATTTTAAAATTTCAGTATTTCTGTTTGGAAAACTCTATTTCAAGGATGGCACCATCCGTAATCTTTCGGCAGCTTTTTCGAGAGTTTCGTTGTTCTTGGCAAAGCAGATCCGAACCAGTTTTAGTTTGTTTTTTTCGTGCAGAAAAGCAGAGACCGGAATTACACCAACGCCATATTCACTGGCCAATCGAAATGTGAAATCAACATCCGATTCATCAGAAATGGCAGAATAATCAAGAACTTCAAAATAACTTCCCTGCGAAGGAATAATTTTGAAGAGGCTATCGCCCATCAAACGGTTAAAATAATTGCGTTTACCTTGGTACAATTCAGAAATATCCTTCTTTGAATCTTCTGTCCGCAGATATTCTGAAAGAGCATATTGGAGAGGTGTATTGACATTGTAAATCTGGAACTGCTGAATTCTCCGGAATTCGTTCATTAATTTTTCAGGAGCAAGTATGTAGGCAAGTCCCCAGCCGTTAATGTTAAAAACCGGGCCAAACGATGAAACCACAAAACTACGGTTCGCTAGTTTTTCAAATTTGGAAACACTCTGGTGCGTATTGTTATCGAAAACAATTGATTCAAAAACCTCGTCGCTTAATATGGTGATGTTTGTTCCATTAGTTAGATGCTGTAGCTGAATAAGATCAGACTCGGTTAACACAGCTCCTGTCGGATTGTGAGGCGAGTTCAGAATGATCATCCGGGTTTTCGAC
Organism: Aquipluma nitroreducens; assembly: GCF_009689585.1. Taxonomy (GTDB): domain Bacteria; phylum Bacteroidota; class Bacteroidia; order Bacteroidales; family Prolixibacteraceae; genus Aquipluma; species Aquipluma nitroreducens. Next base: position 2,778,297 of record NZ_AP018694.1, on the reverse strand, counting down.
GTAATCATTTTACGCACTTCTTCCCAGTCGATGTGGAAATTTGGTTGCTTCAGGGCTACATAAACCGGGCGGCCTCCATTAAGTGAAATAGCCGGCGCATATGACTCGTATGCAGGTTCAAAAAGAATAACTTCATCTTCGTCTTTTACTGAAGTGCTAATGGCAGTCATTATCGCCTGAATGGGTCCTGCGGTAATGGTTATTTCAGTTTCCGGATTGTAGAAATGGTTGTACATGCCCTGCACCCTTTCGGAAATAACTTCGCGCAATTCGCTAATCCCTTCGTGTGGAGCAAAATTGTTATATCCTGATCGAATGTACATTGCAGCCATGTCGGCTAATTTTTCAGGACAAGGGAAATCTGTTTTGCCTAAAGACAAATCAATAGCCCCGGTTTCAGTAACCAGTTTATTGACCGTAGAGAATATACTTCCTTTAATATTTAGCGATTTCGATAGAGCCATGTTTCAACTTATTGGAGCACAAAGTTAAGAAAATATACATTTCTCGTCTATTGACGACATCAGGTAATCGCATTATTTTAATATTAAATCATTTTAAAACTTCCTTCAGTACCTCTAACGACTTAAACTCGCCCAGATTGCCCAAATGAATATGATAAAATTCCAACAACTTTTCGAGCACCAATCTTCTTTCGTGCTGAGTGTAGTCTAAGTTTTCAATCGACGACGAATCAATAGTAAACAGGCGCGTAAAAAGAACTGTTAAATGCTTGTCGGTAAACTGACTGTGCAACGGTTCATGGCTCACAAATCGCGCCGTTTGCAAATCAAAAAAGTTACATCTTTCGGCATCTTCACGACTTGGACTGAAACCTAAAAAACGAGTCAGTTTAAAAAGAAACCAGATGTGAAAATTACTTATTCCGGCCTCGGTAAGGTCGAGTAAAGTCAGCGAGTGGTATAGAAAATCGAATAGTTCAATATTTGTTTCTTCTTCACGCAGACATTTATACAAAACTTCCGCCAGAAAAAGAACCTGAGTGCTTTTCCGGATGTCGAACGGTATTGTAGAATAGGGATAAGTTATCCGGGCATTTTTTATCCGGTGGATTTCCCGGCCTGCTTTATAATAGATTTCGAGATCGAGTAAATAAAGGGGCTGAAATACGGCTGCTCTAACTGTCGAATTTTTGCCGTGAACGCCGTTTATTATAAACGATTGCCGGCCATAGTGTTCAGTATATATGCTCGCTATCAGGCTGGTTTCTGAGTATTTAACTGCATGCAGAAAGATCCCACGTGTTTTTTCGATCACAGCAAGGTGTGTTAATGAATGAACATGAGTTTAGTGATCTTGGTCTTTTCACCAAGGGCATCCGATAAAAAGACTAAATAAATGCCTGTTTTGCACCTATTCCCATTGAGGTTTTTTCCATCCCAAATTGCCTGCCCTCCTAACGAAGTTGTTTTGTAAACCAAATCGCCGCTAATGTCAGTAATTTTCACATCAGTTTCATCAACAAGACCTTTTATAACAATTGGGCCATCGTAGGTTTCGCGCACCGGATTGGGGTAAACATACACATCGCTGAATTCGTCGTTACCGGCTGTAGCTTCGCCCATGTATGAAATAAGTCCGGAAACAGTGCCAATAAATACTTCGCCAGTGGTCTGATTAATTGCAATGTCGTTGATTTGATTGTTTAGCAGCGGACTATTTTCTGATGTAAAATGCTCAAGTTCGGTTGCGCCATCAGCCGAAATCAGGAATACTCCCGACGATTTCGTGCCAAACCACTTTCGGTTTGCCCCGTCAACTGCAATTGCTGTAATTGTTTCCTTTTCGAGCAAAGGGTGAAAAAGGGTATCGTGCTGATTTAAACCGGGACGTGTGGCATACATAAACTCATCTTTCCAGATTTTTTCAGGATTGCTGTACACTGCAACTCCTCCAGAAGTCCCCAACCACAATTCGCCATTTTGGTCCAATGCCATCGAATAGAGTTCACCCATCTCTGTTTTATATTCGCCTTCCTGGTTTCTAAACAGAGCGACTACTTTCTGCGCTTTCGACACGCTGTTGGTGCTGTTTAAGGCATATAACCCATATCCACGCGAAACCATTATCCATTTGTCATCTTTTGGGGTGACAACCACTTTCGATATGTACGGATTATTGGCAATACCGTTTAATTCGTACGACTTCCATGTTCCGTCAGTCTGAAAAGACGAAAGCACATTCGCAACTCCACTATTGGTTACCCACAGATTACCCTTGGAATCAAAAGCCATTCCGCCAATACGAACATATGGATCGTTGGGTGCGTTTGGCAGTTGGGTTTGAAGTGTGCTGTTCGTGTTATCGTATCGTTTTTTAAATTTTCCGGCTTCAAATTCGAGTACTCCCCCACCCCACGAACCGGCAAAAAAATGATCGGGATCTTTCGGATCGGCAGTTACGCAAACCACATCCCTGAAGTCGTTCGGGGTTGAAAAAACTTTACTGTTGAAAACCGACCATTTCCCTTCACGGTTGAGCTGAAATTGAGGCAAATTAAATAAGTTATTCCAGTCCGATTTTCTTCCTCCGGATGCGATCCAAAGATCTTGGCCATTCATTGCGAGTGAAAATATTTCATTGTCCGAAGGGCTTTCAGGAACAATTCGTTCGCTTTGTGAACCCATTTTGATCAAGCCAAAATTTTGATCGGCAATCCACAACACATTTTGTGCGTCCAAGCTGGCACATAGTGGCTCAATGACTGGTTCTTCAGATCCTGAAAAAATATATTTCTGGACATGCATCATCTTTTCAAGTTTATTGTCATATACAACAACCTGGTTTCGACTTGAGATAACAATATAGTTTCCGGTGGTGGATATATCACGTGCATATCGGATTTCTGGCAAAAATGATGTCCATACATTCCCATCCAGCTGGTACATTTCGTCGCTGTACCACTCGTCTGGGGTATAGTTTGCAATAATTTTCCCATTGAACAATTCAATGGCATTGAATTTTTTATCAGGATGCGGAATGTTGGTTTGCCTCACCCAATTGTTGTAATTCTGAAGGTTTGGTTCCGTAACACTTGCTTTGTAAATGCCATTAATTGTTGCGGCATAAAAATTGGTTCCATCCGAAGCCAAATCCAGAACATTGAGATAGTCTCCTCCATTTCCAATGAAGTAAGTATCTTTAATTTCTTTTCGTTCAAGGTTAATAACCACAATTCCGAACCCACAGGATATATAAGCAAGTTTTCCGGCGAACATGATATTATTAATGGTCTTATCGGCTGACAATTGTTTACGCTTAATATCAGACAGATTAAAAATGGTGTTGCCAATTAGCAGATCGATGTTGGCATTCTGGTAAGCAATAAGCAGCACATCATTTTCTTTGCTGTAGGCTAGTCGTTGAACTCCAACATCCGAAAGGCCATTAATTCCCGACATTTTGCGGATGCTGTTATCGGTCTTGTTGTATGAAAATAATCCGCCTTTTGTAACACAATACACTTTATCCCCGGCATCAGCTACGTTTTTGGCGCTGGCATACGATTGATAATCGGTCCACTCGCCAATAGCCGACTGTGAAAATGCGGTGTGACCGGTGATGAAAAATAATGCAATGAATAACAGGTATTTATATGGTTTCATTCTGATTTGAATGGGTTAAATACTCAACTAATTTTTGAACGGCACGTCCCCGATGACTGATTTTGCTTTTTTCTTCCATTGTCATTTCTGCAAAACTGAGATGCGATTCTTCGGGTTGAAAGATTGGGTCGTAGCCAAAACCCGTTTTCCCTCTTTTCTCCAAAAGAATCTGGCCGTTTACGATTCCTTCAAACTGGATTTCTTTCCCGTCGATTACCAACGAAATGACTGTTTTAAAACGTGCTTTTCTGTTTTTTATTTCAGATAACTTATGCAAAACCAGGTCCATATTTTTCTCCGGACTTTTTTCTTCTCCGGCATACCGGGCCGAATAAACTCCGGGGGCACCATTTAAAGCTTCAATTTCAAGACCAGTATCGTCGGCAAAGCAATTCAATCCGTAATTCTTCCAGATGTAAAACGATTTTTCAGCAGCATTTCCCTCTATGGTGTCCTGATTTTCAGGAATGTCGACATTGCAGTTGATGTCGGTCAAACTGAGTAATTCGATTGAATCGCCCAGCAATTGTTTTATTTCCTGAAGTTTATTTGAGTTGTTGGTGGCAAAAACAAGTTTCATGATACAAAAAGAGCTAAGATTATACGGAATCCCGAAGAGTAAATTAGAACGAAAATTTAGTTTTAATAAATAAGCCTTCAATTTCAGGAAAGATATTCGGCTATTTCCATAATTGAAGGCTTATTCTGTTTCCCTGAAAGGATTTTAGCAATTAAAAAAGTCCATGAATTTGGGCGTCAATTCGATCAATTACACCACTTAAATCTTCCGGATTATTCTGAAAATCGATGCGATCAACGTCAACAATCAGCAGTTTGCCAGCTTTATAACGGTTTACCCACGCTTCGTAACGTTCGTTCAGTTGCTTCAGATAGTCGATTCGGATTGAACTCTCATAATCCCGTCCCCGCTTTTGAATCTGATTGACCAGAGTTGGCACCGACGCCCGGAGGTAAATCAGCAAATCGGGAGCCTGAACAAGTTTGTTCATCATCTGGAACAGGGAATGGTAATTGTTAAAATCGCGGGTGGTCATCAACCCCATGGCATGAAGATTCGGCGCAAAAATTTCGGCATCTTCGTAAATCGTTCGATCCTGAATAACCGTTTTGGTTGAACTTCGGATATCAACAACCTGCTTAAACCTGCTATTAAGAAAGTAAATCTGAAGATTGAACGACCAGCGTTGCATATCTTCATAAAAGTCATTCAGGTATGGATTTTCATCTACATCTTCGAAATGTGGGCTCCATTTATAGTGTTTCGCTAATAATTCTGTGAGCGTAGTCTTTCCGGCACCAATGTTTCCAGCTAAAGCAATATGCATTTGATTTATACTTTAAAATTTGAACTAAAATACGAAATAAAATCAAGGCAAAAGGTAATGGCAAATAATTAAGTTTTCATTTTTGGCAATACCTGTCCTAAAGAATGGTTGAGGAAAAAGTCATAAGTCATTCGGAAAGCGCTAATTTCTTTTTCCTAATGACTTATGACTATTTCTTAGTTAAAGTGATTGGTTTAATTCAATTAACTGATCGAGGTATTGCCTGTCGTTTGCCAGTCGTGGAATTTTATTCTGACCTCCTGCTTTGCCTCTACTTTTCATCCACTCGTAAAACAATCCGGGTTTTGCCACAATCACATGAGGCATTTCGAGGCTAAGGCTTTTGTGCCGTTTGGCTTCGTAATCAGAATTGATTGTTTTTAAAGCTCCATCGAACAGTTGAATAAAATGATCCAGATCGTTGGGCTTTTTTTCGAATTCGATAATCCATTCGTGTGCTCCTTTTTGGTGGTCTTTCATATAGATTGGACCGCCGGTATATTCGGAGATAATGGCACTGGTTCGTTCGCAGGCAATTTGAAATGCTTTTTCGGCATTGTCGATAATTACTTCTTCGCCAAATGCGTTGATATAGTGTTTGGTACGACCGGTTATGACAAATTTAAACGGATATCTTTGGGTAAACCGCACCGTGTCGCCAATCAGGTAACGCCAAAGTCCGCCGTTGGTCGAAATGACCATGGCATAGTTTTTACCAATTTCAACATCTTCAAGAGAGATGGTATTCAAACTATCGGCACGGAATTCATCCATCGGTATAAACTCGTAGTAAATACCATAATCGAGCATGAGCAGCATGTCTTTTTTATCCGGATCGTCCTGAATTCCAAAAAATCCTTCAGAAGCATTGTAGGTTTCCATGTAGTGCATGTTGGCACTTGGAATTAACTTTTCGTACTGTTCACGATAAGGTTCAAACTTAACCCCTCCGTGTGTAAAAACTTCCAGATTGGGCCACACTTCCAGAATGTTGCTTTTGCCGGTAACCTCCAAAACCCGTTTCAGCAAAACCAGGTACCATGATGGAACTCCGGCGAACGAAGTAACATTTTCGTCAAGTGAGTATTCGATAATTTTTTCGATCTTCTCTTCAAATTCTTCGAGTAGCGAAATTTCAGTCGATGGAGTTCTGTAAAAGTCAGTCCAGAAAGGAATATTTTCGATAATGATTGCCGAAAGGTCGCCGTAATAACTGTTATTGTTGTAATTATTAACCTTGTGACTTCCGCCCAAAGTAAGGGCTTTCCCTGATAGCAATCCGGAATCGGGATTGTTCTTCAGGTAAATGGCCATAACGTCGCGGCCACCCCGGATGTGGACATCTTCTAAAGAATCTTTGCTGACTGGAATGAACTTGCTTTTTTCGTTTGTTGTGCCCGACGATTTGGCAAACCATTTGGTTTCGCCCGGCCACAACAAGTTTTTCTCGCCAAGCATCATCCGCTCAACCGTAGGTTTGATATCATCATAACCCTGAACCGGAACCCGTTCCCGAAATTCTTTTTCGGAACTAATGGTTTTAAATTTATATTTTAATCCAAATTCGGTGTTCGCGGCCTTTTCCAGAAGCTCAAAAAGCACTTCGCGCTGCACTTCGTGCGGATGCTTTTTAAAAAGCTCAATCTGGTATATTCGCTTAAAATTGACCCAATTAATGATTGAATTGATTACTGGCATGAAAATCGTTTTTCGGTGCGGTCAAATTTATTAAAAATTCTGACTTTTGTTTGTAGAAACATCGGTTCACATGCGAAGTCAAAAAGAGAAGGAGTCTGAGTTTGGTGATCCCGAATCTTATTTTTCTTACTTTTACATCAGTATTCACAAAGCCAATACCCACATTTATGAACTACATTGATCTTGTCCTCGGGATTATTCTGATTATTGCTGCTATACAGGGTTTTAGAAAAGGTTTTATTATTGAAGCGGCCTCTTTAGCTGCACTTATTCTGGGTATTTGGGGAGCGATCAAATTCTCGGACTGGACTGCCGGATATATTTCAAAAACGTTTAATTATCATTCCGATTCGCTTGGTATCATTGCTTTTCTGTTGACTTTTATTGGTATCGTAGTGTTGGTTCACCTCCTGGGGAAAATACTTGACAATACGATAAAAGCTGTCGCCCTTGGGTTCCTGAACCGACTGGCCGGGATTATTTTTGGAGTACTGAAAGTTGCAGTTATCCTGAGTATTCTTTTGCTGTTGTTCGATTCGGTTGATGAGAATGTACACATCCTTCCGACGAAACAAAAAGCTGAATCAAAAATCTATTCTCCCATGAAACAGTTGGTCCCCACTTTATTCCCGTTCATCAAACTGTGGGATTCCAGCGATAAAAGCAGCCCTGATCATAAGAGTAATGCTCAAAAGTCTGAATCGAGAACAACTTAGCGTTTTCTGGAGGTTAAGTTGATTAGGGATAAGTCATGAGGCTGTATCAAAAGTCATTGACCCAGTCATCCTGAACTTGTTTCAGGATCCTAAAGCATTGTATATTAGATCCCGAAATAAATTCGGGATGACCCGATCAGCGAGCATTTTGACTTTTGATACAGCCTCTTTCTACGAATCCTCATTTTATTCCTGGTTGTATCCGTGTTAAACATCGATTTTATATCTTTGGGCGAATTTTTATTGACTGAAAAGTCAGTGGAATTTCAAGTTTTCGAAGCCGAATGGCTTGAAACCGATAAATATCCAGCAATCTCGAAAATTAATTTACAAGAATAAGCACAATGAATTTTGTTGACGAATTACAATGGAGAGGCATGATCCACGATATGATGCCTGGCACAAAAGAACAACTCGATAAAGAATTAACTTCAGCATATGTGGGCATTGACCCAACAGCTGATTCACTGCACATTGGACATTTGGTAGGCGTGATGATGCTGAAACACTTTCAGATTGCAGGGCACAAACCAATTGCATTGGTTGGCGGCGCCACCGGAATGATTGGCGATCCATCGGGAAAATCGCAGGAACGTAATTTATTGGACGAACCTACCCTGCGCCACAATCAGGAGTGCATCAAAAAGCAACTTGCCAGATTCCTCGACTTCGAATCGGATGCCCCCAATGCTGCCGAAATGGTGAATAATTATGACTGGATGAAAGACTTTAGCTTCCTGAATTTTATTCGCGACATTGGAAAACACATCACCGTAAATTACATGATGTCGAAAGATTCAGTAAAAAAACGATTGGATTCGGACAGTGGCGCCGGAATGTCGTTTACTGAATTTACATACCAGTTGGTCCAGGGAACTGATTTCCTGCACCTGTATCAGGAAAAAAACACCAAGTTGCAGATGGGTGGATCAGACCAATGGGGAAACATTACGACCGGAACTGAGCTTATCCGCCGGAAAACCGGAGGTGAAGCATTTGCTTTAACTTGTCCATTGATTAAGAAGGCTGATGGAACCAAGTTTGGGAAAACGGAATCAGGTAATGTTTGGCTCGACCGCAAATTGACTTCACCATACAAATTCTACCAGTTCTGGTTGAATACGTCCGATGAGGATGCTGAACGATACATCAAGATTTTTACGCTGCTTTCGAAAGAAGACGTTGCCGAGTTGACTCTAAAACATGCAGAAGCTCCACATTTACGCTTGTTGCAGAAACGTTTGGCCGAGGAAGTTACGGTTATGGTTCATTCGCGCGAAGATTACGATTTGGCGGTTGAAGCTTCCCAAATCCTTTTCGGACAGGGAACTGCCGAATTGCTCAATAAGCTGGATGAAGAAACTTTCCTTTCTGTTTTTGATGGAGTTCCGCAGTTTAAACTTTCAGCAAAAGAACTTGGCGAAGGCATTAAAGTAGTCGATCTTTTGGCTGAAAAAGCAATGGTTTTTCCTTCGAAAGGCGAATTGCGCAGGACTATTCAGGGTGGTGGGTTAAGTATAAATAAGGATAAAGTTACGGATGCTGAACTTCTTATAAATAGCGGATTTCTGATTGGTGGAAAGTACATTCTTATTCAGAAAGGGAAGAAAAATTATTTCCTGCTGATCGCTGAATAGGTTTCGGCAGTTATTTCAGGTTTACAAAATACTAAACGCACAAATGTTTCGTTAAAACATCGACCAAAATACGTTTCTATGGCAAACTTTTTCGACAATCAGCATCTACTTGGAATCCTTTGGAAATGGAAGAAACATTTGATTATTGTGGGTATTCTCGCAATCGCCTTTTCAACCCTGTTTTCTTCCTCACTATTCATAAAGCCGAAGTTTAAATCTACGGCCCGCATTTATCCCAGCTTTAACATTTACACTTACAGCGATGAATCGGAAAGTGAACAACTGCTTGAGATCTCTAATTCTCAGGATATTAAATTTAAAGTGATCGATGCGTTTAATCTTGCCGATGTGTACGGAATTAGTAAGCAAGACCCGCTTTATCGTACATACATGCTGGCTGAATTCAACGACAATGTCGGGTTTAAAAAAACTGAATATGAGACTGTTGAGATTTCAGTTTTGGATACTGATCCCCAAAGGGCATGTTTGATGTGCGATTCCATTGTCTCTTTTGTGAATGAAAAGATAAACTCATTGCATCGTGTTAAATTCGAGGAAGTTGTTCGCAGTACTGGAAGTGGCTTAAAAAAAGTAAATCATGAGATTGATTCTCTTGAAGAAAAGCTGAATTTTTTAAGAGGGAAATACAAGTTATTGGACTATGAATCGCAGGCTGAACAAATAACCAAAGGGATGGTAAAAGTACTGTCTGAAGGCAAAAAGAATACGGCAGGAGGTAAAGAACTTGAGCAGTGGATGAACAATTTGCAGGAAAAGGGAGGTGAATATAATCTTTTAACAAAAGCACAGGAAAATTGTATTTTCGAAAGAGATTCCATCAAAATGGTTTACGATCGGTCACTTGGTTATGTGAAGAATAAACTGGTTTATGGACATATGGTTCAGAGCCCTGTTCCTGCAGACAAGAAATCATATCCTGTCAGGTGGTTAATTATTTTGGCTTCTACTTTTGCTGCACTATTTGTCGCGATGCTTGCGATCTTGGTTCTTGAAAATCAGAAAAACGACTAAACGGTGTATCAGGCCCGGATAAAAATCACTCTTTTTTACTTGATTTCAGCACTGTTTATTTTGCTGAATACATTTTTCTTGGTAAAGAAGCATTCGATGATTATCAATGCCTTACCAATGGCATTTACCATTGTTTTACTTGCCGTTTTTGCTTTGGACAAGCTTCTGTATCTGGTCGTATTTTTCACACCACTTTCGCTGCCGCTTTCTGAATTAGTACATGGGTTAGGATTTAACATGTTTCTGCCAACAGAACCTTTATTGTTTGGGATATTGCTCATTTTTATCTTGAAATGTTTTGCTGACAGAAAGTTTGATCGAGACATTCTAACACATCCAATTTCACTCGCTATTTATTTTAGTTTATTCTGGATGTTGGTCACTAGTTTGACAAGTACGATGCCTTTGGTTTCGTTGAAATTTTTGTTGACACGGATCTGGTTTATCGTAGGATTTTACCTGCTTACTGCCAAACTTTTTGAATCAGGCAAGAATATCGAGAAATACATATGGCTGTATATCATGTCATTAATGCTTGTCATATTCTATTCAACCTACCGTCATCTGGGATACGGACTTTGGGACAAGCAGGCAGCTCATTTTGTGATGGATCCTTTTTACAACGACCATACAGCTTATGGAGCAGCCATTGCGATGTATCTGCCGTTTTTGTTTGGATTTTCTTTTACTAAAGTGTATTCGCCCTGGGTTCGGTGGTTTGTTCGAATCAGTTTGGGGATTTTGATGATGGGGCTTATTCTTTCATACGCCAGAGCTGCTTGGCTGAGTATGTTTGCAGTACTGATCGTCTGGATAATTATGCGCCTGAAAATCAGGTTTAAGAACCTGTTTATTACCTTCATTATATCAGCCTCGTTGATTTTGGTGTTTCAACACCCGATATTGATGTATCTCGAACGAAACAATACCGAATCTTCAGCTAATCTGGCAGATCATCTTTCGTCGATGTCGAATATTTCGTCCGATGCCTCCAATCTGGAACGTCTAAATCGCTGGAGTTGTGCCATCCGGATGTTCGAGGATAAACCAATTTTTGGTTATGGGCCAGGAACTTATATGTTTCAATATGCGCCCTATCAATTGACTAAGGACAGGACAATTATCAGTACGAATTCAGCAAACGGTGGGAATGCACACAGTGAATATCTGGGGCCGATGGCTGAATCGGGAATTTTAGGTCCTGTTTCTGTGCTTATATTATTCGTATTGGTTATTTATTCCGGCATTCATGCTTATTCCCGAACAAACGACAAACGGTTAAAAACCTTAGTTATGGGTGCTTTGTTAGGGCTAATAACTTATTACATCCACGGTACAATGAATAATTTTCTGGATACCGATAAGCTTTCGGTTCCGTTTTGGGGATTCACTGCAATCATTGTAGCGATTGATATTCACACCCAAAAAGTTTCTCAGGCCGAAGCTTTAGCTGAAAAACAGAGCTAAAAAAAATGGCCTGCCGCAGCAAGCCATCTCCTGAATGTTTAATACCAATCAGTTATTTCTTTACACGTTCATAGTACGAACGGTCGCGTGTGTCAATTTTAATGATATCGCCTTCGTTGATAAACATGGGAACCATAATTTCGGCTCCTGTTTCAATAGTGGCAGGTTTTAATGCATTTGAACTTGCAGTATTTCCCTTTTCACCAGCAATGGTTGAGGTAATAGCCATTTCTACGAATGGAGGTAATTCAACCGTTAATGGAGTTTCGGTATCTGCATGGACATTGATTTCCACAATTTGTCCTTCTTTCATCAAATCAGCATTTTCGATCAACTCTGCAGCTATAGAAATTTGTTCAAAAGTTTCAGCATGCATGAAATTGAAACCGGTTTCGTCCTGATACAAGTACTGGTAAGGACGACGTTCAACCCGTACAACATCAATTCTTACTCCCGAACTAAATGTGTTTTCAATGGTTCTTCCTGTTTTAAGGTTCTTGAGTTTCGTTCTGACGAAAGCCGGACCTTTCCCTGGTTTAACGTGTTGAAACGATACAATTTGGAACAACTGCTCGTTGTATTCAATAGTTAACCCGTTTTTAATATCTGCAGTAGTAATAGCCATATAAAATGTTTAGAATAATTTCAAATCGGGTGCAAAAATAAAGAAATATTGCTGATTCAGAATTTTTCTCCTGATTTTTTCAAATATTTCATTCAAAGATGGGTTAATTAATTATTTGATTAATTGATTGTTCGGTTGCAAATCCAATGGTCTGACGGAGAATCTAGGTGCCAATAAGGAATAATTGTATAATGTATTTACATTTTATTTGAAGCAATCGTAGGTAAAAATTCCGTTGTGGCGTCGGTTACTGCCAACGTTCTATTCTTTTACCATTTGATTCACTCCATTGATTTTATATGAATTCAACTCACATTTGAGTGCCCCGAGTACAAGTTCAAATTCAGCATAAATTGGAAGCCGGTTTGCATCTTTGGTAATGTATATCTTCAGTTCGTTCGATCCTTTCAGGAGTTTTCCCTTCGGAACCTTTGGAGAAACCACGTAGCATTCCTTCCTGCCAATTTTTGTGTCAATGGTTTCAATGCCAATGTACGCTAATTCCATCATAAACAAATCGTCGCCATGATATACCGGAATCTTGATGCTTTTCCCGGCGAGTAAGTCTTCGAAATATTGATTTTGCCTGATGTAAAAGAAAACACTAACCAGATCATTAACGTTCGCTGGTACTTTTTTTCGACCTGATTTTTGACTGAAAAGCGAATCATTCACATGATCGTAGGTAACTTCGTCATAAAACCGGTATTTCTGTTCCTTCACATTGCGCACCGATTTGACAGGAAGGTAAGTTTCAGGATCGACCCAACTTTCGTAAATATCGTTTACCTCATAAATTTTATCAACCAGCCCAGTTGTTCTTCCCCTCATTCGGTAATGAATGGCTGATTTTTTATTTATTTTCTCATTTTCAGCAATTAAGGTTGCCTTTCCACCTTTAATAAATCCAAACCGAAGAATGTATTCCATTTCCTCCAAAGGCTCTGCATTTAATCGGATGACGAACGCAAACAACAAAAAGAAAATCAAAGTAATTTTCATATGCCTATAATTTGTTTTTCAATTGCCCTATGGAACTCGCCAACTAGTCATCCTCGTGTGTGAGTAAGTATTACTCATGGCTCGTTTCATCCCAGCATATTTTTTTTCGATACTGTCGTTATAAAATCTTTAAGATAAAATGGTTCGAAATAAGCAACGTCTTCAAATTGATTTTTGTTGTATGCTTGCCAGGCTAATTCGGTCATATGTCGGGCGGAAGCTTTAATATTTGGTAAAAATATTGCGTTTGGCGATTTGATAACCTTCCCGCATTTTTCCGAACCATTACCAAAGAAAACAACCTGCTTGTTGCTTAGTTCAATAGAGAGAAATGAGTCATCAATTATATCGGCCGAAATTGGTTTCAATACAGCGCCACTTTCATCCAAAAGCATTGAAAAAACCTCCATTCGCCTGGCATCAATCATGGGACAAAATAAGGTAAGTTTATCATCAGGAATTCCAAATTCCTTCTTGTTTAATGCAACATGCTTTGCCATGGCCTCAAGTGTACCTATGGCAATAAGTGGTATGTTTCCGGCGTAACAAATTCCTTTTGCAGTTGAAACACCTATGCGCAGACCGGTATACGATCCCGGACCTTTACTTACCGTCACTGCACTTAATTCATTAGGTTTTAGGTTATTCCTGGATAATAGATTTTCGGCAAAAACAGTAACTAAACGTGCATGATTTTGTCCCTCATCGGATTCAATGAAATCGATAAGGAGTCCATCTTTTAGAAGCGAAACGCTACAAACCTCTGTCGAGGTTTCAATAATAAGAATTAAGGCCATGATTGAATAAATTTGAGAACAAAATTAGAGATATTAATAGACGAATTGTTGATTTGGATAAAAGAAATCTGAATTGATTGAATACCTAAAAAAAATAAACCTTTAAAGTTTTAAGTTCGATCATTTGTACTATTTTTAAAAATTCAAATGAAGGGTATTTAAATGTATCATACTGTAATAATTGACGACGATCCATTGGCCAGACGAGGACTTAGGCGCATTCTTGAACAAAACTTTCAGGAGATTGAAATTACAGGAGAAGCCGATTCTGTTGCAACTGGTATTTCGCTGATTAATGAAATGGAACCCGATTTGGTATTTTTGGATATTGAAATGCCTGATGGAACTGGATTCAGCCTTCTCGAAGGGCTTGCCAGAATTAATTTTAAATTGGTCTTCACCACTTCGTACAGCGATTATGCAATAACTGCGTTTAAGTATTCGGCATTCGATTATTTGGTAAAGCCAGTATTGATTGAAAATGTTCGGTCAACCATTAACCGCATTAATGATATCCCTGTACTACACGAAAAGCAACGGGTTGAGGTTTTAAAAAAGAACTTAATACATGGCTCTGATGCTGATCAGACAATTGCCTTGCCTGAGATTAACGGATTCACTATTGTAAAAGTCAATGACATTCTCCGATGTGAAGGAGAGCGTAACTATTCACGAATTTTCTTTCATAATGGAACCTCAGTATTGGTGAGTCGCACCTTACTTGACTTTGATAACTTATTGGTATCGCACGGTTTCTTTCGAATTCATCGCTCACATTTGATTAGTTTGAAGAATGTTAACCGGTATCTGAAATCAGATGGTGGAGTGATCGAAATGAATGATAAAACTCAATTGCCGGTTTCTCCTAAGTTTAAGGATGAACTTCTGAACCGGCTGTTATACAATCGGATATAATTTACTATGTACTCTGTCAAAGATTTACAATCACTTATTTCTGTTGAAATAGAGAACGAGATTTATTCTTTAAATCAAACTGAACCAAAAAATTTATATCAACCTGTTGGCTATGCATTGTCGATGGGAGGGAAAAGGCTTCGTCCGGTGATGGTTCTAATGGCCTATAATTTATTTAGCGAGAACGTTGAAAATGCGTTCCCGGTAGCATTGGCCATAGAGTTGTTTCATAATTTCACCTTGCTGCACGACGACATTATGGATGGTGCCGAGATGAGGAGGAATAACTTGTCGGTTTACAAAAAATACAATGAAAACATAGCTATTTTGTCGGGCGATGCCATGTCGATTATGGCCTATAATTATTTACTAAAGTGTAATTCAACAGAACCAGCCCCAATGATTCGGCTGTTTTCTCAAACAGCACTTGAAGTCTGTGAGGGGCAACAATTTGATATGGATTTTGAAAACAGGCTGGATGTTTCAATCCCCGAATATTTGGAAATGATACGGCTTAAAACGGCCGTTTTGCTAGCCTGTAGTTTAAAGCTCGGCGCCATGGCTGCAAATGCTCCTGAAAAAATTGCTGATCAGCTTTACAATTTTGGATTAAATTTGGGAATCACCTTTCAACTTCAGGACGATTTGCTTGATGTTTTTGCCGATCAGGATAAATTCGGTAAAAAAATTGGAGGTGATATTGTCTCGAACAAAAAGACATTTCTACTGTTGAAGGCACTTGAAATCTCAGACGATAGTACTAAGATGATTATACTTGATTGGATGAATAAAAGTGATTTTGACGAGAATGAAAAAATCAGGGCAATTACCGAGGTTTATAATAAATTAGATATTAAAGGAATAACAGAAATATACATTGATCAATATTACAAGTTGGCACTTGATGTATTTACAGAAATTAATCTGGCTGGTGAAACGATGACAGAACTGATTCAATTGGCAAACTTGATCATGAATCGTGATCACTAGAATTTTCGAGGAACTTCTTTTGATCTGAAAAACTTTTTTAGCACTTTTAAAGTCTCTGATTCGCACAAATTTGATAATTTCAACTTTTCAGCATAAAACAATAAAATATGGCTCAAAATATTGGTAAAATAACTCAGGTAATCGGTCCGGTTATTGATATATCTTTCGATTTGGAAGGCAGCGAACTGCCCAGAATTTATGATGCCCTTGAGATTGTAAGGGAAGGTATGGACAATCTGATACTCGAATGTGAACAACACATTGGGGAAAACACTGTTCGTGCCATCGCCATGGATTCAACGGATGGCTTCCGGCGTGGAATGGATGTTATTGCTACCGGAAGGCCAATTACAATGCCTAGAGGTGAAATTGGTCTTGGCCGTCTGCTGAATGTTACCGGTGATCCTGTTGACGGGCTCGATGCATTGCCTAAAAACGGATACAGTATTCATAACGAGCCTCCTTTGTATGAAGACTTAACAACTGAAACTGAAGTGCTTTTCACTGGAATCAAAGTAATCGACTTGATTGAACCTTACGCAAAAGGAGGTAAAATTGGTTTGTTTGGGGGAGCCGGTGTTGGTAAAACAGTATTAATTCAGGAATTAATAAATAACATTGCTTTGGCGCACAGCGGATTGTCGGTGTTTGCCGGAGTAGGAGAACGCACTCGTGAAGGGAACGATCTTCTTCGTGAAATGATTGAAGCCGACATTGTTGACTATGGAGAAGAGTTTAAAAAGTCGATGGAAGAAGGTCACTGGGATCTTACTAAAGTTGACCGTGAAGCAATTAAAAAATCGAAACTGGCGCTTGTATTTGGTCAGATGAACGAACCTCCAGGTGCCCGTGCCCGTGTTGCTCTTTCGGGACTGACTATGGCCGAAAGTTTGCGTGATGGCGACGGAAGTACCGGTAAAGGCCGCGATATTCTGTTCTTTGTCGATAACGTTTTCCGTTTCACTCAGGCCGGATCTGAAGTTTCGGCGTTGCTCGGACGTATGCCGTCGGCAGTAGGTTATCAGCCAACCTTAGCAACCGAAATGGGGATCATGCAGGAACGTATTACTTCTACCAAAAAAGGCTCGATTACATCAGTTCAGGCAGTTTATGTACCTGCCGATGACTTAACCGACCCAGCCCCAGCAACTACTTTTGCCCACTTGGATGCGACAACCGTATTGAGCCGTAAAATTTCAGAATTAGGTATTTATCCTGCTGTTGACCCATTGGATTCAACTTCCCGGATTTTAACTCGTGAAGTTGTTGGAAACGAACATTACGATTGCGCACAGCGGGTAATTATGATATTGCAACGTTACAAGGAATTACAGGACATTATTGCCATTCTTGGAATGGATGAGCTTTCGGAAGAAGACAAGCTGATCGTGCACCGCGCACGCCGTGTACAGCGTTTCCTTTCGCAACCATTCTTTGTGGCCGAGCAGTTTACTGGTTTAAAAGGCCAGTTGGTTTCAATTGAAGATACTATTAAAGGCTTCAACATGATTATGGATGGTGAAGTTGATCAGTATCCTGAAGCAGCATTCAATCTGGTTGGTAACATTGATCAAGCCATCGAAAAGGGAGAAAAATTGCTTGCCGGAGCTTAATGTCGGGAGTTTATTTTTGCCTTTTTACTTTTTACTTTTTACTTTTTACTTTTTACCTAATGCTCATGATACTAGAAATTATTACCCCCGATAAAAAAGTTTACTCTGGCTTGGTTAAATTAGTTCAACTACCCGGAACAAACGGGTTGTTTGAGATTATGAACCATCATGCTCCGATCATCTCGACACTTGATAAAGGGAAGATTAAAGTGGAGGAAGAAAATGGCCAGGTGCTTTTTTTTGATGTAGATGGAGGTATTATTGAAAACAAAGACAACAAAATAATAGTACTTGCCGAGTCGGTTTAGCCGACAGAAGCGATAAACTGATTATATTTAGACCCTGAAGATTTAGATCCTTCAGGGTTTTTTATTTTGAAAACAAAATTCCTTATCATACGCTTTAGTTCGATTGGCGACATTGTTTTAACATCGCCGGTTGTTCGTTGCCTGAAGACTCAATTTCCGGAGGCAGAAGTGCACTTTCTTACCAAAAACCGAAATGCCGATCTGTTACAGGCAAATCCATATATCGATCAGATTCAGTTATTTGACGATTCCCTTTCGGATACCATTCGGACATTGAGAGCCGAGAACTATGATTACATCATCGACCTGCACAATAATTTACGTAGTTTACGTGTGAAGCTCGGAATAAAGGCACGATCGTACAGCTTCAATAAATTAAATTTCCGCAAGATCCTGTTGACCCGATTTAAGCTGAATACGATGCCTGATGGGCATATTGTTGACCGTAATATGGAAACATTACGTCCTTTCAATGTTGTAAATGATGGTGAAGGGCTCGAATATTTTATTCCTGAAGAAGACGAATTCCAAATTTCGTTATTGCCTGAAAGTTTCAGGAATGGCTTTGTTGCCTTGGTTTTGGCCGGAACTTATGCCACGAAACGAATGCCTGTTGAGAAATACAGAAAACTAATTTCAGAAAGTAATATCCCGTTTGTTTTGCTTGGCGGTAAAAGTGAACGTGCATTGGCTAGTAGTATTCTTGAATGGAACACCGGGAATGTAGCGGATTTTACCGGAAAATTGCGGATCAATCAATCGGCCAGTCTGGTAAAAAATGCCAGGTTAGTTATCTCCAACGATACTGGATTGATGCACATTGCAGCGGCATTTCACAAAAAAATACTGTCGGTTTGGGGAAACACTTCGCCCGAATTGGGGATGTATCCATACCTGTCAGGCGAAGGATCAGAGATACTTGAAGTTAAAGGATTGCCATGTCGTCCGTGCTCCAAGCTTGGTTACCACGAATGTCCGAAAAAACATTTTCGCTGCATGAACGACATTCCTGAAGACCGGATTGTTGAGTGGGTGAAAAGGGAGTTTTAGCAACGCCGGAAATGGAAAAAGTCATTTGTCATTAGGAAATTCAACCTTTTTCGATTGACAAATGACTTTTTTCTATTTATTGAAATGCCTTTTTGATACAAAGAAGTGCTTCTTCAAGCATCGAACGGGTACATCCAATATTTATCCGCATAAATCCACTTCCCTGCTTGCCAAATTGAACTCCACGATTTAATCCAACTCCCGCATCAATCAGCTTCTGATTCAGAATTTCATCACTCAATCCAAATGCTGAGAAATCGATCCAGATCAAATAAGTTGCTTCAGGCCGCATCACCTTTACCTCAGGAAGATTTGTTTTGAAAAAAGAATCCAGGACGTTGAAGTTTTCCTGAAGATATCGCATTAATTGGGCTAACCATTCATCGCCATGTTTATATGCAGCTTCCAGTGCAATTGTACCAAAAATATTACCCATGTGAAGATGTGGCAAATGCATCACCCGTTCATAAGCGACGAAATGTCGTTTATTCGGTATGACCAGAAATGAAGTAGTCAATCCTGCGGTATTGAAAGTCTTGCTGGGAGCCATGCAGACCACGCAGTTCTGTGCAATTTCGTCGGATATTCCGGCCAGTGGAGTGTGCCTGAAGCCATCGAATATCAGGTCCGAATGAATCTCGTCGGAGATAATCACGATTTTGTTTTCAAGACAGATTTGGGCCAATTCGGTCAGTTCCTTTTCGTTCCAGGCCATTCCACCTGGATTATGAGGATTGCTTAGAAGCAATAATTTAGTTGTGGGTGTAATCTTTTGTTTCAGATCTTCCAGGTCGAAATAATAGCGTCCGTTTTCTAGTTTTAACGGATTTTCAATCATTTCGCGGCCAGTTCCCTTTACCGAATCAAAAAACGGGAAATACACCGGTGGCTGAATAATAACTCCGTCGCCAGGTTTAGATAGCGCTTCGATTGCCATGGTTAGTCCGGCTACAACACCCGGGCTAAACGATATCCATTCAGGTTTTATTTCCCAGTTGTGACGACGTTTTAACCAGTTTACGATTGATTGCGTATACGATTCGGATCGAAATGTATAGCCAAATATTTCGTGTTCTGCACGTTTCTTTACCGCATCAACAATAAAATCAGGAGTTCTGAAATCCATATCTGCTACCCAAAGAGGCAACAGGTCGGCCTTTCCGAAGAAAGTGGTACGGGCATCGTATTTTATGCAGTTGGTATTGGTACGATCGACGATTGTGTCAAAATTATATGTTTTCATATTTTTGAATTTGAACCACATAGAACACATAGATTATTTATATTTCTGTGTGTTCGATTGTGTCTATACGGTTACTTTTTTTAAATAATTAACTCCGCTTTCTTGTTCCACTTTGAGTACAAAATTGAAACGATTCAACGAAAGACAAAGGTCAAAGTCGGCAGTTGGCGCCCATTCCTGTTTTTCAGGCGCAAAAAAGCGGGCTCCATCGCCTTTTCGTATTTGTTCAACCATTGCGGCAAAATCATTGGGTTTTCCTTCGAGTTCATTTTTAATATAGACTGCTAGCAGCGTATCCTCGTCAGTGGGGTACAGACAACTGTATCCCATACAAACCAGCGACACTTTTTCGGGATTTTGTTTCCTTATATAATTGATGATAGCCTGAGCGTTTACAAAACTGCCGGTTAATATTTCATCGGCTTTGGTCGCATTGGCAATGCCCTGCGTTCCGGAACTAGTGGTATGAACCATGGTTTTTCCAACCAGATTGCTTGTCAACAGTTGTGATGGCGAGTTTCCAAAGTCAAAACCTTCCGGTTTTTGTTCGTTCCGCTCTCCTACCAATATAAATTCCGGATTCTGTTGTTTCAGTTGATAAGCTTTTTCGAGATCGCCAACCGGATAAATGCGTTGAACGCCGTTGCCAAAAGCATAACAGGCTGTTGAAAAAGCCCTGAAAACATCAATAATAACAGTTAATCCTTGTGCTTTTCGTGCCCCATCCAGTAATTGTAGTATTTCAACATCCATAGAATCAAACGTATTTGCAGTTCTTAAAAAAAAGTAAATATCAGTGTTTCAGTAGCTTATTATTGTTTGTTTACATTGTTTTAACCTAAAATCGTGTACGTTAACGCAAGGATAATGCAGTCTTAACGTATGTTATACAGCATATATGTTGGAGAACATGTATGTTTGTACTGTAATTAAAACACAGAAACATGAAAACAATTAAAACAATTTCAAAATTAACAATGTTGTTCGCATTTGTAGCATTTGCAAACACATTAATGGCAGGCGGAAACTTAAAAGTTAACATCCTTCCTCTTACATCAGAAAAAGCAGTAGTTGCAATTTCAACTGTTGACGCTGCAAATCTTCAGATCAGCATCGAAAATGAAAAAGGCGAAAAAGTTTACTATAAAGAAACTGATGCTGACAACAAGGACTATCGTAAAGTTTTTGATTTCTCGAACCTCGAAAAAGGTGATTACAAGTTGTCTGTTTCAACCAACGGTTTGACAACGGAACGTAATTTCTCAATCGACTCTGAAAACATCGCAGTTGGCAATGAAAAAAGCCTTATTGAACCTTACTTTGCCTTCAAAGATGGTGTTCTAAAAATGTCTTATCTGAATTTTCCGGAAGATAACGTAAGCTTGAATTTTTATACCGATAACAATTTGGTTTATTCAAAAGAAATTGGCAAAAAATTCAATGTTATTGAAGGTTTCGATCTTTCTAAACTGGAAAAAGGATCATATTCAGTAGTTCTTTCAACCAAAGACAATTCGTATTCATACGATTTAGATCTGAAATAATGAATTTACAATCAATGAATTGAAAGAGCGACTTCGACAGGAGTCGCTCTTTTTTATTTCAATATTCCAAGTCAGGACTTTACATTGATGAAGTCCTGACTTGTTTTTTGTGCCAGATAAAAGCCAAAATAAAGATTAAATTTGCAGTCCAGTAATTTAGGATGTATGAGAAGAGAAGATGTTGAAATAATGGCGCCGGTTGGTTCGTACGAATCATTGATTGCAGCCATCCAGGCGGGTGCCGGGTCGGTTTATTTTGGAGTAGAACAACTCAATATGCGCGCGCGCTCGTCGAATAATTTTACCATCGACGATTTAAAGAAGATAGCTGAAATCGCGCATTCGAAAGGTGTAAAAACCTATCTGACTGTTAACGTGGTTGTATTCGACAATGAATTGGATCAGCTTCGACAGATTATTGATGCAGCCAAAGTTGCTGGTATTTCGGCCATTATTGCATCCGACATTTCGGCTATCATGTATGCGCGGCAGGTTGGCGTCGAAGTGCATATCTCAACCCAGGTAAACATTACCAACATCGAAGCCGTACGGTTTTATTCGCAATTTGCCGATGTTGTGGTTCTTGCCCGCGAAATGAATATTGGCCGTGTTTGGGAAATCTCGCGCCAAATCAGGGAAGAAAATATTACGGGGCCTTCCGGAGAATTGGTGCGGCTCGAAATGTTTGTACACGGAGCCTTGTGCATGGCCGTTTCAGGAAAATGTTACCTCAGCCTCAACGAGATGAACTCGTCGGCCAATCGTGGAAGTTGCATGCAGTCGTGCCGCCGTGCTTACATTGTTACCGACAAGGAAACAGGCGCCGAACTTGAAATAGATAACGAATACATCATGTCGCCCAAAGATTTGAAATCCATTCACTTCCTGAATAAGCTACTCGATTCTGGGGTTTCGGTTTTGAAAATCGAAGGAAGGGCGCGGTCTCCTGAATACGTTTATACTGTAGTTGAATGCTACAAGGAAGCGGTTCAGGCCTACTTCGACAATACTTTTACTGACGAAAAGATTGCCGATTGGGATACCCGGCTTTCATCGGTATTCAACCGCGGATTCTGGAATGGTTATTATTTGGGGCAGCGGTTGGGCGAGTGGAGCAAAAATTATGGTTCGCTGGCATCGCACCGGAAGGTATATGTTGGCAAAGGCTTGAATTATTTTTCGAACCTGAAGGTAGCCGAATTTAAGCTCGAAACCGGACCGCTTAAGGTTGGCGACGAAATTTACATTACCGGACCAACTACCGGATTGGTAAAAACTATTGTTTCAGAAATCCAGGTCGATAAGCAGTCGGTGGCTGAAGCTCCAAAAGGATCTTACATTTCAATCCCAATTGATACGAAAATCAGGAAGTCGGATAAATTGTACAAAATTGTTGAATCTTCAGAGGTAAAACAACAATAGCCTTTATCAACGAATCTAAAATTTTTGAATAAAAATTGTTCCTAAATCAAGATTCAGGACTTCAATGCTCAGAAAGCTTTGTATTTTTGAGATAAATATCTATGCTTTATGCGAAAAGTAATTATCATTTCCGGTATTGTTATTCTGGTTGTAGCAGCCGCCTTTTGGGGAATCAAATATTTCCCGATGAAGACAGAGAAGCCTGTTATTCAGACATTCTCTACCAAGCAAAATCCAGCTTTTAAAGCTGTTCCACGCAAAAGTCCGCTAATTATTGAAGTAAAAGATCAGGACGGTTTTTTCAAGGCATTGAAGGGTGATAATCCATTGTTTGCTGAATTAAGAGGTATCCCTGAATTTGAAACTATTTTCTCAAACATCAGCCGGTTTCGCGACTTTGTTAGTAGCCGCTCCGGAATTGGAAATCTGCTCAAGAGTAAATCAATCATCGTTTCAGTCAACCCAAGCGGAAAGAACCAGCTTACCAATCTTTTTCTGATTCAGTTAAACGATCAGAGCGAGTCTGGTTCAGCAATCGACGTTGTTTCGCGCGAAATGGGACCGGAATATACAATCACCCGAAAATATTACGACAACACAACGATAATCAACGCAAAGTCGTCCAATCTGGATTTTTACTTTGCATGTGCGAACGATATATTGATGGCTAGTGAAGATTTTATTTTGATTGAAGAAGCCATTCGCCAGTCAAATTCGGTTAATCTGCTCTCAAATAAGGCCTTTACCGAAGTTTACAAGACCATTGAAGAGACCGTTTTAGCCAATATATTTATCGATCACCAAACTATCTCGCAGGTATTATCAAAGATTGTTGCTCCTGAAATCAGGAAAAACCTTGGTCAGATTGCATCTTATTCGAACTGGTCGGAACTCGATCTATCGGCCAAACCTACAGAACTCGAATTCAACGGATATAGTGTTACAAGAGATTCAACGGATAATTACCTGAATATTTTTCGCAATCAGGATGCACAAAAATTGACCATCGAAAAAGCAATACCTACCAGTTCGTCCTATTTCGTGGCTCTTAATCTGAAAGACTCGAGACTTTTCATCGATCAGTACGAAGTGTACCTCCGTGCCAAGGGGAATTATTATCCGCGCGAAATGAATTTGTTGGAATTCAGGAAGAAAACGAATACCGATGCTGGAAAGTTGATAAAGGATATCGTTGGAAATCAGGTTGCCGGAGTTTATACCAACATTAATAAATCGAATCCATCTCAAAATCGTTTTTTTGTTGCCGAGCTTGTCAATAATTCAGATGCCAGTGAAAAATTGGGCAAAGCATTTTCTGAATATCGGAAATTGAATAAGGTTGGCGACGAAACAATGCTGACTGAATATGCCGTAGGCGGTAAAAAATCGTTTAATATTTATCGCTTGCCCATTGCCAACATGGCCGAGTCGCTTTTTGGAAGAGCATTTGCAGGCATTAATGCTCAATACTTTGCATTGTACGAAAAATACCTTATTTGTGGCGATAATCTGTCCGGCATGAAAAATTATCTGCAAAGCCTGGCTTCCGGAAAAACGTTGGACAAAGATTCGACTTACCTAGCCAATAACAAAGAATCGCAAGCAAAACCGAATTTTTATCTATATTCCAAAATCCCGAAAGTCTTCCGTTTGAAGGATGTCCTTTTCAAGCCAGAGGTCAGCACCATGCTCTCATCAAACGAAGACGTCATTCGAAAATTCAGTACTTTCTCGTGGCAATTTTCCATTTCAGACAAAATGATAAAAAATCGTATCGCGTTGAAATATGATCCGAATTTTAAAGAAGAGCCACAAGCTGTATGGCAACTAAAACTTGGCGGGAAACTGGCAAAAAAACCGCTTTTGGTTGTGAATCACAAGGATCTTCCAAACCGCGAGGTAATCGTTTGCGACAACCAGAATAATTTATCGCTGATCAATAAGGAAGGATTGGTTTTATGGACGATTAACATTCCGGGTGAGATCATATCTGACATCCATCAGATCGACATCTATCGGAATAATCGGTTTCAATATACTACTGATGCGTTAAAATTGATCATTAAATAAATCATATTGTTCTTTGAAATTTTGATTGACTTCTAATTCAGTAATTAGCTCCTTTACGGGTGCCTTGTCGAATACTGAAATGCCTAAGATTTGCATTATCTCATAAATAGACAGTGTACTTTTGAGTGAATATTTGACGTATGCGACAATCAGGTATGTACAGATAGCTACCCAGATATGGAGGGCAACCGCATTTTCTGAGTTACCCCAGAGTTTCTTTATCGTCAGATTTTGTTTTATCCATTTAAAGAACACTTCTATTTGCCAACGGTTACGGTACAGATAAGCAATTTCCATTGCCGATACTTCGAAGTTATTGCTTAGGAAAACGAGCAATATATTTTTCTCGTCATCGTAATATTCAACCAGTCGAAGCATTTCTGGATAAAGTTTTTTAGACTTATATCCATTTAGGTTTATAGTCTTATCGCTTCTTAATCCTGAGCGTTCGTCAATATTGTAATTGCATTCAATAACCGAGTAATCTAATGTCACTTTTGCTCTTGTAACAAAAAATGCACCTGCTCTATGAATATTGTATAAAGCGGCAAAATCAACATACGCTTTATCCATCAGATATATTGCTTCAGGGATGGGACCCATGATATCCAGTATGTTGCTATCATGGTATTTGCCATCTGTGATAAATATAAATGCAGGAATGCTTCCTCTTAAATCGAGTAGTGTATGAATCTTTACTGCTCCCCGTGAGTACTTGCCTTTTGCCCAACTAAATAGCTTTATGCTCAAAGATATGGTTGTTGAATCAAGGGCAAATATGTCATTGTCAATATCAATATTTGGGATTGGACTGTTTGCATATAGTGGTCTGACCATTTTTATCAGGTACTCACCAAAATCAGCAAAGATCCTCCAGTCTCTTCGCTCGTTTGCACGTGAAAGGCTAGACTGATTGACATTTTGCTTTATGCCCAAATGATAAAGTTTATTTTTATGGGCTTTCAAACAAGTACAAATATCTCTTAATGAATTCCGGGAAGTGAGTTGACCAAAGAAAAGTTGAACAAACTGGTTCCAACAGTTCAATTCCCTTACATGGTAATCTCCTTGGTAACGCTCGACGCACCTTTCAAACTCGTATTTACTGACAAACTGTAATAGCTGGGCAAAAACATATTTTCCTGAATTCATAATCTTGCACTTTTTAGGCGCAAAACTATAAGTCAATTCAAATCAAAAAATCAAAGAACGCTTGTAATGTTTTAATATATAGTTATTTATATAAGTATTTTAAAAATTAACGCATCACTAGTAGTTTCAATACGTCTTTAATACCAAGACTCAACTTTATTGCATTGACCGAATGGGCAATAATGTGGGTAAATATCCAATTACATTGAAATCGATGGCCTCAAACGGAGTTTGTATTGCTGAATATGGTCAGAATAAAGAATATCGGTTTATCGTTGCCGGCGAAGACAAGCAAATTTACCTGTTTGATCGGGATGGAAGGTTAATCCCCAAATGGAATTTTGGAGGGTCTGAAAGTTTGGTAACCAATCCTGTGCAACACTTCGATATTGACGGGAAAGATTATCTCATTGTTTCGGACAAGCAAAACGTTTATTTTCTCGACCGGCAGGGCAAAGCAAGAGATGGTCAGCCAGCTCCTTTCGTTCGTTCGGCCAACCCGTTGTATTTCATTAACGATGGGAACCCGCGTTTGATTGCAACCGATCAGGTTGGTCGCATTCATATCATGGATTTTGCTGGTCAGGCTCAGATTAAAGAAGTTGGTAAGTTTGGTTCGGCTCACCGTTTTGTCGCTGAAGATCTGGATGGCAATGGTTCTCCTGAATACATCTTTGCTGACGATAAAAAACTGACGATATTTTCTGATGACGGGAAGAAAATGAGTGAACATACATTCTCTGATGAAATCAGCGAAACCCCTTATGTTTTTACGATGGGAGCCGGAATCACGAAAATTGGTGTTGTAATTAAAGGCGAGAACAAGGTTTACTTGCTCGACAAAAACGGATCGGTAATGCATGGATTTCCGTTGGAAGGTGATACCAACTTTATTCTGGGGAAATTTAACGATTCAAATACTTGGTTCAACCTGATCATTGGAGAACAGGACAATACGTTGATAAATTATAGGATTGAATAAAGACTCTCGAATAATAAACCCGGATTCTCTCGATTCCGGGTTTATTATTCGTTCTTTTCTTCGGATTTTGTGGAATATAACACGACACATTATAAACTGCATTCTGCTTTAATGATGGTCTGACAGAAAATCAACAGGAGGTAGTATTCCCGATGTATTTCTGAATATGAACTTTCCGGATAAAAGATCTGCGAGCTTTACTAATCCTGATTTTAGCAACTTTACTATTCAACGAATATCAACCCGGGATTGCTTCCGGTGATGCAACGGCCACCTTGGGGAGTGACAATGAAGGTGTTTTCGATACCAACCATCCCGATGCCTTCGATTCCCTTTTTAGGTTCGACAGCAAAAACCATGTTTTCTTGCAATGGTTCTATAAACCCTTTGGCCAACACCGGGTATTCATCAACAGTCAATCCAATGCCGTGACCCAAAAACTTAACCTGACGATTGCCGAAACCCATGAAATTCTGTTGAAATTCCGGGGATAATCCAGCCGTGATCGTTTCATATATTGTTTCAGGAACATTGCCCGGGACAAGCAATTCGGCCACCCGATGCTGAATATCGACACATTGCCGATGGATGGCAATCACCTCATCAGGCAACGCTTGCCCAAACATATAGGTCATTGTTTTGTCGGAATGGTATCCATTTACACCAAGTCCCATATCAACAAAAACAAGGTCGCCTTTGCGCAATTTTCGCTCACGGCTACCCAAAGTTGGAACCGCTGCGTTCAGCCCCCGGTTTCCACCAGGGCCATCAAAATTGGTTGGATGCAACGAACTCTCGCCAAAACCGAGCTGGGCAACAATCATTTCGGTGTCGAACATCGCGAAACGCGCTACACCCTGATGCCCCTCTCTCACCATTACCTGATACAATTCGCCTGCAAGGTCGGCTTCAGTCATTCCTTCGCGCAACAATCCGGGCACAAGTTCTTCGGAAACACGCTGATGAATGGCACCAGCCCTTTCCATAAAACTCAGCTCCCACCGACTTTTTACCGAACGCGTTTGTGCAATCTGGAAATCGAGCGATTTATACGATGAAAACGAAAAATGTTTCTGGAAACGTTGAAACATAGCCAATGGTACAAATTCAGTTTCGAGGTAAATTTCTGCAGGAAGTTGAGCATAAACCTGCGCCGCATCGCGATAGCTGCTCATGGGTTTAACTACGGGGAACTCCGATTCGTTCAGGGTACGTTCATAACCACGGCGCGCCCACAAAGTAGCTCCGTTTCCACGCTCAATCACCAACATTCCTTCAGGCATTGAGCCCGTGAAATACAACAGGTTAATTTTACTGAAAACAACGGCTATTTCCCAATCGGGACACTGCTGATCCATGATTTGGCAAAATGAATCCATTCGTTTTGCAAGTTCCAATGACGGTATCCTATCGCTCATAAAAATCATTTAAGAGTCCAAAAATAAGCGATCGATTGGATGTAAAGGCATCAATGCCGACTGAACCTGTTAAGGTTAACTATTGCATAAACTCCAATATGCCACAAATGGACGGCTTTGAGATGGTTCAACAAACCAGGGAAAGCGACCGGAAATCTCCAATCCTGTTTCTTTCCGCACGCTCTTCGGTTGACGATGTGATTAGCAGGTTTACCCTGAGCGGTAACGAATAGCTTGTAGACTTTGATGTTATAAGTTAATGAATAGCATCGAGTTGCTCAAAAGAAAGATCCATTAATCCAAACTTTTGCCAGTCGTTGAAATCGTAATGCCACCATTCCGACGAATAAACAATAAATCCATGTTTAGCCATCGTTTCAATGAGAATTTTCCGATTGGCATTTTGAATAGCCGTCCCTCCTTTATAATCAGGAATAGCTTTATCTGAGAAATCATCAAACTGACTGGTCATTTCCAGTTCATTTCTGGTTTGGAGATCAATCAGCGTCAGGTCGATGGCAGCACCCCGGTTATGCCTTGAGCCTTTGCGCGGGCTGGCCACAAAAGTGGAGTCGAGATACACATCATAAAATTTAACGGAGATGGCATATGGGCGATAAGCATCGTATATCTTCAACCCAAGTTTTTTGCTTTTCAGTTCCTCCTGAATGGCTTTTAGCTGCATCACAACCGGTTTCCGGGCAAATGCCCTGGCGGAAGGATAAACGGCTTGACCCGTAAAATTGTGAGCCGTGGCATATCGGATATCTAAAACAATTTCAGGAATGAACTTCTGAATATCAATAAGTTCCTGATCATCATCCTGACTGATACACTTCCGATATTCATCTTCCGTAGAGATAATTTTAAGTCCGTATGGATTTTGGTTTTGGGCATAACCATTTCCAATAATCAGAGAAAGTAAAAATAAAAGGATTAAATACGCCTTTGTGTGCATATCCTTAAATTTGACATTTTCAAGTTACCAAAATATTCAGGCTAGATTGCTGATTCATACTTTGGGAGAAGTCAGCATTACAAAGGATATGACACGTCCTGAAATTGTATTTTTACACAACAGATGCTACCTATTTCAGGACGAGCCTTCCAGTTAATTCTTCATAATACCCGCAAAGTCACTCTGGATTTTCATCATGTTAATTGAGTAATTCAGAATGTTTCGGGCACCACTCAATATATTCAAAATAAGCATGCTGTTTTTCGTACTTACATCGTTTTTCTTAATCGATTTAATAAGGTTCCTGCGAACTTCTCTTATTACCCCAATAATTCTAAGCTGCTCTGTAATGATTTCTTCCAGTTTTTCTTCGCTATTTATGCTTAGCTTTTCAATCATCTTTTGGGTAAAACCAGATAATTCTACGGCAATTTGTGTAAGTTCAGCGCCTTGAGTGGGTAGAATTGGTTTGTGATTGTTGTCGACATGATTAAAAACAGGCTCGGCCATATAATTGATCGCATGTGCTAATTCTTTCAGGTAATCAAGCGTTAAAATATAAAAATAGCTTGCCTCAATCGAATCAGAGGGCATTGAATTGATTGTCTGATGAATCTTACTTTTTTTATTGACCAGTTTCTGTTCCATTTCAACCGAAATCTTAAGTTGTTTCTTCAATTCCTTTCGGTCTTCATCAACAAGTCCTTTAATCGTTTTACTAAAAATGTCACTTAGCAGATTCAGGTTTTTTTCAATCCCTTTGTTGTTGGTTTCAAACATCTGGTTCACAGTAGGAATATCTTCTATATCCTCGGATTTAGTCTGAAATTCTTCTTCACGTTTCTTGTGCAATAAATGGGTTCTGTAAAATGCCAGAATAGCAAAAAACAAAATGGATACAACACCAAAGACCTGGGCCCAGCCCATAAATAACGAGAGAAAGAAAGCAACTGAAAAAGCAGCCAAACCAGTAATAAACCAGCCTCCAACAACAGTAAATACGCCGGTAATGCGATAAACAGCACTATCGCGACCCCACGCTCCATCAACCAATGAAGTACTCATGGCAACCATAAATGTCACATAAGTGGTTGAAAGCGGCAATTTATAGGATGTTCCGATAGCAATCAGGATCGATGCAACCATCATGTTTACCGAAGCTCTCACCATATCGAACATCGGAGGATTTGGATCCTTTTTTGATCGTTCATCCATCTTAGTAGTATCGAAACGGCTACTAATCTTATTAATGATAGGTTGAGGAATTACCTGACTGAAAAATGTCCCAGTATTAACTACCCGACGAACCAAAACCCTTGAAAAGGCAGATGAACCAAATCGTTCAGTACCTTCATCCTGGCGACTCAGGCTCAGGGAAGTTTCAATAACTGTTTGCGCTTTTTTCGAAAACCAAAGAACGATTAACATGATGATACCCGCGATAATCAAAAAATAAGAAGGTGTTTTTATATCGCCAAGTAATTTCCCCATCAGAAGATCGTTTCCGCCATTTCCTGAAAATATCTTAAAAGATTCAAGCCCTGCAAGTGGAACGCCCACAAAATTCACCAAATCGTTTCCAGCGAAAGCCATTGCCAATGCAAAGGTGCCAACCAATACCACAACTTTCAACGGATTAACTTTAAGAATCCAGGACAGCAATTGAAGAAAAAATGCCCAAAAAACAAAACTCAATCCTATAATTGCAAGCGTATTCTCCTTGATCATAGCATACATTTCGGCGGTCATAAAAGAGGCATCTTTCACACCCTTAATCAGGATAAAATATGTGATAGCCGAGATAGCCAACCCGCCCCATAATGCACCATAATATTTAATAGTTTTTTCAATATTGAAACTAAATAATAATCGGCTAAGCCATTGGATAACAACTCCAAAAACAAATGAAAAAACTACTGACAAAAGTATACTCGATATAATTGTAAGTGCCTTTGTTGAATTGATATAGTCGCTTATTTGTGCAATCTTCTGAACCCCATCGACCATAATCGTATCACCCTCACCAACTTTTATAAATG
Source organism: Aquipluma nitroreducens (assembly GCF_009689585.1). Lineage (GTDB taxonomy): Bacteria > Bacteroidota > Bacteroidia > Bacteroidales > Prolixibacteraceae > Aquipluma > Aquipluma nitroreducens. Next base: position 2,746,647 of record NZ_AP018694.1, on the reverse strand, counting down.
CCATCCCAATGGCAGCTCCAAGTAAGCCAAAAACAAGCGAAACGGTTGTTGATGTGGGTAATCCAAAGGTGTTAAAGAAATCGAGTAACAGCACATCAGTAAACATGACGGCCATATAAATAATAATGATTTCGGTAAACAGGTAATACTGCGGATAGAATAATCCTTTACGCGCAACTTCCATCATTCCGTTGGCAAAAAGTGCCCCAACCATAATTCCAACACTGGCTACAATCATAATAACCCGGCGTGTAGCCACTTTTGAGCCAATGGCTGAATTCAGAAAATTCACAGCATCATTGGCAACCCCAACAGTTAAGTCGGATATGGCCAGAATAAAAAGTACTACTAAAAAGAAAATGTAAATACTCATGTAATTGTTATTTGTTTATGATTTTACAAATCAATAGAATCTGTGTAAAACAAATGGTTTGTTCTATTTTTCATTTGTCAAACAACATTCGTTCAGTCCAATTTTAAAAATCGCGTAAAAGTATTGAAATAAATTCCGTAGCATTCAGTTATAGTTCAATAAAGAAACTGAGATTGCAATTTAATTAAAAAATTAATCGTTTTGTAATATCTATTGATAAATAGAATGTTTGACTGAAAACTTTACGAAATATCCAGTCCTGATCAAAAATGATGGATGTTTGGATCTTCGCCCAGCCTTGCATTTTTATCCAATTTATCGATTCGGGCCATATCATCAGCCGAAAGTTCAAAATCAAAAATATCAGCGTTGCTTATAATTCGCTCCGGAGTAACTGATTTTGGAATCGTCACCACTTCTTTCTGAATATCCCACCTCAAAACAATTTGAACTGGCGATTTCTGATATTTATCTGATAATTCCTGAAGGAATTCAATTTCATTCACCCTACCTTTCATAATTGGTCGCCAGGCTTCGGGCTGAATCTGGTTGTCTTTGCAAAATTGAAGTAATTCGGGTTGAACCAGCTCCGGATGAAATTCAAATTGGTTAACCATTGGCTTTATTCGCGAATTTTCCATGAGCCGCTTTAGATGTGGAATGAGAAAATTACATACACCGATAGCACGGATCTGGCCTTTTTCGTATAGCTCTTCCATTGCCTTCCAGGTTTCGAAAGTGAGTTCGCTTTGCGGCCAATGAATCAGATATAAATCCAAATAACTTGTTTGTAGCTTTTCGAGACTAGCCTCAAAAGCGTTTATTGTCGAATGATATCCCTGATCGGTGTTCCAGACTTTAGTTGTCAGGAAAATATCTTCGCGCCGAACGCCACTTTCGAAGACTGCTTTGCCTACAGCGCGTTCGTTTTGGTAATATGTAGCGGTATCAATGCTTCGGTAACCAGCCCGAAGCGCACATTGGATAGCAGTCTCAGCCTCAGAACCAGAGCCAGCCCGGTGAACACCAAGACCAAGCCAGGGCATTTCTACTCCATTGTATAATTTTGTTATAGGAATCATAGTATCATACACTAATCCTGAAGCTAGAGATGAATTACAACTTTCCAAAAATACCAACTATCGTCCGGTGAAATTTATGAACCGACTTCACTGGCGGGGCATACATCAGGATACACTTCTTAGAAACAACCGACAGATTCAATTGATCAATCGTTTGCTGAACTTCGTTTGACCAGGCGCCTTGTTGCAGCCATATGTTTTTCAGGCCAATAAGAGCGGCTTCTTCCAAAACCGATGAAACATTCCTGGGCGGTATCGAAATCCATACACCATCCACCTTCCCACTTAAACTTTTAAGGTTAGGGAAACAGTTCATTCCTTCAATCTCCTGGGCTTCGGGGTGAATTGGAAAAATTTCATAGCCTTTTGTTTTCAACTCTTTTGCAGCCATGTTGCCAAATTTCTTACCTGAACGGGACATACCAATCACTGCGATACGTTTTGAGCTCACAAAATTATCAATCAAAGGATTCATTGGGTGAGTTTTAAAGTTTGGTGAATTTACGGCTTTTGGGGCAAATACAAATGAAATTACGCCAATAAAAAATCGGTATAATTTTCAGGAGTTACTGTATGACTGTTCTTTACAGTATAGGCGTTGGCAAAAGTTGCCGGCAAACTTCCCCTTTTATTTTTGTTCCATTTCATTTCAAAAGTGGTAATTTCAGCGTTCTCTACCTCAATAAAATCAATTTCTTGCTGCTGAAAACTTCTCCAGAAATAACTCTTAACAAAATTTCGCCGATAATGGTGGTACTTTATTCGTTCGGCTATGAAAAAATTCTCCCACAAAGCACCAACGTCTTGCCTCAGATTCAAACTGTTAAAGTTTCCAATAATTGCATTCCGTATGCCTGTGTCGCAAAAATAAATCTTTCTGCCCTTCTTAATCTCATTTCTCACATTCCCGCTATAGGCTTGTAACCTGAACAACACAAAGCTTTGCTCCAACAGATCGATATACCGCTCAATCGTATGCGGATTGGAATGAAGTAATTGGGCCAGTTCGTTGTACGACACCTCACTTCCAATCTGTAAGGCCAACGCCTCGACAAGTTTTTCGAGTTGTGATGACTTTCTCACATCATTGATGGCGAGCAAATCTTTGTACAAATAACTATTCAGATTGTTTATCAGCGTTTCCCGGGCTTCGGCCGGATTATTCACTACCTCAGGGTATTGCCCGTAAATAAGACGTTGCTCAAGCAGTTGACGTTCGGAAAGAAAACTACTGTTTTGAACTAGTTCGCTGGTAGAAAAAGGAAAAACATTGTATTCATACTTTCTTCCCGTGAGCGGCTCGTTTATTTCATTGGCAATATCCAACGATGACGACCCAGTAACAATTACCTGCACTTCAGCGATGTTGTCGATAATAATTTTTAAAGTTAATCCTATGTTTTTTACCCGCTGGGCCTCGTCAATTATAATTAGTTTTGAAGAACCGATTAACTGCTTCAATCGCAATAAATTGGTGTCAGTCAACAGGCTTCGGGGTTCTGGTTCATCGCAGTTCAAGAAAAGGGTGGGTAAACCCAGTTTATCTGCTACCTGTTTACAAAGCGTAGTTTTTCCAACCTGCCGGGCTCCCAAAAGGATAATCGCTTTCCGCTTAAACAGGTTTCCTTCGATAATTTCCTGTAAATCTCTTTTTATCAGTATCATTCAGGAAGTTTTTACTTAAATTCAGAAACAAATCTACAAATAAAGTTTCGATGTAATTCAAATTTTACATACAATTTTTGAATTATACTTCAAATTTTACATACAATTTTTGAACTATTGAAAAATTGACAAAAGAATTAGCCTTTACGACATTAAAACACAAGACGCTAAATCACTTTTTCGCCAATTTCTCCTGAATTTCTTTCAGTACCTTTTGCGATGCCAGAAAAATAGCGGGTTTTCCAGAAAGCGGGTTGTTCTGGGTGACCACCACGGTTTGATAAACATCCTCGATGTTTTGGAAAGTCAGCACTTCTTCCGGAGTGCCCTGAGTATGAATTTTCCCTTGATTAACAAGGATAAGCCAATCGCAATATTCCGAAGCTAAATTCAGGTCGTGAATGACCATCAAAACCGATAGCCCCATTTCCTGATTGAGCTGCTGCAACACATTCAGAATATGCACCTGGTGTGTGATATCGAGGTGCGAAGTAGGTTCGTCGAGCAAAAGCAGTTGTGGCTGCTGTGTCAGGGCGCGGGCTATCCCGGCCAACTGCTGTTCCCCGCCGCTCAACTCCGACATCAGTTGATCCTTGAAACGCCAGGTATCAGTCATTTCCATGTATTTGCGGGCAATCTCAAAATCGTCGTCAGTCTCGAAAAAATTGAACCGGCTGTGATACGGAATCCGTCCCATCAGCACGTAATCTTCTACTGTCATGTCGCCTGCTTCGATAAACTGGCTGACAATGGCAATGTTTTGCGCCCGATCGCGCAATGAAAATGACTTCAGGTTCTTATCCGAAAGCAATATTTTTCCTGATTTCAGGCCAAGCGTTCCGGTGATGGCGCGGAAAAGCGTGGTTTTTCCTGAACCGTTTGGCCCGATAATTCCGGCGAATGAACCCTTGGGAATGTCGATGTTAATATCCAACAATTGAAATTTTGGATACCCGCAACACAGGTTTTGAATGTTCAGGATATTACTCATCGGCTTTTATTGAGTGAACGGTACGACGAACGGCTGATCATCAGTAAAAATGCAATTCCACCAACGATTCCGGTGATCACACCGATGGGAAGCTCGTTGGGCGATATAATGGTGCGGGCAATCACGTCCGAAAGCACCAAAAAAATAGAGCCCGACAAAAAGGAACTGATCAGCAAAATACGGTAATCGGAACCCACCAAAAGGCGCATCAGGTGAGGAATGATCAACCCAACAAAACCAATGACCCCGGCAACAGCTACCGAGACTCCGGCAAGCAGCGATGCCAGCAAAAACAGGAGCTTGATCGACAAATCGGTGTTAATTCCGAGATGTTTGGCTTTTTCTTCTCCAAGCCGTAACGCATTGAGCGGTTGTACAAACAAATACGAAACAATAAGCGCACCCACCGAAATGATCAGTGTAATGTATATCAGCGACATGTCGGGTTCATCGAGCGAGCCCATGATCCAGAAAATGATACCGTGCAGGTTTTCGGAGCTGGTTGTTGCCATCAAAAGCATCATCGACGATGAAGCAATAAAACTGATCATTACCCCGGTAAGCAGCATGCTTTGAATATTGACGCGACCACTGCGGGTGCTGATGGTGTAAACCAGAAAAATAATCAGGAAAGAACCAGCAAAACCGGCCAATGGCAACACAAACGAACCTACCAATTGATGCAGTCCGAACACAATAACAAAGGCCACGCCCAGCGACGCTCCTCCCGAAATGCCCAGCGTGTAAGGTTCAACCAGTGGATTGCGGTAAATACCCTGCAACAATATTCCTGAAAGGCTGAGCGATCCACCAACCGCAACTCCGAGCAAAACTCGTGGTATGCGAATCTGGCTCAGGATTGTGTATTCCATGCTTTCATGTCCTTTCCCAAGAATGCTGAAAATGTCCATGAAGCCGAGGTTCATTTCGCCAACCGACAGCGATAAAACCACCGAAGCAACAAGCAGGATCAATAATCCGGCTAAATAAAAAGCCCACCGAAGGTATTTTTGTTGCATTTCAATCACGCGGCGCTGTTATTTTCGGTTTAAAATCGGTCAAAATTAGTCATTCGTAACCATTCGATACTACTTTGAGCCAGAATCTCAACATTTTTTGATTGTTCCGGTCTATTTAAGTAATGAGAAAGAAACAATGTCGTGTTCGCTTTATTAACAACCCCTAAATCCCCTAAAGGGGACTTGTCTCAGCTACAGTCGATTGCGATGTTTGTGATCAAAGCCCCTTCAGGGGTTTGGGGTGAAAAGAAAGACGACAATATAGATTTTGCAGAACTTAAGTCACCCAATTAAAACTCGATTCCTTCGCGGCTGTAAATTTTTCGGTCGAACGGATGCTTTACTTTTTGAATGTTGCTCACGTAATCGGCCACCTCAATCAGTCCATCAGTGGCGCACCGACCAGTCAATACCAGTTCGAGCTTGGCTGGCTTTTGCGCAATAAATTCGAGCAATTCGTCTTCAGCCAAAATGCCATCGCGCACCGAAATCAGAATCTCGTCTAAGATCAGCAAATCGGGGGTTTTCCCCTGGATAAATCCGGTCAGTTGAATCAGTCCGTTTTTAACATCTTCGCGACTACTCTCGCGGGTAACTTTTGGGTTAAACGACCAATGTCCTTCGGTAAATCCGAGGATTGTGGCACCCAGTTTCTGCAAACTCTGAATTTCGTGGTAACCATACAACTCAGGCCGCTTATTAAAATGAGCATAGCAAACAGTCATTCCGTGACCTAATGCACGAACTGCCAACCCAACCGCAGCAGTGGTTTTACCTTTTCCTTCTCCTGTATAAATGTGAACTAATCCTGTATTCATTTTTATTTTGTTTTATAAATATCTGTTTCGAAACCAATTCGTTACTCAACTCAAAAGACGCGGTATCGTATCCCAAAAGAAAGCCCAACAATATCTTTTAATCCAATCGTTTTATTTCCAAAAGCGCTTATTAAATAGAGGTCATTCGTGTTAAACTCGTAAAAAAACGACAACTCTTTGCCCAATGTTTTAGTTCCCATTTTAAAAACAAACGATTGCCCAACAAAAATATTGAACCGCGTATTTACTGCCCAGAAATAATAATTTTTCGGATACCTTTCCGGCAATTTACTCCAAAAATACTCACCGAAGATTTTGGTGATATAAATGCCAGTAGTAACAGGTTCCACGCTGATAAACTCATTCAAGCGAAATCTGAAAGGGGTATAAGTTTGTTTGAGCGTGGTGGTCATGTGTCCCTCAATCTCATCAATTTCCGGAATAAAACCAAGATACAAATCGGTTTCCCATTGATCCCGTTTTCCATAACTCCACCCGGGTCCGCCAGAAAACATTCCCATCGATCCGGCAAATTGTAGCTTTGATTGGTTGGGCATCAGCCTATCCCATCTTTTTTTATACAACGTAAGTTTTTCGTCGTGCGGTGGATTGGCGTGAAGCTGAGCTATACAAAGAATAGATACGAGCAAAAAAATACAAGAAAAAAACTTCATGAATCAGCAGTTAAAAATTGACGACACGATAAGAATATGAATTTCCAACGAGAGTGAATAAAAGGTAATTACGGCCAGATATGTCGTCGCATCCATAATACAGTATCCCGTTTTTATAATAATCGTTTACACTAAGCTCATGGCGGTGGGCATGGAGGCAAAACAGCAGGTTATTGTAATGTTCAAGAAGGTAGTTAAACATTGATCCCGAATTGTTATTGAACTGATCGTCAAACGGTGGTGAGTGCATCACAACCACAGTCCGGTCAATTGATGCCGTATCGTTTAAAAAGCCAGCCATATAATCAAAATCAGGAACAGGCGTTGAATAATCGAACTCAAGAGCATTTGTATTCAGGCAAATAAAACGTGTTTTCCTGAATTTGAATGAGAAGTTAAAATCGCCATAAATCTTATTATATACTTCTTTCCCATGGCCCAAAACGTCATGATTTCCAATCAGGGCAACGTAAGGAACCTTCAGGTTTTTCATGATGTCATGAATCCACAGATACTCTTTGCTCATTCCGAAATCGGTAATATCGCCTCCGTGAATAACAAAGTCAATATCGCTGCGTTTATTTACGCTATTCACAAAATCGCTGGTTTCATCGTAATAGCGCTGAGTATCGCCCATAAAAACAAACCGAATCGTATCTTTTTCGTCACTCAATGCTTCAATCCGGGAAATGTAAGTTTCATTCAGGTTCGATGGCTGGTTCTTAGAATTCAAATCATAAGGATGATATTCGATCAGATTGCACGACGCTAAAAGTAAGACTAGCAGCAGGAATTGAGCAATTCCCACTTGCCGCCAATAAATTGTTTTCATGTCATTGTTTTCAGTTTCTAACAGGATGCGAAATTAGTCGAAAAAAACAACCTCGAAAGAAAATGAGGATTCTGACCCTTGCATATCGTTTTTTTTAACAGATAAATAACCGGACACTCACTCTTGTTATTATTCACCATTTGAGATCACTCCATAAATGTATTCCAAATCACAGCTTTTGCGGATGTGATCAGCTAACTTATCGTACTGCCCGTTTTTGTATTCCTGAAGGTTAAATTCCTGAAGCCGGATTTCTTTTCCGCAGCTTTTCAGGATAGCCTGAATAACAGGCAAATTATCGAAAATGCCGTGCAGGTATGTCCCCCAGGTTTTCCCGTTCAGGAAACAGCCGTCCGTCGATCCGTCGCTCAGGCTTGCCAGCGGCGAACCATCGAGCAACTCGGTTTGTCCCATGTGAATTTCGTAGCCATTGCACAAACCTGTTTCATTCCTGAAAGTGAATTCGCTTTGCACTGTTCGCTTTTCGCCCGTTAGCGTAGTAACAACAGGTAAAAGCCCGAGCCCCGGCATAAAATCAATTTCGCCTTCAACATGCTGTGGATCGTGAATTTCGCGGCCCATCATCTGGTAGCCGCCACAAATGCCATAAACCGCATTTCCTTTTTGCTGACTATTCAGGATCGCCTTTGCCAATCCGCTTTTCCGAAGAATTTCCAAATCGGCTATGGTGTTTTTAGATCCGGGAAGGATCACAACATCCGCTTTTTCGATTTCGTCGGGATTGGCCGTATAAAACAAGTTGATTTCAGGCACACGTTCCAGCACATTAAAATCGGTAAAATTCGACATGTGCCGAAGTAAAACCACCGCCACATTGACCAATCCATCTCGGGTTTTTCCTGATTTGTGATCCAATACAACAGAATCTTCATCGTCAATATGAATATCCCGGAAATACGGAACCACACCCACAACGGACACTCCGGTGAGTTGCTCCAGCATTTTCCGTCCTTCGGTAAATAAATCAATATCGCCCCGGAATTTATTGATCAGAATTCCATTTACCAATGCTCTTTCTTCCGGAGGAAGCAACTCCAACGTTCCATAAACACTTCCAAAAACACCTCCCCGGTCGATGTCGGCTATCAGGATTACAGCAGCATTCACCGCCAGCGCAACCCGCATATTCACGATGTCTTTCTCACGCAGGTTGATTTCCGAAATGCTTCCGGCGCCCTCAATCACCATCGGATTGTATTGACCAGCCAGTTTTTTGTAGGCTTTCATTGCTTCGGCAAAAAGGGCATCGCGGTCGGTTCCCAGGAAATATTCTTTAGCCGACTGGTTTCCCATGGGCTTTCCGTTCAAAACCACCTGTGCATTTTGATTGCTGGTTGGCTTCAACAAAATGGGATTCATCTCGCTCAGCGGTTCAATGCCGCAAGCCTCAGCCTGAACAGCCTGCGCACGACCAAGCTCCAGCCCATCGATGCCCGCGAACGAATTAAGCGACATGTTTTGCGCCTTAAACGGCGCGGGCGAATAGCCATCCTGCTTAAAAATGCGGCAGAATCCAGCATTGATGATGCTTTTCCCCACATCGGAACCGGTTCCGACAAACATGATTGGACGAAGTTTTTGTTTCATTCGTGTTCAAGATTAAAAGTGATCATTTTCCCGTATTCCAACGGTGTCTCAAAAGCCTCTTCCGGGGTTTTATCCTGAAGCAGGCACATCATCGCGCGAATGATTCCGGCGTGGGTAAAAATTGCTGCGTTTCGTAAGTTTTTACTTTTCATCTCGTTGAGAAACGATTCCCCGCGATTAATAAGTTCAATAAACGATTCACCACCAGGGCAACGGGCGTTGACGTAATTGGCAAACCATTCTTTCCCAGCCTCCGATTCGTAGATAGACTTCCAGGTCGCCATTTCCCAATCACCAAAGTCGAGTTCAGTCAAACGACTATCGGTATGAATTGGCTGATCAGAAATAATTTCGCGAGCAAGACTGGTACACCGCTTCAATGGACTGGAATATACTACGTCGAACTTCTTATAAACCAGTTTTTGTCTGACTGTTTTCAATTCCTCGGGGAACGACGAAGCCAGCGGAACATCGGTTATTCCGTAGCAAATGCCTTTGGGCACATCAACGGATGTGTGTCGGATCAAAGTAAGTTTCATGCCTGAAGTGTTTGAAAGATGACAAACCCGATGTAAAATTCCACTTCGGCAATTTGCTGCAAAGCGCCCAGGCAGTCGCCGGTGTAGCCGCCAAGTTTGCTGGTGATGTATCGCCTGAAAACGAATGTGGTAAACAAAAGCGCTGGCAAAATAATCAGCGAATAGAAAATTGGAATGAAAACCAACAATAAAGTACCAAAGATCAGTGCCAGCAAAAAATCGAACCCTTTGCCTTTTTTGCCAATCGGCTTGGTTTTGCTGGTGGCATCCTCGCGCGAATATTCCGAAGTATAAATGACCAGAATGGGCATCAGCCGGCTAAGCGAATGTCCGGCTAAAAGAATTACCGGAATCTGGGTGACATCGATGGCATGCAAGCTCATAAATTTGGTGGCCAACATACCAATCAGGCCAACGCTTCCGTAAGTGCCGATACGGCTGTCTTTCATGATGGTGAGGATACGGTCGCGGGTGTAACCGCCACCAAAGCCATCGCAAAAATCGGCAAAGCCATCTTCGTGAAAAGCTCCGGTGACAAAAATGGTAGCCAGCATACTCAACAGAATAGCCAATTCAGGAGGAAGAACAAACTGCAACCCATAAAAAACTGTCGCGCCAATCCCACCTACAATCCAGCCGATGAAAGGAAAATACCGCGTTGAGCGGTTCAGTATTTCGTCAGAATACGGCAGGTTTTTTGGCACCGGAATGCGCGTGTAAAACATGATGGCATTCAGAAATATATGCAGTTGTTTTCGCATGGTTTATTTTATAAATGCAACAATGTGTCCGTTCACTGAAGTGAACGGCAAAGGATAGGACTGTGTTTAAACAGTAAATCCCTTAATTGAAAAACTGTTATCCTTTGCCGTCTGCTTTAGCTGACGGACATTTTCAGTATTTTACTCTTTATTCGCCACTCCGGCTGATTCGAAGCTCGACATTTCGTTCAAAAAATTGACGGCTGCCTGCACCAAAGGCAATGCCAATGCAGCTCCGGTTCCTTCGCCCAACCGCAAATCGAGATGAAGCATTGGCCGGGCATCCAACTGTTCGAGCATCTGCTTGTGCCCGCGCTCGTCTGACGAATGGCAAAATACGCAATTATCACGTACTTCAGGATTCATACGGATAGCTGTCAATGCCGCAGCAGTTGCAATAAAACCATCGATCAGCAGAATCATGCCTTGTTCACGGGCTTCGAGCATGGAACCAACCATCATCGCGATTTCCAGACCGCCAAAAGTCGCCAAAGTCTCTTCGGGTGTTTTCGGATCGTATTTTTCCGATACTTCTTTCAGGATTTGCATTTTACGAGTCAACTGTTCGCCGTGCGAACCCGTTCCGGCACCGGTACATTCTTCAATCGGGATGTTCAGGAAACGGTGCATCAGCAGCGACGAAGCCGAGGTATTTCCGATGCCCATTTCGCCAAAACCAATGATGTTGCAACCGTTCGCGGCTTCCTGTTTGACCAGTTCGCAACCTTTTTGAACGGCAAGAGAACATTCTTCGGAAGTCATGGCCGGTTCACGGCGCATGTTACGGCTTCCACGAGCCACTTTCGCATTGACAATTGGCGCATCAGCCGGAAAATCGAAATCGACACCGGCATCCACCACTTTCAGGTTGATGCCGTTCTGGCGGCAAAACACGTTGATGGCAGCGCCTCCGGCCACAAAATTCATCACCATTTGCCAGGTAACTTCTTTCGGGTAAGGGCTCACGCCTTCGTCGGCCAAACCGTGATCGGCAGCAAAGACTAAAATAGTTGGCTTTTTTAACTCCGGGGTCAGCGTGTTCTGGATCTGGCCAACCTGTAGGGCAAGGCTTTCGAGTAATCCAAGCGCACCCAACGGTTTGGTCTTGAAATCGATTTTGTGTTTGAGTTGTTCTTCTAGGGTCATGGGTTGATGGATAAAATGTTATTGTTGTTGTAATTGTTGTCAAAGTTGTCGGTTGTAGTCAGGGTTTCACTCAAAGTGAAGGCGTGAATAACCCAATATGTTCTCGCCCTTCCGTCCGAAAGATGATTCTCTCCTCTCTAATCTTCATCGCGCGGACGGAAATCTTTTTTCTTCATTTCCCGGGGTGGCACTCCTTCGTCGGTTACCCCGGGTTATTGATATTTAACCCTTTCAGGGTATTTTATTTGTTTCTATGTGTCCTATGTGGTTCAAATTTCTGCCAACTGATCACTGCTACTGATCACTTAATTTTCACCGGAATTCCCGAGATCATCAGGAAAACCTCGCTGGCTTGTTGGGCGATGTGTTGGTTCATCCAGCCTTGCAGGTCGGCAAATTTACGTGCCGATTCTTCTACCGGATGAACGCCCATTCCTAGTTCATTGCTCACCACAATCAGGTTCATTTCCTTTTCCACAAAGCGGTTCCATTCGGCTTTGGCTTCTTCGAGCGAACGTTCCAGTTCGAACTGATTGTCGAAAAAAATATTGGTCAGCCACAGGGTGATGCAGTCGAGCAAAACGGTTTGGCCTTCAACCGCGCAAGCCGAAAGTTGCTTTTCTTCTTCGATGTTGATCCAGTGTGCGCCACGATCGTTTTGGTGCCGTTCGATACGAAGCCGAAAATCTTCGTCCCACACCCGGGCGGTGGCCAAATAAACCGGATTCGGGCTTTGTGCTTCAGCCATTTGCTGGGCGTAACTGCTTTTTCCTGAACGGGCGCCCCCGGTAATGAATGTGATTTGAGCCATATTTTGTTGTTTATTAAGTGAGCGGGTGACTCAAAGTCACCCGCTCACTATGATGATTTACTTAGAACGAGTACCCCAGTTTGGCTACAATGCTTCGTCCGGGCATGTTGTAACCATCTTTTTCCGAATAGTTTTCATCCAAAAGATTCGAAATAGTAATGCCAAAATTCACCTTCTCGCTGAATGCGTAGCCAATCGAATAGTCGAACAGCAAATATTCAGGATGCTGTAGAACTTTATCCGAAGCCACGTATCCACCTTTCGTGTAGTAATCTGCTGAAGTAATTCCAGTACGAATGGAACTGAACGAGTCTTTTTCGAGACGCGAACCGATGAACCGGCCGTTCAGGCGCATGTTGATTTTATCGTGCCGGTAATTCAATCCGAAGTTTCCGTTGGCTTTCCGCACATATTGCATGTCACGGGTCAGCATTTCGGTACCCACCAGCTGGGTAAAATCGTTTTTCAGGATCCAGGTAAAGTTGGCGTAAACCTCCAGTTCTGGTTTTTCCGGAAGGAATTGTCCCAGATTGTAGGACAACATTGCTTCAATTCCTTTCATTGTCGATTTGTTGGCATTGGCGTACGTGTATTCGCCCGACGCCAGCTTTTCTTCCACAATTTTATGGTCGTGCAAAGTCTGGAAGTACGAAACATCAAGTCTCAGGCTGTTTTTTGCAGAAGAATAGCCAATACCAAAGTCGGTTGTGCGCGATTTCTCCGGATCAAGGTCAGGATTTCCAACGTACGATTTTCCTGAAACGGTATATTTACCGGCCACTTTAAAGGCATCCGGAACCGAAAATGCAGTTCCAAAAGAACTGTGAGCCTTGAAATTTTTCAGGAACTGGTATTGTGCACCCACCGATGGATTCACTGTGTTGTAATCGGCATTGGCTTCCGGAGCTTTCAACCCGTCGTTAGCATCGATGTGGTACGTGAAATGATCGTAGCGGACGCCAGCATTCAAGTTCAGGTTTTTCACCGAATAAGCCAGTTGCGTGAACGCAGCCACATTCGTGAATTTATTGTTTGGCTTGTACGGATCGGCAGGTGTTCCTATGGATGAGAATCGGTTCGACTGATAATCGTAAACCTTCAAATCGGTTCCCAAAAGCACATCGAAATTGCCCAGTTTGTAATTATCCTGAAGCTGATATCCAGACTCTTTCACCGTACTTGTAAAGCTGATGAAGCCATCATCGGTATTGTCCGAATAATTCGGGTTCTGGTCATCGGTGTAATATGGGCTAAACCTGAAATGGTTTTTCGCATTGTTTTGTTCCAGTGTCACATACAAATTCAGGCGGTTCACATCCTTCTTGCTTTGCCCATAGGTTCCCCAGTAATTTCCGGCAGTTTCCACATCGTAAGCAAAGGTGTAGGCACCTTCAGCACTAATTTTCCACTGTTTACTGATGTCGTAATTCACAAACGCATTGGCCGAATTCATCTCGTACTGCGAGTTGTCCATGGCATCGCCATACGAAGCTTTATCGAGAATCAGTTTATCGACATCCGAAATTTTCAGCAGGTTTTTCTGTCCGATGCGGTAATCTTTGGTTTGTTCTTGACGGCTGTATCCCAAGCCATACGTAAGTTTCGTTCCTGAATTTCCGGTGAAATTTCCTGAAAATTTGCGGTAACCAAAACTTCCGGATTCAACCGAAACGTACACTTCAGGAATTGCGCCTCCCTTTTTGGTAATGATGTTGACCACGCCGCCCATCGCATCCGAGCCGTAAAGCACCGAATACGACCCTTTCACGATTTCGATTTGCTCTACGTTGTTCAGGTCGATGGTTGCCAGGTTAGTCGTTCCGGCAGGTTTTCCGTCGATGAGCAATAAGGTGTAACTGCGCGAGTGGGCGCTTGGAGAAAAACCACGCATTCCAACAGCAGCAGATAATCCGGGGTACTGAATAATGTCGAGGTTTGTGGTGCGTTTAAGCACTTCGGCAAGGTTTTCGCACGGCAACGATTTGATGAGGCTTTGCGAAATAATCTCAACTTTTTGAGGAAGGTCTTTTAGTTTGCGTTCCATGTGCGACGCGTGAACAGTAACTTCCTGAATTGGATACACTTTGGTTGAGTCGAGCAGGTCGGCTGCGGCGCCTAACGAGTAGAGCAATCCCATACAAACAAAGGTCATTTGTTTAAAATTCATAACACTTCTTTTATGGTTAAACATTAAAAAATGTCGACCATAAACTTTCAACATGTTCCCGATACATCCCGGGCTGACAAAAAAGGAACAAATGGATAAATCAGATGAAAACGATCACCCCATTGCTTTTATCCCGAAAGCTATGATTAACGTGCATGGAACTGGCAGGTCTTCTGGCTCGCCTTGCTTTTTGAGGCCTTCCCATCCCAAAACCGGGACAGTGGCAGGAGTTTCAAAAAGTTTGAATTAAGGCTTACAGCTGCGGGTACAGCTCCGGTATTTCACCGGATTCCCTATTATTCCTTGTTGGCTTGTCAACCAACTCTGGAACCATTTCCGGAGGCAAAAGTAAAGTTTTTCAACACAGATTACACAGATAAATACAGATTAAAATCCAACTTATTCATATAGCAGTGAAAATCTGCATTATCCGTGGTATAAAAATATTATACTGACACAGATCAGTCCGACAAACACCAAACAGGTAAAGAAATTTAAAACGCAGGTCTTGTAAAAATCGCGGTTCGTAATTTCCCTGACGTTCTTTCCAATGTATGGTTTCTCGACCAAAGTACCGTGATAAACATTCGGGCCGCCAAACCGGCAATTCAGGATTCCGGCCAGCGCAGCTTCGGGGTATCCGGCATTGGGGCTACTGTGCTGATGTCCGTAGCGGAAAATATATACCAGTCCGCGCCAGCTAAAGCTGAGAATAACCATTAGCAAGGCAGTAATTCGTGCCGGAATGAAATTAATCACATCGTCGAACCGCGCTGCAAACCAACCGAAATCGCGGTACTTCTCACTTTTATAGCCAATCATCGAATCGAGCGTGTTGGCCATTTTATAAGCCAGCATGGCCGGAACGCCGCCCAGGGCATAAAAAAATAGCGGGGCAATTACCCCATCGCTTAAATTCTCGGCCATTGTCTCAATTACTGCCATGCGGATTTGCTGTTCGTTAAGGTTTCGGGTTTCGCGACCAACAATGTAGCTCAGCTGTTCGCGTCCGGCTTCCAGACCGTTCTTTTCCAAGGCCGAAATCACTTTGTAGGCTTCCTGAATGAGGCTACGGTTAGCCAGGCCGTAAAAAACACCTAAGCTTGCCAAAACAACATACAGCATTTCGTTGTTTTCGGCCAGTTTTAGGACTAACCAAAAGCTCCAGAAAGTGGTCGCAATAAGAACAAATGCCGTTGCTGCTCCTTTCCATTTG
The DNA here is from genome assembly GCF_009689585.1 of Aquipluma nitroreducens. Classification (GTDB taxonomy): domain Bacteria; phylum Bacteroidota; class Bacteroidia; order Bacteroidales; family Prolixibacteraceae; genus Aquipluma; species Aquipluma nitroreducens. The sequence goes on along the minus strand of NZ_AP018694.1, from coordinate 2,730,945 downwards.
CGGTTTTTACCGCGATTCAGCTTTTCAGTAAAAAACGAGATGCTGTTGCCAAAAAGCCTGATGGGGTGGGGCAACCAAAGCGGATCGCCCAACAGGCAATCGAGCAAAAAACCAATCAATAGTGAAGATATAATCAACTGTTCGTGCGTCATTTCCATTGCGTATAGCTTTTCAAACCATCAATCAGCAATTGATTATCGGATTCGTTTCGGGTACAAACCCTGAAATACCGTTCATCCAGTCCGTTGAAATTCGAAGCGTCCCGAATCAGAATGCCGTGTTCCTGAACCAGGAATTTTTTCAGTTCGGCAGCCGTTCCCAATTGCATCTCAACCAGGAAATATGGAGTTTTGGCAGGAATCACTTTAAATCCGGAAATTTCACCAATCGATTGTTGAAGCTTCATCGACAATTGCTGAATAGACTGGGCATCAAAAGAATGAACTTTCAAATGTTCCATCAGGAATTTGCCGGCTTCCTGCGCCAAGGCGTTTACCGACCAAGGTTGCTGAAACTTCCGAAGCCGTTCTGCCAGTTTCGCCGAAGTGACCACATAGCCCAATCGCAAACCCGGAATAGCGCAGCATTTCGTGAGCGAACGGATGACAATCAGGTTCGGATATTTTTGGGTCAACGGAATGACCGACTGAAAATCGGGAATAAACGCGGCATAGGCCTCATCAATTACAAAAATGGTATTTGGAAATCTGTTTAGCCATTCCACAATTTCCCGAAAACTGAAAAAATGCCCATCCGGATTGTTCGGGGTCCCAATCCAAAACAGGTTTGCTCCCGAATTTAGGGCTTGCTTCGCTTCATCGCTCCTGAAAAATGAAGGGACATGCCGATGCAACCGACAGGCATCCCCGTACTCCGAAAAAGCCGGATACAGGATGGCCGAAACAGCCTTCCGAAAAGCCAAGGCAACCGTATAAAATGCCTCGACCGAGCCGTTAAAAGCCAATACCTGTTCCGAATTTACCTCATGAAAATTTGCAATTCCCTGGCATAAACCAGCCGCATCTGGTTCGGGATAATTCCCAATCAAATGCAGTTTTTGTTGTAAATAACAAATTAGTTCGGGAGGAGTACCTTCGAACCAAACGTTTGAACTGAAGTCAGCCCTAATTGGTACATTCAGGCAATGACTGTCGTCGCCATGTCCGTTAATCATGAGACAAGAAACTTTTACTCATAAATCAGTTTGATGATTTCCTCCAGCGCATCCAGAAACAAAACAGGAGTCGGGCTGCAGGTTTTATCGGCATCGAGAACAAAAATTTTCTTATCCTTGCTAGCCGAAAGCACCGAATAGCCCATCCAGGTATCTTTTTCTTCCTCAGCCACAATTCCCATCGTCACAATGAAAATAACATCAGGATTCTGTGTAAGCACAAATTCGCGGGTGACACCACCCATTTTTAATCCCGAAGCGATGTTTTTACCTCCTGAAAAGCGAATAAAATCGTCCTGAAACGTATTGGGTACCGCGCAAAATAGAGGTTTGGCCCCAATCTGGAAGAACTCCTTTGGATTTTTCCCGACAGGAACTTTTGAAATTAGTTTGGCCAACCGCGCCCTTTGCTGAGACACAATTTCGCGCGCTTTTTCAGGTTTTCCAATCAGCTCACCAACCTGAATAAAATACGAGCATATTTCTTCAAACGATTTCGGATAAGGCAGGTAAACGACTTTCAGTCCGAGCTTTTTCAGATTGTCGATGGTTTCAGGTTTGATTAACGACGACGCGATAACAACGTCAGGCCGCAATGTCAGCGTTTTTTCGATGTTAACGCTCATTGCCGAGGCCACTACCGGAATATTGTCGGAAGCCTCAACCGGGCAATAACTGGTACAACCCACCAGTTTATCTTGTTCGCCCATCAGGTAAATGCTTTTGGTTACCCACGGAACCAGCGAAACGATACGTTTGGCTTGCTGTGCCTGAACGAACAAACAAAAAATTAATAGAACACTGAGAAAATATGTCTTTTTCATACATAGCTTATTAGCCCCACCTAGCCTCCCCAAAGGGGAGGAATAAAAAACCTTTCGAAAGGAGGGAGTTCTTATTGTATAACAAAAAGTATATAAATCAATTAATGACAGTTCTTCCCCTTTGGGGAGTCAGAGGGGGCTTCTTTAGATGATCTCCAGAAACCAATGGTTGTTGCGAAAACTAACGGCTCCTTTTTGAAACGAAACCGGATGATGAAAGTTAGGCCCATCGTACACAAAAGTGTGAAATTCGCCCAACTCGGCGCAAACGTCAACGCCTTCAATTTTCGAAAGTTCTTCAACGAATGCCGAATCGTACACCCGCCCCAGAAAATCTTCGGTCAGTTGTTTGGCATTTACCGAAACAGTCAGGGTTTTAAAACCTTCATCGATAATTTCAGCAGCCAGCTCGTTAACCGGATTGTCCCACAAAGGGAAAATGGCCTCGACGCCGCACTCGTTGCACACCCGCTCAATCCAGTGACGATGTTCCCAAAGGTAAATATCTCCAAACACGCCACCCGTAATTCCCCGATCTTTCAGTTTCAGGATGGCAGCTTTAAAATTCTGCTCATAACCAGCCCGATCTGTTTTCGGTTGAAGCAGTTCGAGACCCAATGCCTCAGCTTGCCGGACTACCAAATCCTGATGAATTCCATGAGAACGCGAAAAATCCGAATCGGCATCACACATGTTCAGGAGAACTTTAACCTGATGATTTTTAGATTTCTGAATGCGGTAAAGCGCTAACATACAGTCTTTGCCGCCACTCCACGACGAAAATAATTGCATTCTACAAAAATGTTATTCCGGAAGAAATGAAATGGAAACAGCAGTTGCCCTCTCACCGATCTTTTTTCCCGAAGATTCGACTTACATTGATTTCGAATTGGCAGGTCTTCTGGCTCACCTCGCTTTTTGCGGCCTTCCCGCCCCGAGTGCTCAGGGCAGTGGCAGGGATTACAAAAAGTTTTTACAAAGGCTTACAGCTGCGGGTACAGCTCCGGTATTGCACCGGATTCCCTTTTTTTGACTCACTTCCGAAACAGGAAGATCGTCAACCAAATCGCTGCAAAAGTAGAAAATATTCCGGACGAATCGGTGCGTTAACCTTTAATCATATCGAGAATAATGGGTTTTAATCCGCTGAAAAAAAACTCGACGGCGATTACCATGACAATCAATCCCATCAGGCGCATCATCACATTGATTCCGGTTTGCCCGAGTAACTTCAGGATGCGCGACGAGCTGTAAAAAACCAGGTAGGTGATGAACATGACCAATACTATCATACCAAAAAGAACAATCTTTCGGGTCAGGGTCGAGGCATCTTCCATCAGAACGATAGAGTTGGTAATCGCGCCGGGACCACAAATCATCGGGATGGCCAGCGGCGTCACCGAAATGTCATTCACGTAAGTTTTTACTTCCGAATCTTTAATTTTCACCTGCCCGAGCCGTGCCTGAAGCATATCCATTCCCATGATAAAAAAGATAACGCCGCCAACTACCCGAAAGCTGTTAACCGAAATACCGAAAAACTTGAAGAGCAATTGACCAGACAGTGCAAAAATAATAATGGTGATTAAGGCAACGATGGATGCTTTCCGTGCAGTGTAGGTTCGTTCTTTTTCGCTCAAACCGGCGGTCATGGTCATAAAAACCGGCATGGTGCTTAGTGGATTGATCAATGTGAAGAAGGAGGTAAAACACAAAAGACCGAAGGAAAGAGCATCGTTCATGGGGCAATTTTTAATGATTTCCGGTAAAGTTAGGAAAGTTCAGAGATTTTAGAAGATGTTGTTTCTTGCTTCCGCCTCTCCAGTTCATTCATCAAAATCTCAATTTCTTCTGATCCTTTTCTTGAATACTCTTCCTGTAAAAATTTATCGTAGTTTTGTGCCATTAAACTCTCTTTATAAATATTGATTTCAGGCAGCAGACCAAATTCATTCTGCTGATTTCATTTCACGAAAAGTGGAACGAATGTTCGATTATTGTCAAAAATTTATAAAGAAGAATTATGAAACAAGAAATAAAAATTGCAGTTCTTGGCGGCGGTGGCCGAACTGGTAAATATCTGGTAAATAAATTAATCGCTCGGGGATTCCAAATCAAGCTACTACTCCGGAAACCTGAAGAATTCCAAATCAAAAGTTCGTTAATCGAGATTATCAAAGGTGATGCCATCAATCCTGAAGATATCAGTAATCTGGTTCAAGGTTGTCAAGCGGTAATCAGCACAGTTGGACAACGTCCAGGCGAGCCGCTTGTAGCCAGCCGCACAGTGACAAATGTGTTGGAAGCCATGAATAAATCGGGAATCAATCGTTTTATCTCGCTGGCCGGGATAAACATCGATACGCCGTTCGACAAAAAAGGAAAAGAAACCAGTCTGGCAACCGAATGGATGAAAGCGAACTTCCCCGAAATTCAAGCCGACAGGCAAAAAGCATATTCTATTTTGTCGGCAAGTGAGCTAAATTGGACCTTTGTTCGGGTTCCTTTCATTGAATTTTCAGAATCTTCAGGCGAATTGGCCGTAAATCTGGAAGATTGCCCTGGGAATAAGATCTGTGCCGGTAACATTGCCGATTTTCTGGTTGCGCAACTCACCGATGAAACCTATTTCAGGAAATCGCCTTTTATTGCAAATGTATAAAATACTTAGTCAGGGCTTCTCTTTGAGTGAAACCCTGACTATTCAATCAGATTACATCTTTTATTGTACTTTTACCTGAAACAAATTTTGAATTGTGAGTCAAAAAGTACTTCTTATCACGCCACCGTTTACCCAGTTGAATACGCCGTATCCGGCAACGGCCTACCTGAAAGGGTTTCTGAATACGCAGCATATAGATTCGTTTCAGTGCGATTTAGGTATGGAAGTTATCCTGAAACTGTTTTCTTCGGAAGGTCTGAAAGCGCTTTTTCAGGAACTCGAAACATGCAACCCGCAACTTTCGTCTAATGCTCAGCGCATTTTCAATCTGCGCGAAAGCTATATTCAAACTATTGATCAAGTAATCGCTTTTTTGCAGGAAAAGAATGTGACGCTTGCTCACGTGATTTGTGAAGGAAATTATTTGCCTGAAGCCTCGCGCTTTGCCCAAACCGAAGATTTGGAATGGGCTTTCGGAACGATGGGAACCCGCGATAAAGCCAAACATCTGGCGACACTTTACCTCGAAGATTTGTCGGATTTGATTGTGGAAGCCATCGACCCGCATTTTGGCTTTAGCCGCTATGCCGAACGTTTGGGAAGATCAGCAGCAACTTTCGACGAATTGCATACCGAACTGCAAAAGCCCGAAAGTTTTATCGATCGCATTTTGCTGAAATTACTTCAGGAGAAAATCGAACTTTCCAATCCAACCTTGGTGGCATTTTCTGTTCCTTTCCCCGGAAATTTGTACAGCGCTTTTAAGTGCGCCCAGTACCTCAAAAAGCATTATCCTGAAGTGAAAATCGCCATGGGCGGCGGTTTCCCAAATACCGAACTACGCTCGCTGAGCGATCCACGCGTTTTCGACTACTTCGATTATATTTTGCTTGACGACGGCGAAGCGCCAATTCTGAACCTGATAGAACACCTTGACGGAAAACGCGAAAAAGCCGATTTGAAACGGACTTTTGCATTGGAAAACCAAGAAGTGGTTTACTTGAACGGTTCCCAACAAAATGACTTTTCTCAGTTCGAAGTTGGTACGCCCGATTATTCCGATTTTCAATTGGACAGCTACCTTTCGGTGATTGAAATTGTGAACCCTATGCACCGCCTCTGGAGCGATGGCCGCTGGAACAAACTTACGCTGGCACACGGTTGCTATTGGGGTCGCTGCACCTTTTGCGATACTTCGCTCGACTACATCCGTCGCTACGAACCCAACACTGTTCAGCATTTGTGCGACCGCATCGAAGAAATGATTCGCCAAACCGGGCAAATCGGGTTCCATTTTGTGGATGAAGCCGCGCCACCTGCATTAATGCGGGCTTTGGCACTTGAAATTATTCGCCGCAAACTAACCGTGGTTTGGTGGACGAACATCCGCTTCGAAAAAAGTTTTACATACGATTTGTGTTTGCTCCTGAAAGAATCCGGGTGCATCGCCGTTTCCGGAGGATTGGAAGTGGCTTCCGACCGCTTGTTGGGAATGATCAACAAAGGTGTGAGCGTTTCGAAAGTGGCCAAAGTCACCGACAATTTTACCCGAGCCGGGATCATGGTTCATGCTTATCTGATGTACGGTTTCCCAACCCAAACCACCCAGGAAACCATCGATTCGCTGGAAGTGGTGCGCCAATTGTTCGAAGCCGGAGTGGTTCAGTCGGGCTTCTGGCATCAGTTTGCCATGACGGCACATAGTCCGGTTGGCCTGAATCCTGAGCAGTTCAAAGTGAAAATTGAAAACGAAAAACCGGGTACATTCGCCAACAACGATCTGATTCACACCGATCCAACCGGAACCGATCACGAACGATTCAGCGAAGGATTGAAAAAATCGCTATTCAACTACATGCACGGCATTTGCTTCGATTTTCCGCTTCAGGACTGGTTCGATTTTAAAGTACCTCGAACCACAGTTGCACCCAAATACATTCAGGAATCCATTGACGAACAGGCCTATGAACCAGCCAGTCCAAATGCCAAGATCGTTTGGCTGGGCGGAGTTCCATCTATCCGAAAATACACCAAAAAGAAGAAAAACCACAGTTTTGAGATGGCCGAACTCACCTTCAGCAACAAGAAGCATGATTTGGTGATTCAGTTGAAACAGGCTGAAGGCGAATGGTTATTTGAGCAAATTCCTACACTTTCAGTTGAAAATTCATCACAAATTACCTTTGGCGAACTCGAAAAAAGCTTCGAACAACACTCTGGTGAAGATTTTGTGCTCTTCTGGAACAGCCCGGCTATGAAGGAATTGCGGGAAAATGGGTTGCTGATGTTGTAAAACTTCAATATTAACCACAGAGAACACAGATTAACTCAGAGAAAACTAACTCAAATAAAGATGAATATGGAAAGAATTGACTCTCAAACGTCTGGAATGTCTGGAGAATTTTTAACAGTTGGGAAGCTATTTAAAAGAGGTATTCAAGCCTCTTTGACATTAGGTAATGCTAAATCAATAGACATTTTTGCACTTAATCCACGGAACGGGAAAAACTTTAATATTCAGGTAAAGTCATTGCGTAAAAGAAATTGTTTCCTGATCAAAAGAGAAGCCATTGATCCAGAACACATTTATGTTTTCATAATTCTCAATAAGCCAGAGGAGAATGAAGACTATTATATCGTAAAAGGATCGGAAATTCTTTCTGATCTCAATAAATTTTTCGGAAGCTGCTATTCTGGGGAGAATGTTTCTTCTATGCCCGCAATAAATTATGGGCCTCTCAGAGCATACAAGGATAATTGGCAAATCTTTGAATAAACAGGTTCAGCAAAATAGGACTACTATGAAAAACACATTGAAATACAAAGGTTTTGTTGGATCAGTTAATTTCAGCACTGAAGACCAAGTGTTTTATGGTAAAATTGAAGAAATCAATGATTTGATAACCTTCGAAGGAACTACGATCGATGAACTTGAAGAGGCTTTCAAGTATATGGTAGAAGAACACATTGAGGATAAGTTTTCATAAAAACTCTGCGTTTCCTCTGCGAAACTCTGCGGTAAAAACCCACATCCCGAAACTCGTAACCCGAAACCCGCAACTTTTCCCACATTTCTTGTGAATTGAAAATAGTTCGTGTATTTTTGCTGCCCATTGAACTGAATTGAAAATCATGACCAAACAGATAGTTGTCAGTGGCATTAGGCCAACCGGAAATTTGCACCTCGGAAATTATTTCGGTGCGGTGCGTAGCTTTTTGAAAATGCAGGAAGATTACAACTGCTATTTTTTCATCGCCGATATTCATTCGCTCACCACGCATCCGACCCCGGTAAATTTACAGTCGGGCGTAAAACAGGTGTTGGCCGAATACCTGGCTTGCGGAATCGATCCGGAGAAATCAATCATTTTTATCCAGAGCGATGTGCCTGAAGTATCTGAACTGTACGCTTTCCTGAATATGAACGCTTACTTGGGCGAATTGGAACGCACCACTTCGTTTAAAGAAAAGGCCCGTAAAAATCCAGAAAACGTGAATGCCGGATTGCTGACTTACCCGGTTTTAATGGCTGCCGATATCATTATCCATAAAGCCCAGTTTGTTCCGGTAGGAAAAGATCAGGAGCAAAACCTGGAAATGGCCCGCAAATTTGCCGGACGTTTCAACCGCATGTATAATTGCGAATTGTTCCCATTGCCACAACCATTTACCTTCGATGGTGGCGACATGATTAAAGTTCCGGGACTCGATGGCAGCGGTAAAATGGGCAAGTCGGAAGGAAACGGGATTTTTCTGGTTGAAGACCCGAAAGACATCCGCAAAAAGGTGATGCGCGCAGTAACTGATGCTGGCCCACTTGAACCAAACAGCAAAAAAGCTGAAGCCGTAGAAAACCTGTTCACCCTGCTGAAAATTGTTTCAACACCTGAGGTGGTCAGCCATTTTGATGCGGCTTACAACGATTGCAGCATCCGTTACGGAGACCTGAAAAAACAACTTGCGGAAGACATAATTGCTTTTACCTCGCCAATCCGCGAAAGCATTCTGGAAATCCTGAAGGATGAAGCTTATTTGGGTAAAGTTGCCCGAATGGGAGCCGAACGTGCCCGCGAATCGGCACAAAAAACATTGAATGAAGTAAAAGATGTGATTGGATTCAGGAGGCTGTTCTAATCTTAAAAATATAAATTGAGGTAAGGGTTTCGCTGCAAAGTGAAGCCCTTACTTTTTTATACTAGCATTGAATAATCTTTCATAAACAACTATCGTTTTTACCCTTTCTATTTCACGTGTATTAAATTGTGTTTACACTGTTTAAATTTTGTTAAAATACTGACAGTCAGTAAACTATTATAGATTTAAATTGTCAGATATCAAAAATTTATTTAGTACTAACATTAAAAATTAAGCCATGAAAAAGTTAGCTGTTTTATCGATGACCGCCATGTTCGCATTGGCCTTTGTACAACTTTCAGCCCAGGATGTTAAAAAAGAAATTAAGACTGAAATTAAGACGGAGAAAAAGGACATTAAAGTTGAAAAAAAAGCTATAAAAACGGAAAGGGAAGAGCTCCATAAGCTGGAGGGTAATGTAGTATCGGAACAGACAAAAACTGCCTTCTATGCCGATTTTGGCAAGGTTCCGAATGTAAAGTGGAAAAGGGCTGTTTATTTAGATGAGGCTGTGTTCACCAAAGATGGAAAAGAAATGAAAGCCTATTACGATTTCTATTCCAAACTAGTTGGAACAACCATGCTTAAAACATTTGCAGATCTGCCAATAAAGTCTCAAAAAGAGATCAAGGCAAAATATAAAGATTATAAATTCGGAACAGTTGTTTTCTTTGATGACAATGAAGCAAATGACTCGGATATGTATTTCTATAATACTCAGTTTAGCGATGCCGATAACTATTTTGTTGAACTATCAAAAGATACAAAGAAAATTGTTGTACAGGTTAATGCTGAAGGAGAAGTATTTCTCTTCAAAGAACTATAGCAAAATATCTATTTTTTTAAACTAAGGTGATTTCAAATAATAAAGTTTTGGATTTACTTTTCAGTCAGGGTTTCACTACAAAGTGAAGCCCTGACTTGCTTTTAGAAGCTTCGTAATCGAACAAAATGGATGACTTGAAGTCATCCGGTCGATTGAACAGAAATCAGCCGTTCGCCGACTGAAATCAGGCATTCACTGATTTATTTTCTCAAACTTTGCATAAAGATTGTTCCTTTGTTGCGCCATTAAAAACAGTTAAAATCAATTATCTGAAGTAATTTTGGGGAGTAAAAAGCAACCTTTCCAGAAAAAGTCAATCTATGGTTGAGAATTGTACTTTAAAATATCACATCGCCTCATTCGTCTATAAAACAATAACAAGTTCAGAAAACAGAAAACCAAACAATGAAACAGTTCAGTATCTTTCTGCTCCTTTGGGTACTTACAATGCCAGCAATTGCCGAAATGGCCGGTGTTGTAACCTTAAGCGGCTACCTTAAAAACAAAGCCAACGGCGAAGCACTGATTGGCGCTACGGTTTATATTCCGGAACTAAAAACCGGTGTGATAACCAACCCATACGGATTTTATTCCATTTCGGTGGCTCCGGGGAATTATTCTGTCAGCTTTTCTTTCATTGGTTACCAAACCCAATCACCGTCGATCAACCTCACCACAAGCCAGCAATTCAATTTGATGCTTGAAGAGGAAACGAAACAAATTGACGAAGTGGTGGTCACCGGCGAAAAGAAAAACCGGAACGTGGAAAATCTCCAGATGAGCATGGAGAAAGTTCAGGTAAAAATGATCAAAAAACTACCATCGTTCATGGGCGAAATCGACATCATTAAAAGCATCACGCTGTTGCCCGGAATTCAGAATGGAGGAGAAGGCAGTTCCGGACTTTATGTACGCGGCGGTGGCCCCGATGAAAACCTGATGATCCTGGATGAAGCGCCGGTTTACAATGCTTCACACCTGCTTGGATTCTTCTCGGTTTTTAACTCCGATGCCATTAACGACGTTCAGGTATACAAGGGTGGAATTCCGGCCGAATATGGCGGAAAAGCCTCCTCAGTAATCGACATCCGGATGAAAGATGGTAACTCACAAAAACTGGGAATGAGTGGCGGAATTGGCAACATTTCGAGCCGTCTGACTGTTGAAGCGCCGATCATCAAAGATAAATGGAGTTTCATTGTTTCGGGACGCCGTACCTATGCCGACTACCTCGGACGAATGGTGGGCCTTGAAGCTTTAAAAGAAAACCAGCTCTATTTCTACGACCTCAACCTGAAAACAAATGCCCAGATCAATGCCAAAAATCGCTTATATCTCTCAGCCTATACTGGCGACGATTATTTTAAAGTTGGCGAATCGATTTACATGAAATGGGGAAATTTGACCTCCACTGTCCGCTGGAACCATTTGTTTACCGATAAATTATTTTCAAATACATCGCTTATCTTTTCACGATATAACTACAACCTTGGAGTACCAGGTTCAGGAGCCGATCAATTCGACTGGACTTCGCAAATCAGGGATTACAATTTCAAACAAGATTTTTCGTGGTACCTGAATTCGAAAAACAAGTTAACCCTTGGGTTAAACATTATTTACCACCATTTTGAGCCCGGACAGGTTGATGCCAACGAAAAATCGTATTTCACCGACTTAAAACTAGCCAATTACAATGCGCTGGACAACTCGGTGTACTTATCGAACGAGCAATCCATTGGTTCGCGGTTAACAATGAGATATGGCCTGAGATATTCCTATTTTCAACAAATAGGCAAAGGAAAAGTGAGGGAATATCTTCATCCTGACAAGCCAAACGAAAAAGAAGTTATTGGTACAATCGAATACGGATCAGGCAAACTGGTTCCTCCGGCTTATCACAATCTGGAACCACGATTGGCATTGAAATACATGCTTTCTCCGGAAAGTTCGATCAAGGCATCGTACAACCGGATGGTTCAAAACCTTCACCTCATTTCGAACACCAACTCTCCTACCCCGCTTGACATTTGGCTGCCCAGCAGTACTTACATCAAACCGCTGATCGCGAATCAGGTTGGATTAGGGTATTTCAGGAATTTCAACAAAAACATGTTTGAGACTTCAGCCGAAGTGTATTACAAAAAAATGAAAAATGTAATCGACTATGTCGACGGCGCCGAACTGTTCCTGAAAGAGAACCTGGAAACGGAGTTGCTTCACGGAAGTGGTTATGCCTACGGATTGGAACTTTACGCCAAAAAGCAGGAAGGTCGGCTAACCGGTTGGGTAAGTTACACCTTGGCCCGGTCGATGCGAAAAATACCAGGAATTAACGAAGGTAAAGCATATCCTTCGAGTTACGACCGAACACACAATGTTTCGCTGGTGACGAATTATGACCTAAGCAAACGCTGGAATTTCTCGGCAAGTTGGATTTTTGCGACCGGAAACCCGACTTCGTACCCGATTGCGAAATACGACGTTCAGGGAAATACAATCTACTATTATGCCGCCCGCAACAGCAACCGGATTCCTGATTATCATCGCCTCGATGTGTCGTTTACCTACGACTTCAAGAAAAACGAACACCGCAAAGTAAAGCAGACGCTCAACTTCTCGATTTACAACCTGTATGCACGGCGAAATGCTTATTCAGTAACCTTCAGGCAAAACGAGGATAACCCGAATGTTTCGGAAGCCACGCGTTTATCGATTATCGGTAGCATGATTCCATCAGTCACTTACAATTTCAATTTTTAGAGCCATGAAAAAACAGATAGAAAATAGTTACGAGATACGGGTTGCGAGTTGCGGGTTAGCCTTCGGACTTCGGTCTACCGTCTTCGGTCTCCTTTTACTAATAGTCTTCTCCGTTCTGTTCTCCTCGTGTGAAGATGTAATTGATGTAAAACTGAGCGACGAAAACCTCAACCTGATAGGTGTGGAAGCCAGCATTACAACTGTTGACCAACCAACCGTATTCCTTTATAAAACCCTGAAAGTTGATCAGGATGTGACTTACCCCGGAATCAGTGGTGCAGTTGTTACAATTTCAGACAACGCGACACCTGCCAACCAACTTATCCTGACTGAAAACCCTGCAAAAGCAGGCCAATACCTTGTTCCGGTTGGCAAAGAATATCTGGGGGTAACAGGTCGTGAATATACAGTGACCATACAAACTGAAGGTGTAACACTCACAGCAAAAGACAAACTCGCTAAAGTTGAGCCGATTGATTCCATTCAGGTTGTTCCATCGCAGCGTGGCGAAAAAAGGTTCCTCGGAGTTTTCACTTACGGAAAAGAACCAAAGGGATTGGGCAATTATTACAAATGGGACATCTATTTGAATGATACACTGATACATGACGCTGACCGCATGGCCATTGCAAGTGATGAATTTGTCGATGGGAATTACATTTCGAAGCTCGAAATTTATACCGATTTCTACGATACAAATAAACCTGAAGACCGGAAATTGAAGTTGAATGACAAAGTGCAGGTGAAACAAACATCCATCTCTGAATTTGCCTATAACTTTTATTACCAAATGATTAACCAAAGTTCTACGGGTTCACTTTTTAGCGTTCCAACGGCCAACATTGAAAGTAATTTTACGGCCAGCGATGGCAAACCCGTACTTGGAATATTCACAGCCCGCGATGTCTCCGTTTCAAATCAGGTTTTGATTGACCAAAAAATTGAAGATCAATTGAAGAAATAAGTTTTAAACTCATAAAAAAAGCAGAACCGAATGATTCTGCTTTTTTTGTGTCTCAATGGATTGGGAATTGAAGTTCTATTTTTCAGCGACTAATTCATCGATCAGAGCGTTGAATTCAGTTTTAAATTCTTCATAGAATTTACCTGTGGCAGGCCCGCTAAATCCGGAATGTATTTTTCGGACATTTCCTTTTTTGTCGATAAAAATAGTGGTTGGGAACGATGAAATACCGTTTAATTGCGGTAGCGCTTTTGATGCCGATTCGGTTCCTGATTGTCCGGCAAAAAGAATCTGATAATCAATACCAAGCCTGTTTTTCAGCGCTGTCAGCGATTTTTGGGCTGATTCGAAATCATTTTTCCGTTCAAAACCCAACCCAATAATTTCAACTCCCCGGTTCTTATTCTCTTTGTACCATCCGGATAAAAATTTATTTTCGTCAAGGCAATTCGGGCACCAACTTCCCAAAATTGTAACAATCACTACTTTCCCTTTATACGCTTCATCGGTTAACGAAACTTTTTTCCCATCCAGATTCGGGAATGAGAAAGCAACCGTTGAAAAACCCTGTTTCAGATAAGTTACATTATAAGCGTCGGGCAAAGCAGCTTTGGCATTGCGCGTCCCGGCAATTTTAATTGCTTTTCGTGGAGTAACAAATTCGCCTGTAAATGAATTATCGCCTGTAAACTCACCTTTCAGGAGGTATGGCGACGAGCCGCCAAAAGCCGACAACTCGAATTTTTTCCCGTGAGCCACACCATCCAGAAACCGATAATCGCCTGTTGTGGTGAGGATTGAACCTGTAAGTATTGATCCTTTTAGACTGAAATTTCCAACCGTTTTCTCGGCACCAGCGCCTTCACCAATGTTGATATCCCAAGTTCCGGCCAATGAAATCGTGGGCTTTTCGTTGCTAAGCGGAAACCGATTTGGGTTTCCATATTCAGCTTTAAACAAAACTTCACTTACCACCTTTCCCCCAGATGTTTTAACCAGTTTACCCTGAAGTTGGTTTCCTTCCATTTTGCACTTCAAAACAGCATCGTACAAATCAAAAGGGATAAAAACCGAATCGTTTCGGTAAGTTATATTTTTAGCCTGAAAACGGTCTTCTCCATTAATCAGAAAAACAGAATTGTCTTTCATTTCAAACAAAAAAGGTATTTCATTCTCCGGAACAGCGAAAACTCCCCTCCATAAACCTTCTTTCAAGGTTTTAGAATCTTGCAGAAATGAAGCAAGTCCGAACAGAACGACAAGCAGAACGATAAAATTTAATCCTTTTAATTTATTCATATTAAAGAATTTAAAGCAATAGTTTGATCTAACCAAAACAATTTCAAATTCAATAGGTTTACAAAAGGTATTTCCAATCAAATCTGCGGAAAAATACATTTTTATTGGCATCAAATCAATGACATACAATCAGAGGATCACTTGTTTCGTATTTTTTGTATTTTCGCCGACCAAACATTAAAAAAAGAGAGCAGGTAATCAACTGCTATTCAAAACGTTTTAGCTGATGGCAAATTTAGAGAAAGGGATATTTCAGCGTACCGAGTTATTGCTGGGCAATGAAGTGATGGAGAAGATTGCATCGAAGAAAGTAATTATATTCGGGATTGGGGGTGTTGGGAGTTGGTGCGCCGAAAGCCTTGTGCGAAGCGGAATTCGTCAACTAACTCTTGTTGATTCGGATCTGGTTTGCATTACCAACATCAACCGGCAGTTACATGCTACCACGCTAACTGTTGGCGAAGTAAAAACCGATGCCCTGAAAAAAAGGTTGCTTGAAATTAATCCTTCTGCTGAAATTCAAACTTTCCAGAAAATATACGAACCCGAAAGCTCCGACTTCTTTGAGCTCGATCAGTACGATTTCATCATCGATGCCATCGATAGTTTGAGCAACAAAATTGACTTGATCCGCAAGGCTACCCGCACCAAAGCTGTTTTCTTTTCGTCAATGGGCGCTTCACTCAAGCTCGATCCAACCAAAATTCGTGTTGCCGAATTCTGGAAAGTGAAAGGTTGCCGGTTGGGGCACATTGTCAGGAAAAAGATTCGCAAAGGCGACCTTCCGGCTAAAGAATTTATGTGCGTTTACAGCGAAGAATTGCTTGAAAATAAAGGAGCCGGAGCATCGTGCGGAACCGATAAATGCCTGTGCCCCAAATTGAAGAATGCGCCAGGCGATCCGGATCTGGCCGATCACGAATGGTGCAGCCAGAAAGCTGTAATTAACGGAACCGTTGCCCACATTACAGCTATCTATGGGTTCACTCTGGCAGGATTGGTAATTCAGGATATTTATAACCGCGAATAAGAAAATTAAATCCGGAAATTAGTTCAAAATACCGTTCATTGAAAGTTCAAAGGACTTTCGATGTGACTTCTGATGCAACAAATTCGTCTGCACTCCATGCTAAACTTACGGTAAAGTCCATTCTAGCAAACAAACTTCAAAAATTTGAATAGTTATGAGCATTTGTTCATTATTATTTATACTTTTGCTTCGACAGAATTAAAATAATTAGCATGGCCAGGCCGAAGCGGAATCGATCGATTGTCAATCCTCCCGTCATGGAAGGATTTAAACCATTCGGGATTCCGATGACAAATTTAGAGCCGGTTATTTTGTTGTACGAAGAATATGAATCGATCAGATTATCAGACTATGAGGGACTTACTCAGGAACAATCGTCTGAACACATGAACGTTTCACGCCCGACATTTACCCGAATTTATGAAAAGGCCAGACGAACCATTGCGAAGGCATTTGTTGAAGGAAAAGCCATTTTTATTGAAGGTGGAAATTACCACACCGAAGAATGCTGGTACCGATGCGACAACTGTATGAAATTGAATATTTGCCAGACCGAAATAAATACCTGCAACTACTGCCAATCGAAAACCTTGCGCAGGCTAAACAAAACGATCGAGACCAATGGAACAAACTGATTGTAATGGATATTGTATTTGTGTGCATTGTAATTCGAGGTTCTTACATGCAGAAGGGACTCCGTGTCGAGAAACACTGTGCCCGCAATGTGGCAAAAAAATGATGAGGGAAGGAAGTTATCACCACCAGTTATATTTACAAAAATTAGGAGAAATAAATCATGAAAGTAGCAGTACCAACAAGGGGAAATAATGTTGATGACCATTTTGGTCATTGCGAAGCATACACCATTTTTACCGTTGATGCAAGTAATAAAATTGAAAAAGCCGAATTATTGCCCTCGCCACAAGGTTGTGGTTGTAAAAGCAATATCGCTTCTGTCTTGAAAGAAATGGGGATAACTGTTATGCTTGCAGGAAACATGGGCGGTGGTGCATTAAATGTACTTAACCGACATGGAATTGATGTTTATCGCGGTTGTTCGGGCAATGTGCGTATATTAGCCGAGTCATTTTTAGAAGGCAAAATAGGCGATTCCGGTATAGGTTGTGCACATCATGAGCATGAAGGAGAAGAACATCAGTGCTCACATTAATATGGATTTGATGTGGAGTCGATTCAAAAATTAGTTTTCTTTATCGAAATCAAAAATTGGTTTCGCCTGTTACTATCATTGCTTGTAAAAAAGGTAAGAAAACCGATAAGGTAAGAAAACCGATATTGATTGTATTCACCGATTAAGATAAAACATAATGAGCGAATTTGATGCCCGAGCCCGTGAGTGGGACAAAGATAAAATGCACATGGATCGTTCGGTAGCCATTGCTGCTGAACTCGAAAAGATGATCCCCCTCTCCCCTTCCATGAAAGCTCTTGAATATGGAGCAGGGACAGGAATCCTCAGTTTTCTGCTGAAAGATCGGTTTTCGGAAATTACCCTGATGGATAATTCCCAGGAAATGATCAAAGTGTGTACCGAGAAGACTGAATTCTTCCAAACCAATCACATTCTGCCCATTTGGTTCGATCTGGAACACAAAGATTATGATGGAAATTTCGACATCATTTACAATCAGATGGTATTACACCACGTGGGTGATTATGAAAGTATTATCGGTACTTTTTATTCCATGTTGAATCCATCAGGATATTTGGCCATTGCCGATTTATATCCTGAAGATGGTTCGTTTCATGGTCCAGAAGTCAAAGTTCACCTGGGTTTTGATCCCAACAAACTAACTGAAATCTTGAAAATCACCGGTTTTAAGAATATTCAATACAAAACTTGCTTCGAGGTTAAACGTGAGTCGGGCGCCAAATACCCGGTATTTTTACTGGTAGGCCAAAAATAATCCAGCCGCATGGAATCAACTATTCTGAAATGCAAGAAGTGCAATTGGCAGGGACCAGCCGAAGAAGTCGACTGGGAAGATGTGGATACTTGCTCCGGAAGCGATAAAGTTGAAGTTTGCCCTTCGTGCGGTAGTATGGAAGTGTATCCGGTTCGGTAAAAGAGGCATCAACTTGTTAAAATCTTCTCCATTGAGTTTCGTTCATTTTCGGTGAGCGAATCCATTTCTTCGAGTGCATGCTGTATTTTGGTCTTGAAGTTCCAGCATGTCATTTGGCGCAACGAAAGTCGGCGGCCAAACTCATACGATGAAACATCCTCCTTCCCTTTGCAAACCTGATAAGCGATGTAAAAAGCTTTGCTGATCGGAAATTTTACGCCATGAAAAACGGTGCCATTAGTCGCGGTTTCTTTGGCCTTACATTTGGTACAGCGTCGCGAAAACGGCTCTTTTCCGGCACAAGAATTCGTATTCCCACATTTTTTGCATACAAAACCATTTGCCCATTTTATCCCGGCTAAAAATTCGAGACACTTTTCATCATTTCTGAACATCTCTTCAAGCTGTTCAGGACTAAGGCTATTACTGAATATTACGCTCATAAATTAATTTTATGCGGTGCAAATGTAAAAAAATAGTGTCACTATAAAGATTTAAGTGTCACTAATGCGATTTAATCTGTTTTATTACTATTTTTGCTGTCAAACAATTAAGAAACGTGTCATGGAAAACAATTGTGAAATTAAACCAAACCCGGGAACATTCAAAGAGAATCTTAAAACCTGGAAATTCTGGAGACCATTTTTAAGTGTGACCATTGGAGCCATCGCCGGATTTTCGTACTATCATTTTGTTGGATGTTCTTCAGGAACCTGCGCCATTACAAGCAGTCCGTATATGAGTACCATCTGGGGTGGTGCGATGGGTTACTTTTTGGTGAACAGTCCTTGCGCCAGAGGTAGATGCTAATTAAAGAAATCAATAAAAATAAGATCATGAAGAAAGTTGTAATATTTATATCGCTTGGGTTAGTGCTATTACTAAGCAACTGTAATGCAGGTAATCCTGAAAAAACAAAGAGTAACGCTGTCACATCCACCACAGGAGTTGGAGCAGTGAATATTTTGACAAACGAGATTTTTAAGCAGAAAATTTTTAATTACGAGGTGAATAAAGAATGGAAATTCGAAGGCAACCTGCCCGTAATTATTGACTTTTATGCCAGTTGGTGCGGCCCTTGCAGACAACTGTCGCCTCGGGTAGAGGAAATTGCGAAAGAATACGCCGGAAAGATCATCGTTTATAAAGTTGATACCGATGCCGAACAATTGCTCGCGCAAAATATGGGAATTCAAAGTTTGCCAACCCTATTGTTTATTCCCGTTAAAGGTCAACCTCAGGCAACCATGGGCGCCTTGCCAAAAGAAACACTTGTGAAAGCAATTCATGAAGTTTTACTGGTTGATTAAAACCAGATGCAAATCAAAAGCATAATCAGGAAAGAAGCCTGAAACATACAACTGATCAAATGAGTAAACCAGTCGTTTATTTATTTGATCAGTTTTTTTATGCATTAATTTTCAATGCGACTACCATTTATTACCGCAATTAGAATTAACAAGTCCATATCCTTCCTGAATTATTCTTATTTGTAAATGGACAAGTAAAACTCAACTTTTTTTATTAAAACAGGTAATTTTTCAATATTAACTTTCCATGTATTGATATATTATTATATTTGCATTTTTAATTATAATGAGCAAATGCTCGTTATTTGCAATATAAAAATGTTATGCAAAGGAATCTGATACTTGTAATTTTTGTTGTCATTATCGCGCTGGTAATGGTAAACATACTCCACAGAGACGATAATTATAACCTCAAATTAGAAGAACTGAAGCACAACTATGCATTAAAAGCTGTTCCTTCTGTTAATCACAGTAAACTTCCAGCCCTGCAAAAGGAATTTAAAACTCCGCAGGAGGTAACAGAAGCTTGCCTTTCCTGTCATACCGAAACACACAAAGAGGTAATGGCATCATCGCATTGGAATTGGGAACGGGCATCGTATGTTGAGGGGCGTGGTATTTCGTCGGTAGGAAAGAAAAACGTGATGAATAACTTTTGTATCGGGACGAATTCCAACGAACAGTCGTGCGCCAAATGCCACATTGGTTACGGGATGACCAGCAGCCAATTTGATTTTAACAATGCACGGAATGTTGATTGCATGGTGTGTCACGACAACAGCGAGGAATACCTGAAAGGAGCTTCAATGGCAGGATATCCCGACCGGACGGTAAACCTTGAAAACGTGGCACGAAGTGTAGGTTCTCCTCGCAAAAGCAATTGTGGATCGTGCCACTCGTTTGGCGGTGGTGGAAACAATGTAAAACATGGAGATCTCGATGTTGCATTAAACTCTTGCAGCCGCGATGTCGATGTTCACATGGGAGCCAATGGTATGAACATGGAGTGCATTGCCTGTCACACTGCTAAAAATCACAAAATTATAGGCAAATTATATTCGGTTTCCTCTGACAATACCGATCGAGCCACCTGCGAGCAATGTCATACTTCAACCCCACACCTTCGTGAAGTACTTAATCGCCATGGTTCAAGGGTTTCGTGTCAGGCATGTCATATTCCGCAGTATGCCAAGGTAAATTCAACAAAAATGTCGTGGAAATGGTCTGATGCCGGAAAATTGAAAGATGGCAAACCTTACGAAGAAGAGGATTCGCTGGGCAACCACAATTATATGTCGATAAAAGGTTCGTTTGTTTGGGAGCGAAATGTTAAACCAGATTATATGTGGTTTAACGGCACGGCCGACCATTATTTGCTCGGGGACACTATTCAATCGATTCCTGTAAAAATGAATACATTAAATGGCTCATACAGTGATCGTCATTCAAAAATCATCCCGGTAAAAATTCATGTTGGCGATCAGATCTACGACAAGGTTTATAACCGACTGGTGCAGCCCAAACTTTATGGCGATGCCGAAGGCGATAGCGCATTCTGGAAAGATTTTAACTGGGAAAAAGCAGTTGCCGCCGGAATGAAAACATCAGGACTAAAATACAGCGGACAGTACGGTTTTGTTGAAACTGTGATGTACTGGCCTGTAAACCACATGGTTTCTCCAAAAGAACAATCAGTAAGTTGTGCGGAATGTCATACCAGAGATAACGGTCGTCTGGCCAAATTAACCGGATTTTATCTTCCTGGCCGTGACCGAAATGTTGTTCAGGATAGCATAGGGATTTGGGCATTTTTCCTAACGCTTGCCGCAGTAATGGGTCATGCTTTGATTCGGATTTTTGTATTGATCAGAAGGAATAAATACGAAAAGCAAATCATCAATTATGACGATGATAAGCCTTCGGAATAACTCAATAAATGAACTATCAGATTACTAGTATAATATAGATAAGCTATGCGTAAAGTATATATTTATAAAGGTTTCGAACGCCTTTGGCACTGGACACAAGCTTCGCTCATCATGTTTCTGGCTGTAACCGGATTCGAAGTCCATGGTTCATATTCCATATTTGGGTTCGAAAAAGCAACAGAATATCACCGCGTTGCTTCGTGGATGCTAATAGGATTGCTGATTTTTGCCATCTTTTGGCACCTGACAACGGGCGAATGGCGGCAATACATCCCCACCACGAAACAATTAAAAGAGCAGATTCAATTCTATATTTCCGGAATATTTAAAGGTGAACACCATCCGACTCAAAAGTCAGAACTTAGCAAACTAAATCCTTTGCAACGACTTGTCTATCTTGGGTTTAAAATCATTCTTATTCCCTTAACAACTACCTCCGGAATTTTATACATGCTGTATAAAACAATCGATGAAAACAATCTGATTGTTATTGAAGATTACCCACTTGCGAGTATCGCGTTCTGGCATACGATGGGGGCAATTTTGCTGATGATATTTCTTGTTGTTCATGTTTATATGACGACAACCGGAAAGACACCAACATCAAATATCAATGCGATGATTACCGGCTACGAGGAACTTGAAGAAAATGAAAACGAAAATATACAGAATCATGAAACCAAATAAATACATGAACCCATATATGGCCGGGTTTTTACTTGGCTTGGTTTTGCTCGGAACAATATATGTGACCGGGCGAGGCCTGGGAGCCAGTGGCGCAATTAAAAGAGTGGTTGTTACTTCAGTTGTTGAGGTGGCGCCCCAACATTCGGCCAATACACCTTTCATCAAATCGTATCACGAAGAGCATCCCGGAGGACCATTGAAAGATTGGCTTGTTTGGGAAGTGATTGGAGTTGTCATAGGTTCTTTCTTTTCCGGCGTGATTTCGAACCGGGTTGGAATTAAATTAGAGCGTGGCCCAAACATTACCAACAGCACTCGCATAATTGCCGCCATTATTGGAGGTGCGCTTTTTGGCTTAGGCTCGCAACTTGGTCGGGGATGCACCAGCGGAGCAGCTTTAAGTGGAATGGCTGTAATGTCGTTCGGAGGGATCATTACCATGATCGCCATTTTTGGATCGGCCTACTCTTTTGCATATTTATTCAGAAAACTTTGGTTAAAATAATTGACATGGGACCATTAGTACCAAATATTATCAGCAATGAATTTAATCTGATCGTTGCACTAATTGCCGGAATTGGCTTCGGATTTACTCTTGAGCAGGCAGGCTTTTCTTCAACAAAAAAATTGGTTGGTTTATTCTACGGCTACGATTTTACCGTGCTTAAAGTATTTTTTACCGCCGGAATAACCGCCATGATTGGAGTCTTGTTGTTCGGCCAGATGGGAATTCTCGATTTGTGCCTGATCTATATCAATCCTACATTTCTTTGGTCCGCGCTCGTTGGTGGAGCAATCATGGGGCTGGGTTTTATTATTGGTGGCTTTTGCCCCGGAACCAGTGTTTGTGCTGCCTCTATTGGAAAACTTGACGGCCTGGCTTTTGTATTCGGATCGGGACTTGGCGTTATTGCTTTTGCTGAAGGATACCCGATGTTCGAAAAGATATACCTCGCTGAAGCCTGGGGACCGGTTCTGATTAACGAAAAACTGGGAATGTCGAAAATTGTGTTCGGATTCCTCCTGACTGCAATTGCATTTATCGCCTTTTTTCTCACCCGCTTAATCGAAAAAAGAGTAAACAATGATCAGTCGAAACTACCCAAAAAGCGCATACTTGCTTACGTATCGGCTGTGGGTTTTGCATTTTTTGTGTTAATTGTCATCGCCGTTATGCCCGATCGCTACAGTCGTTTGGAATCCCGAATGAATCAGGCATTCGCTCATTCAGATCTGACTTCGGTGGAAGTTCCGGCAGACAAGCTGGCAACAGAGATCGTAAATAATTATTACCGCACCAATATCATCGATGTTCGCTCTCCTGAAGCTTTTAAAGCCTATCATTTGCCTTTTGCGATTAATATTCCGTTTGACAAGATGACTGACAGGCAATGGAAAACAATTCTGGATCAAAAACACAAAACAAACTATTTTTATGCTGACGATCAACAACTTGCCAGGAAAGGATATTTGAAAGCTCAATTTCTGGGCAAAGCTGAAAATTATATTCTCATCGAATCGTCGTCGGATTTTAAGAACTTATTTTCCAACCTGACACCTCCAGATTCGAATGCAAGCAAAAATGAGTTGAACACTTATAATTTCAGGCAAAAAGCAGCCACTGACATGAAAATATTGGTTGAAGCGCTTAAAAATTCGACTGAACCAGTGATTGTGAAAACATCAAAAATAAAAGGTGGGTGTTAATGTTTCAGGATGGGTTTAAACTTAAATGACCAGACAAAAATCGGTTATCTCAGAATTTATGAGGTAACCGATTTTTGTCTGATAGAAATTACTATTTGGTTTTAATTTGAGTTCATCACTTTTTCTTCCGATAATTCTTTGGTGCACAAAAACCACTTCGGAGATTTCGTGCCTAACATTTGGTTTTCAATGTGTTTACCAGCAATGTCGTATTCAACGGCTGTAATTTTATCACAAAAAGCATCTTCTGTTTGAAGGGCTACAATTACGCGTTTCAATTCATTAAAATTAAGCCCCACAGCTAAAGGAGAATTAATTACACTTCTGATCATGCACTGTGGATCAATAATAAATACCCAGCGAACCGATTTCACATGGTTCTCGTCTGATGGAATCATCCCATATTTTATGGCCACCTCCATGGTAATATCTTCGATGAGCGGAATTTTTATTTCGGGATCTTTCCTGCCATTGTACTCCGTTCGCTCTTTGAAGGATCGCGATGTGGCTTTTAGACTACGAAGTCCATCAACCGATACACCAATAATTTCACAATTAAGCGCTTTAAAGTCATTCTGCACAGCAGTTAACCTCTTAAGTACTGAAGTAGATTCAGGAGCAAAATCGGGAGAATAGCTGAATAGAATGACCCATCGGCCAAAATAATCGGCAGGAAAATAGATAGTACCTTGCGTTGTTACAGATCTAAATGCAGGAGCCTGGTCGCCAATGCGAGAAGTCTTAATTTCATGAAGATAAAAGAAGTTATCCATCTTTTATTTCAAGATTAGATTTGCACTTTGTGATGAAAACTCTGATTAATAATCAGATACACAACAAATAAAATCGTTGCAATAAGCAGTGCAATACCAAAATCGCAATAAATGGTACAGAAAAAATTATCATTTGCACCGAAAATATTTGAAACAGATCCAACCAGAACCATGATTATCCAATCTAAAAAAAAGAGACTTGGAATAATGAGCAGCAATTTTACCAGCGAATGTTTCATTTTGATTAATTTTAGCTTAGATTCATCAACTTATCCATTTGAATAAAATCAAAGGTAAAAAATATAATCGTAATGAGCAAATGCTCACTATATTTGTTTCAATCAAATGCTAATAACTTATGCCAAGACCAAAGCGAATACGTAAAATGAATAATCCTCCTCATTTTAAGGGATTCAGGCCTATTGGGTTACCCGAAGAAAATAACCCCGTCGTTATTAATTTCGAGGAGTATGAAGCCATTCGACTAAGTGATTTTGAACTTAATGGCCAGGTGGAAGCTGCTAAAATCATGGAAGTTTCACGACCTACTTTTGCCCGTATCTACGAAAGCGCTCGCCGCAAAGTCGCTCAAGCTTTTGTTCACGGCAAAGCAATTGTTTTTGAAGGAGGTAAGGTATATTTCGACACCGAGTGGTATTCGTGCAAAAATTGTGGCTGCTGGTTTAATCATCCGGAGAAGGAACTGGAAGTCAAGAATTGTACGCTTTGTGGCTCTACCAATATTGAACAGTACAATGAGAGCCCCAGGTTAAATTCAGCAGAGGATATTTGTATTTGTCCAAAGTGTGGATACGAAAAGGTTCATTTGCCAACAACTCCGTGCAGAAATGAGATTTGTCCGGATTGTAATTGCCAAATGGTGCGAAAAGGAACTCCTCACAATCATAGAATAAGTAACGAAAATTGTAATTAAAAAATAATCAACCGCGATGAAAGTAGCAATTACATCAACCGGGAACAGCGCCGAATCAAAACTTGACAGCCATTTTGGCCGTTGCTCTTATTTTGTGATTTACGATACGATAAGCCAGTCAATTGAATTTATTCCAAACCCAAATAAAGAAAATGTTGAAGGCGCAGGACAGGCATCTGTACAATTAGTTGCCTCAAAAGGCGCCGAAAAAGTGGTGTCGGGTGAATTCGGCGCAAAAGTAAAATCCATTTTCGACAGTCTTAAAATTCAACTTGTTGTACTCAATAATCCTGAAAAAAAGATCAGTGAAATTATAAAATTGTTGAACCACAAAAATTAATCTTGATATGCCACAATTAGACGGAACTGGTCCTGAAAAAAAGGATTCAGGAACAGGCAGGAAACTGGGGAAATGCCAGATTATACCCAAAGAAGAAGCGCTTGAAAAGTTAGGGAAAGGCATGGGTTTGCGCCGGAGAACCGGTGGCGGGCAAGGTCGTGGGAAACGTTTACAAAGCGGTTTGAAAATTAAATAATCCATAAAACAGCATCCGGATGGTTGATTTCCGACTAAAAGTTTTTCAAAGTGTTGCGCTGAATTTGAGCTTTACAAAAGCATCGAACGAGTTGTTTATTACTCAGCCAGCCATTTCGAAGCACATTAAAGAGCTGGAATCGGAGTATGAGGTAAAACTCTTTAACCGCACTGGAAATAAAATATCGCTTACAACAGCCGGCGAAATTTTACTGGCCTATACTGAGCGCATCACTTCGCTACACAACGAAATCAAATTTGAATTAGGCCAACTCAACGGAAATCCGGAAGGCGCCCTTCGGATAGGGGCAAGTTCTACGATATCACAATATGTGATCCCAGCCGCTCTGGCAAAGTTCAACCGTCGATTTCCTGAAATAAAGCTATCGCTCATTAACGGGAATACCGAAGCTATTGAAAAACGCCTACTGAAAAACGAAATTGACATTGGAATTGTAGAGGGAAAACCTTCGAATCCCGACATCAGGTACTCTTCATTCCTGAACGACGAACTATTGGTCTTTACCTCGGCACAAAACACAATCCTTCCAAACCCGGTTTCAAACGACGAATTTCTGAAACTTCCACTGGTGCTGCGCGAAAGAGGTTCAGGAACACTGGAGATCATCGAAAAAAATCTTCTGCAAAGCCAGGTTAGCCCGAAACAGTTGAATGTATTGCTGTTTTTGGGAAGCACCGAGGCCATTAAATCGTTTATAAAAACAGGCAATGGCGTTGGAATTGTATCGCGCTTTGCAATAGAGCAGGAATTATCAAACAATATCTTCAGATTAATTAACACTTCAGGCCTAAAATTTGACCGTCAGTTTTATTTCATTTCGCCTCAAGGCCCTGAACCTGTTGGGCTTGTCAAGCTATTCCTGAATTTCGTTCAACAGCACTATAACTTGTAGTTATCAGGCATAACTTTTTACAATTTGACCACTGATTTTCTTTGAGTTACGTTTGCGACAACAAAAATCTGTCGGAATGAACGTACCAAAAATTATCTACATTGGAGCTATTCTAATATGCGCCTTCCCTTTTATTGATACACCATTTGCCTTACTCATCGGAATTATCCTGGCACAAACCATTAAACATCCGTTTCACAAAACGAGCAAAAAACTAACTCATATTTTATTGCAGGTTTCGGTTGTTGGTTTGGGTTTCGGAATGAATGCCTGGCAAGCGCTCGATGCCGGTAAACAAGGCCTTTTATTTACCATCTTTTCAATAGTCACCACACTCACTTTAGGCTTGTTAATTGGTAAACGACTGAAAGTTGAAAACAACACATCGTACCTGATTTCGACTGGAACAGCCATTTGCGGGGGAAGTGCAATTGCCGCAATTTCTTCGATTATCAAGTCGAACGAAAAACAAATATCAACTGCTTTAGGAACTGTTTTTGTTCTGAATTCAGTCGCTCTTTTTCTATTCCCATGGATTGGTCATCTCTTGCATCTTTCACAGCATCAATTTGGAGTGTGGGCAGCCATAGCCATTCACGATACCAGCTCGGTGGTTGGTGCAGCCAATCAATATGGAGCCGAGGCGCTGCAAATAGCCACCACCATCAAACTCGAAAGGGCCTTGTGGATTATCCCATTGGCCATAATCTCAGTGTTCGTTTTTAAAAGCGAGTCAAAAAAGGTAAAAATCCCCTATTTTATCTTCCTCTTTGTTTTGGCCATGCTGCTCAACACGTTTGTGCCAGCCATACATGCCGAAGCTTCAGCAATCGTGGTGATTTCAAAAATTGGACTAAAAATTACACTCTTTTTAATCGGGTCAAGTCTTTCAAAAGAACTTGTTGCTTCAGTCGGCATAAAACCGCTCATCCAGGGAGTCTTACTTTGGGCTTTCATTTCGGTTTTATCACTAGTGGTAATTATCCATACTGTTTTGTAAATTGCAGTGTCGTGCGTATTACTTGATTTCACAGATATTCACCATGAAGCACAAAGAAAATCCGTCCTATTTCGAATTATTCCTTTCGTTCTTTTGGATCGGATTAACTGGCTTTGGTGGTTTGGCCATGACAGCCCACATCCGGAAGCATATTGTTGACACAAGAAAATGGATGGATGGAAGTACCTTCGATTCAGGATTGGCTCTTTGTCAACTTATTCCCGGAGCAATTGTAATGCAGCTTTCAGCCTATATTGGCCTGAAATTAAAAGGAGTTAGAGGTGCAATTGTAAGTTTTGTTGGATTTGGTTTACCTGCCTTTCTGATCATGTTCATACTTTCGGTTCTGTACAAACAATCCAAGAATATTTCAGGAGTTGAAGCGGTTTTAAGTGGATTAAGGGTCATTATAGTGGCCATTGTAGCCAATGCGGCTTATGTTTTCGGCAAAAGGAATTTCCAGAATACGAACGACTGGATTATTGCCATAATTTCCGCCGGATTATTCCTGACCAAATTAAATCCAGTGTTGGTTTTGCTTGTTGCATCTTTGCTGGGACTGGTTTTAACAAAAAAAGTGGCTGTTCCTTCCGGAAAATTTTCAAGAGCCAGAACCTTTCGATTCTTCCTGATTTTACTATTGTTTGTTATCGTCTGTTCAACGATACTCTTTTTTGTGAATCGGGAATACTTCACTTTAGCGACAATGATGCTGCGTATCGACCTTTTTTCGTTTGGAGGTGGGTTAGCCGCTATGCCAATGATGTACCACGAATTGGTTGAACTGTTCCATTGGTTCGACGAGAAGACATTTATGGACGGAGTCATCCTCGGGCAGGTTACTCCGGGTTCTATCATCATTGCAGCGACTTTTTTCGGGTACATGCACTTTGGCATTGTTGGAAGCATTCTTGCCACCATTTGTGTATTTACGCCGTCTTTTCTGATACTCATGGGTATTATTCCGTTTTTCGATAAGCTGAGTTCCTATCCGCAATTCAATAAAGTAATCAACGGAATTTTGTGCTCTTTTGTTGGTTTGCTGGCTGTTGTGACTTATCGTTTTACCGACGGTATCCATTGGGATTTAGCCAATGTTATCTTTACACTTGTTGCATTTGGTTTGTTGCTGCGAAAAGTAGATGTTATTTGGGTAATTGTTGGAGGTGTTTTATTGTCGTTGCTGATGTAGAAAATTCAATTCAGGACAATAAAGAATAAGTTGTTAAAAACGAAGATTATCAGTTCTTTATTTTTAACTTTAGAACAAGTAAAAATACACTTCTCCTCATTTCAGACTTTTAAATTTCATTTTATGGCAAAAGTTGTTGTATTGGGTGCCGGAATCTCAGGTCACACTGCTGCGGCATTCATAAAAAAGAAACTAGGCTCGAAACATCAGGTCGTTGTTGTTAGTCCCGCAGAATATTACCAATGGATTCCTTCCAACATCTGGATTGGCGTCGGAAAAATGACCATCGATCAGGTTCGGTTCAAACTTAAACCGGTTTACGATCGCTGGAAAATTGATTTCAAGCAGGCCAAAGCTACAGCCATTTATCCTGAAGGTGATGAAGGATTGGGACGACCTTATGTGAGCATTGAGTACACCGACAAAACCCGTCAGGGACAAACCGAAAATGTTGACTACGACTATCTTGTTAATGCCACAGGCCCCAAGTTAAATTTTGCAGCCACCGAAGGCCTCGGACCCGGAAAGTTCACTCATTCGGTTTGCTCTTGTGATCATGCAGTGGCAACCTGGGATGCCCTGAAAGGTTGCATGGATCGAATGGCAAAAGGCGAAAAACTTCGTTTCCTCATTGGTACAGGTCATCCCGGAGCTACCTGTCAAGGCGCAGCTTTTGAGTATGCACTCAATGTAGCTCACCAGATTAAAGCCCGTGGACTTCAGGATAAAGCCGAAATTACCTGGATTTCGAACGAATACGAATTGGGCGACTTCGGAATGGGCGGCGCATTTATCAAGCGTGGAGGTTATGTAACTCCGACCAAAGTTTTCAGCGAATCAATTTTTGCTGAATATGGCATTCGTTGGATCAAACGTGCCGGAGTAACCAAAATAGAAGAAGGAATTGCACATTACGAAACTTTGGATGGCGAAATGAAAACTGCCGCCTTCGATTTTGCGATGCTAATTCCAGCTTTTGCCGGCGCCGGATTGAAAGCATTCAACAAAGCTGGCGAGGATATTACTCCACAGTTATTTGCGCCAAGCGGTTTCATGAAAGTGGATGCTGATTATTCAGGAAAAGCTTTCGAGGACTGGTCGGTTGAGGATTGGCCATCAACGTATCAAAACCCAGCTTTCTCTAATATTTTTGCCACTGGAATTGCATTTGCTCCGCCTCATCAGATTTCGAAACCAATGAAAAGCCCAAATGGAACACTGATCACCCCAGCCCCTCCACGCACCGGGATGCCTTCAGGAGTAATTGGAAAGATTGTGGCTCTGAATATTGTTGACCGAATAAAAACTGGACGAACCGATTTCAAACACAAAGCCTCGATGGGAAAAATGGGTGCTGCTTGCGTGGTTTCGGCCGGATATGGCATGATCAAAGGCAATGCTGCTACGATGACTGTTTTCCCGATTGTGCCTGATTGGGAGAAATATCCGCAATGGGGACGCGACCTTACTTATACAGTGGGCGAAGCCGGTTTGGCCGGACACTGGATCAAGATCGTACTTCATTATATGTTTATTCATAAAGCCAAAGGCTATCCTTTCTGGTGGCTAATTCCCGAATAAACCAGATAATCTGATTTTATAAACACTCAAAATATTAAAAAGATGGCTAAAAATATTGTACGTGGTTATTACGACGAATCGTATCCACCACTACCCACCAAATCAACCAAATTCTTACGGGGCTGCCTGATTTGGCAAGCCTGCCGCTTCATTGTTTTGAATCTGAAGATCATGCGTATTATTGTTGGCGGGCACTCCTGAAAAATGGCGATTCTTTAATCAAATAAAAAACCGACTTATGAAGCATAAGCCGGTTTTTATTTGATTAAGCTACTAAGAAATCTCTAATTGTTGCAAGTACCTGTGCCCCTATTTCCTTGTCCTTTTTGACCGTTTCCGTTACCATTTCCCTGACCGTTTCCCTGTCCATTCATGCGGTATTGTTTCCCTTTTTCCATTGGAGAATTTACAATCAGATCATAATCAGTTTGACTAATATAGGTTGGAGTATACACAATTCCCAGGTTTGTCAACTGTAGATTAAATGCTCTGAGATGGTTGCGCGAACCTTTGAGTAAATTTTCGAACACCAGGGTAACATTCTCATTGGTGGTAGTTGTAAGAACTTCATCAAGATCTTTAATGTCCATTTCTTCGATCAAAGCTCCGGTTTTATAGGCCTCTTCAACCGATACGCTGGCTTTTGCAACCAACTCGTCATACAAAGCTTGAACCACCGGGTCGGCAAATACACCAACCTCGCCTATTGAGGTATCGGTTACGCCGTAGCTTGTCATAAGCAGAACGATGGCATTCAGGTGATTGCTTTCTGCTGCCGAAATGTTCGAGAAAACAACACTTCCCCATTTTTGAGCCAGGACTGAATAAACATCGCGAGCCAATTTTTCCTCCTCCTTCATTTTTAAGATCGAAGCTAATTCACTATCGGTTAAGTCTGAAGTTGTAATCAATGCCGATTTCAGATTAGCTTCAATAACCGATGTTGTTCCATCGGTCGAAACTGCCAAAACACTTGCATACTGCGCATTTCCCATATTATCTTTCTGGCACGAACTTGCCACGAATAACGAGGCAACCATAAAGCTGCCAATCACTAAATTTTTCATACTTGCTTCCATTTTTCTGGTTTTTTGTTAATTGAAGATTGGTTATTTATATTCTGCAATTCAGAAAATATTTACTTTTTTGTGCGGGCTTCGTAAGTGTCGCAAACGCCATTATTGTTGGCATCAACAAAGTTTTTGCCTTTACCTTTGCCCTGTCCTTGTCCGTTGCCAGTACAAGTTCCTGTTCCATTTCCCTTTTTACCTGTTGCATTTGGTGTGCGATTCTCATAGGTATCACAAATACCATTGTTGTTGGCATCGACAAATGCAGCACATTTGGTAGTTCCGTTACACGTTCCATTACCATTCCCCTTTTTACCAACCGGATTTTGGGCGCTTGCTAAAGCTGCTACTACCACAAGAGCTAATCCTGCTAAAAAAATCTTTGCTTTCATAATTGTTGTTTTTAATTGTTAAACATTTAGTGTTTCAAAAAATTGAATTATTTCGGTAATCGTATTTTCATTCTACATCCGGCATTTATTCCCATTTCCACGGCCACCACCTGAACCACTTCCCCTGCCAGAACCTTTACCGGCACCTTGCCTTTGCCCCTGTGGATTCGGATTGCCCCCGTTACTTTGAAACTGAATGTATTGCCTTTGCTGATCGGCGCTCAACACAGTCTTTATCGTATTTCCATGATTCTCAATTTGCTTGTCTATTTGTTTTTTGATCTCTTCCCTTTGGGCTTTTCCCGATGCTGAATGTTGCCTTTCCCGAAGGTCATTCATGACTTTTTGATTTTGAGTTTCCATGGCAACAATCCGATCTTTTTGGTACTCACTTAATCCTGAAATTGAATTAACACAGGTCTCCTGAGGAGAATTATTCCGGTTTTTTCCATCCGGATTATTATTTGAAACTGCAGCTCCGGCAGTTACGATTAGGGCAAGGAATGTCCCTGCAACCCGATTTATTCGACTTATTTTCATAATTAAACCATTCAAAAATTACTTATTGGTTACGCCATCGACCTCCCTGATTTCCCGGCCTGGGAAGGTTTACCTGGTTATCTTTGTTGAGCATCGACTGAAATATTTCATGCAGTTTTGCTTGCTGTTCAGCGGTACATATCTTTTTCATATTCAGGTAAAATGTGGTTGTTACCTGTTTGAGTTCGCGATGATTATTTCCTACCTCAATAGCTATTTGGTCGAGGCGTGTACTATCCGGATTTTGAGTTCCCAGTTCTGTGATCATATCCTCGCGCAATTGAGCTAAATTCATTTCGATGCTTCTGGCTGTTCGGTTAAAAGTCCGGTTAATGTCGCGGAACTGATCGAGCTGTTCCGCAGTCAGGTTCAGTTGATCCCTGAAAAATCGGGTGCGCTGTTCCCCCGGAATTGCCATCTGTTCTCCCTGTTTTGTTCCTTCGTTTTTCGTTTCCGTCAATCGGTGATAATAGAAAGAACCGATGGTCGAAAGATTGGTAGCAACCAGGATAATGATGATCCAGATTAGCGTTCTGTTTTTATTCGTCAGGCTCATAATTCGTCGAGTAAAAATGATTCAAGAGGTTCCGCATCAAAGTCATTTAGCATTTGAATACTGCTTGTCGCATGTTGCTCTGATTTAAGGGATGAGGCATTGCTGCCCAATTTTAATCCGCCATAAATTCCGGCAACAAGCAGAACCGAAAAGAAGGCAGGCTGCACCAATCGAACCCACTGATTTTGCACCCGAGATTCCTCCTTTTCTTCAAGCCGGGCATTTAATCGGGTATAAAAGAACGGCGACACCTCCGGATTTTTCTCCTTTTCAATAACCTGCATACCATCCTGTAAAAAAGCTAAAAAGCTCCGGCAGTCGGCACATTCCTCCAGATGCTTTTCAACGGCTGTCCTTTTTTCAACCGACAATTCGTTGTCAATGTAAAAAATCAGATCATTATGGATGCACTCGTTTTTCATTTTGTTGCTTTTAATGTATGACACCATTTGTTTTAAAAACTTGCAATCAGACGCACTTTCTTTTGTAACAATCTAAAAGTTGCTCCTGAAGGTTTTTCTTTGCCCGGTGAATCAACGACTCTACCGAAGCTAAAGAGATTTCCATGATCTCAGCAATTTGCTGATAGGGCAGTTCTTCGTATTTATTCAGGGTAAATGCGATACGTTGTTTCTCTGGCAGCCGATCAATGGCCCGGTGTAACAAGTCCGATCGCTGTTGGTCTGCCATGTTCTGATCAGGCTGATCGGCACGGTTCTCGGATATTTCACTGGATCGGTTTCTCCCTCCGGTAAAAGTCTCTTCGATGGATTGAAAAAAGCGCTTTCGTTTATTATTCCTGATCAGATTGAGCGACCGGTTGGTGGCAATCCGGTACAACCACGTTGAGAGTTTAGAATCTCCCCTAAATTTTTCAGCCGTTCGGAAGATTTCCAGAAATACATCCTGCGCCAGATCTTCGGCATCAGCCTGGTTATGGACAATACCCAGACAAGTATTCACAACCATTCGCTGGTAGGTTTCCACCAGAATTTGAAATGATTTGTGATCGCCTTGTTGAATACCTTTAATGAGTTGGGCTTCGTCCATTCGTATTTGTCAAATGTGAATTTGATTTATTTGACACCACAAGTTCGGAAAACTTGCACCAAGAATCACAATTTAACCTTTTTTACTGATTTCGACCAATTCTTTGTGATTGACAACTACGATATCTTTCTCATGCAATTCAATTAAACCATCTTTTTCGAAGCTTTTCAGGAGCTTGACGGCGCTCTCGGTTGAAATACCAGCAAAGTCGGCCATATCTTTTCTTGAAAGGAGTTGAAATATTTCCGGACTCTCTGTCTTCAAGCCATCAATATAAAGCAGCGTTTCCGCAATTCTTCCGTTCATCTGTTTATACATCGATGATCGCAGCGTATCAAAAAGATTGGCATTCTGCTCGCAATACCGCTTGATCATACTGAACCCAAATTGTCCGTTTTGCTTTATTACTGAGATAATAGCCTCCTTTTCGACCAAAAAGACCTGGCAATCAGTCAATGCAACTGAAGAATAATTAAATGTATTTTTTGTGAAAACGGCTGAAAGGCCAACAAATTCACCAGGCTTTATAATTCT
The DNA here is from genome assembly GCF_009689585.1 of Aquipluma nitroreducens. GTDB lineage: Bacteria > Bacteroidota > Bacteroidia > Bacteroidales > Prolixibacteraceae > Aquipluma > Aquipluma nitroreducens. The sequence goes on along the minus strand of NZ_AP018694.1, from coordinate 2,696,482 downwards.
TAGGTTGAAATTTTTTGAGGTGTCGCCCTCGATGTATTGCTTTGCCAGTCCATTGATTACAAACAAAGCATACGAAGCAAATGCTCCCTGTTTAGTCAAATTATCACCCTTACGGAACAATACCTGAGTTTTGCTTGCCCTAACCAATTCAGCCTCTTCCTGAGAAAGCATTTGAAAACAAGGCGCTTGTATGTCACATATAAATTCCTGATCGGTTTCGAGAATGGGTTTCATAATCCAGTACAAATTACAAATATCTGTAAAGTTAGAATTATATCAATTAAAAAGTTGTCGCAGTTCAATTCAGGAGTCGATGCGCTTCAGCCTTAAAATCTTTATTTGCCCCTATCGGTGATGTAATTTTGTATCGTAACAATTTCAAGATAGCAGCCATGTTATACACAAACTTAAATCACATCGAAAGCGCTGAAGAATACGCAAGAATCCTCAACGAAAATGAAAATGTCACTATCATCTGCGGACGGATGGGGCCATTGTGTATTCCGGTTTACCGTATTGCTGAAGAATTGGAGCAAAAATACAGTCATGTAAAGATTTATGATATGGAATATGACAATCCTGAATCGTACTTTTTTCATGCTTTGCCTGAAGTGCAGAATCTGATGGAAATTCCATTTACCATTTATTACAAAAATGGCGAAGTCGTAAAAGCTACTGCAGGTTTACAAACCAAAAATCAAATCATTGCAATTCTCGATAAAGAATTCGCAGCACCCGTTAACGCATAAAATATCATAACAAATACAAGAAGTAAAAATTTAAATCAAAATAAAATGCAAACAACATTTATCGTAATCGGAGTAATCATAGTCGCAGTATTTGTTTTTCGTTACATCGCGATGGCGCAAATGAAAAACACGCCATTGGTAGCCGACCATGCCAAAGTATTAACGCTTACCGAACAGAATTTTCAACAGCAAACAAAGGGTAAAGTGGTGTTGATCGATTTCTGGGCCAGTTGGTGCGCACCCTGCCGCATGATGGCGCCTGTTTTAAACGAAGTTGCCACCGAACTGAAAGGGAACTCACATGTTGGTAAGGTTGATATTCAGCAATACCAGTCGCTGGCCAATAAATTCAAGGTAAGAAACATCCCAACCATGATCTTGCTAAAAAATGGAGCAGAGGTCAACCGTTTTGTAGGAATTAAATCGAAAGAATTTTTACTGAAAGAAATTGCAAAAGTGGGATAAACGATTGATGTTTACCCCTAAATCCCGTAAAGGGGACTTTCGTCCATCTATAAACTTTTCAGATGCTCGAAGCATAAGTCCCTTCAGGGGTTTGGGGTAAAAAATCAGATAATAAATTAAAATTCATAAAAATAAAACAGATAAAAACATGGAAAAGATAATCATTATAGGGGGAGTTGCAGCCGGAGCAACTGCGGCAGCTAAAGTGCGCCGCATTTCTCCGACAGCACAAATTACAATGCTCGAAGCCGGACCAGACATTTCGTTCGCCAATTGCGGATTGCCATATTACATTGGAGGCGACATCAAAAGCCGTTCGAAACTGATTCTACAGAGCCCTGAAAGTTTCAAAGAACAATACGACGTTGAAGTGCACGTAAATACAGCGGTATCGTCAATCGACAAGAAATCGCATCAGGTGAAAACCACTAACAGCCAAACAGGTGAGCAAAAAACATTTGAATACACCAAATTAATTTTGGCGCAAGGTGGCCGGCCAATAAAACCAACCATTTCCGGAGCCGATCAGAATCATGTTTTTACGCTGTGGACACTTGAAGACATGGATAAGATTTCGAACTATCTGGAAGAAAAGAAGCCTAAAAACGCGGTTGTTGTTGGGGGTGGTTTTATTGGTCTCGAAATGGTAGAAGCTCTGGTTAAAAGAGGGTTGAAGGTGAATGTGGTGGAAATGATGCCTCATGTAATGGGCATTATGGAAGCTGAAACTGCCGGATTTATTGAAACTGAAATGCTTTCGTACGGAGTTGGAATTCATACAAATGCCGGTGTTACTGAAATCGGTTCACGCTCGGTGAAACTCGATAATGGAAAAGTGCTTGATTCCGATATGGTTTTGCTCTCGATTGGAGTTCGTCCTACCCTGCAACTGGCAAAAGACGCTGATCTCGAAATCGGTGATGCTGGTGGTTTGCTCGTCAATTCGCAATTGCAAACTTCCGATCCCGATATTTTTGCTGCAGGCGACATGGTCGAAATCGAACATCGTGTGAACGGTAAAAAAGTACGTATTCCATTGGCCGGACCAGCAAACCGTCAGGGACGAATTGCCGCTGAAAATGCGTTAGGCGGAAGTCACCCGTACAAAGGTGCAATCGGAACTTCGGTGGTTCGCGTTTTCGAGGCAGTTGCCGGAATAACCGGATTCTCGCTAAAACAAGCCCGTGCTGCAGGATTGGATGCTGATTCAGTGGTCGTTCACAAAGAACATCATACCTCGTATTATCCAGGTGCCGAAACCGTAACTGCTATGTTGATATACGACCGAAACACAGGAATTATTCTAGGTGGACAAACTGCAGGTTACAAAGGCGCCGACAAACGCCTGGACGTAATTGCAACTGCGGCAGCGGCAAAGCTGACAATTAGCGATTTGGCCGATATTGACTTTGCCTACTCGCCACCAATCGGAACAGCAAACGATGCAATCAACATGGCTGCCTATACCGCCGAAAACCGGATTTTAGGATTCAGTCCATCTGTAACTGTTTCTGAACTTGACTCATTCACTGAAGGTAAAAACCCGGTATTTGTTGATGTTCGCGATGTTTTCGCTTTCGAGAAAAGCCATATAAAAGGCGCTGTTCATATTCCGTTGGAATTGTTGGCAGAGCAAATTGAAAATATCCCGGTTGGACACTCTGTAATTGTTTACGACGAAACTGGTAAAAAAGGACATCAGGCACTTCGGACTTTGTTAGGCGCTGGATTCACAGATGTTACCAACATTTCAGGCGGACACACTTCGCTACAGCGACAAGCTCGTACTATTGGATTTAAAAATCTCGAAATAAATCTTCTCTCTGTTGAAGTGAAATCATTGGAAGAAGAAGCATCGAAAGTGGAAGAAAAACCAGTTGAAAAAGCAAAAGATATAAATTCTCCGATAGTGGTTGATGTTCGCACTCCTGAAGAATTCGAGGACGGAGCTTATCCAGGTGCAATCAACATTCCGCTGGATGAATTGATGGTTCGGTTTGAAGAATTGGGCGATAACGCGGCACGCGAAATTGTTGTGTACTGCGCTTCAGGAGCACGTTCGGCCTATGCGCAACGCATGTTGATGCAGGTTGGCTATGTACATGTAACAAATGGTGGCGGACTTGCAGCAATGATGGCTCATCGAAATGCCAAGCCTTCTACTGCAGATACTTCAAACGAACCAATCGTGGTTGATGTTCGCACACCACAAGAATTTGCAGGTGGTGCATATCCTGGAGCAATCAATATTCCGTTGGATGAATTGCAAGCTCGAATCAGCGAATTAGGAAGTAAATCACGCGAAATTACCCTCTACTGCGCTTCAGGAGCACGCTCTGCTTATGGGCAACGGGTTTTACAACAATTCGGTTTTACGAAAGTAAAAAACGGCGGTGGAATTATGCAAATGATGAGACAGAGATAATCGCACGAATAAATCTAAACCTATGCAAAACGTTTTTTCTTATGCCGATTTTAGTCAAAAAATGGAAGGGCACGATCGTGTAGCCTTACTGATTCACAACCCTGAAAACGAATTTTCAAGATGTGCATTCAGGAGTATCACCGAAGCCTTGCACTTAAGCCAAACCATTTCGGTTTTTATTGCTGATGTGAGCCAGGTACGCGATATTCATTCGGTTTATCGTATTGAAAATGAACCATCGTTGTTACTTTTTGTGAAAGGAGAACTGGTTAACGTGGTAGAAGGTTGCCACGAAAGCGACTACTTCAAAGCGATGATGGATCATGGTTTGTCCGGTAAAAATTAATAAACACACCATATAAATAAACAACTATGTTTGAATCAATTAAGAAATTTTTAGGTGTAAAAACAATCGATTATGCCCAGTTAGTGAAAGATGGAGCAATCATTTTAGATGTTCGCACCAAAGGTGAATATGGATCGGGGCACATCAGGGGATCTGTCAATATTCCGGTTGAGCAACTGCATAAAAATATGAGCAAGTTAAAAGACAAAAAACGCCCCATCATTACGTGCTGTGAATCAGGAATGAGAAGCGCTTCAGCAAAGGGAATTTTGACTTCAAATGGTTTTAGCAATGTCCACAATGGTGGCCGGTGGATGAGCCTGAATAATAAAATCTGATAAATCTATTCGGATGAAGAAAGTATTAATTCTTGGTGGCGGTTTTGCCGGAGTACAAACTGCTATTGAATTGCAAAAAAGCAATCAATTTGAAGTGACCTTAGTTTCTGACCGGGATTATCTGTACATCTATCCGATTTCCATTTGGGTTCCGGTACGCAATGCCGAGTTCAACGATGTGAAAGTACCGCTGGCAGATATCCGGAGAAAATATCCATTTGAATTGGTCATTGATAAGGTTAAAGAGATTCATTCTGCCGATCATCAGGTGGTGTGCGAAAACCAGACACTGAAATACGATTATTTGGTTGTTGCTTTTGGCGCCGACAAAATGAAGCACAAAGGAATTGAAAACACCTTGTCTATTTGTGGCAAACCAGAAGTTTCACTGGCCATTCGCGACGAAATTGATGCGTTAATTCAGAAAGGAAGCGGAAAAATTGCAGTTGGCTTTGGAGGAAATCCGAAAGATAAATCGGCAGTTCGTGGAGGACCTGGATTTGAATTGATGTTTAACATTCACAATCTCCTGAAAAAGAAAAGCATCAGACAAAACTTTGAATTGACATTCTTTGCCCCGATGGAAGAACCTGGCGCCAGAATGGGTAAAGGTGCGCTACCCATGCTCAATAAATTGTTCGACAGGTACCAGGTTGGTAAACGTTTTGGTAAAAAGATTACCGGATTCGAACCCGGATCGGTTGTATTTGAAGACGAATCGAAGCTTGAAGCCGACCTGATATTGTTCATTCCGGCTTCGGCAGGGCACAGCGTATTACAAGCCAGCGATTTGCCATTAACCGAGGCTGGTTTTATCCAGATCGATAATTTTTGTCAGGTTCGCGGATTGCCCGATGTGTATGCAATTGGTGATATCGCCGCCATTGAAGGGCCTGAATGGATTGCAAAACAAGGACACATTGCTGAATTTATGGGTCGGAATGCTGCTCACAACATCATCGAATCGGAAAAAGGAACAAGCAACAAAAAAGGTTATCAGGAACATCTGAATATCTTGTGTGTGATGGATACTGGCGATGGGGCTGCCTTTGTTTTCAGAAACAGCCAAAAATCGTTTTTAATCCCGATGCCTGTTGTTGGCCACTGGATGAAAAAGGGTTGGGGAACCTATTCGAAATTAACCAAGGTAGGCAAATTTCCACGTTTGCCCGGAATGTAAAACTTCAGAATAAGAAAATGAGAAAGGTTTTAAAAAAATTGGTTCGCAACAGGATGGTCATCCTGACGATATTGGGAGTTTCGCTGTATCTGGGCATTTCGCAATTTCACATTTCGTTGTGGTACATTTTATTCTACGGCATTTTTCTGGGAGTGATATTCGGAAAAGTATTTTGCCGGTGGGTTTGCCCCATGGGTCTCATCATGGAAATGATGATGAGTATGGGCGGCGAAGACAGCAAAATCAAGCAGATGTATCAGTATCATAAAATCGGTTGTCCGATTGCCTGGATCTCTGGGCTACTCAACAAATATTCAATTTTCAGGATTAAACTGAATGAAGATACCTGCAAGAATTGTGGAATCTGCGACAAAAAATGCTACATCGTAGCCATGGAACCGGCCAAATACAGCTTGTACAAACCTGCAATGATAAAACCCGGAAGCAGTTACACTTGCTCCAAATGTTTGCAGTGTGTAGCATCATGCCCAAACGGAAGTTTAACGTATAAAGTCTAATTTTTCAATTATGAAAGCAAACTTTGATTCAATCATAAGCGATACAAAACCGGTTATCATCGACTTTCATGCACTGTGGTGTGGCCCATGCAAAGTGCAGTCGCCCATTTTAAAAGAGGTTGCAAATGAACTTGGCGAACGGGTACGTGTTATAAAGATTGATGTAGATCAAAATCAGGACATTGCGGCACGTTACCAAATACAGAGCGTCCCTACCCTCATGATTTTCAAAAACGGTGAGATCAAATACAAACAGCCCGGGGTTCATACCAAACAACAATTAATGAATGTATTGACAACTATTTTTTAATCACACTAAAAAAACAAAAATGAAAAATAACATGGGTACCATTGACAAAGTGATCAGGATACTGGTTGCAGTTGTTTTTGCAGTTTTATTCTTCACCAATGTAATTACCGGCACTTTAGGAATTATCCTTCTGGTTCTGGCCGTAGTGTTTGTGTTAACAAGCCTGATCAGTTTTTGCCCCCTATATTGGCCTTTTGGGATTAATACTGGCAAAAAATAGCAGAAATTGCATCACTACTTCATTACCAAAGAGCAACAGCTGTTGACTTTAATAACCCAGATTGATACAAAATTGGTAATTAAGCCATAGTCGCATTGTCGTAACTTTTGTAGTGTCGTCATTGCGAATAAAGTGAAGCAATCTGTTGATTGTTAGATAGCTTCATTCCTAGCAATGACGATCCTTAATAATACGTCTTCTTAATCTAAACGAAATCGATTTGTATTTTCAGAAATGTGAATGCAAACGATCTGCGTTAATCAGGAAATTTATATTTTAGGCTTGAATGAATGTTTAAAATCTAATCATATGCAGGAAGTATTGAATTTCCTTTCGGAACTGAAAGTAAACAACAACAAGGAATGGTTTGACCAAAACCGCAAAAGATATGAAGAGAGCCGCAAAAAAGTTCTTTTTCTTACCGAACTGATTATTCACGAAATAAACAAATTCGATCCTGAAATAGGCAACCAGAATCCCAAAGACTGTGTCTTTCGAATTTTCAGGGATGTGCGCTTTTCACCCGATAAAACGCCTTACAAAATCAATATGGGAAGTTTTATTGCCAAAGGAGGCCGGAAAAGTGTTGGGGCAGGTTATTACCTGCATATCGAACCCGGAGGTTCATTTGTTGGAGGTGGCGCTTACTGTCCACCTGCCGATTCGCTAAAGGCTTTACGAACTGAGATTTTTGATCATCCGGAAGAGTTTAAAAATCTTATAAACAGCAATTCATTTCGTACAATGTACCCTGAAATGTACGACGATAAGTTGAAAACTGCTCCCAAAGGTTTTCCGAAGGATTTTCCTGAAATTGATTTGCTCAAATACAAATCGTATGCCTTCACTTCACGAATTTCGGATTCAGATGTTAGCGGCGATGCTTTTGTGGGTAAAATAATAGCTGCATTTAAAGAATTATCGCCTGTAAACCGGTTCCTAAACACGGCCATCGAGAAGTGGTTGTAAATCTTATTTTCTCAAAACTGGTCGTTTCATATGCAAACATCGACCATTCGCGTAAAATTTTGAACATTACTCAAAATAATTTTAAAAATAGGGTTACAAAAAACTTTGTTTAAGGATTAACAGTAGTGAATAGTTATATTCATCCATCCACCAAAAATTCTGTAACAGAAAAAAAGCCAATCGATTCTCGACTGGCTTTTTTGTTTTCTAAGCTATGGCCAATTTGCTAAGTGTATAAATATCGTTTGATGTTTCTTTTCGGTGTCTTTTCAAATTCTTTATCAACCAAAATAATTGAGTTTAACTGTGCAAATTTAGGAAGTACTTTATTCACCTGCCTACAGTTATCAGCCATGATTTCATTCAGTCGTTTTTCACCAGGTTTTTCTTTCTCAATCAGTTCCGGATCGGGAAAAACAAATGCGACCAACTTCTTTTCGCGCAGAGTAATCACACATTCAAGCACATACGGAAAATTACTGAGTTTAGCTTCCATTTCTTCAGGGTAAATATTCTGTCCCGATGGCCCGAGTAGCATGTTTTTGCTGCGTCCCCGGATGTATATAAAATTGTCGTGATCAATAATTCCAAGGTCGCCTGTACGCAGCCAGCCCTCATTATCAATGGTTTCCGCAGTTGCCTTCTCGTTTTTATAATAGCCAAGCATCACATTATTTCCTTTAACCAGTATTTCACCAACCTCGTTATAAGGATCATGTGAGTCAATTCGAATTTCCATCCGGTCAACCAGTTTCCCTGCAGAAGAGGGACGGAAGCTTGACCAGGGCTCATACGAAACCAATGGGCCACATTCCGTCATTCCATAACCAATCGTAAACGGAAATTTAATTTTCCGGAAGAAAGTCTCCACTTCGCGATTGAGTGGCGCACCACCAATAACGATTTCGTGGAAACGACCACCAAACGTTTCAACCAGGCTGGCACGCACTTTTTTATACAAAATCATCTGTATTCCAGGTACTTTTAGCAAAAACTTTACGATTGGTTTTTCGAGAGCAGGCAATATCCTTTTTTGGTAAATTTTCTCGACAACCAATGGTACCGAAAGGATGAGCCGGGGTTTTACTTCCTGAAAAGCCTTAACAATAAGTTGCGGTGTGGGTGCTTTCGAAAGAAAAGTAACATGGCAACCTACCGAAACCGGGAAAAGAAACTCGAACAACAACCCAAAAACGTGCGCCATCGGCAGAAAAGAGACAATTCGGTCTCCAGCCTGCAACGGCATATGTTCCTGTGCATAAATGATGTTCGACAGTAAGCTTCGCGAAGGAATCATTACTCCTTTAGTGAAACCTGATGTTCCGCTGGTATACGAGATGATGCTTAAGTCTTCATCTTGATACTCGTCCAACTCAAAATTCTCCGGAGTTGATTTTCCGGCATAATCAACTGTAAAACATTTGACCCAGCGATCTTTTTCTTCCTGACGGAGAAATGAAAGGGCAGAGAAATCCGTCAGGCTTACTATGCCTGTAATTGCAGGAATTTGCTCTCTGCTCAGCTTTTCAAATAGGCCATCGGCAGCAAAAAGAAATACCGATTCGGAATGGTTCAGAATGTGATGAATGTCTTCCGGATTAAAATCGGGTAAAACCGGAACCGAAACTGCCCCATATCCTGAAATCGCTAAAAATGAAATTGCCCAATTGGAAGAATTACGTCCAAGTAAAGCTATTTTATCGCCTTTTTGGATTCCGGATTCGCGAAAATAAGCATGAATTTGCCTGATGATTTGTGCCGCTTCACCGTAAGTGCAGGTAGAACCCTGAAAGTCGCTAAAAGCTGGTAATTCCCAGTTTTTTTTGAATGCCTCGGCATAAAGTTCTATGAGTTTAACTCTTTTCATATCAAATTGTTTCAAATTTCAGGCTCCGGAATTTATACTTCTTTTACAATGCGCGAAATGCGTTTTACCACATCTTCTACCTGATCAACAGAGGTTATTCCGATGGTCATGCAGTCAACATTCTTACTGCCAATTACATACCTCAATGACTTTTCGCGCTGACTTTCTTCCGACAGTTTGCCTTCTCCAAAAATTTTCATTCCAATGATTCCTTTCCCGCGATCGTGTGCTTTTTTAAGTACAGCCATCACTTCATCGGGACTGGCGTCCATGATAACACCCTCAGGATTAATGCGCGCCAGAATTACATCAACCCAAGGATCATCGGCAGCAACTTTCAAGGCCTCAAAGCTATGGCACGAAAGACCTACAGCTTTCACAATCCCTTTTTGTTTGGCTTCCGAAAGTGCCTCAATGTATGGTTTTTTTTCTTCCTTCCACTTTTCATTGGTCATGCAATGCAGCAATAGTATATCAAAATACTCCGATCCGGTTTCTTTCCTGAACCGATCTATGGTTGCCTTGGGGGCGTCTTTATTCCAGTCTTCAGGGCGTGTCCAGATTTTCGAAAGCAAAGTTGCTTTTTCTCTCGGAACTTCTTTCAGGATTTCTTTCACATTTTGATGCGAACCATAAAGATCAGCGGCATCGTAAAAAGTCATTCCCCTTTCCTGAGCATAACGGGCAATTTTTAACCAATTCTGAATGCCCATACGGGTCATGTCTGAAGATTGTTTTCCTCCGTGAGTTCCGGTTCCAAGCGCCAGATGAGGAACGATCAACCCGGTTTTCCCCAGTTTCACACGATCAATCATCGAATCAGTCGGATTGATGTATGACATACCGGCAAACCCGGTTGAAGCAGCTGCGGCTCCTATCAGCCCAGCTTGAATAAACTGCCTTCTTGAAATTTGTGTCATCTCGAATGGTTTAGTTGGTTATCGAAATACGAGCGAATTTGCAGTGCTTGTTTCCGGTTATAACAACAGTACCGGAACTTTTGGTCGATGAAGATATGAAAATATTTTCAGGTTTTGATTCGACGTACGGTTAAATGACTGGATTTCAGGCCAAAGAAAATTGTTAGAAACCTGTTCGTAACAAATTATGCTGTACGAATGACAATAAAGAATCAGAAATATTTTTTTAACTATTTTTAGCATTTAAATCACTTACAACTTAAAGATTACATTATGAAGAAATTAGTCCTTGTTCTATTTGTTAGTTTGCTCACATTGGGCACATTTGCCCAGAATCTACAAACTCATTACGACATGGGGAAAGATCGTGGTTACATAACCACAACTGTTGAAATGTTCCGTCCTGATAAAACCGGAAACACTTTCTTTTTTATCGACATGGATTACGGATCGAATGGAGTGAAGAATAGTCCATCGCTGGCCTATTTCGAAATTGCCCGTTGCTTCAAGCTAGGAAAATCACCCTTTAGCTGGCATGTCGAGTATAATGGCGGTTTGTTCAATTCTTATGGAGCAGCTAATAATATCAGTAATGCATGGTTAACAGGGGTTGATTATTCATGGAATGCAAAAGATTTTTCCAAAGGATTTTCGTTAAAAGCTTTATACAAAAACATTGCAAATACGACTGACTCCAAACCAAATAACTTCCAGTTAACAGCAGTTTGGTATTTTGATTTTGCAAAAGGAAAGTTAAGATTTGATGGTTTTGCTGATTTCTGGAGAGAAGGACATATGGTGTCAGCGGATGGATGGAAAACCGCAAACGAAAAGAAATTTATCTTCTTGACTGAACCTCAATTGTGGTACAACTGCACCAAGAAATTTGCTATCGGTAGCGAAGTTGAAATCAGCAGCAATTTTGCCGGTCATGATGGCTTCATGATCAATCCGACTGCTGCATTGAAATACACTTTCTAATCTGATATTCTATGGAATTTATCACTAAGTTTTTTAAGCTGCAGGAGAACAAAACGACTGTTCGCACCGAGATCATTGCAGGTATCACTACCTTCATGACTATGGCTTACATCCTTTTCCTGAACCCGAATATTCTTTCGGCTACCGGAATGGATAAGAATGCTATCTTCTTTGCTACTGCCATTGCTGCCGGTTTTGTGACCATCGCAATGGGTTTAGTTGCCAATTTCCCGATTGCATTGGCTCCTGGAATGGGTTTGAATGCCTTCTTTGCCACTGTAGCTTTAGCTGGGGTTGGAATGCCATGGCGTGTTGCTTTAGGTGCGGTGTTCATTTCCGGTTTGATCTTTATTCTTTTAACCGTTACGAAAGTCCGCCAGATTCTGGTTGTTGCAGTTCCTCATTCGCTAAAGGTTGCGATTACCGTTGGTATCGGTTTATTTATTACCATTATTGGCCTGAAATTGTCAGAAATCATGGCTGTTTCGGCTAACGTGATTCCTCCAACTCTGGAACATTTAAATGCCACCAAAGGTCAGTCGAACTTACTGTTCTTCGAATGGAATATTGGACTTGGAAGCCTTAAAAATCCGGCCATGCTGCTTTGCCTGATTGGACTTGCCATTACTTCAGCTTTAATGGCCATGCGTGTGAAAGGATCATTGTTGATCGGTATTATTGTTACAACCATTATTGGTATCCCCATGGGAGTTACCAAAATTGCCGAAGGTTTCTCACCTTTCTCACTCCCTGATTTCTCGAACCTTGCTGTTTTCGAACTCGATATCAAAGGCGCTTTAAGTATGGGGATCTGGACCGTGGTGTTCACTTTCACTTTTGTAGAATTGTTCGATACATTCGGAACGCTTGTTGGAACAGCCAATAAAGCCGGTTTGATTGACAAAGATGGTAACTCGCCAAAAATAGGTAAAGCCATGTTGGTTGACGCGTTTGGTGTTTCTTTCGGGGCATTGATGGGAACCAGCACTATAACTGCATACGTTGAAAGTGCTGCAGGTATTAGCGAAGGCGGACGTACCGGTTTAACTGCTGTAACTACCGGTTTACTTTTCCTTTTGGCTCTGGTTTTAGCTCCTTTGGCTACTTTAATTCCTAACGCGGCAACTGCACCAGCTCTGATTATTGTTGGTTTGCTGATGGTTTCGGCGATTAAAGAAATCGATTTTGAAGACTTTACTGAAGGCTTACCTGCATTTATCTGTATAGTCATGATGCCATTTACTTACAGTATTGCCAATGGTGTTGCTGCTGGTATCATTTTCTATACTTTGCTGAAAGTAATTACCGGGAAAGCAAAGAATGTACATTGGATGATGTATTTACTTTTCGCCCTGGTTGTAATAAGATATCTATTCCTTACAGAAGCTTCTTAATTAAGCGATTTCCTTTAAAAATTAACCACAGAAGTTAGCAAAGAAAAAAAGGAGAGATCGCAGAGAAAAGTATCTCTGTGATCTCTCCTGAAACTTTGTAACTTCTGTGGTTTTTTATTTTATGGATTGAAGTTACTTATTCTTTATACTTCTGAAAAAGCGTACTTACAATATGCCCTCCAAAGCCGAATGAATTATTTAAAGCGGCGTTAACCGGCTGTTTGCAAAGCGATTGTTCAACCCGAATCCGTGAATCGATAGCAGCATCGCGGTTCTGCAAATTGATTGTTGGAGGAATCACATTGTTATTAACGGCCAATACACAACACATGGCCTCAATGGCGCCAGCAGCCCCGAGCAAATGCCCGGTCATCGATTTGGTACCTCCTACAGCGACCTTATCCAAACAAGAATCGAAAATGACTGAAATCGCTCTTGTTTCGCTGAGATCGCCAACCGGTGTTGAGGTAGCGTGGGCATTGATGTAATCAATATTTTCCGGCTTTAAACCAGCTTCCTGCATGGCTTCGGTCATGGCCAATTGAGCGCCCAGCCCGTCAGGATGCGAACCAGTGATGTGGTATGCATCCGATGCCAATCCATAGCCAGTCATTTCAGCATAGATTTTGGCTCCGCGCCGTTGCGCATGCTCAAGTTCTTCAAGCATCAAAACCGCTCCACCTTCGCCCAAAACAAAGCCATCGCGGGCTTCATCAAAGGGGCGCGAAGCCGTTTCAGGGCTATCGTTTCGTTCCGAAAGTGCCCTCATTACACTAAACCCACTAACTGTCGAAATGGTTATCGGGGCTTCAGAACCTCCGGCCAACATAACTTCGGCCTTCCCCATTTTAATCAGGTTATACGAGTCGGTGATGGCATGATTCGAAGAAGAACAGGCTGAAACAGTAGCATAACTGGCTCCGTGCAAACCGTATTTGATTGAAATTAATCCGGAAGCCATATTGGGAATCATCTTGGTAATGAAAAACGGGCTGATTCGACCCTTTGCTTCAGGCGAAAAATATTCCCGAATCTCATTTTCGAAGGTCCCTATTCCGCCAATACCAGTTGCCCAGATTACACCGCAACGATTGCGGTCAACCTTATCAAAGTCAATTCCGGAATCGTTAACGCATTCATTGGTCGCTGCCAGGGCATATTGCGAAAATAAATCGTTTTTTCGTGCTTCCTGCTTTTCCATGTATCGCAGCGGATCGAAATTCTTTACTTCACAGGCAAACCTGGTTTTTAATCCGGAAGCATCAAATCTTGTGATTGTTGCTGCTCCACTTTTCCCCTGAGTCAGTGTATTCCAATATTCGGAAACCGAATTCCCCAGCGGGGTAATTGCTCCCAATCCGGTAATTACTACTCTTCTCATGATTTACTATTTTACTGATTTACAAACTACTGTTTTAAGAAGTGTGATGTGCCTAAAGTTGGAAACTCCCTTTCCTGGGTTCCAGTCTCCCTTCTGCTCTATGCCCCATGCTCCTTGCTTTTATCTTCATTTCCTGGCGGGGTAATACTTTCCCAAATGGATTGATGTATATTCTTAAAATCTGATTTGCTCAGAATACGCGCCAGTTGAAGACCGGCAACCAGCGATGACAAAATAGAAAGAGCCTGATCACGCGGCGGAATGTTGAACTGGAAAAGTCCTTTTTCACGGCCACTTTGCAGAATCGATTCGAGCCAAAGGATAATTCGGTCAACCATTTTTTGTAACTCAACGCGCATTGGGTCGCTCAGGGTATTGATATCAGTTCCGAGCGAACCAATCAGACAAATCTTGTTTTCGCGGTTGCTTTTCAGGTATATTTTCATGAACGATTCCAACTGCTGCCATTCGTCAAAATTGCGGTTTTGCATGTTCTCAACCATTTCTTCGAATCGCTGAACATTGGTTTTAAGAATGCTGACACCCAGGTTATCTTTACTGGGAAAATAATAATGCACCGCTGCATTTTTAATTCCCATTACAGTCGAGATGTCCTGATAACTGAAGCCATTATATCCCTTGTTCAGTATTAATTCTTCAGCAAGTTCCAGTATTTTTTCGCGTGTTACCGACATCGTTTATGCGTTTTATTCGTGACAAATATACTTACTAATAAGTAAAATGTATGCATTTAATAAGAAGAAATTAAGTAGGTTACTGAAATAAAATTTTAAAACCAATATCCCGAAAGTTAAAATTTTAAGGCACCGATTGACGATCTAAACTTTCAAACAGAATAAGCACAAAAAAAGCTCCCCGTTTCCGAAGAGCTTCATTTATGGTGTTTACCGATTAATTACTTTTTTTTCTTTTTAATGTAAAAGAAAGCCGCACCACCAATCACAACAATTCCGCCAATAATGGCATAAGTCAACGTATTTGATGATTCCTTGGTTGCTTCATCTTCGTAATAAACTGGATCCATAGTGTCAATCGAAATAGTATCTTTTGGTTCTTCGGCGACCTTAGCCGAATCTTCCTGAGCATACAATTTTGTCATTCCACCAACAAACATTAGGCTTACAAGAGCCAACATTAGTGATTTTTTCATTGCTTCAAATTTTAAAAGTTATTTTATTTTCAGTATCAGTTCATGTGTTAATAATTTGCTTTTTAATTGCCAGATGGAATTCGCCAGATTATTAATTTTAATTTTTTGAGTTACTAACTTTCTGGCTCATTTCATCATATTTCCGTGCAATCTCCGGATTCGATTTCCGGTATGTATCAGCCAAAGCTTCCAGGGCTGGTTTATATCTTGAGTTCAGTTTCAGACAATCTTTCAGAATCCGACGAGCCTTCAGAACATTGGTTTCAGCATAAATTCCGGCCAGCTTTGGGTAAGCGCCATAATACTTTCTGTTTGCCTGAATCGTACGTTCATAAAACTTGGAAGCTTTTTGAACGTCCCCACTTTTCAGTGCTTCGTCTCCCAATAAAATCAGAGCCATTTCATAATCTGGATTAATTTTCAAACACTTAGCCAGCATCTGATTAGTCTCATCAACCTTCCCTGTTGCCAGTAAAACTTCAGCAAATTTATAGCAGAGCAGCTCATTTTTCGGGTCAAACCCCACAGCATTTTCAAATAACAACGCAGATTTAATGTTATCGCCCTTGTTCCGTTCCTGAATACCTTCAAAATCAGTTTTTGTAACCCTCTCAATGACTGCACAAATCGGGATTCCGTCAGCAAAGATAGTATGAATTGTATTGGATGGCGGCCAGATTTTATTTTTTAATTGGAAAGGCGGAATATAGCTATTTGCAACAATGGCGTAATCCCAATTATACTCGCTACGCTTTTGCCAGGGAAAATATACAAAATCAATGTCTTTATCATTTCTGAAAAACCATTGGCTGGGAAAATTTGCGCCAACAACAATTTTGGTATTATTGGACTTACTTTTCAAGTAATCCTGAAGCCATTCGGCTCCCTGGCGCATGCTGTGGTAATAATAATCGGTTTCGTAATTTCCATAAGCACCTTTCAGTCCACCAGTAAACTGATTGTAGTACAGGTAATAATACGGATGGTTTGCTGCCATAAACCAAACTGGATGAATTGCCAAAATCAGGAATAAAACAACGACTGAAAGCCGAACAATCCGTTGTTTATAGCGACTTAGAAGCGCATAAAATCCAAGAGCAGCGATGAGAATAATTCCGGGATAAACAAACAAAAAATGACGCCACGAACCATATAAATTAGACTGTTTCAGTAAAACAAAAACAACTGGGAACAGAATACTGAAACCCAGCAAAAGCAACTGAATTTTCTGTTTGTCGGAATACTGTTTCCTAATAGTCAGAAAAAACAGCAATATTCCGGCAAAAACAACAATTGGAATGGTAATCGCCATGTATTTAGGCAAATAGTACCACGGGTGAAAATCGGACCAGTCGAAATTTCCTTCAAAAATTTGCCTTACAGTTGTTGGGAAATGAGTCATCAGTTGATACGATTTCCATGGATTGAGTATCGGATTTTGCAGCGCATAAGGCCAAAAAATCAATGACAACAAATATCCTGAAATAGATATTCCGAAGAATAGAATCAGTTGCCGTTTTATGTTTTCGAAATCAGGTATTTTCCGCTGAATTACATCCAAAATAAATTTCAGAAACATGAAAAAGCCGAGGTAAAAAATAACCAGAATCCCACCGGCACGAATTCCGATAGATAAAGCGATGCTTAAAATCAAAAGTAAAACATCTTTTCTGACTAGTCTACCTTCAGTAAAAACGACGCGAAGCGAATAATAAATACTTGAGATGTAAGCCAAAGCAAAAGGAATATCTTTCAGATTATTTTGGGCATGACCCAGGAATGTGGGCGAAACGGCGAACAGGAGCAATACCAGAATTGCTGCGCCATATCCTGAAATGTATGCGGCAAATAAAGCTGTTACCAGAATGGTAAGCCAACCGGAGATACTGCTCATCAGATGCCTGAAAGTGTATATATCTTCAATGCCGAACCAGTGAATGAAGATAGTAACCAAATTATCGAACGATTGTCCGTAGTATTTAAGATGGGTTTGGGGTGTATTAAGCGAAGATTGGTCGGCACCAAGACTACTGAAATAGTGATATACCATTTCAGATTGCTTGTAATGAACTTCCTCGTCGCCCGAAATGCCGGCATCACGACTGATCAGTAGCATTGCAAACAGCATTGCCAATGCGAGAATTATAAAAATTAGCTTCAGTTTTCTTTCTTCCATCATTCAGCGTCGGCATCGTAAAACTTCTTGACCAGATAGATAGGACGGTTTTGAGATTCTTTATAGATGCGATACACATATTCGCCCACAACTCCCAGAAAAATAAGTTGAATTGATCCGAGGAAATAAATGCTTAAAACCGTTGAAGACCAACCAAACAGTGCGAATCCGAGAATTTTTCCAACCAAAGCATAGATTCCGGCAATGAAAAAAACGATGGTTCCGATGGTACCCAGAAAAAGGCAAACCTTAATCGGGAACTTAGAAAAGGAGAAAATAGCGTCGGCGCCCAAAACGATTAATTTTCCAAGAGTCATTTTGGGTTCTCCTTCCAAACGGGCTTCGCGAATATATTCAACATAGCCCTGCCTAAATCCAATAAACGAACGCAATCCGGGTAAGTACCTGATCGTTTCTTTCATCTGTACAATGGCATTCACGGCCGAACGGTTCATGACTGAAAAATTACCCGAATTTTCCATATCCTCGATTCCTGATACTTTTTTGAAAAATGCATGGAATAAATTAGTGGCAACTCTCAGTCGCTTCCCTTTACGCCCTTGCCGCTTTCCACTAACAATGTCAAATCCATCTTCATTAATCATTCGGTACATCTCCGCTAATAGTTCGGGTGGATCCTGAAGATCACCATCCATCATGGCCACATAGTTTCCCAAAGCCATTTCCAGCCCGGCAGTAAAAGCCGCCTGGTGTCCAAAATTTCTGGACAGGTCAACAATCTTTATTCTTGGGTATTGTTTTCGCGCTTCAATCAGCTTCCGGAGCGTGGAGTCAACGCTGCCATCGTTAACAAATAAAATCTCATAGTTTGTAGTAAACGACTCAAGCGCTTTAACCGAACGAGCTACCAATTCCTCGATCAGCCCCTCCTCATTATAAACCGGAATTATGAGTGAAAACATAGGTTTGTTTGTTTTGGCAGTTTTCTTTATTCCTGAAAGAAACTTACAGTCTAATCAGGGTTAATTGTGGGTTAAAGATATAGTTTTTAAGTTTGAAAATGTCATTTTACAAAGGAAGCTCAATCGCGCCTGATATTAAAAGACTGCCAGCTCAGGAGGATTAATTCTCCCTTGCTGGCAGTGTTGGTTGGTTTAGAAAAGCATCCCGGTTAATAGGATGAAAAAGCACGTGTGTATTGAATTCTATTGTATTAATTTATTTTACTCGATTTATGCTTTGTGTGCAGTTCCCGGCACTGGCACTTCAAACTGCATGTCAACCGAACCAAATTCAATTTTCTCTGGCCCAAGATCCATGTCGGATTTAAAAATTTCTTCCCAGGTTACTTTTTTACCGGTGTAAGCCGACGTTCTTCCCATGATTGCGGTAAGCGTTGAATTTGCAGTCGTTTCAGCCTCATTTACATATTCTCCTGTACGAATGGAATGAACCAGATGCATGTGTTCCTGCACGTAAGCCGGAATTTTCAGCGAACTGGTCTCGTTCCCGTTTTCATCTTTCGGATATTCGAACTTCCACTTTACCGATCCGTCCAAATTCCAAATGGTGTTCACGCAATTGGTATATCCTTCGGTTCCCATAATGAATTCGCCTGTGTTGTTGGCGCAATTGTCGATTTCACGACACATACTGTGCGAGAAAAAGCCATCTCCGTAGTCGAAATCGACACTGAAAAAGTCATATTGATCACCAGTTATTCGTCGTGCGCGGCCTCCATAGCCAACGGCGCTTACCGGTGGACGGCCTACAAACCAGTTGATCACATCGATGTTATGAATGTGTGTATCTAAAATATGATCGCCACATAACCAGCAGAAATTATTCCAGTTGCGAACCATATAAGTCATGTCGTCCCAACCTTCCTCGCGGGTACGGAACCAAACGTGGTTCTGATTCCAGAATGCCCTGGCTGAAACAAGTTTTCCAATGGCTCCATTGGCGACTTGTTTATAGGTTTCAATGTAATCTTCCTGATGGCGTCTCTGAGTACCTGTAACGATATTCAGACCAATGGCCTCGGCCTTTTTGCCACTGGCAATGATCGACCGAATTCCAACGGGATCGACCGCCACAGGCTTTTCCATAAAAACATGCTTATTCTGCAAAACGGCTTCCTTCAAATGTTCAGGTCTGAATTGCGGTGGAGTGGCCAGAATAACCACATCGACATCGGGCAGTGCCATCAATTTTTTGTAGGCATCGAATCCCGAGAAGCAGTTTTCGGCTGGAATTTCCATCTTTAGTTTCGCAAACCTCTCACGACCTGCATCAACTTTATCCTGAAAAACATCAGCCAAAGCTACAATATGCAAATCTGGCCCTGAGCTAATAAAATTTAAAGCAGCCCCGGTTCCACGATTGCCAACACCAACTAATCCAGCGCGTAATTTTTTACCTTTTGGTGCAGCCTTTAAAATGGGCGGCAATCCAAGTATTTTGGCATTATTTGCCTTTTTGCATCCCGAAATGGCGACACTTGCACCTAATAATCCAATGCTTGCCAGAGCAGTTGACTCCAGGAACCGTCTTCTATTTAAACCTTTATTATTTTCCATCTGGATGTGTTTTCTATTTTACATTTTCATCTACTTCACAAACTACCCTAAAACCAATGTCAACACAGTCGGAATACCACCAAACACTTTTAGGCATTTGTGGATCGGTAACCAACCATTCGGTGGTTTTGGTAAAATCGCGTGCGGCGCTTCTTACATCACGGGCATCACTTTTAAAAGATCCTCCCCTGATTACATGCTCCTTCCCTCTTTTGGGTCCCTTCGGATTAACAGCTCCCTTTTTATACGCAGCATAGGCCGTAGGAGAATAATAGTCGGAGCAGAATTCATACACATTGCCCAACATATTCTTCAGGCCAAAAGCATTTGCCTTTACTGAAGCTGGTTCAACGGTCTGACTCATGCTGTTCGCTTTATAAGCTACATATGAATTAATTGTCGTGGTATCGGCGCCAAATATCTTTTTGAAAAACCCTTCAGAAGTATAATCTTTCGGACTTCCGGCAAAAAAATACGGCGTTT
Organism: Aquipluma nitroreducens; assembly: GCF_009689585.1. GTDB lineage: Bacteria > Bacteroidota > Bacteroidia > Bacteroidales > Prolixibacteraceae > Aquipluma > Aquipluma nitroreducens. The sequence goes on along the minus strand of NZ_AP018694.1, from coordinate 2,676,049 downwards.
TGGTTCCGCCTCTGGCTGCATATTCCCATTCTGCTTCAGTTGGAAGCCTGTACTTTTTGCCGGTAACTTTCGATAGCCACTGGCAATATGTATTTGCGGCTTTCCAGGTCATTGTAATGGCCGGGCGTGAGCCTTTTCCCCATCCCTGGTCAGGAGCACCCCACGGCGGAGTAGGGCCTGAAATTGCATCAACATCCTTATTCACTTCAGCTTCTTTGCGACCCTGCGACGATGTTGCTTTAAAGAACTCCAGGTATTCGTCCCAGCTTACTTCTATTTTTGCCATAAAAAATCGCGAAACTTTTACTGGATGCATCGGACTTTCATCAGGTTTATGAAAAGGTTCTTTTTTCGAACTTCCCATGATGAACTGGCCAGCAGGTATAGCTACCATGTCAAAAGTCAAACCGGTCCCGGGAACTTTTTCGGTAAAGTTGGCAAAACTGGTAACCGGAGTTGCTTCAGCATAAATTTGTGTATTCTGAGTAATATTTACTCCAAAGTTGGCGTCGTGTTCGTGTTTGGCGTTAGGGTCAAAATGACCTACATTCAGATGGCAATTGAGGCAAGAGACATCTTCCTTACTTGTCAGATAATTTAAGTGGGCATTTTCTCCGGCAACAGTAAGTGTTTTGGGGAATAAGTTTTTGTGACATCTTACACATGATTCAACATACGTATATTTCTTGGCCATTTCAAGTTTTCGCTTTGCAGCCCATTTATAGTCGGCAGAATCTTTAAACAAATAGCCATAAACATCTTTGGCTCCGTGTTTAGCTTTAGCATATAACATTCCATGTCCTTCCGGCGGAAGATGACATTCGACACAATGAACAATTACTCCAGATTTGTTATCGTAGTGAGGCGAAAGTTTCCAGCTTTGTTCAGCATGCGGATGAACGTGGCATGAAAAACAATATTCGTCGGTTGATGTATAATGTACGGCTTTGCTACCGGCAAACATAAAAACCATCCCAATAATCAATCCTATTGAAATCACTACCACAAAAGCTCTCTTGCCGCTAAACAAACTACGAACAGAATTCCAAATCTTCATAAAATAATCGTTTTGATCGACTCAATTCCCGGGAATACTGGAATTAGAATCATTGCACAAATGTAATATCGAGCAATTAGCGAGGCTTTAGCTGGTGTTTACGGACGGGTTAAGGCAAGGTTAATTTCAGGTTAATATCAGCCCTGAAAAGACTGTTGAAAACGGGAAAAATCTTTGATTTTGAGCAATATAATTGATTTTTTAATAAAATTAACCCTGCTCAAAAACATATTTTATATCAGGCAATCAATTCCTCAAATTTCATGGAGAATTTTTCGCCATAAAGCTCCTCATAGAGCAGACAAAAGCGATCAAAAGTAAAACGAGCCAGATTAGAATTGTTCTGATTGACCAAAACTTTCAGTTTATAGGCCAATGCCTGATCGTTTACCGGATCAGTCACCAGAATTCGGTCAGTTAACTTCAGGATTAATTCATTGTCGTTTTCAACAGTTAGTTCATTGATAAATTTCAGGAGAACATCAACAATATTGTTCCCTACAAATCCTTTGAAATCGTCGAGCCAGTCATACGATTCACCTTTAAATAACTCGCCTTCCTGAATGATGTGATAGAAGTTCAGGTTAAAATCGGTATCGTGAATTTTTTCCCGCTTCAGCAGTTTTAAACACTCCACGTAATCGCAGTACACGTTACCGTCGAAAACCATTGACCAGCGGTCGATCTGAAAATTAATCTGAACAGATTCGAGCGATTCGATGATGAGTCGCAATTTGCGGATGGTGACGCCACGGCTGTTTTTGGCGCTTTGAGACGAATGACCCGACCAAAGAATATCTGTCAGTTCTTTCGTTGAAATTCCATTTTTGTTGCGTTGAGAATATAAAAGGATAATCAGGAAAAGCTGTTTCAGTTTTGGAGTAAACTGACTACTGATGTCAATCCCGTTTTTATCAAGGACTTTAAAATCGCCGAAAAGCTGAATGTAATTTGTTTCGGGTTTATGAATAATGGCATTCTCAATACTCCTGATTTTATCGGCAGTTGACGGGTGTTTTTTCAATTTCCGGAAAGGGATCTTAAAGTAGGAAAACACGATTAAAAAGAAGATCACCAGCGCAATGAGGCTCCTGGATAAAATTGGATAAAGAATTAAAATATTCTTTACAGGAACAATTTCAATCACATCTTTGCTCATTCCCCAAATTTCTTCTTCGCCAAGCGCTCTTGACCAGATACTAAGGTTATCGATAGATCCATACATATATGAAGCCTTGTTGAAACCTGCAAGTCCAATGTACAGATTATCACGGCCTTTATATGCCGGATGCCCCAGTGAACGACTATCCAGCTTTCCGTTCAGGAATATAGCTTGCTCACCGCTTAATTTATTGTATCTCCAAACCAAATGATACCATTTACCGGCCTCAAGATTTGTTTTGCCCCTCAAGTCATTGTTGTAGAATCCAAAATATGGCTTTTGTTTCCTGATCAAGAGGTGAATCCCCTTCTGGTAGGAACTTGTCTTTGTTCCAAGGATACAGTAATCTTCCTTATTGGGCAAATACTCTTTAATCTTCACCCAGGCGGCCACCGTAAAATCGTGATCCCGAATTTTGAATGATTCGGCACCCGGGAGTATAATATATTTTTTTTCATCAAAAAACGCAACTGTCGATCGGATCGAGTCGTTCCCGAACTTAACGTTATACGCCTTTCCATCGAATCCATTGATGCTGAAATCATGGCCTTCTTTGGCAAAGGTGTAATGACCTTCCAGATTGTCTGTAATTTCCATCGACGTAGCTACAAAATGCTGAATAACACTTTGGCTGGGTTCGTTAAATGTAACGGTTTCCGGAGTAAATCGAAATCCGGGACTTTTAGGTGTCAAGGTCAGATTATCCCCCGGGCCAACAGGGAAACAGTATTTTCCGCTGGTAAGACTACCAATTTTATCCCAATTCACGTAATCAAGAACCTGGGTATTGTATGTGATCGTGCCCTTAATCGTTTTGAATCCTTTTAAATAAGAAACTATACCAACAACCCAATTTTCGTAACGATCAAGCATAATGAAATTAGGTGTTTTGCCGGTATTTGTCCAGGTATTTTTAACGTGTTCAATCAGGTAAGGATTTTGATTGGTTTCATATTTTGCATTGTTTATGTTTTCGCCTTTCCGTGGGAAGTTGTAGTCGTTATAGATCAACAGGCTATTTTTAGGGTCGCCTTTAAGAAATTCTCCTTTAAAAACCGGAGCTTCCCAAATCGAAAAATAAGGTTCAACGGCATGATTCCAGACATAATGAAGCCAATCCGGACTGTTGCGGTGTTCCTGCATTGAAAAAACAACCAATCGTTTATTTTCTTCGATCATGGTTTTTACAGGTGCCCAACCTTCCTTTACATCGTATGTGTACAAGTACTGATTGATACCCAACTCCTGAAAGATATCGGTTAACTCGTTGATGTTTGTGCTGAAATCAAGAAAAAGAGTCAGTATTTTATCTGGCTTGTTCTCCAGATAGTTCTTGATTTCGTGCATAGTCTGCCTAAGCGAAATGGAAGTTCCGTCGGCCTTTTTAATCACGAGCTGATTCTGCTGCTTTTCCCATTCAAGATAAAACCTGAAACCACCAATGTTTTGATCAAGAAGTTCTTTAATGCTGCGGGTTTCATTGAGATTAGCATCTACGCCTGAGAAATTCGAAATTACGAAGATGGTTTCATCATATGATTTGCCGGTTGTGTTGTCGCTAGCCTTGGCACTAAATGCCAAAACGGAAAGAAACAAGCAAAACAGAATACCAATGCAACGAATTTCTCTGTTCATCCGAAATATTTTAATTGTTCAAAACCAATCATTTATTAGGAAAATTAACCCACGAATAACCCCATACATTAAAAAACAAAAATAGTTTTCTGATTCTAAAATCTCAAATTTAGCCGATTTATTCACCAATAAAGAAACATTGTAAAAAATTTATATTTTTGTGGCACGAAAAGGGCTGTTAGCTCAGTTGGTTTAGAGCATTACCTTGACAGGGTAGGGGTCACTGGTTCGAATCCAGTACCGCCCACATCTAAAAATCCAGTAGGTCATTGATCTGGTGGATTTTTTGTTGTCACCTCTTTGCAGTCAAATGGAAAAAGAATATTGCTAAAACATACCAGGAGCAACAAGTTTCCTTCTGATTTTCTTGCAAATAAACAGTTTTGAAACCTATTGGCATTTGCGCTGAAATCGTACTTTTGCAGTAATGGAAGAACGTATGAAAAACTTTGTCATTATTGTTGCCGGAGGCTCGGGAAGCCGTATGGGAACCGAAATCCCAAAACAGTTTCTGGAACTGCACCGAAAACCTGTTTTGATGCATACCATCCAGATTTTTCACGATTTCGACCCTGAAAGCAAAATCATACTTGTACTTCCCAAAGATCAACACCAGTTCTGGAAAGAATTATGCCTAAAACATTCATTTTCCCTATCGCATCAGGTTGTTTTCGGAGGTAAAACCCGATTCCATTCTGTTCAGAACGGACTTTCGCAAATTGAGAACAAAGGGATCGTCTTTATACACGATGGAGTCAGACCACTGGTGAGTAAAGAAACCCTCGAAAGATGTCTCGAAACTGCTAAAAAAAGCGGAAATGCAATTCCTGTACTACCAGTCAACGAATCGCTTCTTAGACAAGAAGGCAATCTGAATATTTCGGTCGACCGAAGCCAGTATTTCAGCGTTCAAACACCGCAAACTTTCCGAAGTGAGCAAATTCTAGACGCTTTTAAACAGGAATTCGACACCTCATTTACCGACGATGCTTCGGTTGCAGAAAAAGCAGGATTTTCGATCCAGATGGTTGAAGGAAACCGCGAAAATATTAAAATTACAACTCCTACTGATTTGATTATTGCCCAAGCCCTTCTGCAAAGCAACTCTCTCTAAACTTCCCCACCTGTTTTCTGTTTACTTTGATTATTTTCACCGATTCTTTTTAAAACAGGATATGGATTTTAAGAACTTAACGATTTATCGCCCAAAAATGGAATACCGCCGCTTCGGGAAAACCAACAAAATGGTAAGCGTAATTACATTGGGAGGCATGAGATACAAACACGCATCGGCTGAACCACGTGAAGAAATTCCACAAGATACCCTTGATCAATGTCGCGATACAGTTCAAAAAGCCATGGAGCAAGGAATCAACTTAATTGAAACTGCGCATGGATATGGCAAAAGCGAACATGTTTATGGTCGGGTTCTGAACGATGAACTCAAAGTGAAGCGCGATTCGTATTTTTTGATGACTAAAGGAAATCCGAAAACTGCCGGGGACACACGAAAAATGGTTCTCAGTCAATTAAAAGCTTTGAAAACCGATTATTTCGATTTTTATGCCTGGCACGGAATCAATACGATGAATCTGCTGGAAACTGCCTGTACCAAAGATGGTCCGGTTGAAGAATTGCTAAAGATGAAAGAAGAGGGAATCATCAAACATGTCGGATTCAGCACTCATGCACCGCTTGATGTTATTCTGAAAGCCATAGAAACTGACCTGTTCGACTTTGTAAACCTTCACTATTACTATTTTTTCCAGCGAAATAAAGCAGCGATTGATCTGGCCGAATCGAAAGACATGGGCGTGTTTATTATTTCGCCCAACGACAAAGGAGGCCAGCTTTTCCGACCTTCGCAAAAGCTGACCGAATTGACAGCACCTCTTCATCCTATTCAATGGAATGCCCGATTTTGCCTGAGCCATTCGGCTATTCACACGCTAACTTTTGGATTACCGGTAACCGCCCAGTTTGAGCACCTCAACGGCATTTTTCCGGCCCCCGCTCCTATTTCGCCTGAAGATGACCAGATCAAACAAGTTCTTGATGAGCAAAAACAACTCGATCCTTATTCCAACTTTGATGCATACGTAATGGAGAATGATCCATCAGGATTGAATATTCCTGAAATATTGCGCTTTAGAACGCTCTGGAAATGCTACGATATGAAAGACTTTGGGCTCTACCGATACAACATGTTTCAGGAAAAAGACCATTGGTTTCCGGGCAATTTCCCTACCGAAGAAAATTTGAAAAGGATAGATTTATCCCGCTGCCCGGCAAATATCCCAATAATTGATCTAATTAAAGAAACTCACGAAGGTTTATTCCGGCCAAAATCAAAATAAAAATAGGGGCTTAACTCTTTGTGAGTTAGCCCCTATCCTATTTATTTATCCAAAACCTTCTATTTAGTTAACGCTTTGATTCGTTTCAGATTTTTGCGTTTTTTCATCTTCAGTTTGATGGTATAATCCAGCTCGTACAATGCAGGAACAAACATCAGGGTTAGGAATGTAGCAAAGCTCAATCCAAAAATGATTGACCAGGCCAATGGACCCCAGAATGCCACATTATCTCCACCAAAGTAAATGTGTGGATTCAATTCCGTAAACATCGTGGTGAAGTTAATATTCATACCCACTGCCAACGGAACCAAGCCAAGCATGGTTGCTGTTGCGGTCAGAATTACCGGCGTCATACGGGTTTTTCCACCTTCGATGATTGCACGCCGTGTAGGCATGCCTTCTGCTTTCTTCGAATCGATAAATTCGACAATCAGAATTCCGTTTCGGACGACAATACCTCCCAACGCTACCACTCCAAGTCCGGTCATCATGATCACCAAATCCATGTGAAAAATCATGACTCCCAGTAAAACACCGATGATACTGAAGATAACCTCACTTAGAATAATAAGTGATTTACTAACCGAACCAAACTGAGTAATCAGGATAAAGAATATTGCACCAAGGGCGATAATCATTGCTTTCAAAAGGAATGTAGCCGTTTCCGCCTGATCGTCCTGTTCTCCGGTCAACTTGATGTTCGTACCCTCATGGAATGTGAAATTCTTGGCTTCACGTTTGATAACTGGAACAATATCATTAGCAGAATAACCTGAAAGAACATTAGAATAAACTGTGATCACACGCTTTTGATCGAGTCGCTTGATTCCGGCATAAGATGATGTATAATCAATTTTAGCCACGGTTGACAACGGGATACTACGTAACATACCCGAATTCATGTCCCGGTAAGTAATCATCAGGTTCACCAAAGCATCGATGTTATCGCGGGTCACTTTTTCGTACCGAAGCATGATTGGATATTCATCTTCATCTTGCTTAAATTTTGAGATTTCTTTTCCATACAAAGCAGTACGAATTTCAAGCCCAATCTGTCCGGTTGAAATTCCCAAACGCTGGGCCCGGTCACGATCAATCTGAACAATGATTTCAGGAGAATTCATTTCAAAATCGGACTTCAATTCTTCAACTCCCGGAATATTCATCGACTTAATATGATCCTTAAAAGCATTTGCATCAGCAATCAGATTCTCCAGATTTTCGCTGGTAATCTCGATGTTGATTGGCTTCCCGGTCGGTGGCCCGTTGCTGTCTTTGTCAACCGAAATTTCAGCTCCCGGAATATCTTTCACCTCTTTCCGAAGAATTTCAAGGTATTCTGTTGTTGATACTCCTGTCGTGCGGTATTTATGCTCCACAAAATTGATTGATACTTTTCCCTTGTTGAACGGAGTTCCCGTTGAAGCAAATCCTTGTTCTTCCGCACCAATGGTTACGTTCGAAATAATGGATTCAACATCAGGATTATTTTTACCGATTACTTTATAAACGCGCTGCTCGGCAACACTTGTGATACTGTCAGTTACTTTCTGATCAGTACCTCCCGGCATTTTTATATAGACGTAGATATTATTTGGATTACTATCGGGGAAAAACAATACCGTAGGTTTAACTGCACCTGTAATGAAGATGGTTAAAATGAAAAGTCCGATCATTCCACCCAAAATCATTACCGGACGCCCGCCTTTCAGAATCATACGCAGCTGCCTTTCATAAATACCCATAATCCATGGCCACGTTTTCTCCTGAAAGGTTGTGATCATTCTTTTGAGGATAAAATGGAAGAACAAGATCATCAGTACCGCAAACACCAAGAAGTTGGCCAGTCCATATACTTTCGTAGCATAAAATACAGCGGCAAATGCCAGCATAATAATCATGATATTTCGAATCTTTTTCCAACCGCTTCCTTCCTGAAATTCCTGATCGTACTCGTGTTTCATAAATGAAACGGCGAATACCGGATTAAAGACATAAGCGACAAAGAGCGAAGCGAACAGCGTAATAATCAATGTTACTGGCAAATAATGCATAAACTGACCAACGATTCCCGGCCAGAAGGCCAATGGAAAGAATGGAGCCAATGTTGTTAATGTTCCTGATAAAATAGGAAGAAAGACCTCACCTGCCGCCTTCTTGGCCGCTATATTAATATCGGGATTGAACTTGTGCAGACGGTGTGTATTTTCGATGACCACAATGGCATCGTCAACCACAATCCCGAGGGCAAAGATGAATGCAAACATCACGATCATGTTCATCGTAAAGCCTAGTCCCGGAATGATCAGGTAAGCCACAAAAATAGAGAGTGGTACCGACAAACCAACAAAGAAAGCGTTGGTAAAGCCCATAAAGAACATCAGCACAATGGTTACCAGAATAAATCCGATGATGATAGTGTTATTCAATTCTTCCAGAGTATTTCGGGTATGACGGCTCTGGTCGCCAGTAATGGTAACATCCATGCCTTTGGGAAACTCACGATCTTTCAGATCCGCAACAATTTGTACAATCTGATCCGAAGCGTCCAACAGGTTTGCACCATTCTTTTTGATCACATTCAGGGTAATTACATTTTTACCATCCAGACGGGCAAAACTTTCCTGTTCTTTAAAGCTATCTTTTACATCAGCAATGTCGCTTAATTTAACAAAAGCGCCACTTGAAGAATGAACCACAATATCTTTCAGCGTTTGTACATCGGCAAACTGACCTTTAATCCGGACAGTATTACGGACACCATTATTGGTTAAAGTACCACCTGAAATGGTCATGTTTTCCATGGCAACGGCCTGTTCAATGTTGCTGAAAGTAACTTTTGCCGCCTGCATCTTGAAAATGTCGCAATTCACCTGGATTTCACGATCCAATGCTCCAACAATATCAACACGGGTAATTTCCTTCAGGCCTTCAATCTTATCCTGAGCGATTTCTGCATAATGTTTCAATTTATCCAGATCATAGTTTCCGGAGATATTGAGGTACATCACCGGCATCGCCGAAATGTCAACGTCCATAATCGAAGGATCCGAAGGCAAGTCGGTCGGAAGATCACTTTTCGATTTGTCGACAGCATCGCGAACGCGCTGTTTTGCCGTTTCGATCGACAAATTAGGGTCAAACTCAACGATAATTGAAGAGAAATCAGGAACTGAGTTACTGGTTATCTTCTTTACATCCGAAATCGATTTCAATTGTTTTTCGATTGGACGGGTAACCAGGTTTTCAATATCTTCGGGAGAAGTTCCCGGATATGGCGTACTTACAATGATATATGGAATTACTACCTGAGGGAATTGCTCCTTCGGGATAAAATAGTAATTCATCATACCGAGTACCGATATCAGGAACGCAAGAACGTAAACGCTTGTCCGGTTATCAATAGCCCAGCTTGTTGCAAAAAATTCTTTAAACTTGTTTTCTTTCGACATAATAGGTCATTTTTGGAATTAGAAAACTACAATTTCACCTGGGTTTAAATTCTGAAATCCGGCGGTGATGATATTTTCGCCAGCGGTAAGTCCTTCCAGCACTTCAATGACTCCATCGTAATCCATACCTGTTTTAACCATTCTTCTTTCGGCAGTCCATTGGTTGCCATTTTGTTTGGCGATATAAATAAATTTGCCATCCTGATTGCTCTGAATGTAATTCACGGGTATACAGAATGCTTTTTCGTTGGTATAATCCTTGATTTTGATGTAGGCGATCATGTTGGCGCGCAACTCTGCATCTTTCGACGAAACTCTACATTCCACCTTAAACGTGCGATTGGTTGGGTCGATAAAACGGCTGGTGAAGTTTAGCTTAGTCTCAATGTCTTTTCCTAAATCAGGGAAATTGACCAAACAAGCGTTTCCGTCTTTAATCCGGGTAGCATAAGTTTCAGCCACGTCAGCCGAAATTTTTGCCACATTCATATTGATCACACGAATTGTAGATGTTGGCATTCCAGGTGAGGCCATCTGTCCAACACGTAACGGGACACTTTCGACAGTACCGCTGATTGGCGAAATAATTTTTGCCAATTTTAGCTGTTCCTTCATCGTATTCACACGTTTTTCGAGCGATTCCTTGTTGTTTTTTGCCTGCAAATACTGGATTTCGCTCCCAATTTTCTTATCCCACAGTGCGCTTTGCTTTTCGTAAATACTATTAACAAGAAGCAGCTGAGTATTCACTTCTTCGAGCGATTGTTTCAAAACCTGGGCATCTAAATCAGCCATTACCTGACCCTTTTTCACCGGAGAACCTTCGGTTACATACACGCCAGTTACAATGCCTGACATCTGTGGACTTACAGCAATGTTTTGATCGCCGTCAACAGTTCCCTGTACCTGAATGTAGTGATTGAATACACACTCGGTGGATGGTGAAACCTTAACGGTAATTGCTTTCTGTTCTGCTTTTGCTCCTTCAGGATTGATTTCGGCTTCGAGTTGGGCTATTTGTGTAGCGAGTTGATCGTGCTGCGTTTTTAGCTTTTCAAGCTCCGCCTTTTTGTCGGTATTCTGGCTGCACGAAACCAAAAATGCGATCAGTGCAGAATAGTAAATAATTTTTTTCATTGTTTTTTCGTATTTGTTGTTTTATGAATTTCTATTTGTTTTCAGCATTCGGATTGATGTTGAACAATTTTTCCAATTTCGACCTTGAACCCTGCAAATCATAGATCGCCTGATAATAGTTGGTCAGATTGGTCAGGTATTGGTTTTGGCTGGTCATCAGATCCATACTTGTAGCCACACCCTGTTTGTATTTTTCAAGCGTACGCTGGTAGATGTCGTCAGATAATTCCTTGCTTTTTTTCTGATTCTGATATTTTTCAAGTTTCAGTTTTAAATCGTTCTGATACTGGGTGGATTGCATGGCCAGACTGCTTGAAACATACTGCCGTGTATTTTTTGCTTTCTCAAGCGCGAAACGCTTTTGAGACACTATCGAAGAACGTTGACCGCTACTAAAGATTGGCAAACTTAAATTTACGCCCACCACATCTTTGGGTGAAAAATCGAATGCCGGAGCTTTTAACTTTTCGGTATGATTGTAGAACCCTGCTATAGTTGGAAGGTAACTTGCCCTTGCTAAATCCAGCTCTAATTTGGCTGCTTTTTCAGAAGTTTGAATGAGTTGATAATCAACATTCTGGCCAATATTAAATGATTCGGAAAAAAGTTGTACGCTCGATGCTGTAAGCGATTCGCCCGACTCCAATGGGTCGCTCAATTCAACCTTTGCAGCATCGTCCATACCCATCTGAATTTTCAGCAAACGGTAACCCATATCCAAGTTGCTGTCAATCTGGTTCATCGCATTACGAACCGTGTTTCCGGTTAATTCAAGTTGATCAACATCTGTCTTTTCCAGAAATCCTTGTTTATTCATTTCCGAAACTTCGTACAACGTTTTAGTAATGTTTTCAAGGTTTTGTGCCAGAATCTTCCGACTTTCTTCAGCCAGCTGAATCATGTTATAGGTATTTGTAACCGTCTCGATGACATCAAGTTTTGCTTTCTCGGCATTTTGTTTTGTCAGTCCATAGTAAACCTTTGTAGCCTGTAAACCCACGATGTACGATCCACTGAAAATCAACTGTGAAAGCGTAAAGTCAAAAGTTGTATTGCTTTTAACACCAAGTTCAATAGGAGTACCAGCCTCGCTGTTTAAATAAATACTTTCTCCGCTTAAAAGTTGAAGCGAACTCATTGTTCCGCTCATGGTCACTGGATCCCAAGGGACTTCAGTATTTGATAAAGTTGTTTTGCCACCAAAACTCATCGTTGGAACTTTAAAAATGTGCTGATAAGCGCCCTTCGCCGAGATTTGAGGAAGCCCTGTAGACACGGTTTCCCAAACCTTCTTCTGGGCAATTTTCAGATCAAGATCCGAATTGAGGATGTTCGTGTTGTTTTGCATCGCCAATTTTAAGGCATCCTGAAGCGATAACCGGACTGGCTCCTGCGCACTGGAAAGCAATGTTCCGGTTAGAAACATTACTGCCAGGAGTAGAATCTGTTTGTGTTTTCTGAACATGTTTTGTAATCTTTATTGGTTAAAAATATTTTTATTCGATTGACTTATTTCTGATTTGCGTTTTTCGAAGTAGGCAATACCTTCCAAGGTTGAAATTGCACGAATATGGTTTTCGAACATCACTTGAAATACCTGCTCGAAAGTGATATTTTCAACAAAGCAGTAATCCTTATTGTGCATTTCAACGAGATTTCTCACATACAAACCGGCCACTAAATCGATGTTTACATCGCTGCGATACAATCCTTCAGTGATTCCTTGTTGAATATTTTGACTAATCTGATTAAACATCTGGTTCTGTTTCCGAACCATGAATTGGGTGAAAATAGGTTCGTAGTATTTTTTCAATTCAAATTTTATTTTCGAATCGAGTTTTCCCATTTCTTCAAAAACCAACAAACTGACCTGTATCAATACTTCAATGGCATTTAAATCCTCAAATCTAATTTTTGACATTTTTTTAATCCACTTCATTTCATCAAAGTAGAAAAGCTTTTCTATCAAATCTTCCTTACCTTTCACATACAGATAAAGGGTTTTTTTCGAAATTCCCAAATTTCGGCTAATATCATCCATGTTTATGTTTCTGATTCCAAATTCAGAAAACAGTTCGATAGTTCGTTCCAGAATAGCCAGAAATTTAGGATCGTCAAAATTTAATTCTTCCTGCATTTTCGAGTTTACTTTTAATTTCAGCACAAAGAAAGGAAACATTTTTGATACGAAACGTTTCCTGTATGTAAAGTGTTCGTTAACATTTCGTGTCAAAATTCCTGCTTTTAACAAGAATAATAGTTAATGGGGTAGATAACCCAGCAAAATCAATAGGTGAATGACAGTTTTATGACGGTAAAAGAGAACTATTTTTCTCTTTACTACAAATCATATGCTTTGGATTGATCATCGTCCTTCCGGAGAGGACGGATTTGGTGGTTAAATATTTTATGATTTCCCGAATTTGTTTCAGGAATTATAACACAACAAATACAACTAAAACTCCATGTGGTCAAAATATCGGTGTATCAGGCTTAAAAAAATGATCGAATTCAGAATACCAGCCCGCTGAGCCAGGCCCAAACAACATAACGGACAAATTTTCCGGCGAGCATCGTAACAGCAACAATCCAAATGTTTGATCGAAGAACCCCAAGTCCGATTGCAAAAATATCACCAACTCCGGGCAGCCAGGTCAGGAAAGCAAAGAAGGCGCCTCTTTTATACAAGCGATCGTGCCATTTTTCAATAGTTTCACGTTTAACCCGAAGGTATTTTTCAATCCATTCCCATTTCCCTAAATATCCGAGGGCAAAACTACTCATACCTCCAACCCAGTTGCCCAACGATGCAACAATTACGGCCGAATAAATATCGGTTCCATTTGCCAAAACTGCCGTAAGTACAACTTCCGAACTAAAAGGCACAACTGTTGCTGCCAGAAAGCTAGCCAGAAAAAGTCCCCAAAGGCTGTAATCGAAAATCAAGGTAAAAGTTTAAAGTAATTTCTGAGCGCGAACTTAAAGAAAATAAACGATTCGGATGATGGCAATGCCATATTCGAATCCTTGAACCAATTGTGTTTCCTTTTGTTCGAACAAATTTAATTACCTTTGACCGCTTAATGACTAAAAAGAAATACAATGGAAACGACTCGTCAAAATAAAATATCGCGACTGATCCAAAAGGACATGGCCGACATCCTGCAAAAAGAAGGGAAAGACCTGTTTCACGGGATCTTGCTCAGTGTTACCAATGTCCGGATTTCGCCCGATCTTTCGGTTGCGCGGGTTTACTTGAGTATTTTTCCATCAGAAAAAGGAGCCGAAGTTCTGCTTGAAATTAAAAAACACACTTCAAAACTAAGAGGTCTGCTTGGACTAAAAGTTGGAAAACAACTCCGGATCGTGCCTCAACTCGACTTCCACATCGACGACAGCCTCGATTACATCGATAACATCGACCGGCTGCTCAAAGAATAATCTTGAATTTCTAATCTTGAATCTTGAGTGAAAACAGTTCAGCACTAATACTCAAGACTCTAATATTCTAATAATCAAGACAAAAAAATGCAATACGATCCGATTAAACGCTCGCTGGGAAAAGTATTTAACCAGACTCCGCTGTTACGCAAGCTGTTTTATCAGTTGCTCGACCTGCTGTTGCTTCGGGCCTGGCATATTCGCAAAGAACTTCGTAAACGATCCCATTCTACTCCTGATGTAAAATCTATTTTGGATGCCGGATCGGGTTTCGGACAATATACCTATCGCATGTCACGCTGGTTTGCTGAGGCAAACATTAAAGCTGTTGATATCAAACCGGAACAGATTGAAGATTGTAATCAATTTATGCAAAAGTCAGGACTGGCCAATAGGGTAAAGTTCGAACTGGCCGATCTCACTCAATTTCAGGAACCCGATAGATACGACCTGATCCTTTCAGTTGATGTAATGGAACATATTGAGGAAGATGTACAAGTTTTCCGGAATTTTTATGCTTCGATGAGAAAAGGAGGAATGTTGCTGATTTCAACTCCATCCGATCAAGGCGGTTCCGACTCGCACGACCATGATCACGAAGAAGGTGTTCATGGATTTATTGACGAACATGTTCGCGACGGATACAACATCGCAGATATTGAAAGCAAATTGAAATCGGTTGGATTTTCGAAAATTGAAGCGCGCTATTCGTATGGTAATCCTGGAAAAATATCGTGGAAACTGTCGATGAAATACCCGATCCTGATGCTGGGAGCAAGCAAAATTTTCTTTATAATTCTCCCGTTTTATTACCTCATCGTTTATCCGTTTGCCCTTATCCTGAACTTTTTTGACCTCGGAATGAAACACAAAAGCGGAACCGGATTAATTGTAAAAGCCTGGAAGTAAATTTTTGGGAAAGAGTCACCCGACATTGGGAATGGAAAATGGTAAATTGTAAATAGATAATTGGTAAATCATTGAAAACCGCCTTCTATATCGCCCGTCGTTACCTGATTTCAAAAAAATCGGTCAATGTAATCAATATCATTTCCGGAGTATCGATTGCGGGTGTTACTGTTGGCACATTTGCGCTGGTGGTGATTTTATCTGTTTTCAACGGGCTCGATTTTTCGATCAAATCACTTTTTTCAACATTCGATCCGGATATAAAAATTACCAACACCGTAAAAGGCAAGTCATTCGAATTGAATTCAATCGATATCGATAAAATTAAACAGATTGCTGGTATTTCAACAGTTACTCCCATTATCGAAGAAGACGCCTTTTTGATGTATGGCAATCGTCAATACTTCGCCACCATCAAAGGAGTGCCCACCAATTACAACCAGGTTTCCAGACTGGATACCAGCAGCATTACCAGTGGCCGCTTTTTGCTCGAAGCTGATCATGTTCCGTTTGCATTGGTTGGACAAGGAGTTGCTTATTACCTTTCGGTTGGCCTCAGTTTTACCGACCCCATTCACATTTACACACTGCAAAAAGGCTCAAAAGGACGTCCAACAATTGAGAACACCTTTAACCACAACACCATCTATGCTTCCGGAATATTTGCCAATCAACAAGAAATTGACTCCAAATACGTGTTGGTTCCTTTCGGTTTCGCTCAGGAATTGTTTCAGATGGAGGGTCGTGTAAGTGCAATTGAAGTTGGCTTAACGAAAGGCGTATCCGAAGATGTTGTCAAAGATGAAATTGCGCACGTTTTGGGCAATCAGTTTGCGGTTAAAACACAATTCGAGCAACACGAACTTTTTTACCGGGTGATGCAATCCGAAAAATGGGCCATTTTCTTCATTCTCGCTTTTATTTTAGTTATTGCATCCTTCAATATTCTGGGATCGCTTTCGATGCTTATAATAGACAAAAAGGCCGACATTGCCATTCTTCAGAGCATGGGAGCCAACCAGAAACTGGTTCGTACCATTTTTCTTTTTGAAGGTTGGATGATTTCACTGGCCGGAGCTACATTGGGACTAATTCTTGGCGTTCTGATCTGTTGGATTCAGATCGAATTCGGAATCCTGAAAATTCCCGGAAACGATGGTTCATTCATCTTCTCAAGTTATCCGGTCGAGATCCGGATTAGCGATCTGCTGGCTATTTTCCAACTTGTTACAGGCATTGGCTTTCTGGCGGCCTGGTACCCCATCCGGTTTATCTCCGGAAAATACCTGAACGGCCCGGTGAAATAATTCTCATTGGTCATGTAATATTCTCCCAAGCCTCCCTTCAGGGACGTTTGAAATATGTGAAACTGACCCAATTTTTTCCTCCACGATAACTGCCTGAAAAGCATAAAACGGAACAGAATCGCTTCGCATTTCAGTTAGTATTTTTACTTTTTTCGAAAGATCGTTCGTTAGATCCGTATCGCACAAATTCATCTGAATTTGTCTGAAATCCCTTTTCAAGAGTCATTGATTTCTTATAAGAATCGTGAAAATCCCTGAAAAAACAAAAAAAAGAAAACAATCAAGCACGATTGGACAAGTTAAGATTTCGACAGGATTCGGTTAGTTCACATTAACAACACTATGAGTTAAATCTATACTGGTCATCACGGGAAAAAGTGATTTTCAATTCAAATCAGCAAAATCACCTTTTTCGGGGACAATCCTAAACTTTTGAAAATATAAATTTACTTGAAAATATATTCGGGAAGAAATGGAATAAAACTTAAAGTTCAGTAACTTTAATAGGAAAATTCCAAAAAAAAGGAGAGTAAAGTTTTGATGCGGGAGATGGTGAGCTTTGGTTCCAGATAAAGAACGATTTCTTAAAAACCATAAAATCAAAACAGTATGAAAACTTTAAAATTTTTTCTTATCCTCATTTTTTGCCTGGGCTCAATCAATATTGATGCTCAAATCAACATCAAAGATAAACTGAAAAGGCAAACCAATAACCGCACCAACAAGAATGTTGATCAGGGAATCAACAAAGGTCTTGATAAAGTTGAAAATGGTGTAAAAGACCTTTTCAAAAAGAAAAACAAGGATAATCAGGACAGCGCGGCAGTTGATCAACCCCTGGCAGGAAATCAAGACTCCAAACAATCGTTGAAGGCCTTCTCGAATTACGATTTTGTTCCTGGAGACAAGGTTCTGCTTTACGAAGATTTCAGCCAGGATGCAGTGGGCGATTTCCCTGCACTATGGACGACCAACAAATCAGGAGAAGTCAATACCCTGAATGTTGCTCCTGGTAACTGGCTAAACCTGAACGCGACCGAAGGAAACTGGTGGTTTTTGAAGCAGATCGAATTCCCCAAAAATTTCATTGTTGAATTTGATGTGGTTCCCAAAAAAGGCGCCCCCCGTTATGCAGTAGGCGTTACCATATACGGCGAAAATGGTTTTAAGGAGATGAGTGACCCGTATGCCAGCAAAACAGGACTAATTATCAATATTGCAAAATCAGGCTGGGAATCTCATGGAATAAAAGCCGGTAGTCCAAGGATTAGTGGCGATTCAAATTTAAAACCGGTTGAAGAAGAAAAGTTAAATCATGTAATTATTTGGGTTCAAAACCGGCGCGTCCGCATCTATCATAAAGGCGAAAAAGTGTTGGATATGCCCACCAACCTTTACGACGACAGTAAGTTTACCCGATTTGGATTCATGCTGTACCGTGGGGCTTCGAGCGCCTCGTATGTTAGCAACATCAAAATTACAACTGCATCACCCGACACCCGCAACAAGTTGTTGACTGAAGGCAAACTGGTGACCTACGGAATTTATTTTGATGTAAACAAGGATGTAGTAAAACCCGAATCATACGGTACATTAAACGACATTGCCAAAATCCTGAATGAAGTTCCCGAAGTAAAAGTAAAAATCCTGGGACACACCGACTCGGATGGACAAGATGCAGCAAATCTTGACCTTTCCAAACGTCGCGCAGCCTCAGTCAAAGCCGAATTGGCCAGAACCTTTGGGGTGAATGCCGATCGCCTGATTACCGACGGAATGGGCGAAACCCAGCCGGTAGCGCCAAACGATACACCATCAAACAAAGCGCTTAACCGAAGAGTTGAGTTTATCAAACAGTAAATCAGCAAATAACCAATTTATTCATTCATTTCTTTCACAAATAATCCAAATCATGAAGTCCATTAAATTGTTGTCGGCAGGTATCTTTTGCTTGCTCTTTGTTCACCTGAATGCTCAAAATGAACCAGCAAAAGATACCACTGCCGTTCAAACTGCTTCGGAGAAACCAACACTGCAATCGTATTCGAAATACGACTTTGTTCCCGGAGAAAAAGTTATTTTTTTCGATGACTTTACCGAAACTGCCGTGGGCGATTTTCCACCCAATTGGAATACGAATGCATCGGGCGAAATTGTCACCACGAACTTGTATCCCGGAAACTGGTTTAAAATGACTGGCGAAGGAAGCATCGTCATTGATGAAGGAATTAAGTTACCTGAAAACTATACGATTGAATATGAGGTTATTGCATTTCAAAAAGAAGAAGACAATAACAACTTCGAATTTGGATTTTACCTCTACAGTGCCGATGACCCGAAAGACTTGAACGAAGGAGGTGCCGTTCCGGGAAACAAAGGAGGTATTAAAATGAATTTTGGGTATCGTGCTACATACAGTGCATACGACGAAACGGGTTATACCATTAGCGGAGAAAAAGATGATGCGGTTATGGAATCCGGTAAAAAGTACCGCTTGTCGTTCTGGGTACAAAAAACCAGGCTGAGAGTATATTTCAATCAGGTGAAAATTTTCGATTTACCGAAAGTCTTCAAGGCAGGGTTCCAGTGCAATCAAATGCGATTTGAATTGTGGGAATCGGCAACTCCACTGATAACCAATTTCAGAATTGCTGCCGGAATGCCCGATATGCGCAACAAACTGATGACCGATGGCAAGCTGGTTACCTACGGAATTTACTTCGATGTGAATAAGGATGTTGTAAAACCCGAATCGTACGGAACGCTGAAAGAAATTGCTAAAATCCTGAATGAGGTTCCGGATGTGAAAGTAAAAATCGTGGGACACACCGATGCCGACGGCCAGGATGCCGCCAACCTCGACCTTTCGAAACGTCGTGCAGCCTCAGTCAAAGCCGAATTGGCCAGAACCTTTGGGGTGAATGCCGATCGCCTGATTACCGACGGAATGGGCGAAAGCCAACCTGTTGCACCCAACGACACTCCGGTAAACAAGGCGTTAAACCGCAGAGTTGAATTCATCAAGATGTAAAATATTCTGCCTAATGCCTGCAAATAAGAGAAATAGGCAGGAAATCATGCTCAATTTCAAATTCAATAATAAACCCTTTTAAGTACTAAAAATGAAAAAGCTCTTTTTATTAACTGTAATTCTTTTTGGCCTGCAATCGCTGAAAGCCCAGGAAACCTTTTTCCCAACAAAAGAGGGAATGGTTCTCATTTACAAAAGTTTCGACAAAAAAGATAAACTGTCCGGGATGATGAAATACACCATCGAAAAGGTCAACATCAGTGGAAACAACATCGACTTCACGTATTTGTGCGAATCGCTGGATAACAAGGAAAAACTGGTGTTCAAGGAAGAAATCACTGTTCATCAGAAAGGCGATGTCATGTATATTGACATGGGTAATTTCCTGAATAAAGCCGCTTTTCAGCAAGAAGGAACCATTCCTGCGACGGTTGAAGTAAAAGGAAACAACATGGAGATTCCGCTAAACCCGTCACCCGGCCAGACTTTACCCGATGCCAACATCGAAATGGCGATGAAAATGGGATTTGTAAACATGAAAATGTCGGCCGCTGTTACTAACCGCAAAGTGGAAGATATCGAAGATATATCGGTTTCGGGCGGAACTTTTAAATGTTACAAATTTTCGGGCAATGTCAACACGGTTGCCATGGGTATAAAAGTTCAGGCTAAAACTGTAGAGTGGTTTGCAAAGGGGATCGGAACAGTTAAAACTGAAAGTTATGACAAAAAAGGAGAATTGACCGGACGAACTGAACTGGTCGAAATCAGGTAAAAGTTCGAATTTAAAGTACATATTTCAGTATCAGACTAACTAAAAATCAGGAAAATGAAAACAAATCTGATTACATGCTTATTGTGTTTTACGCTTGGTTTTGC
Source organism: Aquipluma nitroreducens (assembly GCF_009689585.1). Classification (GTDB taxonomy): domain Bacteria; phylum Bacteroidota; class Bacteroidia; order Bacteroidales; family Prolixibacteraceae; genus Aquipluma; species Aquipluma nitroreducens. Next base: position 2,655,682 of record NZ_AP018694.1, on the reverse strand, counting down.
AAATGCTCAAACCATGCCTGAAGCATTTATCGGAATGTTACCCAGCCCTCCCGGAGATATTTGCAGTGAGGGCGAAAATTCGGGTCGATCGGCATTTATGCAGCAGGTTGGAGATTTGAACAACAAATTGAGTGAAGAAATGTCGCGCCGGAAGGATGAGATCGAAGAAAAAATGGATAACAACAAGGATAAAATGATGCAGAACGCCATGGCCCGCACCGGAGTTTCACCCCAACTCATGCAGCAGATGATGTCCATCGAGAAGGCAAGTAAAGGCGCTACGGGAGATCAGAAAAAAGCTTACGAAGCGCAGAAAAAAGCACTGGCCGGTCAAATGATGGAACAAAGTACAAACATTTCGATGGGCGAAATCGAAAACCTTAAAAAGATGGACAAAGCCGGTAAAACAGCCTGGGCTGAAGCGTATGCCACCGAAAAAAAAGCCGAAGTAATGGCAGATCCGCAAGCTTACCAGCAAAAAGCTGCTACCGACATGAAAAATTATAAACTGGCGGAAAAGCAAAGACAACTGGCCGACAGCCTGGGGGCACAGTCGATGAAATACATGAAGCAATTTGAGGAATTGGAAACCTCCAAAGAATCACAGAACCTGCTTACACAAATTAGCGAGCTGGAAGCCAGACTGAATGAAGAGTATCAGAAAGAAAACCGACCCAATGATGATGCAATCAAGTCGTTAACAAATCAAATCAGAAATGCACAGATCAGTTTTTGCAACATGCAAAGCCCAAAATATCTCGACATTTTGTCGAAATTCAAAAGTTTTACGCAAGCATCACTCACGCCATATTACCGGCTCGAAAAGCTGACCAACCAGGTTACTGCCAGTCAAACCGGCGTTGAAATAAACACACAACCGGGATTGATGGGACTTCAGGCCATCGGCTCCTATTTGAGTAAATTAAGCGACGTTTACCGCTACAGCCACATCAGGCCCCAATATGTATATATCGGTGCCGAATGAGTTGGATACGTTGGTAAAAAGGTTTTATTCAAAACAAATCTCATGAAACGATTGCGAGTCTTATTCTTGTTTTTGGTCTTTTGCATTTCGGTTGCGGCCCAAAATACGGGTAACGATGCGGCTTCCATTCGTGCACAAATGTCAGCAATCCGTAAAGGTACCAATTGGAACGACCCGGTAGCGGCCAAGGCTGCCAACACAAAAATTCAGGAATTGGCTGCAAAGTTAACTTCGGCGCTTCGCCAGGGCAAACCGCAAACCCTGACACCGGGAAGTGAAGACATAAAACCTGAAGAAGCAGCCAAAATTCAGCAGGAGAACGATGATTACAGCAATAAGCTGTGGAACCAGATGATGAAAATCGTTCAGGAAGGAGGAAAAGACAAATGGGATTTGGCCGAACCTTTGAGGGAGGAAATAGTTAAGGAATACAAGGAAGACGAGAATCCGACTATTAAAAACAACGAGTGGCTCGAATCCATTCCAACACTCGTTCTGAACCTGTCGTGGCCGCATGTAAAACTTATTATTGACCAGATGAGTATGTTTAGGGGCATCAAAACATTGATTGTTACCTGCGACACAAAAGGCACTGCAGTTAGCTTGGAACAAATTTTGAAAAATGCGGCAGAATATCCCCTGGAAGAACTTTACATCATCAATTTTGGTTCTTCGGTGAGCGTAATTCCAGAACAGATAGGCACTTTCAGCAATTTGACTCATGTCGGTCTCTTCAATAACAACATTTCACAACTTCCGTCGGCAATGGCCGGAATGACCAAGCTGGAAACCTTGTACCTTGATTTGAATCCGCTAAGTTCAATCTCCGGAAAAATTGGTACAATGAAAAAGTTGACTGAACTCGGACTTGCCAAGACCCGGATTAGCGCTGATGAAATCAGTAAAATCAGCAAATTACTCCCAAACTGTAAAATTTTAACCGAATGAAACGCATCTATCTGATTGCAATTGCATTCTTGCTCTTTTCATCTCCAGTTATCAGCATAGAACCTAATTTCCTGGTTGTCTGTGTTTCAAGTGGCGATACCGCTGTGAAATATTCAGATTCGTTCGAAACTGTAATGGAAAGTTACCTGAAAGATGCCTTCCCATGTGCAAAAATTACCAAACGCAGTGGTATCGTAACGAGGTTGGCCCGAGAAAGATTGAACCAACTTTTAGGGGGTGAAAATCAACAGGAATTGGTTAATATCGGAAAAGACATGAACTGGGACTATTTCGTAAAATTAAGTCTGAAAACTTTCGAGGGTAAAAAAATCATGGTTCGGGCAGTATGTCTGGAAAGAAAGAATGTGAACTGCATTGCTGATGCAGATTATGTTTTCGTTACCATGGATTATCAGGGTGTAAAAGATGGCATAAACCAAATCGCCAAACGCCTGATCGATAAATTGTCGAAATACGAAATTTGTGCTTTTCAGGGGTCGGTAACAATAACCATTAGTTCTGACCTTGATTCAACGAATGTTGAAGATTACGGTGTTTACTGCAACGAATCGAACCAGCGCTACCACAAGGAAACTGTGATAAAGAACCACACCTTTAGCGAGTGGAAACTACAACGTAAAGGAATTCCATGGACCGATGGAACCATGACCTTTTATACTGATGAAATGACGAAAACGACCGAAGAAGATGGCTGCCACAAATGCAAAACAGGAAAGCGCGAAGGCGGCTTGGTAACGACCATGACCAGTTCAATGAAAGTAAAAGGCACCGGCATTTCGCACGACAGCCAATTCAAGGGAAAAAAGCAGGACGATACCCGGGTTGAACTCCAATTTCTGGAAAGCGACAAATACCTTGTTGTTGCCAAAGGAACTTCGCAGCCGGTGACCGGCGAGGACAAAGTAGTGACACAGGCTCAAGGAACCTGCGACAACCAACCACTGGAAACCAAGCTGTTGCCAAGAGATATCAGAGTTCCGCTAAGGGTAATCTTTGGACCTTACGATGGCAAAGCAACCGATAAACATCTTCAGCAAAAGGATACCAAAGAGGTGAAGGATCCGGTAAGCAATGAAAAACAGACCATAAACATTGATTTTTCTTTGACCCAAAAAGAAAAATAGTCAGGAATCAACCTTAAAAATTGAAGCCATGCGTACATTTTTGATCCTCATACTTTCAGTTATGTTGAGCCAAACAAATTCAATTACGCATCAACGAACACAACAATCCAGCCTGGACCCGATCCAAAAAGATGATGATCCCTTAAACGGCCCTAAAAAGGAATACTATCCGAATGGCAAAATCATGCGCGAATATACCCTGAAAGACGGCAAGGTAAATGGCTCTTATAAGTTTTACAATGAACTGGGCCGCCTGGTGTCTGACCAGTATTACAAAGATGGCGAACCCAATGGTTACCTGAAAACCTTTTATCCCAGTGGGCAGGTGAAATCGGAAGGCAACATGAAACCCGGAGGCGATATTTCTGGCCCGACTCGTGAATATTACGAAAATGGTACGCTTAAATCAGACGGAATGATTTCTGGACAATTTCCAAATATTTCAACTCAAACCAAAAATTACTCTGAAGATGGCAAGCTCCGAAGTGAGATTATCACTTCGAATGGCGAGTTCGTGTACTCGGTTACGTATGACGATCAGGGCCGGATAACTTCGGAGCAAAAGCCAGGCAATATAATTTCGTATTGGTACGAACAGAATACCGGGAAACGCCATGTTTCCATCAATGGTGTCGAACAAAAATAAAATTTGCAGAACAATCATGTCAATCCACTATTCATCTATCGTACCATGAAAAAAGCATTCCTTTCCCTGATTCTTTTTGAGTTCCTCATCGCATCGCTGTTTGCACAGCCCGAAAAAATCCCGTATTTAGGCGACAAACCCGGTACATTCGAAATTCTGAGCCGCACCAATTATTCGATTTACCAGAAATTTACACCCGCCGAAATGGCGGCCAACATGAAACGAATCAAGGAATTGGTTTCCATTGTCAGGCAAGACTCTGTGCTGGCCGAAATCAAGGGTTTTATGGGCCGGACCCGGATTTACGACATTTCGAACACCCAGAAATGCAACTTCGGAGTGCCGGCAAGGGTAAGTTTCGAGTTCAGCGACTACCTGTACAGCAAAGGAAAAATATCTTATAACACCATCGAACCACCTGAATGGTCTATTTTACTCAACCACATGTCGGGGTACTGGAATGGTTTTAATACCGAAAAGTGCATGTTTACCATTCCGTTCAAAAAAGAAACCATCGCTCCCGGAATTGATGTTTACGACAATGTGACTTATGTGATTTATGATCCTTCTCGTCCTCCGTATTGGCTGCCGGTAACCGTTGAGGAAGCTTTCGCCCTTGCCCGCGAGGAAGCCAAAAAGGAGAAAGACGAAATTGCAGCTCAATACACCAAGCAATTTCTCGACAATGAATGGGCAGCCATTTCGCCTGCCAACCTTAAAAATCAGGCTTATTATGGTGGCGGGATTTCACGCGTAAGCGATTCGCCGGGCATGGAAGGCCAGGACAACCTTTTCCCACCCATTGTAAAGGTAAATCCTGAATACTGGAATAAAAACCTTCCCAAATCAGCCATTCAGTTTATCGTACTCACCATTTCGATGGATAAAAAATACTTGCGCCACGAATACGAATCGATTGTCAAGCATAAGTATTTTGGCGAAACCTGTAACCTCGAAAAGTTCCTGATTTCGTACGACGAAGAAGAAATTAAAAAACTTACTCAGCTTATCGGCAAATAAATCAATCATTAAAACTGGTTCCTGTCGAATCTTTTTGTTTTTGCTTTTTTGGGGTAATGTACTGAAAAAAGTGAATTTATAAAAGAAAGGATTCCATCTTTTAAAAAGAGATGGAATCCTTTGCAGTTTATTTGGTTACTGTAAAACCCACTTCCCCTGCACCCATTCTTCCATCCGAAGCCATTCCCTGCACTTCAATTACGAAATCGGAAATTACTTTTCCGGAAGTAACCTCAAATTCAAACTGCCCCGTTTGATCAATTTTTTGGTCCGGGATCCAGAGTAAAGTAGTCCGGGTATTGCGCTTTGGGTTTGCCGGTTCGATAGGAAATACGTTTGGAACCCTGAATTCACCATCAAGTTTTTCATTTGTAGATTTGGGGCCATCCAATTCGGTGGTTTTTGCCTTCTTCTGAAAGATTTCAATGACTCCAACTGAATTTAATCCAGTGTACTTTTGAATATCCATCGGGTTCGTCGAAACATTAATGTGGTCAATGTCTGATGGTGAGAATCCTTGAATTGACCCAATATCAGTACCCATCATTTGCCCATCTAAAACAATTAAAGCGCCTCCCTGGTAGTTGAGCGAATTCTCTGATCCAAAGAATACAATCTGGTTATTTACAACTTTATACGGCTTTATTGTTTTTATTACGTCGAGAATACTTGTTGCAGAATTTAATAGCTTTCGTTGATTATCCAGGCTTTGTGTGTTGAGTTTATTAATCTTTGGCGTCCGACTGAACAAATCCTCATTATTATCGAAATAGGTCTTATCGACTACCGTTTCTGAACTTATCAGGTTGAATCTCTTCATATTATCGGCAATATAAACAGAAATTTGCCCTTCAAGATTCTTGATCATATTTACATTCAAATCACGTTTCCCGTCAGAATCAGTTGCTTTCGCCGAAAAATCATCAATATTGCTCATATACAGATTCGGAAAAGAAAAGATACCTTCAGAATTAGTAGTGGTTGTATACAGTTGCATGTTTTTATTATTCACCAAACTTACTTTCGCTTTATTTACTTTACTCCCACTTTTATCGGTTACAACCCCTGATATTCTGAAATTCGCAGTGTTTGTATAAGAAGCATTTTCAGGTTTAAACTGTCTGATCTTTGCCCAATCAAAGCCCTTAATGCGGTTCGCAATCAGAAAAATATCCATCAGTGTGGAATTTCTGCTTTTGTCTTTAAATGCTTCAGGAAATAGCGAAAGTGGCGATTCTAATTCTGATTCAAACTGAAGGTATTCTTCAATCTGTGTTTTATCCGAATCGTTACGAAATTTGTCAGTAACCGATATGGCAACATTACCTGAAACAGCTTGATTGCTTTCATCAGTAAGTTTAACTTTTACCTTCATTTTTTCGCCGGCAGACAAACTGGTCTTCTCTAGTTGTATGTCGACTTTAAGCTCCTGTTTATTGTCTTTAAAAACAATACGCTCAGCCAGTAAGTTTCCTTCTTTCGAAAATGCTGATAATAAATTAATACCCTGAGGCAATTGATCGGCAGGAATTTTCAATCTTCCAACTCCATCAATCTCCATGTCTCCGGCCCAATATACATTATTGCCATGTGTAACAGTAAGTGCTACAGCATGCTTTAGCTTATCAGGAAAAGTTAGGTTGGCGTAAATAAATTGGGCATCGGTTTTTACAACAGAAATAGCAAGGCCATTCGTAGTAGAAGCGGGTAGTTCAAACGATTGATTTTGGCCTACTGTTCCGGAGAGAAGAAGTTTTAGCTTTTGCTGACCGGGATAAATGACTGAGAAAAGACCAAGTCCTTTGGTCAACGTTTTAACCGGTGTCACTTGTTGGCCTTCCTGATTCAAAACAGCCCCTTCAACACTAACCGGAATTCCCCATTTATTAAAGGCTGTGTATCCAATCTTGGTAGGTACTCCGGCGATCAAATTTCCACCTTCAGGATAGAATTTAATCACAACAGGATCAAGGTTGGTAGGGAGAAACACTTCATGTTTCCACTCACCTTTCGAATCAGATAATTCGCAAATAAATGGTTCTCCATTGGTTTTGGCCGGGATTGTAAAAGGAATATTGACTTTGCCTGTTTCATCGGTCTTGACTTTATCTTTTTCAAGTGTTTCAGTGCCATTCTTAATTTCATAGCGCAACTGTTCGTTTTTTTGAACAGCGCCTGAATTATCCCGCAGAACCACAGAAAGTTCATTTTTCTTTCCGGAAATAGAAATGCTATCCTTTGCGGTGGTTCCAACAACCCACTGGTTACTGTACTGTGGATCAATTGTCAACTTTACAATTGGAATTTGTTCTAACGAACTCTGTTCCGAAGAATAGGCAATCAGGAAATAGGAATCTCCAGCCAATTTATCCGGAATCTGTAAGTCACCCGAACTGGATCCATTACTCATCCTGAAAGTACCTTTCGTAACATTCGTTCCTGTTTTGTCGAAAAGACTGACATAGAGTTTACTGTTTTCACCAGAAACCACTGAATTATCAGTTTGAGAAGAAAAAGACCTGAACCAAATGGTTTCACCGGGTTTATAAAGGGTTTTATCCGTCATCAGAAAGATATTTTCACGCGGATAAACACTAAAGTAGTTGGTAATCTGTAGGCTAATCTTAGGAATTGGGCTCTGGTCCTGAGCTGGAAGTAATAATCCGGACAAAAGCATTAATGACAATAATGTGAATGTTTTCATATGCGCGATATTATTTAGTGTGGTTAGCATTCTTTTCATCAGAGTTAAATAAGGAGTCGTTTTTCATCGAATAGTCCTGCAATGATTTTCGCAGTTCTTCAGATGGTTTAATGATGTTGTAATCACCCCAAAATCCGTCATCAAAATTCGTTACAACTTCAGTAAATATATCTTTCGAATTAAACATTTCATCCTTTTTAAAATGGGTTCTGTTGTCAGGCTTAATATCAGTAACCAATAGCTCCGAATCGCTGTAAAAAACTGAATTAACCTTATCGCCTTTGCTCTTTACTCTAAAATTAATAGAAGCCTGAGCTGTACTCAAATGCCATTTGTTATTGGCCCGGCGGTAACTAACTTTATATTCAACTTTAATTGGCCTGACATAAAAGTCTTTGGGCTTCTTTCTAATGAGCGATTCGCGCGCAAATTTCAGTCCGGCCCTACTTAGTCCAAATTCGGCCCTAACAAGCGCGAAAGAAGACATGTCGACATACAACTTGCCTTGATAGCAGGGATAATCAACTTTCTCTTTCGGTTTAAAATAAACCACATAGGTATCGCGATTATCAACTTCAATAATACCTTCTGTAGAAAATTTGTAAAAATCACGAAACTCCGGATCAAGAAATGAATCGAGGGTTTTAACTACATCAAGCTTGGTAATGTAGTACGGACCGCCTTGTATCTTAAAATCAACAAATTTAAACGGCATAACATTCTGACTCTTACGTCCCTTGATCACTCTGACCTTATCCTGAGCGAAAGAATTATCGTAAGAAGCTTTTTGAATTTCCATAAGTGCCTCTGCAACATCAATGTAATGATTGTCTTGCTTTAAAACTTCCCTATAAAAAGAAGTCATTGTCTCACCATCGCGAGAATAATTGAGCGAAATCTTCGAAAGGATTTTGCTTATAATATCATCTGAATTAATAGCTGTTACCTTAATTTCTTTTAACTGAACAGAAGATGGTTCGAGTGCAATTTGATAATCCTTATCTGTTATTTCTCCTATGGGCTGTATCTGTTGCCGGTATCCCAAACATGAAATAATGATGGTGTCCTGTTTCATCGATTCCGGGATTTTTAGTTCAAATTCACCATCATTGTTTGAAACAGTGCCTATATTTTTCCTGAAAATAAAAATGCTGGCATAAGAAAGTACATCCTTTTCATCTTTATCGACGACTTTCCCGCGGAAGGCGATGATCTTTGGTTTTTCCTTTTCTACGTCAATGTCCTTTTTTTTTACCTCATCAATTTCTGGAATGGCAATAATGATTTGCTCTCCAAGGACTTTATACGAAAATTTTCCATTGAATAATGAGTCGAGTGTTTCCCTGATTGTTTTGTCGGCGATTGAAATATCCGTCTTTTTTTCGGCTTCAATCATCAACGCATCATATGAAAAAAAAACCTGGGCCTGAGACGAAATCTGATCTAAAATAGAAGCTATTGTTTCATTGTTTGCTTCAATACTAACTTTCTTTTCCAGTACAGAATTGCTTTCCTTTTGTCCGAAGGATATCCTGAACGACAAGAGGAAAACAATCAAAAATAATCCGCAAACTGGCTTCATTCTTAGAACATTTTTTTCAGAAAAAATTCAGCTTTTACTTGTTCTCCATTGCGAAGAACAGTCATTTTAATACGTCTGTCCTGTTGGCTTTGGAATAACAAATTTATATCATTTAATGTCAAAGACTTGTTATTTGTATTATTTAATGAAATGATTTGGTCATTTTCAAGAATTCCGGCATAATACGCAGGCGAGTTTTTACGAATATTGCTAACCAGAAAGATTGGAAGACCCGGCATTGGGTTGGTAACTTCCAAACCACTCATGTTGTAATTAAAATCATCTTTCAGATCGCCATTGGGTCGTAAGATCAAGCGTTTGCCCGGATAATCCATGGTGATGTAAAATCTCCGGAGAATTTCGGCGCCAAGCGTACCGTTACGATCGTTCTTGCCAATTAACTGATCGACCAAATCGTTATCAGGAAAAGCCACAATTGGTTCATACAAAACAAGCGGTCCAACCCAAATTGCTCCGATACGCCCCTTTTTCCCATATAAATCACCACTTAATCCCCGACCCAAAAATGTCTCGATGTGGTTTTCCGGTAATGCTATCCGATTGTCCGAATTTGTTGATAACCAAATAGCGTCGCTCGCTCCGGTATCAACCAGCAATTTAACCGGCACTTCATCATTTTTATCGGTTACAATACTGGTTGTAACGAAAGGTTTGCCCTGTTCGAAACTGAGTGGAAGAACAATATCCCTTTCTCTTTCCTTATAATCAAAGTATTCAGGCTTTATCAGTGTAATTTTGTGTTCAGAATAGTCAATTTTAACCACATAATCTTTAAACAAATTAAAGCCAATCAGTCCATGAACAGGCATTCCGAGGATATGTGATATTTGAAAATTTTCGTTGATAACCATATGGATCTCCTGATTATACGCTACCAGTCCATCCAAATTAATTGTATTATTACCCGAACGGTATGCCGTAAGTTGTTCGCCTTCACCAAGTCCCTTAACACTAATCGGTTGCAGATAATTCAGATTCAGTTTATTCACAAAAGGCAACTCGGTAATAATCGGATATCTGACCCCGGTATCGAGAATAAAATTTAGGGTATCCGAATTATTAATCGCTACCGGGATAATAATCAAATTATTGGAGGATTTAAAATTGAATGTTATCGACTTTTTCTTCGGATTATCAAATACAAACCCGGCTTGATCTGTGTAGTTTCTTATCTTCTTGTCGTAGTCGAGATTTTTGTCCATTTGATCATGATCTCTGACAACCAAAAGATTATCCTGAATCTCGAAAAGAAGTTTTGAGTCTTTCATCAACTGACCAAGCACATACTTTATGGGCTTGTTTGACATATTCAAACTAATATTCTTTCCTTCAATAAGGCTTGAGTTGTATGAATAATCGAGATGAAGGTAACTGCAGATACGTTCAATCACATTCGATAGTGATTCATTTTCAGCGTAAATACTGATATTCTGGTCGAGAACGTCGGCCTTCTGATCTTTTTTAAGTTCCTGTGCCTTATTTTGAATGGTGCTTTGCTTTGGTGTCTTGGTATTTTGCTTCTGACTAAAAGACTGAACTGGCAATGAAATAAACAAGACACAAATTATGAAAAATAAACTAGGGGGTATAATTCGAATTGTTTTCATGGCATTTAAACAATTAAAGTTAGGATCGAGCTTTCAAAAAATACTGTCCATCAACCTCCTGCACCTCTATTTTAAACGTGGTTTCAATCACTTTCAGAATAAAATCGAGCGGGTAGTTATTGAACTGGGCAGTGAGCAGAAGTTCGTTTAGCTTTGGATCGGCCAAACTGATGTTTACTTTGTAAACTTTTTCTAAATTATCAATTACTTCGCGTAACGAAGTCGCCTTAAAAATCAGGTTGTGCGTTTTCCAGGCTAAAAAATTAGGATCTTGGTTCGTGGTTTTATTCAACGTCTTGCTCTCATAAACCAATGTCCCTTTGTCACCCGGAGTCAGGATCAGTTCTTCGGTTTGCAAAGTCTCAGCCATTTTATTCATAACCTGCACTTTACCAGTTTGAACAATGACTTCAACCAATTTAGTTTCCGGATATGCGCTCACACTAAAGCTGGTACCAACTACTTTGATTTGAGCTTTTCCGGCATGAATAATGAACGGTTTATTTTTGTTTGGTTTTACTTCAAAAAAAGCTTCTCCTTCAATACTAATCTCACGGGTTTTGCGCCCAAATTTCTTTGGATAAAACACTTTGGTATCGCTATTTAAAGTAACCAAAGTACCGTCGGGCAAAGTAAAGGTATTTAAAACCTTGTTGGCTGTTGTTAATTCTAACATAACCTCTGTTGCCGATGGATTGTAAAAGACTTCATATCCGGAAACCAGAAGAACAGCAGCAACCAGAATCGCTGCGGCGAACCTGTACATTGGATTTGAAATAAACTTTCGGATTATCGTATTTCCAGATGAAATTCGATTGTGAATCCGGGATTCTACTTTTCCCCACGCCTGTTCTACCGGATACTTTTTCAGATCAAAATACAAGTCAACCTGCTTTGTCATTTTTAAAAGTTGCTCGCCTTCGTTTCCCGACGAGAATATTTCGTTCACAACAGATTTGCTATCCTCTGTCGCAACTTCAGGATTTTCGTCGTAAATCGATTTGGCGAGCAACTCCCAATTTTTATCGTCAATATGTTGATTTGTTTTCATACAACTAAGAGACATTGAAGTATAGGATTAACCCCTATCGGAGCCGTCCGTTTTTTTCAGAATTAAAAATAAAGTCATCAGGTAATTGCTAAAATCCTTTAATTCCTCACGTAAATATTTTAAGGCCAATCCCATTTGCGCCTCAACTGTCTTAACCGAAATATTCAATTCCTCAGCAATTTCCTTATATTTCAAGCCCTGTTCCCGGCTTAACCTGAATATTTCTTTACGTTTGGGAGGGAGTGAATCAATGCTGTTTTCAATTCGCCTGATCAAATCAACCTCCAGATAATATTGCTCGGAATTAATTTCGTGCGCAGCAGCTTCAAGCACCTTATTTGCATATTGCTTCTTGATCTTCTCATGTTGAATCTGATTCAAGCAATGATTGCGAACGGAGCGAAAAAAGTAATGTTTTACTGAAGTTTCAATAGTCAGAACCGCACGTTTTTCCCATATTTTGACAAACATATCCTGAACAATTTCCTCGGCTAATTCGCTGTCATTGAGAAACTGGTTGGCGAAATGACACATAGCCGAATAGTATTTCCGAAACAAGGTCTGAAATGCCCGTTCATCACCTTCTTTCAATTTCAAATACAGTTCCTTGTCTTCTGTCAATTCCATTGTTTTCCGGATTCTGTAGCGATTTTTAGATTCCGGCTAAAGGTATAAAAAAGTAAATTGCATATTATTGATTACTTCTCCTGCTTATAAGCATAAAAAGAAAAATTACACATTCAAAACCCTCCAATTTACACCATTCCTGCATAAATTCACTGATAAAATCTAAAATGAGATCAGTAACTCACGGCTTACAAATATTTAATAAACATAAATTATAAAATTATAAAATACTATAAATCTAATATTTAAAGCACCATATTAATTCAAAAATTAAATCTTCAGAAAGCTTAGAAAATAGAATATTGGAAATAAAACTAAATTTTGTCTGAAATCTTTTGTGCAAAGGATTTTTCCATTATTTTTGCAGCCGGTTTACAAACAAGCCCGAATGGCGGAATTGGTAGACGCGCTGGACTCAAAATCCAGTGATAGCAATATCGTGCCGGTTCGATTCCGGCTTCGGGTACTTGGAAGGAAGAGTCAGATTTTTCAACTGACTCTTCCTTTTTTTGTATATAATTGACTGGTATCCTTGAAGATAACGGATCAATCGGGAAACCTAGGATCAAGACGAATTTTAAGAATAAATTAAAGGAGGTGATTCAGCATCACCTCCTTTAGATTTTAAAGCATCCTCTTCATTACCTCCATAGTAATATCTGCTAGTAGGACAATGAAGAAATGTTGAAGAAATTCCCCACCTACTTGCATAGGTCGAATTTTCTTCCGAAGTTTACCTAATGAAACACTTGGTGCTTCATTAGCATTTTTAAATTTTCTCATAATTTAACATGCAAAAATTTTAATACCAGTCCTATTCGTTGTAGGACTGGTTTTTTTTGCTGTATGCAATATAAGACCTAAGTTTAAAAAAATGAATATGAATTTTGTAAATAATTACAGAAGTTATCAACTTAAAAATGTTAGTCTTCATATAATCAAGACATTAACAATTCTGATGTTACAAAAAGTTTACAAAAACATTAATCAAAATTCGAACGATGAGTTTGTATTATTCAGCAAATAAACTAAATATGAGTTGATTGTGTTGTAGTTTCGTTTGATGTAATTTATGATTAGAATTATCTATAATCTGTTGAAAACTCTGTTTGAGATAATTTGCTATAAAGTATTTAAAAACTCATATTATTAATGGTTTAGGTCATATCTAATCAGTTATTCTATAATTTTAAGACTTAAAATTCAAATAAAAACAAATATGTAGAGTATGAACAATCAAAACCTGTTTGTTCATAACAGTTTCTTCGGTCGCTTCTGTATAACAAATAACCGGGGATTTCAACAGACTTATTAACCTTTCAATTTTTGCAAGAGATCTGGAACCGGCAAAAGTTTGGGTACTTCAGCAACAAAAAAGCCCCGCACGAATGCAGGGCTTGTTCTAGAGGTATATGTTTGAGCTCGGGGACGCTGTTAAAATCCTAAAAATTTATAACCCGTTATTTTTCAATATCGTGTTCATTTGTTTTATCTCAACCGTCGAAAGCTCACTTTTGTCGTAAATGGCAACTAAATAAACCGTATCCTCTTGTTTAGCTAAAATGATTTCGTGATACGAAATAATCCGAAGCCCTCCACTTTTCCCTTTCCCTTTTGACTTAACAGCAATTCGGGCTTTAAACAAACCATTACCTAAATCAACGCCTTGTGGTCCAGCCGACTCTGTTAAATCAAGAAACTGCCCAAATTCTTGCTTCAGGCTCACATACTTTTTACTAAGCCGTTTCAGATTCTTTGCAAATTCGGGTAAAGCAATTACATGTATCATAATTCAGACAATAATTCACGCGCTGATTTGCCTTTCAGTTGTACAGCCTTTGCCTTCTTTAGTTCGTTCAGTCCCTTTTCCAGACTTTTTGCAGCCGGAAACAAAGAATTATATTCGTCCAGCGACATCATAACAATACTTTTACCTTTTGGGCGGTGTACTACCAGCAATTCAGCGTTGTCTGAAATAGCGTCTAGGTTCGCCTTTAAATTCTCCCTCAGTTCCGAATAGTTTACTGCTTTCATAATTACGTGTGTTATTCCGTACAAAATTAAGTACTTATTTCCATAGTTTAGCAACTATACACTAAAATCTGCAAATTTTTTACTTATAGCCGGTCAACAATAATTTACAAGGCAACTCCCGATCGTATCGACAAATAATAAAATCGCTGCCTGAACCCGCAAAAGTTAGTTAAGATTTGATTTTTCATTTTCCTTGCTTATCTGATAGGATACCTGGTTCGGGTACATATCAGAAGGTTACCGTAAGCATAATCGATTGATCAACCAAATTGTCTGCAGACAGATTCAAATCGTGTACCTGATGAAAATTATACTCCATTCCAACTTTCTTATAGAACAATCCTGAACGAACCAGAATTGACCTCCGGCTTGAATCAAAATCCTTAAAGAAATTTTCTCTGGATAGCGCAACGGCTTTAGCATTCAGCACAAAATTCAAAGATTCGGATATTTTTGAGTTAGCATTCATCTCTATGATCCCGCTAAAGCCTGACTCAAAACTGGAATTATTGCCAACGACATTAATCGTTTTGAACTTACTGTCAAGCGTTTGCTGAAATGCATATCCAAGTCCATAAGTGAACTCCCATGTTGTATTATCTTCTTTCTGATATGAATAGTGTTTTTGACCTAGAAAAAGCGTTTGATACAAAAACAATGGATCGAGAAAACTAGTTGGGTTATCTCCAATTGTTCCTTTACCCAAATTAGTTTCAGCAGTCGTTTCAAGGAATAACCTGATCTTTGGAACTTTTATCAACGGTATGGACGGTGTAATTGAAAGAATAAAAGCATCCTGCAATTTTTCTGCATCCTGTCCTTTTACCTTACTTTCACCATATTGCATGAACAACGTTGAGCTAAGGTCAAACTTCTTTCCGATGTAATCAAAATCAGAATTTAACGTACCCAGCCATTGCAAATTAGTGATTCGGATTCCACTGGCATTAGAATCACCAAAAGTAAGACCAAGGCTCGGCCGAATATGAAACTGAAAATTTTTCTCCTTGCTTTCAGGGACAATAGAATCATTCTGTTGTAATTCGTTGCCGGATCTTGGATGTGCATATGTTTTACATGATAATCCTGAAATGATTATCAGGCACAAAAGCATTGACCGAATTTTCATGCCAGTTGATTTTTGGGTTGGTGTTTTTATTTCATAAGTGTAACATGGCCTGTTTTAGTATGTTTCGATGCCATGTATTCTCCATTTTCCACAGCCAGATTGAAAGTTGCTTCGTAACGTTTGGCAACGCCAGTTCCCGCATTTGATTCGCCCCAACTCCATGAAACAACCAAATCGCAGTCATCGTCCTTTCCGTCAGTTGGCAAAGTAATCTGACCATTTATTACCGGTAACTTTGTCGTTCTTCCATTACAAGTAAACACAACACTGAGGTCGCTGTATGATGCTTTACCAGTAGAAGCTTTGGTAGGAGATTCCCGTATCGCTGCAGGCGAGCTCCTATCTAGTTCTTTCGTGATTACAAATGGTTTATGCATCCGTTTTCCGGTTGGCAATCCACTTGCTGCATCTCTTGGACTTACAATATCCTGTTCGAAGCTTATGACGCAACTTCCATCGGTACAACGGATTTTTCCTACGCAAGCGCCAGGAGAATCCACACTTGACTTGTTGTTTTTAATGTTGCTTCTGGTGGTATTTAACGAAGCATTTTGTGCATACAACCCACTGGACAAACTTACAGTTACAATAACAGCCAATAAAGTAAAAATTTGCCTTTTCATAATCGATAGTTTTAAGGTTTCTAATTTAGTTTCTAAATTAAAAGACAAACAAGTCTTTTAATTGTTTAAAACCAAGATTAAGTTGACAAAAAATGCTCGTTACAAATTAGAAACTAGAAATTATCGTATAAAGAATAGCATTTCAAAGAATGTTTCGATATATTTGATTAGTTAAAAAATTACCTACGATTTTAGCGAAATATGGAAGAAAAAACATACCCTAGCATTTTGATTGCTGAAGATGTTGAGTCTAATTTTCTTTACCTGAAAGCTGTTCTGAGTAAATTAAATGCTACAATTTACTGGGCAAAAAACGGTATTGAAGCGGTTGAAATATGCGAAAATAACTCCATCGATCTGGTATTTATGGATCTGCAAATGCCTGAAATGAATGGTTATGAGGCGACTGAAATATTAAAAAAGAAATTTCCAATGCTACCAATTGTTGCCCAAACAGCTTTTGCGATGTCTGATGACCGTGAAAAAGCATTAGATGCCGGCTGTGACGATTACCTAGCAAAACCAATCAAATCAAAAGATCTATTGAGTGTAGTTGAGAAGTTCATCAAATTATAAAAACTCTGTTCTGAGTTTCTGAAAAACGTCCATCATATAAAAGATGGACGTTTTTTGTAATATATAGGGCATACTAATTACACATCAATCATTACTTTTACCAACAAATAACTCGGAATAAATATGTGTTGCAACGATACAAATGCTGAAACTCCAATAAATGAACCGGGAAGCGAAACTTCTCCAAACAAACAATTTCTGCTCGATCAGAGATACCTGAAAATGGCAGCTATCTGGGCTCAAAATTCCTATTGCAAACGCCGTCAGGTAGGTGCGCTGCTGGTAAAAGATAAAATGATTATTTCCGACGGGTACAATGGAACCCCTTCCGGATTTGAAAATAATTGCGAAGACGAAAACAACCGTACCTTTCCATACGTTCTACATGCGGAGGCCAATGCAATTACAAAAGTCGCTAAGTCGAACAATAGCAGTGACGGAGCAACTCTATATGTAACCTCCTCTCCTTGCCTGGAATGTTCAAAACTCATTATACAGGCAGGAATAAAAAGAGTAATATTTTACGATAACTATCATCACGATGATGGAATAATACTTTTAAGAAACGCAAATATCGAAGTTGTTCAGATAGATCTATAACCATATAGGCACATCGAAGATATAAAGGACTGAATTAGATATAAAAGACCATCGGCCCGTTTGTTAACAATTGAAAACAAATTACATACGAATGAAAAATATCAAATTATATATTCCGGTTTTAGTAGCAATAACATTGGTTCTCGGTATTTTAATCGGCAACAGGCTTAGCCGCAATGCCGGGAAAAACATTCCGGCTACCTCCAATGTCAATAAATTCGATGCAATAGTCAATCTCATCCAAAATGCCTATGTTGATTCCATATCAACTGATTCGCTGATCGAAAAAACAATTCCACAATTGCTCAAAAATCTCGATCCACATACCACTTATATTCCAGCTAAAGAAATGGTTGGTGTCGAAGAAGAAATGAGAGGTAACTTTGGAGGAATCGGAGTTCAATTCTCTATTCAAAACGATACGGTAATGGTAGTAGATGTGATTTCGGGCGGACCGTCGTCCAAGCTTGGAATTATGCCCGGCGACCGTATTATAACCGTAAACGATACCTCACTTGTTGTTAAAGGCCTGAAGAATGAAAAAGTACTTTCAAAACTTCGTGGCGAAAAAGGAACGATAGTGAATGTAGGAATTAAACGTAAAGGTTTTAAAGCTCCGATTGCATTTTCAATAACCCGTGGCGATATTCCAATTTACAGTGTTGATGTTAATTACATGATTGACGCAACTACCGGATACATTAAAGTTAGCCGCTTTGGCGAGCAAACTTATGAAGAATTTATGGAAGGAATGAAGGCACTCGATCAACAGGGAATGAAGAATGTTATTGTTGATTTACGCGGAAATCCAGGAGGTTACCTCAATGCCGTTATCAAAATGGTTAACGAATTTCTCGATAAAGGTGAACTAATAGTTTATACACAAGGCAATGCTCAGGCTCGTAAAACGTTTCAGGCCGACAGCAGAGGAGCTTACCGCGATAAAGGAATAATTGTTTTAGTCGACGATTTCTCGGCTTCTGCCAGCGAAATATTTGCAGGAGCCATTCAGGATAACGACCGAGGTTGGATTATTGGCCGACGTTCGTTTGGAAAAGGATTGGTTCAGGAACAAATACCATTTAACGATGGAAGTGCTGTCCGTTTAACCGTTGCCCGATATTACACTCCAAGCGGCCGTTGTATCCAAAAGCCTTACGATAAGGGAAATGATGAATATTACAAAGACATTATGGAACGCGCCATTCATGGAGAATTCCAAAAAGTTGACAGTATAAAATATGCCGATACTGTAAAATACAAAACGCTCTCCGGACGAATTGTACACGGCGGCGGCGGAATTATGCCCGACTTCTTTGTTCCAGCTGATACAACCGGATACTCGGAGTATTATTCAAAAGTGACACAGAAAGGCTTGGTTTACCAGTTCGCATTGGATTATGCCGATTCGAACCGGAAAGAACTTTCATCTTTCAAATCTGCAGCCGATTTCGAAACATATTTCGGTAAGGTTAACATCTTAAATTTGTTTACTGTCTTTGCCGAAAAGAAAGGTGTCAAAACCAATCCCACCGATCTAAAAATATCTTCGAAGATTATCGACAGTAAGGTTAAGGCCTACATTGCCCGCAACATCATTGGTGAAAAAGGATTTTATCCGATCATTCAAAACATCGACAAGACTTTACTTCAAGCCATCGAAAAGACCAAACTTCCCATTCAGCAAAATTTAGTCGGTGCTGTAACTAAATAAGAGGTTGATCGTCTTACGAAGTAAAAAGTAAGCAAATCAGCATGAATGTAAAGGAATACAACCAATCGGTTGATCTTTATTCAGATAATGTTTTCCGCTTTATCCTGAAGAATATCAAGGACGAAGAACGTGCCCGTGATATTGTTCAGGATAGCTATGAGAAATTGTGGCGAAACGCCGGAAACGTCAGTTTTGATAAGGTAAAATCCTATCTATTCACAACTGCTTACCACACCATGATAGATATTTTGCGGAAAGATAAGCGGCAGACTTATATCGCCGATTACCAAATTCCGGAAGACGTGCACGATACACAATACTCCGATTTGGCTGAAATCCTGAATATCGCAGTAGGACAATTGCCTGAAATTCAACGCACAGTAGTTCTACTGCGCGATTACGAAGGATATTCGTACCAGGAAATTGGAGATATTACAAAATTGAGTGAAGCCCAGGTTAAGGTTTACATATACCGTGCAAGGGTTTTCCTTAAAAATTACATCGGTAAAATGGAGGTAGTCGTATGAAACGAGCCATGAGAGACTTCACACACAGGAGAATCCGCCAACTGGCGGATGGCGAGTTCCATCTGGCAATTAAAAAACAAATTACAGACAGATGAAAATCACAAGAGATAATTACGAATCCTTTTTCATAGATTACATGGAAGGTAATCTACCAGAAAGCTTGATCGACCAGTTTTTGGATTTCTTGAACCAAAATCCTGATTTGAAGGAAGAACTTCATCTTTTTGAAGAAATTAAACTCCCGCAAGAATTTGTTGTATTTCAGGAAAAGAAACAGTTGCATAAAAGTTTGGCTGACGAAAACAGTAGGCTTGAAAACACTGTTGTGGCCTATATGGAAGGCGATTTGGATGCCAATGAAAATAAAGTGTTTGAAACATTCCTTGCCGGTAATCCTGAATTGAAAAAAGAATACGATTTATTTGCCAGAACACGTTTGAAACCAGATTCAGGAATAAAATATCCGAAAAAACGGAAGCTATACCGAAAATCGGGAGCAACAATTGTGATGAACTGGGTTGCCCGGGCTGCTGCAGTAATTCTGCTAGCTTGGGGAATTAATTCTGTCATTCAAACTCCGAATTCTCCTGAATCGCAAAAAACAAAAATGGAACTGGCTGGGGCATTGCCAAAAGCCACACCTAATGCCATAGCTAAAAAAGCAGAATCAAAAGAGACGATCCAAACAGCGGCAGGTCCTGCGAAAAGTAAGCCTGAAAAAGTAAATACCGTTCAGAAAAAAACCAAAATTGAGCCGGAAGAAACCCGACCCATAGATTCGCCCGCTACAACCCTTGATTTGACTGCACTTACACAAATTGACCCGATAGTTCCTAAACTTGATCAGGAACCCTTAAAAGAACAGTTGGCGTTCTCCCGCGCGGTTAATATGATGAAAATAAATGAGTCGAAAAATGTGATGTCAGTTGAAGAGTTTCTGGCAAGCCGGGTTCAAAAAGTCGGTAAAGAAGGCCTGTTTTCGGCACAGCGAATTGCCCGCCTGGGCTTAAACCTGGCATCGGAGATTTCAGGCGAACGGATTGGATACGAGGTGAAAAACGGGAAAATTACCAGTGTTGATTTCGAAAGCAAACTGATGGCCTTTTCAATTCCTCTCGAAAAAAAATAAACCGGCTGTAACATTTCGAAACAGCTCGCCGTCATACCTGCAAATTTTAAAACTTACAGCCATGAAACAAATTATTCTCTCTATCATCGCAATAGCTGCATTCACTCTGAATTTAACAGCTCAGGAGACAATTTCTGAAATAAAACTTTCCAACTCGTCTCCAGATGTGATTCTTAATTCAGATACCGTTAATCAGCAGAAAACTCAGGATACAGCGATTGTGCGCATCGGTAAGAAGGACGTCAGGGTAATCGATCATGACGGAGGTACTGAAATCCTTTGGGGAAGAAATAAGCACCACGAAGTTGACCCCAATAAATTCAAAGGACACTGGGAAGGAATTGAATTTGGATTTAATGCTTTTGACAAACCCGACTATAGCATGTACAACGCATCTGATAAAGATTTCATGTCGCTTAATCAGGGTAAATCATTGGAAATCGATTTTAACTTTTACGAGTTGAATATTGGTTTATGCAAGAATTACATTGGGCTCGTTTCCGGAATGGGTTTAAGTTTCAACAATTATCGATTTGAAAACTCTTATACCTTGCAAAAAGGACAGTTCATGACCGAGCCCGTTAGCCTAAATCCTGATAACCTTTCGAAAACAAAACTTGCCATTACTTACCTGAATGTCCCACTTTTACTGGAGTTTCAGGTTCCGGTAAATCACAACGAAGGCCGTTTGTTCGTAAATGCAGGTATCATTGGAGGCGTTAAAATCGGATCGCATACGAAAGTAAAATATGGCGACAAAAAAGATAAAGACCGGAGTGGATTCAATCTTAATGCGTTCAAATACGAAGCCACAGCACGTATCGGATACAAAGACATTTGTTTGTTTGCCAATTACAGCCTGACTCCATTGTTTCAATCAGGCAAAGGGCCCGAACTTACACCATTCACCATCGGAATTAGCTTTCTAAATTAAACAGCAAATAGTTCAGAAAACCAAAAAGGAGTTTATCGAGACGGATAGACTCCTTTTGCTTTTGATTACTTACCTTTGCAATAAGAAAAATTCGAAGTGCCTTGGTTCGGAGTGCCTTGAGCACTTCAAAAATTTAACTTTAGGCACTCCAAATTTTAGGCACTTTAGGTACTTTTCCAATGAAACACCTGTTTTTCATCCTTCTGGCATCCTTCGCTTCGTTTCTGGCATTTGCCCAGGAAAATGACTCGATCATTGTCGTTCAGAGCCCCAAAGGCAGGCTCTCCGGATTGATTGATGTGCAGGATTTAACGAATGAAGGTTACAACTATTGGGATGAGAAATTTGAGGGCCACTGGTCAGGAATTGAATTTGGATTTAATGGATTGGCAAACGCAGGTTACAGCATGTATCCGGCTTCTGAAGACCACTTCCTCGACAACGACCTGTTTCGCTCAAATGTGTTGAACCTGAATATCCTGCAATACTCAAGAGGATTCCAGCAAACCCGGAATAACATTGGCTTGGTTACCGGACTGGGATTGAGTTTCCAAAGCTATCATCTGGATAACAATACGACCATTTCGATCGACGAAACCAAGAAAATACATCCTTCAATAATCTATTACGATTCCAGCCAAAAATCAAAACTTTCCATTGCATATCTGGAAGTCCCTTTACTTGTTGAGTTTCAAATTCCAATTCGCAACAATGCCAACCGCCTGTATTTTGCAACAGGCGTAACCGGAGCCAAAAAGTTTGAATCGCATACCAAATTGAAATACCGGAAAGACGGCAAAAGGGAGAAATTGAAATCGCCCGGCGATTACTCAATTAACGATTACAAAGTAGCGGCAACATTCCGAATGGGTTACCGCTGGGCGAATCTTTTTGCATCATATGATATCGTGCCTTTATTTGAACGCCGTCGCGGGCCTGTCATCTATCCCTTCTCGTTTGGATTTAAACTAATCTCATTCTAAACAAAATACACATGAAACTTCTTCTTATCAGCAACTCGACTATGCCAGGGGAGGCATACCTCGACTATCCCAAACACGAAATCAAAAAGTTTTTAGGCGATAAACCATTGAACGCATTGTTTATTCCATACGCCGCAGTAACATTTTCATTCGACATTTATGAGCAAAAAGTAGCTGAACGCTTTGCCGAATTGGGCTTTCAAGTGAAAAGCATTCACCATTTCAGCGATCCGGTTAAGGCAGTGAAAGATGCAGAAGTGATTGTAGTTGGAGGCGGTAATACCTGGCAACTGGTCAGGATGCTGCACGATAATCAACTGATGCAAGTGATTCGCGAAAAAGTGAAGAACGGAACACCATACATTGGCTGGAGTGCGGGATCGAATGTGGCCTGCCCTACCCTTCGCACGACCAACGATATGCCAATCATCGACCCGAAAGGCTTTGATACAACTGGCTTGGTTCCGTTCCAGATTAACCCACATTACCTCGATGCCAATCCTGAAGGACATGGCGGCGAAACCCGCGAACAGCGTATCGAAGAATTTCTTGAAATTAATAATGATATGTATGTCGTTGGGTTACGTGAAGGAACCATGTTGCTTGTTGAAGATAAAAAAATGCAACTGATTGGAAGCCGGACTGCACGTATATTCAGGAAAGGAAATACTCCGGTTGAGTTGAGTTCGGCTGATGATTTGAGCTTTTTACTTAAGTAATCAAATCCTGCACCACATAACCCTACCTGCTTTCAAAACAAGTAGGGTTTTGTAAAAAATACTTCCTGACCTAATCCTTTACTTCTGCTTCTTTCAGAGGTTCCTTTGATACCAATTTTCCAGTCGTATCAAACGAAATTTCCAGTTTTTCCTTGCCTTTGGCTGCTTCCATTTCAAAAGAAATAGTTCCCTTTGAATTGGTCGCTTTTTCAATTTCATCAAGTTTATATCCGACAAAATCATTGGCAATTGTAGCTTTTACGGCCAGTGGCAATTCACTTTCTTTGATTTCGGTTTCTGTTTCCAGCAGATTTCCCTTGGTATCAAATAGCGCCGATGATTCGACTCCGCTCAGAACATATTCCACTTCAAACTCGCCGGGTTTTTCAATGCTCCATTTAGCCTTTTGTGCTGACGGAAATTTTGCTACAAAACCGACTTTAGCTGTTACCGGAATTTTGTCATCTTTTTGATTTGCGGCAGAAACACTAATCACCAAAGCAATACCAGCGAATAACATTAATAACTTTTTCATGTTTTTTGTTTTTATTTGATTTACAAACCAAAGTTACCTTGTGAGTTGGTAGAAATTTGGGATTTAAACTGGTAGTCTACATGTTCAGAAATTCTTTCTACGACTTCTTGCTTATCTTCATGTGGTGCATTCCATCCGAATAGCTATAATTCAAGTCAAGATGATAATTCTTGCAAATTTCGTATGCAATGGCAAGTCCCAGGCCATTTGATTCGTTCGAAGTTGTTTGTTTGGCAAACCGGAGAAATAACCGAGAACCATCCATTTCTCCATGTTGGCTGGTATTCGAAATAGTCAGTTCCTGATTCGCACATGAAATAATAAATTGTCCATTTTCAATATTATGCCGCAGCGCATTGCTAACCAAATTATTGATTAGAATATCGGCCAGCAAAGGATTCATGCGAAATACAACCTGATTATCTAGCCGAACAGTCACTTCAATTTGTTTCAGGGAGAAAAGTTCTTCCAGATAATCTAGCTTGGACTGAACCAACGCACAAATATCGATTTCGGACGTTTTGACAAATTGCCGGTTTTCAATTTTGGAAAGCAAAAGCAAAGCTTCGTTGAGTTTTGAAAGACGGATCGTGGATTCGAAGGCTGCTCGAATTCGCTGATGTTGCTGGTCGTCCAGTGTTTTATCCTGCAACACCATTTCCAACTTTGATTTAATAATGGCCAGCGGAGTTTGTATCTCATGTGAAGCATTTTCAGTGAACTCCTTCAGGTTGACAAAGTCGGTCCGAATTTTCTGCATCATATTTTCAAGCGTGCTGTTTAGCTGATCAAATTCTGAAATGCCTGTCCGATCAAAACTGACAACCTGACTTTCACCAATCTTCCAGTTATTTAGCACCGAAAGACTCTTGAAAAATGGCTTCCATGCGTTGTTAGATAGCCATCGGTTCAGGAAAAAAAGCGCCAGTAAAACAAGTACAAACAGTACAACCATAAACGAGACAATAACAATCAGAAGGTCTTCAGATTCGAGCAACGATTGCAGTAAAATAACTTCATAAAACTGCCCACCCGAATGAACTGTAAAAGTCATTTTTCGGAAGGGGATCAGTTCTTTTTCCTCCTGATCGAAAGCCAAAGTATCTGAAAAAACAGTGTATTGACGCATTTTTTCAGTGCGTTTAATGAAGATCGAATGATCAGGAGATTCTATTGATTCTGAGGTTGGAGTATTTTGCTGAAGGTTTAGAAGGATATACGCTTTGCGTGACTCAAGCATTTCACGGATATTTTGATCAACTACCTTGTCTAAAGCAAAGTAGAACAGCACTCCGGCGAATGAGAACACCAGGAATGTGACTCCAAGAAAACGAATGTTTATTTTGGTTTGAAGCTTCATGCAATAAAAGTATATCCGGTTCCGTATACATTTTGAAAATAGTCAGTCCCGGTTCGTTCAAGCAGTTTCCGCCGCAGGTTTTTGATGTGCGAATAAACAAAATCGAATGAATCGGCAGAGTCAGCAAAGTCGCCCCAAAGGTGCTCGGCAATCGACTCTTTGGTGAGTACGCGACCGCGATTGGAGACAAAAAACATCAACAAATCAAATTCTTTACGGGTGAGTTGAAGCGGCTCACCACCGACCAAAACCTGCTTGTTTTCGGGCTGAATGGTTATTTTATCAATGACCAATTCCTGTTTGCCTTCAAATTTTCGGCGACGAAGCAGCGATTTAATGCGCGAATTAAGTTCCGGAAGATGAAACGGTTTGGTCAGGTAATCGTCGGCGCCGAAATCCAGTCCCGAAATTTTATCGTCCAGCGAATTTTTAGCCGAGATGATGATAATTCCGGTTTCAGGATGGCATTTCTTAAGTTCTTTAACCAGCAACAAACCACTTCCATCGGGCAGACCTATATCAACAAGCATACAATCGTACTCGTAAAGGTTCACCTTTTCCGAACCCAGTTCAACCGTCGCAGCTTGTTCGCACCTGTAACCTTCTTCCTCCAAATAAGAAACAATGGTTTCGCAAAGGGCAAGTTCGTCTTCAATCACTAAAATCTTCATCCTGAAAAGTTTTGTACAAATATATCAGCAAATATTGGAGGAATTTGGAATGCGAAAACAGGAATACAGAATCTCTACAAAATTGAGTACTACTTTCGATGAAAATCATCGAATAAATGAAACAAATACTTCTGTTTTTGCTACTACTGCTTTCGGCCACTACCTACTCGCAAAACCTGGATATACGGATTTTACGACAAATCAATGAACACCGGAATGTGCATTTGGATGGCACTTTTAAAACAATTTCTACCAGTGTTTCTCCCATCAGCATTGGTGCTCCAATCCTGATTTTTGGAACTGGATTGATTAAAAAAGATCAGGAATTAAGACAAAAGGGACTTATGATTGGTGAGTCATTTCTGGTAACAACCGTATTTGCTACCGCCCTGAAACATGCCGTTAACCGAGCCAGGCCATTCGAAACTTATCCCGACATTCAAAAACTGAGCGCCGGGGGAAGTTCCTCATTCCCTTCAGGTCACACTTCTGACGTCTTTTCAACGGCCACCTCGTTGAGCCTGGCGTTTCCCAAATGGTATGTGATTGCGCCTTGCTATACTTATGCCGCATTGGTCGGATATTCCCGGATGCACCTCGGCGTTCATTACCCGAGCGACGTGCTGGCAGGTGCTGTAGTTGGTGCCGGATCAGCATTTCTTTGTTATAAAGCACAAAAGTGGTTGAATCACCGAAATCGAAAAAAACAGAATAAACCAATTGGTAATTTGTAAGTCTATAAATAGCTAAAAATCAAGAAAATGAAAAACTTACTATCCATCATCTGCATTGTAGTTCTGCTCGTTAGTGGTAACCTTGTCAGTGCTCAATCGGGGTACAAAGTAGTTAACCAAATACATCTCGAAGGCGATGGAGGCTGGGATTATCTCTCGGTTGACGAAACGGCCGGTCGTATGTATGTTTCTCATGCGTCAATGGCGCTTGTTGTTGACTTGAAAACAGGTAAACAAATTGGCAAAATTCCAGATACCAATGGAATTCATGGAATAGCTGTTGCACTAAGCTTAAATAAAGGTTTTACCAGCAATGGCCGCGACAATTCAGTAACTGTTTTCGATTTAAAAACCTTGGAAGTCATCGAAAAAATTCAAGTGTCAGGTAAAAATCCGGATGCCATTTTATTTGATCCTTTTTCTCAAAAGGTTTATACTTTCAATGGTGGAAGTTCCAATGCCTCAGTAATTGACCCCGCACAAAGCAAGGAAATTGGGACCATTCAACTCGATGGTAAACCCGAATTTCCGCAAACCGACGGCAAAGGAATCATCTACGTAAACATAGAGGATAAAAGCGAAATCAGTGTCATCAATCCCAAAACGCTGAAGGTTGAAAAAAGCTGGTCGATTGCTCCGGGCGAAGAACCCAGCGGATTGGCATTGGACAACGAAACGCACCGTCTTTTCAGCGTCTGCGGAAATAAACTAATGGTTGTTTCGGATGCCGAAGCCGGAAAAGTAATCACCACACTCCCGATTGGTGACGGCTGCGATGGCGTGGCTTTCGACCCCACTTTGAAACGTGCATTTAGCTCAAATGGCGGTGATGGTACAATTACAGTTGTTCAGGAAGAAAATAAGGACAGTTTCAAAGTTCTTGAAACAGTAACCTCTCAAAGAGGCGCCCGCACGATTACCATCGATAAAACAACCCATCATTTGTATTTGTCAACCGCCGAATTTGGAGAATCCAAAGCTGGCGAACGTCGCCCGCCAATGAAACCAGGAACGTTTATGGTTTTGGATGTGGCTCCGATGAAATAAAAGCATCCTCTAAATCCCCTACCTAAAGTTAGGATTTAAAGTAACCTATCGATAAAGTTTTTACCTTCATACTTAAATTCACTGAAGTATTGATTATGCAGAAAAAGAACCTAATAATACTTGTACTTTTTCTAGTCACCGGAATTTTTGTTCAAGCACAATCGCTCGATTTTTACATTCAAAAAGGACTTCAGAATAGTCCGTTGCTAAAAGATTTCAGGAACCAGCTTCTCTCCGGAAAATTAGACAGTTTGCTCACCCAGGCCAGCTACAAGCCACAGGTTAACCAGGTTTCGCAGGCAATGTATGCGCCAACTGGCAAAAATATTGGGTACGATGAAGCCATAACCAACGGAGCCAACTATTCGGCAGTACTAAATGTGGTACAACCGCTTTTCAATCAAAAAATAAAGACGAATCAATTTCGAGAGATTACCTTGTCGAATCAGTCAATAGATGCAGATGTCCGGATTACTGAAACCGACTTGAAACAAGGCATTACTTCTCAATTTCTGACAGCTTACTCTGATTTCGCTCAGATTCAATTTAATCAAAGCACTCTGAATCTGCTGAAAAACGAACAGTCCTTATTGAAATCTTTAGCCGATCAGGGAATATATGCTCAGACGGATTTGATGAACTTGTCGGTTTCGCTATCTGCTCAAAAAATCGCGATCCGGCAGGCATTTATCCAATACCGGAACAGTCTTGCCATTCTTAATTTTATTTGCGGAATTAGCGATACCACAACGGTAGTTCTGAACAAGCCGGAACTCACGATTCGTAACCAGTTCAACATCAACAATTCGCCGGCTATGCTGAAATTTAAGATTGACAGTTTGAAAAATGTAAACAGCAAACAGCTAATCGACCTGAATTATCGTCCACAACTCAGCGCCTTTGCCGACGCGGGTTTTATGGCCGTTTTGCCTCAAAATATTCCACATAACTTCGGTACCAGCTTTGGTTTGAATTTCACCATGCCAATTTATGATGGGAAACAGCGAAAACTTCAGTACGAAAAAACTTCGCTGGCCGAAAATTCAAGGTTAGATTACCAAACCTTTTACACTTCGCAATACAAGCAGCAAATCAATCAACTAACCGAGCAATTAAAACTGACCGATGAGTTAATTCTGAGCATTCGGAGCCAAATAGCTGAACAGGAAAAACTGATTGAACTTTATAAAATAGAAATTGAAAAAGGGCTGGTGCGTTTTCCTGACTTTCTCAACACAGTGAATAACTACACACAAACAAAAAATAGCCTGACCGTTTCGGAAATGAACCGACTGCAAATCATTAATCAAATGAATTACCTCAAATGAAAAAGATACTTTTTCTCTCCAACATGATTATTCTTCTTGCAATTTTCAGTTGCACCAACAAGAGTAAGCCTTCAGAAGAAGAGTCTATCAAAGTAACTACTCCGGTTACAGTAACATCAGTTTCAACCGGGACCATCAGCAAAGTCATCAACCTGACGGCCACATCTTCATACCTGAAAAAAAATACAGTGAAATCGGCTGCAACAGGTTATATCACCAAAATATCGTGCAACATTGGCGAATACGTAAAGGCAGGGAGCCCATTATATTCAGTAAAAACCAAGGAAGCCGAAGCTCTGAGCAACTTCAGCAAAACCAATCCTGAATTTGCTTTCAATGGTGAACTGACCATTAAAGCACCGACTTCCGGAATTATTACTGAAGTTAACAAACAAGCCAACGATTACGTGGCCGATGGCGACCAGCTTTGTGTGATTGCCGAACAAAGCAGTCTGGTTTTTTTATTGAATGTGCCCTTCGAGCAAAACAAACTTGCCTCAATCGGTACAAATTGCGAGATTCTTTTGCCCGACTCCACCCATATTCAGGGAACAATTACTTCTAAACTATCAGCAATCGACGCCGTTTCGCAAACTCAGAGTTTTGTAGTAAAACCGCACACCAATGCCCAAATACCTGAGAATTTGACCGCTTTTGTTCAGCTTAATGAAAGCACCGAAGCCAACACGCAGATCACCGATAAAAAATGTGTTCTTACTGATGAAACTATGGATAAATTCTGGGTCATGAAACTAATCAATGACTCAACTGCCATTAAAGTACCCGTAAAAACAGGGATTGTAACCGATACTGAAGTTCAGATTCTCTCGCCAAAATTTGATAAGCTCGACCGCCTGATTAATACCGGAAATTACGGATTGCCCGACACGGCATTGGTAAATATCATTCAACCATAAACCATGAAGAATTTTTTTGTATCCCATAAAAATCCGGTCGCGGTTGTCTTGTTTATCATTTTGGCTGCCGGAATCTTTTCGTACACCAAAATGCAATCGTCGCTTTTTCCTGAAGTGACTTTCCCAAAAATCAAAGTCATTGCCGACAATGGGTTGCAGCCCGTTGGAAAGATGATGATTACCGTTACCAAACCACTCGAAAATGCAATCAAACGGGTTCCGGGTTTGAAAAATATCAGGAGTATTACCAGCCGTGGAAGTTGCGAAATTTCAGCTTTTATGGGTTGGAAAGAAGACATTGATTTGTGCAAGCAGCAGGTCGAATCGTCCATCAATCAAATTAAAGACGAATTGCCACCTGGAACCAATATCTCCGTCGAAAAGATGAACCCATCCATTTTACCAGTCATTGGTTATGTCATCAAGGGCAAGGGTAGAAGTAGAATAGAAATCAACCAGATAGCTAATTATACAGTCAAGCCCTATTTGTCGCAGGTTCCCGGTGTATCCGAAATCCGTGTTATAGGCGGAAAAACAAAAGAATTTCATGTAGAATTGCAGCCACAAAAGATGAGTGCGTTGAGTGTCACTCCGGCAATGATTACTACTGCGCTCAGCGAGTCAAACTTCATCAGCAGCAATGGTTACCTGAACGATTATAACCGGATGTACCTCACCGTTACTGATGCCAATGTCAAAAATCTGGAAGAGTTACAAAACCTGGTCATCAGCAATAATGGGAAAAGGGTATTGCACCTTCAGGATATCGCCAATATGGTAATTGCTGAGCAAACAGAATATGTGCGCGTAAATGCCAACGGCGAAAATGCGTTACTAATTGCCGTGGTGAAACAGCCCAATGCCAACTTGATTGATATTACCACTGGGGTAGAAAAAAGGATTGCGGAACTAAATAAAACTGTTTTGCCACGTGGGGTTAATATTTCATCATACTACGTTCAAGCCGACTTTGTCAATGAAAGTATCCGAAGTGTAAGCGACAGTTTGTGGATCGGCCTATTGCTGGCCATTGTGGTTTGTGTCATTTTTCTTAGATCGGCCAAGTCCAGCGCAGTGATCCTGATCACCATTCCACTGACCATTTCGTTGACTATATTAACTCTGTATGTACTCGGATACAACTTCAACATCATGACTTTGGGAGCTATTGCAGCTTCCATCGGATTAATTATTGACGATGCCATTGTTGTTGTCGAACAGATTCACCGGACTCACGAAGAACATCCGGAAACTCCAACCAAAGAGCTTCTTTCCAAATCGGTTAATTATTTGCTACCGGCCATGATCGGGTCGTCTATCAGCACTATTGTGATTTTTTTCCCTTTCATTTTGCTGAGCGGTGTAGCTGGCGCCTATTTTAAGATACTGGCCAATACCATGATGATTACTCTCATCTGTTCGTTTTTGGTTACCTGGATTGGCTTACCCGTTATTTACCTTTTGCTCTCCGGAAAACGAAAATCGGTTGACACTGAAATCGCGATTCACGAACGAAAAAGTGGCAAATGGATTTCCTTTTTCATACTCCGTCCGGTTATTAGTTTCGCATTTGTTCTGGCGCTCATCGCTTCAGTTTACTATATCTCCAGTCGTTTGGAAACCGGCTTCCTTCCTGAAATGGACGAAGGAAGTATTGTCCTGGATTATACCTCGCCGCCCGGAACATCGCTTCAGGAAACCGACCGAATGCTTCGTCAGGTAGAAAAACTCTTCCCTTCTGTTCCTGAAATTGAAACTTACTCCCGCAGAACCGGAACGCAAATGGGCTTTTTCATTACCGAGCCCAACTATGGCGATTACCTGATTCAACTCAGGAAAGACCGCAAGCGCAGCACTGAAGAAGTAATTGATGAAATCAGGAAAAAAGTAGAATCGACCCAGCCCGCTCTGCAAATCGACTTCGGCCAGGTTATCGGCGATATGCTGGGCGACCTGATGGCCTCGACTCAACCTATCGAAATCAAGATATACGGAGACAACGTGAATGTTTTGCAGGACCTGGCACGAAAAGTTGCCGAAATTACTGAAAATGTAAAAGGTACAGCCGATGTTTTCGACGGAATTACCATTGCGGGACCATCAATAAATATTGAACCCAACAACCAGAAACTGGCACAATTTGGTATTACTCCTGCCGATTTTCAAGCTCAGTTACAGACACAATTGGAAGGAAGTGTGATTGGCAATATCTTCGAGAAGGAGCAGCAAACGGCCATCCGGATGATTTATCCCGATGCCATAAATACGACTATCGACCGGATGAAAAACGGGACTATTTTCCTACCCAACGGTAAACTGCAACCGCTTGTTAAACTGGCCAAAATTACACCTGAACCTGGAAGCGCTGAAATTGAACGGGAGAACCTGCAAAGTATGATCCCGGTTACTGCGCGTTTGAATAATCGGGATTTGGGCAGTGTAATGACAGAATTACAGCAAGAAATTAAATCGAAAGTAAATTTACCCCAAGGCTACCACATCAGTTATGGTGGCGCTTACCAGGAACAGCAACAATCGTTCAGCGAACTGCTGATCATCCTGCTTTCGGCGGTTCTGCTCGTGTTTACCGTAATGATTTTCATGTTTAAAGATATTAAGGTGGCTCTTCTCATCATTGCGATTTCCATTTTGGGAATTTCGGGAAGCATGATTGCGCTTTTCATTACCAACACTCCACTGAATGTAGGTAGCTACACCGGAATCATCATGATTATCGGAATTATTGGAGAGAATGCCATTTTTACTTTTCTGCAATTCCACCAGACATTGGAAACCAATACTCCTGATGAGGCTGTGGTTTATGCCATTTCAACCCGCTTGCGTCCGAAATTAATGACTGCAATAGGGGCGATTATTGCATTATCGCCCATCGCTTTAGGAATCGGAACCGGAGCACAATTGCACCAACCGCTCGCCATTGCGGTCATTGGTGGATTTGTGATTGCTTTGCCACTTTTACTGATTGTTTACCCCTCAATGCTGAGGTTGTTGTTTAAAAACTCCATTGCGAAATCATAGGAATTAGCGTCATGCTGAACTTGTTTCAGCATCCTTAATGGAAATGAGACCTTGAAATGTGCAGTGTTGATTGATAAGATCTGAAATTGAGAATTTAATTCAGATCAAAATTTACAATTAACGGAACATGGTCGCTGTGCTTAATCCAAAAATCATATTCACCGACTTCCACCGATTTAAGTTTATCTATTAGGTCCTGACTTGTGACACTTTTGATTTTTCCACAGAGATCAATTTTTAAATTCCACATTATTAACAATTTAGCAATTAATATTTATTGATTTCACCGCACTAACGCCTAATTTTGCGGTATGTATTCAGTACGAAAAGTCAAAACTAAGTCGGGATCTGTTGCGGTTCAGGTTGTCAGGTATGTTGGTCACAGATCGATTGTAGGCAAACATATTGGTAGCGCCAAAGACCAGATAGAAGAGGCTGTTTTGAGGCAAAGGGCATTGGAATGGATCGATGAACAAACCGCCCAGTTATCGTTGTTCCCTGCCCAAAAACAAAAACTTTTAGTTGTAGACAGGGGCGAATGCATTGGGGTGACGCACCACTTTGCTTTTCGGTTCTTCATGGGCTGTTTCGATGAATGCGGTTTATCCCATCTTCCCCGCCTGTTGCTTGATCTGGCCATTATGCGCCTTATCGAGCCTGCTTCAAAACTCCGCTCTGTTGAACTGCTGGGATATTACTTCGGCATTAAATATTCTCAACGGATTTACCGCAATATTCCAAAGTTGTCAGCATACAAGGCAGATATTGAGCAATGTGCTTACAGGGTGGCACAACAGAAGTTCAATGAACCTTTCTATTTTGTGCTGTACGATGTTACCACATTGTATTTCGAGTCGTTTAAGGCCGATGAGTTTAAAATACAAGGGTTCTCAAAGGACAACAAGTCACAGCAACCCCAAATTGTCATCGGGCTGCTGGTAACACAAACAGGGTTTCCACTGTCGTATCAGGTTTTTGCAGGCAACACATTCGAAGGAAAGACAATGCTCCCGGTTGTGGAAACGTTTACCTCAGCCCACCCGCAGACACGGCCAATTATTGTAGCCGATGCCGCAATGCTGGATGAAGAAAGGCTTGCCGAACTCAGGGAAAAGAAACTATCGTACATTGTTGGTGCACGGCTGGCCAATGCGGAACTTGGATTGGTAAAACAAATCCATGCAACATTGAACGGGAAACACGGTGCCATAGCCCGCTTTCCATCGCGATACGGTTATTTGGTGTGCGATTTTTCACTCAAACGGTATAAAAAGGAATTGAACGAGCTAAACAAGCTTGTTCAAAAAGCCGAAGAGCTGGTGGCAAAGCAGTCACTGAAAGTGAAGGCTCAATTTGTCAGGAAGGTTACTAAAGAAAAAATAGAACTCAACACGACATTGATAGAAAAAAGGAGGCTGTTGCTTGGAATTAAGGGGTATTGCACCAACTTGCCCGAACAACAACTGTCCAACCAAATGGTCATAGACCGTTACCACCAGCTCTGGCACATTGAACAATCGTTCCGCATGAGTAAGTTTGATTTGCAAACCCGCCCAATATACCATCAAAAACAAGAAGCGATCAAGGCTCACGTACTGATTTGTTTTGTCGCTCTGATAGCAGAAAAATACCTGGAAATAATCACCAAATTATCATTGAGGGAAATCCGGTTCCTTGTCTGGAACATAACAGAAACCCATATTCAAGACCGATTGACCAAACAAACATTTGTCTTCCGATCCCCCACAAAGGAAATCATGAATAGCCAACTTGCAAACCTTATTACCAAATGGAATCTGCTACCGCACTAAATGTCACAAGTCAGGAAAAATCATATTCACCGACTTCCACCGATTTAAGTTTATCTATTAGGTCTTTAGACGCAAAGCAATAATCGATATGGTAAGGCTTGTCCTTATGACGATACATGAAAAGGGTAGGATGTTGTTCTTTCCCTTGTATCTGATTATGAAATAAGTGGTACGAACTATAAATTTCCTTTTCTTCTAACCGCTTTACGACAGTAGAATGATTCCCAACTCTGTGAGTTCTATCCCAAATTGTATTGCTATTGAAGTCGCCAACCAACATCGTTTTCTTGTTGTTCAAATATTGGTCATAAAAAAGAACCGCTTTCCAAACTTGTTCAATATAGCTGCCATCAGGGTCTTTCGGATTATTTGCCCAGATTGCATAAAGCGTAAAATCATAATTGCCACCGGTTATCCCAATTGGAATGATCATTTTTAATTCTGGATTGTGATTGTCAAGTAATTTAAAACGAAAATTACTGTATGAAAAAATGCCAAGTCCTTTGTTCTGATTAGTTCCAAACCATAAAATATCTTTTGCTTCAGGAATATCGGGATTGAATTTCAATTTGTCTGGATGCTCACATTCAGGAACAATTAAGATATCTGGTTTGTAGGTCAGAATAAAGTCAGCCTTTTTTCTGAATGCCATATTGCAGTTCCATGTTATTATTCTCATCCTTTGATAATATTTCTAGAACATTCCATTCATTAACTCATCAAACGACAATCCGTTTTGCTGAAATTCGTCTTCCAAACCCAATAGCGCTGCTTTCACAGCCTCATAATCGTGCCGACAACCAGCCAACACTTCTGCAATTTTTTGGCTGATTTCAGCCGAAATAGCGCCCGAAAACGAAGCTTCAGCTAGATAACCTTTTTCAACCAGCAAACTAACAGAAATCGCTCCATTTGCTGTATTCATCGAGTTAGTGAAACAATAGCGTGGCGAGTAACCAAAAATCCAGTCCCAGGTTTGGTATTTTTCTATACTGAGCTTTTGGATGGCTTCTATATCTTCCAGAGTCGGCTCATAAACCTGAAATTCCGTATAGTTTTTGCTGATTTTTCCGAAAAGAAAATCAGTAAATTCCTCAACCGAAATCGGATTTGGAAGGTAATCAGCAATGTTGGTAACTTCGCTGCGATTCGATTGTACCGCTTTATCTTCGTACTTCGATAAATCTACTTTCAGCGCACCTTTCAGGGCTTCCAAATGACTGTCGAACAACAAAGTTCCGTGGTGCAGAACACGGTTTCGGTGAACATGCTCGGCATTTCCAGAGATTTTTTTGCCATCAATCAGCAAATCATTTCTTCCGGTTGTGTAAGCCTCAATTCCTAGTTTTTTCAGAGCTTCAATTACCGGAACAGTAAATACTTTGAAGTTTACTTCCGAAATATCTTTCACATTCCGGATAAAGGTAAAATTTACGTTCCCCGGATCGTGAAAAACGGTTCCACCACCCGAAAGCCGTCGTGCAACTGGAATCTGATGAGTTCGCACAAATTCGTGGTTGATTTCGGCCAATGCATTCTGGTGCTTTCCAACCACCACCGAAGGACGGCTGCGCCAAAGCATAAAAAAATCTTCCTCAAAGTTCTTCAGGAAATACTCTTCGGCCGCCAGGTTAAAATACGGATCGGTGCTGGTTTGATTAATGCAGAGTGTGATCATAAGAGCAATAATATAGTTTTTGAACCACAATAGACACATAGGTCACATAGAAAAAACGAATTAGACTAAAAAACTATGTGTTCTATGTGTCTATGTATTCACGTCCAGTTAAAATTCAACTTGCACCCCAATCGTTGGGAGTACTGTTCCCGATGGATTTTTGACGCTTCGCAGCGCATATCGGGTGCCATTATCGGTAGTCAGGAAATTTCCGTTGGCATCGGTTTCGCGCACAACAATATCGGTGGATTGTGCCTGAAAATTATACAGGTTTTGAATATCGAGGTAAAACTTCAAGGTCATATTTTTCAGGTAATAAGCTTTGTCGACCCGAACATCCAACTGATGAAATACCCCGAACCGTTTGGTATTCAACTGTGAATAATCCAGATATGGGCCACCAGTCAGGTTCCATGCCGAAATGAGCGATGAACGATTCAGATCGTAGGGTGTGTATGGCAATCCACCCACAAACCGGAAACGTGTTCCGACTTGCCACCCTTTTTTGAGTGCAGCGCTTCCGGTGAGACTTAAAATTTGTTTGCTGTCCCATGCCGAAACAATATATTTTCCAGTACCATCCTGGAACTCACTGCGCACCAGCGTATACGACAAGTTCAGGTTATATCCTTTCGCTGAACTGATTCGTGCCTGAAACTCGGCTCCAAAGGCTCTTCCCTTTGAAGTAGAAGTCACTTCCTCGTCGCCAATCACACCATAATCGGCACCTTTGTTGGCGAGCGAAATTTGGTCGTTAACCGAAAACGGATAATCACGGTAATTTTTCAGGAATCCTTCGAGCGAAAACTGCATTGCAGTTGCCGGTTTAAATTCCAGTCCACCAATGAAATGATCGACAGAAATATATTTCAGGTTATCTTTATTCACAAACTGGTTGTTCTGTTGATACCCCAAAGTAGTGTAGGCCGGTAACTGAAAATATCGTCCCGAATTCAAATTCAGGCTCCATTCAGGAGAGAGTTGGTACGAAGCAGAAGCCCGTGGAGAAAACTGTTTCAGCGGGTTATTCATTCCGGATGAATAGTTGTTGGCATCCATTCGGAACCCTGCAGAAAGAGTCAACCGCTCAGCTAAAAACTCATGACTGATCTGCCCGAAAAGTCCATATTTCATCAGGTTCAGCTTCGTGTCATAATTCACGTTCTGGATATTTCCGTCGTAAAAACGTTTTTGCAGAGTGGCATTGCTATACCGCACAAAATCGATATTTGCACCAATGTTCGCCTTAAAACCATCCATCCGCATGTTGTTTTCGAACCTGATTTTGTTTTCCGCTTCCTGTGAAGTGTAATCCAATATTTTGTTGTTCGGCGAAGTTTCGTCGTTATCGAAATATTTGGTTGCTGTGTTGCTCAACTGGCTTCGACTAACAACCATTGTTTGGTAGCTCTTCTCCCTGAAGTGCTTGTAAACCGCGCCCAGCGTGTAACTCCACTGATTATTAGTTGGCAACTGGCTCAAAATATACTTTTGCTGATCGTCAGGATTTTTAATATCCAGATTCAATTCATTTTGATCAATGGCGCCCAATCCGATAAAAGTGAGCTCATTTTTAGCATCAAATCTAGTTTTGACCTTGAACTGCATGTCGTTAAATGTTGGCAAAAATGGCAGTTTAAGCGCTGTGAAAAGGAACTTCAAGTAGGACCGCCGTGCCGAAACAATAAAAGTTGTTTTATCGCTCAAAGGTCCGTCAACCGTAGCTGAAACTTCCGAAGCTCCCAAGCTTCCCTTGAATTTCATTTTGTCGGCATTTCCATCAACCTGCGCGAACTCGAAAACACCGCTCAGCGCATTTCCCCGGTCAGATGGAAATGCTCCGGAATAATAATTCACTTCGCGAATCAGGTCGGCATTCAGGATACCAACAGCCCCTCCGGAAGCGCCCTGCGTAGCAAAATGGTTGATGTTTGGAACCTCAACGCCATCGAGGTAAAACCGGCTTTCCGATGGACCTCCACCACGAATAATAATGTCGTTTCGGAAAGATGGAGACGATAAAACCCCTGCATAAGACTGAATGACCTTGGAAATATCACGATTGGCTCCCGGACTTTTTTCAATTTCGGCAATACCAATAGTCTTTAGCGAAACCGGGCTTTCTTCGGTTTTACGAAATGGCGAAACACTTACGGTCACTTCTTCGATTTCGGCATCCCGCTTCTCCATCCTGATTTCGACAAAGGCCGCTTTGGCATTGCTGATTTCAATCTCCGACGAAAGTGCAGAATGATAACCAATAAACGAAGCCTGAACACGCACAAATCCGGGCTTCAGGCCATTGATCTGAAAATTACCACCGTCGTCGGTAACTGCTCCAACCGAAGTTCCCGAAACAATTACATTCACAAAAGGCATCGGGTCATTACTCACAGCCTCTATCACACGTCCCTTCAGCACCGCCTGCTGAGCCAACAGGCTAGCTTCACAACCCAAAATCAGGAGACTTATAAAAATCCACTTTCTCATATCTTGCTTGAAATTAATCGATTTTGTTTAATTGTTGAAATGTAAACTTAAACAAGATATACCGGTCAAAGTTTAATCGTCCCATTTGTTTTTTATAAGTTTGCTTGAAAATGTAAGTTTATGAGATTGGTCATTCAACGGGTAAGCTCGGCTTCGGTAGAAGTAGAAGAATTTGTTGTTTCTGAAATTGAAACCGGACTATTGATTTTGGCCGGAATTGAAGAAGCTGATACTACAGAAGATATTGAATATTTGGTTAAAAAAACCTGCCAGCTTCGGATTTTCAACGATGCGGAAGGTGTAATGAACCTTGATGTTCAGGAAATTGGTGGAAAAATTATCGTGGTTAGCCAGTTTACCCTGCACGCCTCAACCAAAAAAGGTAACCGGCCATCGTACATTCGGGCAGCACGACCCGAAACAGCGATTCCGCTTTACGAACAACTGATCGATGCTTTCAAAAAAGTACTTGGCAATAAAAAAGTTGGAACCGGTATTTTCGGCGCCGATATGCAAGTCTACCTGGTGAACGACGGACCGGTAACGATTATTTTGGATTCGAAGAATAGGGATTTTTAGTCATTTGTGGTCATTTACTTCGCGTCATTAATCGCCGCTTTCAACAACAAATGACTATGAATGTCAACAAATGACTGATTTTAATTTCATTACAAATTCTTAAGATATGAACTCAAACGAAGTCACCCTCCCCGAAGCTCAGCAAATGGTTGACCACTGGATCAAAACCATTGGCGTGCGCTATTTCAGCGAGCTGACCAATCTGGCTATTCTAACTGAAGAAGTGGGAGAGCTGGCGCGGATTATGGCGCGGACATACGGTGATCAGTCGTTCAAAAAATCGGACGAAGGGAAAGATATGGCCGACGAAATGGCTGATGTGCTTTGGGTTCTGATTTGTTTGGCCAACCAAACCGGCGTTGACCTGAACGAAGCCTTCCTGAAAAACATCGAGAAAAAAACCAGTCGCGACAAAGACCGGCATCAAAATAATGAAAAATTGAAATAACCAATTCGGGTAGAGACGCAATGCATTGCGTCTCTACATTGAACAAAAAACATAACATTAAAACATAAAGATATGTCCATCGAAACCTGCCCATTATCCATCGAAGATATCCAATCTGAACTGGAAGAAATCCGCGAAATTGCTGCTAAAAACAATACAAAGAAAATGTTCGAAAAAGCGCTTTCGCTTATTGACCTGACAACTCTAAATTCAACTGATACTGTTAGCTCAGTTGCAGCATTTACCGAAAAAGTGAACCAATTTCCGGCAGCATTTCCGGGAATCAGCAATGTAGCCGCCATATGCGTTTATCCAAACATGGCCCATACCGTGAAAAGTTCCCTGAAAGTTTCCAACGTGAAAATTGCCGCTGTTGCCGGAGGTTTTCCTTCGTCGATGACATTTACAAAACTTAAAATTGAGGAGGCACAGTTAGCTGTTTCTGCCGGCGCCAACGAAATCGACATTGTCCTGCCTTTATGGGCTTTTCTTGAAGGTCATTTCGAAACCTGTATCAGCGAAATCTCAGGCATAAAAAAAGCGATTGGCGATGCCCATTTAAAAGTTATTCTGGAATCCGGAGTACTGAACGTAGATCAAATCTGGCAGGCATCCATTTTGGCCATTGGTGCCGGTGCCGATTTCATTAAAACCTCAACCGGAAAATTACCACAGGCAGCCTCGCCCGAAGCCGCTTTTGTGATGTGCCTGGCCATTAAACAGCACTTCGAAGAAACCGACCAAAAAATCGGGTTCAAACCTGCCGGAGGAATTGTAACTCCGGAAGATGCCATCCTCTATCTGACTATCGTTCAGGAAATACTGGGCGATCAATGGTTAACTCCTGAATTATTTCGAATTGGTGCCAGCCGCCTGGCCAATAACCTGCTCGAAAAAATTACAGGCAAAACCGTAAAACATTTTTAAGGCGAAGCTGTTTAAATGAGCAAAACCCAAAATTTAATTAATACATTTTTAAAATTATGGCACAAATTACATTAAAAGGAAACGCAATTCAAACCATAGGTGAACTGCCTGCTAAAGGAACAAAAGCTCCCGATTTCGAATTGATTAAAAACGATTTATCTAAAGTTTCGCTGAAAGATTTCGCCGGAAAACGTTTGGTTCTCAACATCTTCCCAAGTTTGGATACCGGAACCTGCGCGGCCTCTGTCCGTCAGTTCAACAAACTGGCTGCTGGCCTCGAAAACACAACTGTACTTTGCATTTCACGCGATTTACCTTTTGCACAGGCTCGATTTTGCGGTACCGAAGGCATCGAAAATGCAATCACTGTTTCAGATTTTGCAACCGGCAAATTTGGCAAAGATTATCAGTTGGAAATTGCAACCGGACCATTAGCCAATTTGCATTCACGTTCGGTTGTGGTATTGGACGAAAAACATCAGGTAATTTACACCCAGCAAGTTCCTGAAATTGTGGACGAACCCAATTATGATGCAGCTTTAGCTTCATTAAAATAGAAAGTAAACTTTACATCTTTTCTCAAAAGCTGTTTGCCTGGTGCAGACAGCTTTTTTTTTGCATAAACTACAAGTAAGGAACTATCAAGTTGCTCTTTTAAACCAATCATCTCAACAATAATTTCGTCAGCGGTGTTTATGTATGAAAATAACTAATATGCACCCTGTTTTAAAGGAAAACATTCAGGAAATAGGCAAACCCTATTCCGATCTTCATTTTCTGCTCGAATGCTTTGCCGAGGTTCTCGAAGCAAACAACGAAAAAGAACTCGTAACCTATATTCCCTGGCTCAACACAAAGGTTTCAACTCCAAAACCAGAACACGAACAAAAAGCAATTCATCTGTATTCCATTTGTTTTCAATTGCTTAATTTATGTGAAGTGAATTGGGCCGTTCAAAGCCGGCGCAATAAACAGCAACATCAGGGATCTCAAAGCATTAACGGAAGCTGGGCACATACTTTTTCAGAATTAAAACAATCGGGAATTCCGCAGGAAAAAATTGTTGCCGCACTTTCACAACTCGAAATTGAGCCGGTGATGACCGCGCATCCAACCGAGGCTAAAAGAACCGTTGTGCTGAAATATTACCGCGAACTTTATCTCCAGTTGGTTATGCTCGAAAATCCGGTTTATACCGTTCTTGAGCGTGATCAGATCCGGTCTGGTATCAAGGAATTGCTAACCAGGCTCTGGTTCATCGATGATATTTACCTCGAAAAGCCGCAAGTGGAAACCGAACTCGAAAATGTTTTACACTACCTCACCAAGGTTTTTCCTGACGTATTTGAACTGCACGACCGAACTTTGGTGCAAGCCTGGAATGAAGCTGGATTTCAACCCGAGTCGTTGCAAAATTACCAGTCAATGCCAAAAATAAGCCTGGGATCGTGGGTCGGTGGCGACCGCGACGGACATCCACTTGTAACTCCTGAAATTACACAATTTACCCTGAAGCGATTGCGAACAGAGGCACTGAACCTGACCAGTCAACGCCTGAATCTATTGGCCGACAGTCTCAGTATTTACACTTCTGAAAATACACTTTCAGTTGAAATTCAGGAGCGAAAATCGGAACTGGAAAAGCAGATTCCTGATATTTCAGAGAATATTCAATTCAGTTCGGCATCGCGCGAGCCATTCAGGCAATTTGTGCTTCTGCTCATCGAAAAACTTCCGGTGAAGCACAACCATTCAGGAGGAAATATTCAACTGTCACCCACCAATTGGAGCTACTCCAATTCGGGCCAGTTAATTACCGACCTGGAACTGTTGCTTCAGGCACTTTCCAACTGGGGCGCGCCTATGCTGGCCATCAACGAAGTAAACAAAGCGCTGCGTTTTGTGCAGAATTTTGGTTTTCATCTTGCACATCTGGACATCAGGCAGAATAGCGAATTTTACCAGAAAGCATTTCTTGGTCTGTTGGAAGATGTCGACACATCCAGCTTTTCCATAAATACTGACCATCATCAGGTTGATAAACAATTTCTACTTCAGGAGTTAAACCTCTACCGGCCTTTTACTTATAGTTACTCCGGAAATGTTTCTGAAACAGCGAATGCATTGGGTTATTTATCCGTATTGACCGGGCATATCCGGAATTACGGCACCAATGCGTTGGGTTCGATGATTGTAAGTATGACCAAAAAGGTGGACGATTTATTCACGTTTTACCTGCTTGCCCGCGAAGCCGGATTATATGTGAAAACCGAGTCGGGACCGGCTTGTCAATTGCCGGTTGTACCACTGTTTGAAACGATCGACGATTTGCATCGGGCGCCAGCCATTCTGGATGAGTTTTTAGCGCATCCGGTAACCCAAAATACGCTTCAGTTGCAAGCTCAGCGCAAAGGCTATTCAAGGCCTGTAGCCGAAGTAATGATTGGTTACAGCGACAGCAATAAAGACGGGGGCATTTTGTCGAGCCTCTGGCACTTATACGAAGCACAGCACGAACTGGCGAAAATTGGGCGAAAACACGGCGTTGACATCCGTTTTTTCCACGGAAAGGGTGGAAGTATCAGTCGGGGGGCTGGCCCGATTCACTGGTTCCTGAAAAGCCTTCCGCCGGAATCATTGTGCGGCAAATTACGGCTCACCGAGCAGGGCGAAACCATCGAACGAAAATACGCGAACAAGGTTAATGCCGCTTTTAATCTGGAATTGTTGACTTCAGGAACTTTGCGGAATGCGATGCTAAATACTCATCCGTTTGATCCTGAATTATTTGAACTGGTTGGGTTTATGGCACACGAAAGTTTTACAACTTACAACGCACTTACCCGCCACCCGAGCTTTATCCGGTTTTTCGAACAGGCAACACCCATCGATGTGATTGAAACCAGCAAAATCGGCTCACGCCCATCGCGCCGAACAAATCAACGCACATTGAACGATTTGCGTGCCATTCCATGGGTTTTCAGCTGGACACAAAGCCGGGTAAATATTACCAGTTGGTACGGAGTTGGCAGCACGCTTTTACTCCTGAAAGAACAATATCCTGAAAAGTATGCTTTGTTAAAGCAGCTATTGATTTCGCATCCTCTGCTGCGGTATATTTTAACCAATGTTGACTCTGGTTTGGCAGCAACCGATCCGGAAATTATTGAGCTTTATGCTTCGCTGGTCAATGAGGAACAAGTTAAAAACGACATTTTGCCACTAATTTTATCTGAGTTTCAGCTTACAAAAAGCCTGTTGGCCGAATTGCTCGAAAAGCCGTTCGAGGAAAGAAGAAAGAACCACTATTACTCAACACGGCTGAGAGCTGTGGCTTTGGATTTAATGCATCAGGTACAGGTAAACACCTTACGTCACTGGCGAAATGAGAAAGATTCGGAAGATCCGGAAATTGCCAATCAGCAGAATATTATTTTACTAAAAACCGTTAATGCTGTGGCTAATGCACTGGGTTCAACCGGATAAAAATTGAAACAACTCAAAAAATGATATTTAAGACTTAAACATGCAAAAAATAATCAGCAAATATTTCGACGAATTCTCGACCATGTCGGAAGCTTCGCACAATGCAGTACTCGAAATTGCCAATCGCGAAGAAATTGAGATGAATAAAATTATCGTGGCCACCTCGTTTTGTTTCGACGAATTGAACCATCAGCCAGCAAAAATGAATCTTCCATCGCCACAGGGAACCTTTATAATGGGTGGGTTGGCCGGTTATCCATTTGTTGGCGATATCGGGCTAACTGCATTTGTCGACCACA
Organism: Aquipluma nitroreducens; assembly: GCF_009689585.1. Classification (GTDB taxonomy): domain Bacteria; phylum Bacteroidota; class Bacteroidia; order Bacteroidales; family Prolixibacteraceae; genus Aquipluma; species Aquipluma nitroreducens. Next base: position 2,611,029 of record NZ_AP018694.1, on the reverse strand, counting down.
TTCCCGACGAAGGTGCAGCTTTGTTTATTTTCGGGTCGCATATCGGCATTTCGCGTACAGGCGAAGTTGGTAAAATCAAGCGGGTTGGCCAGCACCGGCACACCAATACCTGCGGGGCATTGATGATGGTTCAGAATCATGTTCTATCTTCGGAAATACACGAAATTGACTCAGATGATTATTCCGAATTTCAGCCTGAATTTCTGGCGCTCCGATTATTGCCAATGGCTAACGAAATCAGGAAAGCTGAGGTTCCGATTCTGAAAACCACACATTTGGTTTACGACCAGATTGAAAACGAAATACTCAAGCTGATCATTAACAACAAAAAGCTTCAGGCTAATTTTCCGGTGTATATTTTGGGAGGCATTGTAATTAATACGGATGAAAGTTTGCCCAATTATTTCTCGCAAAAGGTATTTCGGAAGGTGAGATAAAAAAAGGGAAAAGTCATTGGTCATTAGAAAAGTTGGGTTCGATTATTTCCAAATGACTAATGACTTTTTTCGGCTTTATTTCTGCCGGGTCGTGGTATAATTTACCAACTCTATCAGCGCAGTTCTTGATTCACATTCAGGAAATTCCATGATTCCGGCGATGGCTTTTTCGCGAAATTCGTTCATCATTTGGGCAGCATATTCCAGCCCACCTCGGCTAACCACCAAATCGACAAGCTCTTTCACTTTGGCCTGATTCTTATTTTTGCGCTTGATCAACCTTAAAATCCGGCTGCGTTCGCCCGGTTCGCAATTATTTAAAACATAAAGCAGAGGCAAGGTAATTTTTTTCTCCTTGATGTCGTTTCCGGTAGGTTTGCCCAATATTCCTTTGCTTTGGTAATCAAAAATGTCGTCTTTAATCTGGAAAGCAATGCCAACATCGAGCCCGATGCTGAACATTTTTTCAACAATTTCATCATCCTTGGTAACCGAGGCAGTTCCAATGGCCATGCTGGTTGCAATCAATGAAGCTGTTTTTTTCCGGATGATTTCGTAGTAAGTTTCATTGTCGATGTCCAGTTTCCGGCTCTTACGCATTTGGAGAATTTCTCCTTCGCTCATGTCTTTCACAGCACGCGAAATCAAGTGTAAGAAACGATATTCCTTTTTATCGAGTGTATTCAAAAAACCCCTTGCCAAAATAAAGTCACCAACCAGAACGGCAATTTTATTTTTCCATAAGGCATTGATTGAGAAACTTCCGCGTCGTTCGTACGATTCGTCCACCACATCGTCATGAAGCAAGGTTGCTGTATGTAACAATTCGATGGATGAGGCCGCCAGATGGGTAGATTCATTGAATTCTCCGCACATTTTAGCCGACAAAAAAACAAACATCGGACGCATTTGCTTCCCCTTTTTCCGGAGAATATATTTGATGATGATTTGTAAAAATGGGATGTCACTTTTAATGGCTTCTTTGAAGTAGCTTTCGAAACTTTTTAGTTCTTCCTTTATCGGCGATTGTATAATGTCCAAAGAGGTCATTCAGGCTTTTTTTGAATGGTTCAAAATTAAAAAATATATTGACTTTATCCTGAAAATCGATTCGTTTGATGAACTTTCAAATTTACATTCGGAATAATCCTGTCTTCACTTATTTGAAAACGTTCTAAACTATACTAAGTTAAAAGAAGGTTTAATTAAAACTTAAATATTCATATATTTGCATCTGTTAAAATTATTATCATGATGAATATTCAGGAAATAGATTCCGACAAGTTGGAGATGGCAGCAAGCATGCTTAAAGCCATTGCCCATCCCGTACGAATCGCAATTTTAAAGCATTTGGAAGGCGGTAAAAAGCTCACTGTTACTGAAATCCACGAACTGCTTGGAATTGAACAATCAACAACTTCCCATCATTTAGGAATACTGAAAGACAAAGGAGTTCTTTGCTCGCGCCGTGAAGGGAAAAACACTTATTATTACCTAAAACACGACATTCTAAGTCAGATTGTCGACTGCTTACAACGATGTACCTGCGAAGAATAGGTTAATCGTTCATCTCATTTTAAAGATCCGATCTCGTCACAAAGGTCGGATCTTTATTTTTTATTCCTGTATGCAGATTCAAACAAATAGTTTAGTCCATTATTTAAACTTCTTTCCTAATTTCGACCTCCAGAAATTTACAAAATGGCAAAAATTAGAGTTACCAAGCAATTTGGCTTCGAAATGTCGCACGCACTGCTCAACTACGACGGGCTTTGCCGCAATATTCACGGCCATTCATACAAATTACAGATTACCGTTGCGGGCGAACCCATGCAGGCTCCCGGAAGTCCAAAAGACGGAATGGTAATCGATTTTAGTATCCTGAAAAAACTTATTCAGGAACAGATTATAAGCAAGTTAGATCATTCGCTCATGATCAACGAAAGCGCACCAACCGATAAACTCGATGCTTTGGGACAAATGTACGAACGCCACCATGTGGTACCCTTTCAACCCACTTCCGAAAATATGGTCGTGTATATTGCCGAAAAAGTGAAACCGCTTTTGCCTGAACATCTTGAGCTATTCTGCGTTCGGTTATACGAAACGAGCAGTTCGTTTGCAGAGTGGTATGCCGAAGACAATTAATTGCAGATTAACGATTAAAGATCGACGATTGCAGAAGGAAAAAATCGTTAATCTCAAATCGTTGTTCGTTAATCGTTAATTTTATAGAAAATTCAAACCGAAATGACTGCACACAACAACACTGATAAACGACTTTTTTTGCTTGATGCCTATGCGTTGATTTATCGTTCGTATTTCGCGTTCATCAAAAATCCACGCTTTAATTCAAAAGGACTGAATACCTCGGCCATGCTAGGTTTTGTGAATATTCTGGAACAATTGCTTCGCGAACAAAAACCAACACACATTGCCGTGGTTTTCGATCTGAATGTTCCTACTTTCCGCCACGAAATGTTCGAAGCTTACAAAGCCAACCGCGAAGTGATGCCTGAAGATCTCCAAAAATCAATTCCATACATCCGGAAAATAATAGAAGCCTACAACATACCGATGCTTGAAAAAGCTGGTTTCGAGGCCGACGATGTGATCGGAACTTTGGCCAAAAAGGCTGAAACGATGGGCTATACCACCTACATGATGACGCCCGACAAAGATTATGCACAGCTGGTGTCCGAAAATATTTTCATGTACAAGCCATCTAAAGGTGGTGAAGCTCCTGAAATTTGGGGAATTCCGCAGGTACAGGAAAATTTTCTGGTTGACGAGCCATGGCAGGTAATCGATGTGCTTGGACTGATGGGTGACACCGCCGATAACATTCCGGGATGCCCCGGCGTTGGCCCGAAAACAGCCATGAAGTTGATTTCAGAATTTAAATCGGTTGACGGACTTTACCAAAACATTGACTCACAGAAGGGAAAACTGAAAGAAAACCTGGTCGAATTTGAGCAACAGGTTCGCATGTCGCGCAAACTGGCGGAAATTATCCTGGACGTTCCGGTAGATTTCGACGAGGATAAAATTGTGATGGAAGAACCTAATTTTCAGAAGCTCAACGAAATTTATACTGAACTGGAATTCCGCCAACTGATTAAGAAACAGGAGGCAAAACCTCAAACTACAAACGATAACCAGTTTGAACAAGGTACTTTGTTTGGATCTCCAATTACGACTCCGGAAGAAAAACCGGTTGAAGCCAAAAATCTTGACTCGATAAATACCATTCCGCACCAATATTACCTGATTGAAACTGCCGAGCAACGCGCCAGTTTGCGTGCCGAACTTTCGGTACAAAAAGAATTTTGTTTCGATACCGAAACGACAGGATTGGATACCATGACTGCCGAACTGGTTTGCATGTCGTTTGCCTTCCGGAGCCACGAAGCTTATTGCGTGACTTTGCCCGCCAACCGACAGCAAGCCACCGAAATTGTACATGAATTCCGATTAGTTTTTGGCGACGAAAAAATCGTGAAAATCGGGCAGAACATCAAATACGACCTTTCGATCCTGAAAAATTACGGACTTGAGATTCGCGGTCCGCTTTTCGATACCATGATTGCGCATTACCTGATTCAGCCCGAAATGAAGCACAACCTCGATTATTTGTGCGAACAATACCTCAATTTCCAGAAAATTACCACCGACACGCTGATTGGCGGCAAAGGCTTATTCGAGAAAACCATGCGCGATGCGGATCTGGAGCAATTGCGCGACTATTCGTGCGAGGATGCCGACCTGACTTTACAGTTGAAATATGCCGTCGAAAAAGACCTTGACAAAAATGGCACTCGTCAACTATTCGATGAAGTTGAAATGCCGCTGATTTATGTGCTGGCCGATATGGAAATTGCGGGGGTGAATTTAAACACTTCGGAATTAAAGATTTACGCCGGGGTTTTAAGTAAACAGATCATCGAAATTGAGCGTGAAATTATACAACTGGCAGGCGAAGAATTCAACGTTTCGTCGCCCAAACAATTGGGAGTCATTCTGTTCGAAAAACTAAAAATCGATCCGAACGCCAAAATGACAAAAACCAAGCAATACTCAACGGCCGAAGAAACGCTTGAAAAACTCTCAGACAAACACCCGATTATTGCCAAAATTCTCGACTACCGGGGACTGAAAAAACTGCTCTCAACGTATGTAGAAGCGCTACCATTGCTGATCAATCCGAAAACTAAAAAATTACATACCAATTACAATCAGGCCATTGCAGCCACGGGTCGTTTGAGTTCTACGAATCCGAACCTGCAAAATATCCCGATTCGCGACGAAAATGGCCGCGAATTGCGCAAAGCCTTTATTCCATCCGACGGTGAGCACACCTTCCTTTCTGCCGACTACTCACAAATTGAATTGCGCATTATGGCCGCGCTAAGCAAGGACGCCCAAATGATGGAAGCCTTCCGGAACAATCAGGATATTCACTCGATTACCGCCTCCAAAATTTATAAAATACCGCTTGATCAAGTAACCTCCGATATGCGCCGGAAAGCCAAAACAGCGAACTTCGGAATTATCTACGGCATTTCTGCTTTTGGTTTGTCGGCACGGCTGAATATTCCGCGTACCGAAGCCAAACAACTGATCGACGGCTATTTCGAAAACTTTCCGGATATTAAAAAATTCATGGATTCGAGCATCGAAAATGCACGGAATGTGGGTTTTGTGGAAACCATCAAAGGCCGCAAACGCTACCTCAACGACATCAACTCGTCGAATGCCGTTGTGCGTGGGGTCGCCGAACGGAACGCCATCAATGCGCCCATTCAGGGTTCGGCTGCCGATGTCATTAAAATTGCGATGGTGAACATCTGGAAAGCAATGAACGAACAAAAACTACGCTCAAAAATGATTCTTCAGGTACACGATGAGTTGAATTTTGATGTTTGGATTCCCGAATTGGAGCAAATGAAAGCTATTGTAAAACATGAAATGGAAAACGATGTAAACATTGGCGTACCGCTGACTGTTGAAATGAACGCAGGCGATAACTGGCTCGATGCGCATTAATTTTTGCCAGCTTGCCCGCATCTTCAACAACGAATTGATTAACTGATGATGGAGGCAATTTTTACCGAGGATGAATACCGGGAAGCGCTAAAAAGGTTCTTGGAGATATGTGACAAACCAGATAATACAGCCGAAGCTGAAGAATTGGAAATGTTGATGACTGTCATGGAAATCTATGAACAGGAAAACTGCTCGTAGAAAAGTATTCAGTCGCAGTTTTCGGTTTTAATCAATCCTTCAATTCATACAGTCTACTAGTAATTTTTGAAAATCTCGGTCACCGCGGCATTGTACTTCAGTAAACTGCTCGATTTCGTAACCAGTTTCATTGCTTTGTGCGGATTCTCGAACGACTGGCTGAAATATGCCCAAAACTGACTCATCTTCATCACAATATGGCCATCGCCTTGCAGGCGGGCAGAATATCCTTCGAGCAACTGATCGTGAAATTCACGCATCTGTTTCCGAAGTGCTTTGGGCTCAAAAACTTCGCCCTTTAATTGAGCCGCCAGTGCTGGATTTGTCACTAAGCCACGACCAATCATCCAGCTATCTTGTTCAGGCAAAAGCGATTGAATTTCCTGAAAATCGGCTGCTGAAGAGATGTCGCCATTATACACCATTGGGTGTTTCACCTCAGAAATGGCCTCGGCAAAAAGCTGCGGATTGGCTTTTCCATCATACATTTGGCTGGCGGTACGCGGATGAAAAATAATTTCTTCCAGCGAAAATTGATTTAAAACGCTGAAAATGGCTTTGGCATCCTGATCATCCTTCATTCCGGCACGCATTTTTACCGAAAATTTCGCCGGAAACGCTTTTGCGTAAAGTTGCTGAAGTATTTCACTCAAAGCTTCCGGCTTTTCGAGCCATGCCGCTCCCCTGCCCTTGTTCGTTGCCATTGGATACGGACAACCCAGATTCAGGTTAATTTCCTCGTATCCGTAGTCAATCAGGATGCTAACCAAATCAAATAACTCAGCATGATCGGAAAATAAAACCTGCGGAACAACAGGTAACGACTCATTGTTTTCGGGGAAGACTTCGCGTAACTGCGATTTTTTTATTTCGCGACCCTTGCCATACGACAGGTAAGGAATAAAGTACTTATCAATTCCGCCAAACGATTCTGCCAAAGCCTTTCTAAAGTCAAAATCGGTTGCTCCCTGAAGTGGAGCCTGATATATTTTTATTGCATTTTGTGACATAGTCATTAAATTTAATTATTAAGCCAAACGTAGTGGCAGAATAAAGGTGATTAATCATTACTTTTGCGGCCACAAACTTATACAATTGGCAATCGGTATGCAATCTAATCAATTCAAATCAGACACTTTAAACTCAAACCTGACTTTGAATCCGGCTAATTTAGGTGACCAAACGATTCAAACCGACTCAGTAAAGCCGACACTCAGCCTACTTGACCCTTCATTTAATGACTCATTAAGTGTTAATTACATTGCACCAGACAGTGTGATCTGCTTTGGATTCAGGCCTGAATGGTCGCAGTTTCACAATGCATACGTTCCCAAATTTAATTACCAAAAAGATCTCGTCAGACCACTTCCATATGATTCGCTTCATACTGTATTGAAGGGTGTTGAAGTTGTTTTCACCGGCAAAAAAGTGACACGAACAAATCCCGATTGGTTGATTGGCCTTTTGGTCATGATGTTTCTGTTATTTGCCACAGTCAAGCTAATTTTCAATAAGTATTTGAGTCAATTGATTCAATCAACGATTAACTATTCAACCTTTACAAGAACTTTCCGTGAGCGTTATTTTAACCTTTTTCATGCGTCGTTCAGGCTTGATGTGATTTTTAACATGACCTTGGCACTTTTTGGCTATCAATTTTTATCGCTGTATAAAATCAACCTTGGATTTACGAAATCGTATTACGTTTATCTGGCTTGTCTGGGAATTGTAATGGGCTATTTCACTGCAAAAAGAATCATTTACTACATCATAGGAATTCTGACCGAGAGCAAACAGGAGATCCAGGAATACTTATTCAGCATAACTGTTTTTAATCGGGTTCTGGGATTATTTTTACTTCCTGTCTCAGCAATAATATCCTTTATACCGCTATCTCAGGTTGAACCACTGTTGTTTGTGGGCTTGGGAATCATTGTCATTTCGTATTTAATGTCGTTGATTAGAGGGGCAAAAATTTTCCTGAAAAAACAATTTTCAATTTCATATTTGATTTTATACCTTTGTACCCTTGAATTTTTACCGTTATTTCTGATCTATAACCTAGTGTTGATTTAATTGTAGAGAGGAATTAATATAAAAACAATTACCTTGAAGATCAAGAGAATTTTAGTTTCGCAACCCAAGCCTGAAACGGCCAAATCGCCTTATTTTGATCTGGCTGAGAAAAATAACGTTCAGGTTGATTTCCGCCCTTTCATACAAGTTGAAGGCGTATCAGCTAAAGAGTTCAGACAGACCAGAGTTCAGATATTAGATCATGGCGCGGTTATCTTCACCAGCCGTACTGCTATCGATCATTTTTTCAGAATCAGTACTGAACTGCGCCTGACCATTCCTGATACCATGAAGTACTTCTGCATTTCAGAAGCCACGGCGTTTTATCTTCAGAAATACATCGTTTACCGCAAACGAAAGATATTTTATGGCGCAGGTAAATTTTCGGACTTGATTGACGTGATGAAGAAGCACAAAGAAGAAAAATTTCTTTTGCCATTGTCGCAAGTTGGTCAGCCTGAGATTACATCTCTGATTGACAAAGCCGGATACACTTATACCAAGGCTATTATTTACCAGACCGTTAGTAGCGATTTATCTGACCTGAAAGAAGTTAATTACGACATTCTTGTGTTCTTCAGCCCTTCAGGAATTCAGTCGTTGATGCAGAATTTTCCCGGTTTTGCACAGGATGAAACCAAGATTGCCTGTTTCGGACCGGCAACTGCAAAAGCAGTTCATGAAGCTGGTTTACGACTCGACATTGAAGCACCAACTGCCGAAGCCCCATCGATGACAATGGCGTTGGAGCAGTTCATCAAAAAACACAACAAAGGACAATAACCAAAACAACGCAATACAACAAAAAAGGGGAAAATTGATTTCCCCTTTTTTGTTGTATTTTAGATCGATGGAAGAATTCACGCTTAAGAAAGAAGAAAGGCTTTGCAGCCAAAAGATAATCGGGGAAATGTTTTCCTCCGGAGAATCTTTTTTGGCGTATCCGCTCAAAGTTGTTTTCCAGAAAACCGAATCAACACAACCGTTCCCGGTGCAAGCTGCATTTACTGTCTCGAAACGGAATTTTAAGCGTGCCGTTAAGAGAAATCTACTGAAGCGGCGCATGCGCGAAGCTTACCGGCTGAACAAACCTGGCCTATACACCGAATTAGCCGCCAAAGAACTCCATATTGCCGTGATGTTTGTTTTTATTGCCAAAGATATGATTGAATTCGCCATTGTCGAAAAAGCCATGATTTCGGCCTTTAAAAAGATATTGGCAAAAGTTTAAATCTAATCTCCTGAGATTTGCGAAACGGACATGTTTTATTACTTAGCGGCCTTTTTTAAATAAATATCTCCCTGCATATTTTTCATTAGCATTTCTGCTCCACCGCCATTTATTTTTCCATAAACCCAATCGTCTTTTTTAATCTTATACATACCCGGGGTACTGATTTTATCGACTTTGCCCGGTGTTTTGTCAACCACCACATCAAAATCGCTAAATATTTCTCCGTTATCAGATTTTAATTTCAGATTGGCTTTGGTATCAATCGGAAGAGTTACCTTGATATCACCGTTTAAAGTTGAAAATGCCATTGGAGCATTTGGATCCACCTTACTGAAATTCACAACAATATCACCATTTACAGTATTGGCCATAACAGAACCTGAAACCTTATCAAGGGTAATCTTTTCGTTCACATTGCTGACTTCCAGTTCGCCCCGTACATTTTCAACGCTAATTTCACCATCGTTTACTGTGCCAATCTTTAGTTTCACATCCTGTGGAATTTTTAAGTCGAGATCAACGGCTTTGTTCGGATTGCCGGTATTCACCGTGACGTTATTATCAGCCTCCTTGGCTGTAACTTCAAAACCTCCGGATGATGCAATACGCTTCATTCCACTTTTATCAAAATCAGATTCGTCTTCTTTATCCTTGTCACCTTTCCTGAAATTGATATTAACGTTAAAATTACCATTGGTCTTCGATCCTTTGGTTTCATCGTCACTCCTGGGAGTCGCATTGATAAGGATATCTTTTCCGTCATAGCTTACTACTTTAATTGATCCGGTTACTAACTGGATTTTTAAAGAGTAGGGTTTACCCGGACTGCTCAGTGGAACTGTTAACTGTTCTGTTGATTGTCCAAAGGAATTTGATCCGATAATAAGGCTTAGAATTAACAAGCCCGTAATTTTCATTTTTTTCATAATCTGTATATTAAGATTGCTTTTTAATGTAAACATTGCCATTAAGTGTTTCAAATTTGAATGTTTTCCCACCTTTTCCAAAACGAACGGTGGTAATTGTATTCAGTTTATAAACGGCCTCGTGGCCTTTCAAATCCTGAATTTTTGTGGTCGTTGGCGAAAGCATTTTGGCCTCGGTAAAATCGGTAAAAAAATCACCATGCATACTTTTAAAAGTAAGGTCGGCTGAAAAGTCGGGCTGATAGCTAACCCGGATATCGCCATTAATTGTATGATAAGAGGATGCTTCTGGTGGATTGCTAAGGTAATTAACTGAAATATTACCGTTTACCGTATGAGCAATGGTTGTCCCTTTTGCATTTTTAACTGATATACCTTCATTCACATTACTGATATTCAGTGTTCCGCTGACATTCTCAACCGTAATTACGCCATCATTCACCGTTGAGATATGAAGATTGGTTCCATATGGCACCTTCACGGTAAAATTCACTTTGTAACTGTATTCAATATTGCGTTGATTTTCACCATGTTGTCTGATTGACCTAGGACGCGAATCAAAGGGTTCTGCAATATATGCCATAACAGTATCCATTTTCTGGTCGAAGCCAAGCTTGAATTCCTTTTTGCCTAATTCTAACGTTTTGTCATCATCGGCTGATATGCTTTTGTCCATTTCGAGCAGCACTTTATTTCCGGCATATCCCTCCACTTTAATAAATCCAAATATGTTGTAAATGAATAAATATGTTCGGGATACATTACCTGAAGCAGTGAATTCCTTACTCAAATGTTCTTTAAATTCTTTGGCATTTGCCTTTGGAATGGAGCATAGCATTCCCAATCCCATTAAACAGGCAACTATAACTGTTTTCATAATTTTTTTTTGAATTTTAGATTTAGATCAGTCTTTGAATACTTTTTTCGATATTGAACTTAACCATCTCATTCAGATCTTTTTTATCCAGTAACTTCTTTAAAGATCGAACTGAACTTTTCTCTTGCAACCGAACCATAACATCGGCTATAGCTGTTTGCATCAGGGGCGAATCCTGGAGGTCAATACTCCGCACAAGACCTTCACGGACTTTCGGTTCATCTGCCAATTTTACCAGAGCGTCAAGGGTTGCAAGCCGTACATTCACATTCGGATCCTCGTTCAGTGTCGTAAACAAAGCATTGATCACTTTAAGATCAACATTGTCGATCTCTTCAGTATAGGCAACGGCGCGCATACGCTGCGAAGCCGAAGGATCCTGCAAAAGAGAGAACATCATAACCTGCTTCATTTCTGAAACCTGAGATGTGAGCGAATCAATCTGTTTGTTGTAAGCTATTGCCGATTGCCCGGGTTGATGTAAAAAATATCCTGCAACCAAGCCAAATGCAACCAACAGAAGGCTATAAGCCAGACGAGGCTGTACCTGCAGATACAAAAACTCACGAAGCTTGTTCATCCATTCATCCAAAAGATTTTTTCGAATCTTCTGTTCTTTTTTGAATTCAGAAAGAATAGCATTAAAATCAGACTGCATAGTCGCAGAAGGTTCAGGCTGGGTCATTTCTCCCATGAGATACCAAATCTTTTGGGCTGACTCAAATTCTTCCCGGCAATTTGCACAACCTTCCAGATGGCTTTCAATCTCACTTCGCTGCGCCTGCGGAATTGAATCCGTCAGTAGTGAAGTAAATTGTTCTCTGTATTCTTTGCATTCCATGTTTGTTATTTTAATGATCAATTTCCAAATAATTGCTTTTCAACTGGTTCAATGCACGATGAATTCTAACTTTTATTGCACCTTCAGTCGTGTTCAGTATTTTCGCAATTTCATTATATTTCAACTCCTCAAAACGGCATAAAAACAGTAGTTCCCTGTTTTCTGTACTCAATTTTTCCATTGCCACCTCCAATAATTTTAACTCCTGCTCCTTTTCAATTTGTGCATCAGAAAACTGCTCCCCTGCTATTTTTGTTTCATAATCCTTCACATCGGTATGAACCGGCGTACTTTTCACCTTTTTGAAATGATCGTACAGGGTGTTTCTGGCAATCCGATACATCCAGGTCTTAAATTCACCATAGCCCTGAAATCCATCGTTATATTTCAACATCCGGATAAAAACATTCTGAACCAAATCTTCACTTAACTCTTTTTGACGCGTCATATTATAAAGAAACCGGTATAAATGACGATGATAACGTTCATAGAGGAGGCCCATTTTATCAATGTCACCATTTTTTACCTTCTGCATTAGCGCATTATCCGAGAGTGTCTCCAATTATCGATGTGTTTATTTGCTTAATCTGTTAACCTTGGTAAAACGAAAAGGTTACAGGAATTTCGTAAATATCTGAAAGATTAGATTCAAAAAGAAAGCCGGTCAGGAAAATATTCCCAACCGGCTTTCAATTTAGGTCTTTTGACTTCTTATCTATTCTTTGTCCATGATCTCGGTTTGCATACGCACCGAATCTTCGTGGATGTGCTGGAATAGCAATTGAACCAGGTTCCGGTCCAGGTTGAGACTTTCGCCCAGTTTCATGCGTTTTTCCATCAGTTCAGCAAAACGGCCAACCTGAAACGCAGTGACGTTATTCTCTTTTTTATACTGACCAATCTGGCGCGCAATTTCCATTCGCGACGAAAGGGTTTCGAGCAATTCACGGTCGAGCGCATCAATGCGGTTACGCAACAATTCGAGTTGATTTTCGAACAGTTTATTGTCGGTTTTTACGTTACGGATGATTAAACGATCTAGTAATTTAGCCAAATCGGTTGGTGTAAGTTGCTGCTCTTTGTCGCTCAGCGCGCACGACGGGTCGCGGTGCGATTCGATCATCAGCCCTTCCATGCCCATATCGAATGCTTTCTGGCTAATGTCGTACAAATATTCGCGTTTGCCACCAATGTGACTCGGATCGCAGATAATTGGCAAATTCGGCATGATACGGCGCAATTCGATTACGGTTTTCCAGTTTGGATAGTTCCGGTATTCGGTTTCGCGGAAAGGCGTAAAACCGCGGTGAATGGCCACCAGATTTTTAATTCCGGCCTGACTAAGCCGTTCGAACGCTCCAACCCAAAGTTGAACATCGGGATTAACCGGATTTTTCACCATAACTACCGCATCGGTACCTCTGACAACATCGGCGATTTCCTGAACCACAAAAGGGCTAGCCGTTGAACGGGCACCAATCCACAGAACATCCAACCCAGCTTTCAGGGCTTCTTCGGCATGTTGCGCATTGGCAACTTCAGTTCCAACAGGCATTCCGGTTTCTTCGCGAACCATTTGCAACCATTTCAGGCCAATGCTTCCGATACCTTCGAAGCTTCCGGGACGAGTGCGTGGTTTCCAAACTCCACCACGATATACAAATACACGATGATCTTTTGCAAGTTGCTTGGCTGTATCCATGGCCTGCTCTTCGGTTTCGAGGCTGCAAGGACCAGCAATAATAAGCGGGTTGTTAATTTGTGGCAACCAGTGCTTAATTGGATTAATTTCTAATTCTAACGCCATGATTATTTGGTATAAAGTTTAACTATTGTCTTTTCATTTTTTACGAGCGAATCGCTGTCGCCAGCTAAAATTCCACGAATTCGGTTGGCATTTTTCATCAAAGCCATCATTTCCTGAGGATCAGATTCAATACTTTTCCGGAATGCTTTCAGGTGTTTGATGTAAACATCGAGCGATTCAACAATGTATTGCTTGTTTTGTTGAAAAATTGGACCCCACATTTCAGGAGAACTCTTGGCCAAACGAACCGTTGAGTTGAAACCTCCACTTGCCAGATCGAAAATAATTTCGCGGTCTTCTTTATCGAGTACAGCATTGGCCAGGGCAAAAGCAGCAGCATGTGGAAGATGCGAGATAAAAGCTGTGCTGTGATCCTGCTCATCGGAAGTCATGTAAGCTATGTCCATTCCCAACACCTGAAACACCTTTTCAGCAAAGGCCAAATGCTGCGGGCCACATTTTTCCTGATCGCAAATGATGTTGATTTTACCTTCGAACAAACCTTCCAAAGCAGCTGTTGGACCTGAATTTTCGGTGCCCGACATTGGATGTGCAGCCACATAATTTCTACGCTTCGGATGATTTTCGACAGCCTGGGCAATCAGCTTTTTAGTCGAACCCACATCAATTACAGTAGTCTGGTCTGAAATCAAATCAAGGACTGTAGTCAAAGTATTCAAAACTTTATCAACCGGAATGGCAATAATTACCATATCGGCTTTCTCTACAGCACCTTCAAGCGAATCAATACGGTCAATTATTCCCAAACGCAACGCTTCATGAGCATTTTCAGGATTGGCATCCACGCCGGTAATTTCTTGCGTAAATCTGGCTTTCCGAAGATCGATTGCCATCGAGCCTCCAATCAATCCCAAACCAATAACTGTAAGTTTCATATACGTATATTTTAAGCCCCCTCCAAACCTCCCCCAAAAGGGGAGGCTTAAAAAAGGCAATTGCTTATTTCAGTTATATTTTATCAAACTACCTCCCAAAGCCTTCCCCCATTTGTGGGAACGGGAAGGGGGCTAAATAAAAAAAGGGCCCCGTTTAACACGGGACCCTTTTGTAAAATATCTTTTTGTAACAACAAGACATTACCAGCCGATCCCGATTTGAGAACAGAAGTAATAAAACCAATAATAAAAACTGTTGTTACCTGTACGTTTCATTTTGCTTTCAATATGTTGGCAAATATAGAGTTTTTATTTCAAATCAAAATTTCAGGAAAGAAAAAGAACTGCATATCCGTAATTAATTTCAATAAACCATTAATAAACTGATTTTTACGTTCCGAAGCTTAACAAATATTTAAAGTTGCGATATCCAATTCATAAGTCTACTCCGAAAGTTCTGAGTTCATTGATTTTCAACTTCCTCACCCCTGACCCCTAAAGGGGAACTCGTTGAAAACCAATGAACCTTTAAAGTCCCCTTCAGGGGATTTAGGGGTTTTTTGACCTTTCGGAGTGGACTCCATTTCACCGTTATTGAACTAATATTTTCCGGGTAATTACCTCTCCTTTTTCAGGTTCGAAAGTAAATAAATATAAGCCAGGTATAAAACTACTCACATCAATTGCAGTTTCAAACAAATTAGATCTGACGGGGAAATCCTGAATATAAACCTGCTTTCCTGACGAATTATAAGCCCTCAGAATCAACTTCTGGATTGTATTTTTTGCACTAATCTCGATGTTCAACTGATCTTTTACCGGATTAGGGAAACAAATTACTTCTCCTGAAGATAAAAGCGTAGGATTGACAGCCGTTTCCCAATCCTGAATGGCCAGATTATCTATAATCCAGCCCCAACCATGCGAATATGGATCGGAAAATAGCCGAAACCTAACCAAAACAACATCGCCCACGCTGAAATTTCCATTTTCCAGCATATCAATTGTAGGATGTTTCACAAACAAATCTTTGGTGGGTACTGCAGTGCTATTATTTCCCGACATTGAACTGTTCCATAACTTGAGCCACGAGGGCTGAAAATTACTGTCGTACCCGTCAGCAAAAGGCTTCCAACTGATTCCACCATCCTTTGAACCTTCAACAATCACGTAATCCCAGAAATTTTCATCACCAAATTTAGAACCCGTTTCGCCTGGTTCAACCAATGCAATTTCATCAAAAGTCATCTTTCCATTTTTTAGGATGATCGGGAATTTCAAAATTGTACTGAAATTAAACTCTTCATTATCGGTATCGGGACTCAAATACGGATGCGCTGAATTCAACGCCGGACTGTCGAATCCGGTAACGCTCGAAATAGTAAAATCGGAACCAATAAAATCGGGATTCAAGGCATCAAAATTTGTAATATACCGCTCGACGGGATCTTTAATTTCTTCAATTTTAAAGGTGTTATATCCAGTTAAAGGCAAATACCCGATGTTGCTTTGCGAAGAAATATCGGTGGCTACAATCCGGTAACTGACAATATCTCCACCTTTAACTGATCCTTTGGGGAAAGTCAGGTTTCCGATGTACCGCTCTGCTGAATCATTGGCCAATGCTAACTCCTGGATTAGTCCACCGTTAACAAAGTAAGCCACCTTAACTGACTTTATTCCAATATTATCAGTTACAAAAGCAGTAATTTTTGCCGTTGGGTTTGATGACAAAAGAAACTTAATTGGATCGTGCGTTATGACTGGTGCGGTTTTATCAATTCCAATTGTAAAAGCCAGATACCTTGTTGGCGAATTGGATGGAAATACAAATGTCCGCTTTTTCACATCCCTGGCCGAAAAATAATACTGAATTTCGCCTGTTTGGGTAGGTTTTATTTTTACATTGAAAATGGCGGAGTTACTTGTTGGCATCAAGCGAACAGAATCTTTTTTCACAAATTTGGTTGATGAGTAAATCAGGTATAATTTGGTCGAATCCAGATCGTAATCACTCTCAATTTTCGCTTCAAAATTGATTGGGTCAGTAACATATTCAATATCTTTAATCGGCGTATGTTTAATTGAAACCGATTTCCATCCCATATCATACATAATTGCAAGAGTATTGGGTCCCGGATTATGATTGGCCTCACCCTTCCCCATTGCATGTGTCATTAGTGAGTTGGAATCACCCGCTGGATAGGTATCATCGTTCAAATGGTAAATGCTCGAACCGCTATCCCAGGTCGTTGGTGCGTAAAGCCTGGGCAAAGAATCCAGGTCTAATTTCGTACTAAAATTAAGCCATCCGGAAGTAAAAGTTTGATACAATTTAACTGATGGATTTGTAAAGATCTTTGTGTTTACCAGTTTTTCTGCATTTTGATTGATTACATATTGGTCAAATGCAGCGCTCAGACCATCGGTACCATATCCACCGCGACCCCTCCCATCCGAATAAAAGAAACCGTGAAAACCCAATCCATGAGTCAGTTCGTGCAAAACCGTTGAAACAAAATCATATTTGTCAATAGGCGTATTGCCGTCAACGCCAAAATACCAGTTTGTAAAATCTTTATTGAATGAGGCTTCTATCTCGTAACCGGTCGGAGAATTAACTTCCTGACCAAGCATTTTTTCAACCAATGCAATGGGGTAATAACAATTCCAAATTTGAGTCGAGTTAAAATTAGGAATGTAATCAGATGGCGAACAACTTCCTAAAACATCCGAAGCAAGGCTCTCCCAGGTCGCCTGAATATGAATCGGAACAGGTGAATAAATTAAATCTTGCCAGATCGTTACTGCGTATTGAAAAGCTACCTTTGCATCCTCCGGAAAACCAACAAAATCAACCATAATTGTAGCTCTTTTTGTTGAACCAGCTTTCAGTCTTTCCGGCGGTTTTACAAATGACTTGTGAATCTCCGGAGAGGCATAACAAACCGACGGTGGCATTTTAATGGCTTCTTTCTTCCACAATTCCTGTCCCAAACTCACCTTCACCGACATAAGGAATGCAATTAAAACCAGATATTGTTTCATATTACAAGTCGATTAAATACCAATGTTTTATACACTTCAAAAAGAAAAAAAATGCTGTCATATATCCGAAAAAGTTAGAGCAAACCCTACTAAATAGTGACATTTTCAGGATAATTTGAAATCAAAAGTATCAGAAATATTCACATTTTTTAATCTATATTTGCCTGAACTACGATGTCATTAACAATTTAGCTATGAAGTTTCCTTTTTTACTTTTCATTATTTTTATTGCCTCATTTACAGTCTCAGCCGAAAAACCAGTTAAATTATTCGATGAAATTTATCGTCCCCAATTTCATTTTACACCTGAAAAAAACTGGCATAACGATCCAAACGGATTGGTTTATTACAAGGGTGAATATCACATGTTCTATCAGTACAATCCTTTCGGGAATGAATGGGGATTCATGCACTGGGGGCATGCCGTAAGCCCCGATTTGGTGCACTGGGAACACTTGCCAATAGCGCTTTTTCCTGATAATGATTCGAAAGATTCGGTAGATTGTACTGAATTTTCGGGGAGCGGTTTGGTCGATCTGAATAATGTAACTGGCCTGCAATCAGGAGAAGAAAAAACCATTTTGTTGTTTTATACCAGTCCTAAATGCGGACAACGCCTTGCCTACAGTAACGACAAAGGAAGAACATGGAAAAAGTATGATAAAAATCCGATTATTGCGTACGATGCAACCGACGATGCCCGCGACCCCAAAGTCTTCTGGCACGAAGGAAGCAAGCAATATGTCTTGGTTATTTACCGAAAGCCAAATAACGATGATTCGCAAAAAGGAGTTTCATTTTATACTTCAAAAAACCTGATTGATTGGCAATTTAAAAATCATATTCCGGGCTTTTTCGAATGCCCCGATTTAGTTGAATTATCGGTTAACCGCAGAGCCGATGATAAAAAGTGGGTTCTATTTGATGGCGATGGCAGCTATTTAATTGGCTCATTTGATGGTGAAAAATTTACTGCCGAATCATCGAAAATGAAAAGTGATTACGGGGCAAACTATTACGCCACACAAACATGGAGCAATATTCCGGAAAGCGATGGAAGAACAATCCAGATTGCCTGGATGAGAGGCGGCGAATTTCCGGGGATGCCATTTAAAGGCCAAATGACTTTCCCATGCGAACTTTCACTAAAAAAATACATTGATGGTATTAAATTGGTTCGAAAACCCATTAAAGAAATAGAACTTCTGCACTCAAAGGGAGAAATTTGGCAGAATAAAAACCTTATTCCGGGAATCAATAAAAACCTTGCCCATGGAGTAAAAGACGATTGTTTACACATCATTGGTAGCTTTAAAGTTAAAACTGCTGATAGTTTTGGATTTGTAGTTCGTCTGGATAAGAAAAACAACGGAACTGAAATTACTTACACAACAAAAACAAACACTCTTACGTGCTTAGGAAAATCGGCTGTAGTTGAGCCAGTTGACGGCATGTTAAAGCTTGATATTCTATTGGACAGAAGTTCGATTGAAATTTTTGCAAACGACGGAAAAGTAGCCATGAGTTCTTGCTTTACACCAAGCGATAAAGCTTACGGCCTATACCTTTACAATACAGGAGGCGAACTATTTGTTGAAAAACTTGAGGTATATCCCATGAAATCAATTTGGCAGAAAGAAAAATAATTCGCTCCACATCAAGAAAAATAGCCGCAGATATTTAATCTATCTGCGGCTATTTTTATGATAAGTTACTGGGTCGTAAATAAACATGATTTTCATTCTATATTATAATTTCTGAACCCACTAATATTGTATCACATTTATCATACTAGAACAATGAAAGCAATTGTAAAAATCAAACCTGAAAAAGGAATTTGGATGACGGATGTTCCAATGCCCGTTATTGGTCCAAACGATGTTTTAATCAAAATCAAAAAATCAGCAATCTGCGGAACCGATTTGCATATATACAAATGGGACGAATGGGCACAAAATACCATCAAAACCCCACTTGTTATCGGACACGAATACATGGGAACCGTAGTTGAAAAAGGCTCGGAAGTATCGCGAGTTTTTATCGGGGATAGGGTTACCGTAGAAGGACATATTTCATGCGGTTTTTGCCGAAACTGTAGGCGTGGACGGCAACATATTTGTGATCATACAGTTGGAATTGGCGTTAACCGCGACGGTGGTTTTGCTGAATATGTTGCGGTTCCAGCTTCAAATGTGTTGAAAGTTGATGATCGGATATCAGACGAATTAATGTCGATAATGGATCCGTTGGGCAATGCAACCCACACGGCACTGTCTTTTCCACTTCTTGGAGAAGATGTTTTAATTACCGGAATCGGTGGACCCATCGGAGCGATGGCTACAGCCGTTTGTAAGTACGCAGGGGCCCGTTATATAGTTGGTACCGATTTAAGCGAATATCGCCGTAATTTGGCCCTTAAAATGGGTGCCACGAAAGTTATTGACCCTCGCACTGAAAGTATAAAAGATGCCATGAAATCGCTGGGAATGGTAGGCGGTTTCGATATTGGTCTTGAATGCAGCGGATCTTCTGCTGCATTTGGCGACATGGTCGAGAATATGTACAACGGAGGTAAAATATCATTATTAGGCCTTCTACCATCTTCAACCCAAATTAATTGGAGCAAACTTATATTTAAAGGTTTGACAATGAAAGGAATATATGGCCGAGAAATGTACGAAACCTGGTACCAGATGGAAATGATGCTTTCACACGGATTAGATATTGCCCCAGTGATAACTCACCGGTTTCCAGCAGATGATTATCAGGAAGCATTCAGGATAATGGAAGAAGGAAATTGCGGAAAAATCATTCTGGATTGGGAATAAAATATTAACATAACATTTACAGAAAAGGCTTTCATCATTGAAGGCCTTTTTTATTACTCTTTTCGCAGTGTAAATCTTTTTCCCAAAGAAATTTGCATAAAATTAGTTCCATTACCAATACCCAAATCATTGTATTTCAAATTAGTATATTGAGTAGAACGAATAATTCCTATTCGCAGGTAATACCGATTAAACCGATAACCAATTCCTATTCGGCCGGAATGATTCATACTGAATCGCCACCGATTAATCTCACTATCCACTTCCCCACCAAACGTATTGTCCTGAACACCAGTACCTAAAATATACGACAATGTAAATATTCCATTCCGAAGAAATATCAGAGAATAGGCATATCCAATGTTTGCATTAAAAGCTAAAACACCAGATTTTGATATTTCTCTTGATTTTAAAAAATACTTAGGATCAATTTCACGTGGAACAATTGAAGAATCAGCCTTAGTTCGATAAGAAATGATACTTCCACCAGCTAATAATGAACCTGCACTTTTTTTCTGTCGTTCGGTATCGCTAAAAGCCGCGCGATATGAAAAACGAGAGTTATTAAAAATGTAATTTACACTTATCCCGATGTTTGCTGACGAAATATCAGGACGTTGGTAATCCTTATCTTTCGTGTATGAAGATAGATGAGATGAGGAATTAACCAAATAATATCCTTTCAAAAAGGAAGTTAAAAGATCAATCGTAAACTTACTTGAGTAAATATAGCTCTGAATTCCAATTCGTTTGGTCTCACCATGCTTAAACTCACTGTTTTGAAATATAGGAACTTTTGTTGCCAAACTAAGACCGAATGATCTGAAATTAACACCAGCACCCAAGTTGAAATAACCGTTAGGAAGGTATTTCAAATGATAAGAACTATTTAAATCACTCAAATCAAGTGAATGAGTCTTTTCTCCTGAATACATTCTAATAATCAAATCATTATAATAACTCTCGATGTAATTTGTATCCTTTTTTGCTTTTAAATAACCCTTCAATGATTTGGATTCAGCAGAAAAATATAAAATCAAGAAACAAAAGACAATTAAAATTTTACGCATGTCAAAAATCTACATCAACTAAAACCGGACAGTGATCAGAATGAACAGCCATCGGTAAAATTTTAGCATTTACTAATTTATCTTTTAAGTTGCTGGTGATCATATGATAATCAATTCGCCAACCTTTGTTGTTCTGTCGTGCTCCAGCCCGATAACTCCACCACGAAAATTGATGTTTTTCCTGATTGAATTCACGAAAACTATCCACATAGCCGTCCTCCACAAAATTAGCAAACCATTCCCGTTCCTCAGGCAAAAAACCAGATGTATCTTGTTGTTTTTCAGGATTATGAATATCAATCCACAACCTACAGATATTGTAATCACCCGAAATAATCAATTTACTTCTCGTTTTTCTCAATTCAGTAAGGTAATTTTGAAAATCTGAAAGAAAATCCATTTTGAAAGCCTGCCTGTTACCACCTGTTGTTCCGGAAGGGAAATATACGCTAATCACAGAAATATCACCAAAATCAGCACGAATAACCCTTCCTTCACTGTCATATTTTTCATTATTCATACCGTAAACCACCAGATCAGGTTCCAGTTTTGAAAAGATTGCGACCCCGCTATAGCCCCTTTTTTCCGCAGAGAAAGCAAAAGGATGATAGCCCAGTTTTTCAAATTCCAATTCGTGCATTTGACCAAGTTGAGCCTTAGTTTCCTGAAAACAAACAATATCAGGATTAACTTCCACTAAAAAATCGAATAATCCCTTCCCGATTGCCGAACGGATTCCATTTACATTATAGCTTAAAATCCTTTTCACAAATTTTACTACTTTTGATTCATATTAAATGAATTGCGAAAGTATAACGAATTAATTTAAAGCAAAAATATACATTGAAAAAAGGTATTGTTATTAAATCAACCGGTAGTTGGTACACGGTAAAAACAGAAGAAGGCAACTTGATTGAAAGCAGAATCAAAGGAAATTTACGACTAAAAGGAATCAGAAGTACGAACCCTATTGCTGTTGGTGATCATGTTGAAATTATTGAATCAAACGAAGACAATAATATTGGCAGTCAGGTAGTTGGTCTAATTCATAAAATTTGGCCAAGAAACAATTACATCATACGCAAATCACCCAATCTATCCAAAGAATCACACATTATAGCAGCAAATATCGATCAGGCATTCTTGATCGTGACCATTCAATTTCCGGTTACAACTACAACTTTCATCGATCGTTTTTTGGTTTCTGCTGAAGCCTACCGAATTCCCTGCCACCTCATTTTCAACAAAATTGATCTTTACAACGATGAGCAAACGGCTGCGATGAATTCACTGATCGAAATTTATGAAATGGCAGGATACCAATGTTTGAAAATTTCAGCAAAAAAAGAGATTGGAATTCATAACCTCAGACAAATGATGACCAATAAAACAAATGTTTTTTCAGGTCATTCAGGAGTTGGAAAATCGACAATCATCAATTCGATGCTATCGAACATCGTTTTGAAAACCGGAGAAATTTCTGAAGCACATTTTTCAGGAAAACACACCACTACCAATTCTGAAATGTATGAACTTGATTTTGGCGGTTACATCATTGATACTCCTGGGATAAAAGGTTTCGGCGTTCTCGAAATGGAAAAAGAAGAAATCTCACACTACTTTCCTGAAATTTTCAGACTTTTGAATGAATGTCAGTATTACAATTGTACCCACACTCACGAACCTCATTGTGCAGTGAAAAAATCAGTTGAAGAAGGAAAAATTGCACTTAGTAGATACACTTCGTACCTTGGACTGCTCGAAGGAGAGGAAAAATATCGAAATTGATCTATTTCAACAGAATAAATGACACAAAAAAGGCTTAAATCTTACTGGTTTAAGCTTTTTTATTTCAATAGGTTAGCTTGTAAAAATCAAATATCAAACGTGCTTTAGAATCGCCTATTTCATCTGCAACCTCACGGAAGCCTTGGTTTTTGAGATTCTCGACACTCTTAAAACGCGTCAAAAGCGCAGTTCGGGTCTTCTCTCCTATTCCAGATATACTTTCAAGTTCAGATTTTATAAATTCGTTTGATCTTTTATTTCGGTGAAAAGTAATTCCGAACCGATGTGCCTCATCTCGTAAGTGCTGAATTAATTTTAAGGTTTCCGAATTTTTGTCAAGATAAAGCGGAACCGAATCGCCAGGGAAATAAATTTCCTCAAGGCGTTTGGCAATTCCAATAATTGCAACCTTTCCACGAAGTCCCAATTTTTCCAACGAATTCAGAGCAGCTCCAAGTTGTCCTTTTCCTCCATCAATCACAATTAACTGCGGTAACGATTTTTCTTCTTCGAGCAATCGCTTGTAACGACGATAAACCACTTCTTCCATTGACGCAAAATCATCTGGCCCCACTACTGTTTTTACATTGAAATGCCGGTAGTCCTTTTTGAAAGGACGAGCATCACGAAAAACCACACACGAAGAAACAGGATTTGTGCCTTGCAAATTACTGTTGTCGAAACATTCAATATGAGTTGGCTGAACTTTAAGTTGCAAATCTTTCTTCATCGTTTCCAGAATCCGATTTGCATTCTGCTCGGCCTTCGAAATAACTACATGTTTCATTTTCTCTAATCGGAAATATTTAGCATTCCGTTCAGACAAATCGAGAAGTTTCTTTTTATCTCCCTGCTTCGGAATTTGCAGCTTCACTCCTTCTAAATTAAAATCTAATTTAAATGGCACAAGAATTTCCTTTGCATTGCTGAATATTTTCTGTCGAATATCAATGATCGCAAATTCGAGTAATTCTGCCGGAGATTCATCAAGCACCTTCTTAATTTCCATGGTGTAAGTTTGCATGATGGCTCCACTCATTATTTTCAGATAATTGACATACGCAAAATTTTCATCCTGATCAATCGAAAAAACATCTACATCACTTATTGAATTGCTCACAACCGTTGAGCGAGATTGAAATTTTTCAAGCAAATCAAGTTTCTCCTTAATAAGAGCTGCGTCTTCAAATTTCATTTCCAAAGAATATTGTCGCATCAAATCCTTGAGATATTTAATAACTCCTGAAATATTTCCTTTCAATATCTCCTTTATTTGATCAATACTTTTCATGTATTGATCATGATCCAACTTTCCGACACAAGGACCTAAACAATTTCCTATATGATACTCCAAACAGACCTTAAATTTTCCTTGGCGTATTTGCTCCTCAGCTAAATTTAGTTTGCAATTACGCAATTTATAAAGTTTGCGAAAAAACTCCAAAAGTGTACGAACTGTAAGTATGGAGGTGTATGGACCAAAATAACCTGATCCATCTTTGATCACATTTCGGGTTTGAAATACTCGTGGAAAGCGCTCGTTCTTGATAACAATCCAAGGATAAGTCTTGTCATCTTTCAGCCTGATGTTATATCGAGGCTGATATTTCTTGATCAGATTATTTTCGAGCAATAAAGCATCTTGTTCGGTTTCAACAACCATGTGCCTAATGTCGGCAATATTTCGAACAAGCAATTCTGTTTTGCGGTTCTCCTGTGTTTTCTTAAAGTACGAACTAACCCGTTTTTTTAAGTTCTTTGCTTTTCCGACATAAATGATTTTTCCACTCTGATCAAAATACTGATATATTCCAGGCTGGTCAGGAAGAACAGAAACTAAAGACCGCAGATATTCAGCATTTTTTGAAACCATCAGAAATAAACTAAACTTAGGCGATTAATATTGAATTACAGAATGTGTTTCGTAATTCGCTAATTCAATTTTCTTTTCAGTCTGAATGAATGTCAAGTCACAAATAAAAGAGAAGTAAATTTTCTTCACATTCATTTGCTTAACCAGATTAAGCGCGGCGAGAGCCGTTCCGCCAGTCGCGAGCAAATCATCATGAATTAATACCACATCATCCTCAGTCAAAGCATCCACATGCATTTCAATAGAATCGACTCCGTATTCCAATTCATACGACTCATTAATAACAAGCGATGGTAATTTTCCTTTTTTTCGAATCGGAACAAAACCTGCATTAACGCAATAAGCTACAGCACCACCCACTATGAATCCACGCGACTCAAGCGATACAATTTTGGTAATTCCCTTGCCCTGACAATATTCTGAAATCTGATCGACAACATCTTTAAAAGCCGTCGGCTCTTTTAACAATGTTGTAATATCCTTAAAACTTATACCCTCAATTGGATAATCTTCCACCGTCCGAACATATTTTTTTAATTCCATAATCATTTTTTAAGAGTTCCACGTGGAACATTATCTTCCTAACAACACCAACAACACATTTATATCAGATGGACTTACCCCAGAAATCCGACTAGCCTGACCAATAGTATCTGGTTGAATTTCAGTAAGTTTTTGTCTAGCTTCGGTACTAATTGTATGAATTTGATGATAATCAAATCTACCAGTAATACTTATATTTTCAAGTCGTCTAAACTTATCAGCCACTAATTTTTCACGATCAATATACCCTGAATATTTTATCGCAATTTCGGCTGACTCTAAAATCTCAGTAAATCGATCCTTCGGAACATCACTCAAAAACACAGAAAAAGGTTTGATATCTTCAATCAAGTCGAAGATCGAAATCTGAGGACGAAGAATAACGTCAATAAACTTTACTCCCTGCTTCAAACTTGAAGAACCTTTTTGCTCTAGGATGTGATTCACAAATTGAGGTTTAATTGAAAAATTTGAGACAAATTCAACAATTTTATCAACCCAAATTCGCTTTTCAACATACAAATCGAAGCGCTCTTTTGTAGCTAATCCGATCTCATATGCACGAGGAGTAAGTCTAAAATCAGCATTATCTTGTCGTAATAAAATTCGGTATTCAGCTCTTGATGTAAACATTCGATAGGGTTCATCAACTCCTTTCATAACCAAGTCATCAACCAAAACGCCAATATAAGCCTCATCACGTTTCAAAATAAAGGGTTCTAATCCTTTTACTTTTAAGCTTGCATTAATCCCTGCAACAATACCTTGCGCAGCCGCCTCTTCATACCCAGTGGTTCCGTTAATCTGGCCTGCAAAGAAAAGATTCTCAATTAATTTTGTTTCGAGAGTATGTGTCAACTGAGTAGGATCAAAATAATCATATTCAATGGCGTAACCTGGTCTAAAAATCTTAACATTTTCCAATCCAGGAACTTCTTTTAAAGCTTTCAACTGAATATCCCAAGGTAGACTTGAAGAAAACCCGTTAAGGTAATATTCTATCGTCTTTTCTCCCTCTGGTTCCAGAAAAAGCTGATGAGAAGTGCGTTCGGCAAAAGTAACAATCTTGGATTCAATACTTGGGCAATACCGTGGACCACTGCCAACAATAGTTCCATTATACATGGGAGAATCAGCAAACCCAGTTTCTAAAATGGAATGAACAGTAGAATTTGTATAGGTAATCCAACAACTTTTCTGCTTCAACTCAGTTTTTATTTCAGGAAGAAATGAAAATTTAGAACTGATTTCATCACCCTTCTGTTCCTCCATTTTCGAAAAATCAATAGATCTGCCATCAATCCGAACAGGAGTACCTGTTTTCAGCCTCCCAGTCTTAAAACCAACATTAAATAACTGATCTGAAATATGATACGAAGAATTTTCGCCAATACGACCACCTTCCATCTGCGAACGGCCAATGTGCATCAAACCATTCAAGAAAGTACCATTTGTAAGGATAACAGAACTAGAATAAAAGTCAACACCTATCTTAGTTTTCACTCCACCTACCACATTGTCTTTTATATGAAGAGAAACAACTACATCCTGCCAAAGATCCAAATTAGCGGTATTCTCTAAAATATTTCTCCAGTTTTCAGTAAATCTTGCACGATCACTTTGTGATCTTGGGCTCCACATTGCGGGACCTTTCGATTTATTGAGCATACGAAACTGAACGCTAGACATATCAGTAACTATTCCGGAAAAACCTCCAAGCGCATCAATTTCACGAATAATTTGACCTTTCGCAATTCCTCCCATAGCGGGATTACAAGACATTTGCGCATATTTGGTCATATCCATTGTAATTAACAATGTTCTTGAACCCAAATTTGCCGCTGCCACAGCCGCTTCACATCCCGCATGACCACCTCCAACTACAATAACATCGTAAAACGGTAACATCTAAACATTTTTAATAATTAAGTAACTATCGTTGAACAGTTTAAGGTATAAATCTTCCTTTTCTGTCATTAAAAGTTTATCTTTTTTTGTCTTATCCTTATATCCCAATAAATGAAGCACTCCATGAATCAGAATTCGATGAACTTCATCGTCAAAACTAGTTTCAAATACTTTTGAATTCTCTTTAACCCGATCAACACTAATAAAGATATCTCCATTAATCACAATCCCTTCTACATTATCGAAAGTAATGATATCAGTATAATAATCGTGATTTAAATATTTTCTATTCACGTCAAGTAAATACTCATCGGAACAAAAAATAAAGGAGATGTCCCCCACCCGCTTTCCTTCAATTGAAATGACTTGCTTAATCCAACCCGAAGCAATACGTTTCTTGATTTTTGGAAAAGCTATATCTTCGTTAAAATAATGCACACTCATTAAACTAAACTATATAAAATCTGTATTTTATTTCCTCCATTATAAAAATAAACTTCATCAGCAATCTGTTGTATCAGGAAAAGACCTCTGCCATTTTCCTTCTTCCGGTTTTCAGGCTGAGTTGGATCTCCAACATCATCCAAAGAAAAACCAGATCCTTCATCTCTCACAGTTAAAACCAATTTATTTTCATCATACAGAAAACTGATAAAAACCTTTTTAGAACAATCACTTTTATTTCCGTGAACAATTGAATTACTAACAGCTTCGCATAACCCTAATAAAACACGATTGAAATACTCGCGATTTAAATTTGTATCAGTAAAAATCTGATTCAAAAATAACCTCAAATTATTCAACTCTTTGAGTTCAGAAGCTATAATCAATTCACGTTCCAAAATTAATTCTTTATGCGGTTTAAAAAATTACTATATTTCTGATCGTAAAAATTACGCAACTTATAATTGCTTCTTTTTATCAACTCATTTTCATTTTTAAACTTTGTATTATACTCAAAGTAACCTTCAGGGTTTCCATTCTTTACGTCGATTGCCGTTTTTGATTCCCTTTTGTCTTCAAAATCGCGTTCAATTTCAGATTTCTCTGCATCAAGTAACTTCGATAAAATTAAATTCTGCCGGTTAATTAATTCGTTGGTAACATTTTTATTGATTAGATCCTTTCTTGATTGCTCGAGTAACTGATCAATTGCCTTAAGCTGATCTGAAGCTTTAGATCCAACAGAACCACTATTCACCATATCGCGAATTAATTGCTGCATAATTTCCTGTTGAGCAAGAGTTTGTCCAATACTTTTGCTCAATTTACCCATATCTCCTTTCTTCATATGGTCAATCATCTGCTGCAATTGTTCCTTGATGGAACTTTGACTGTCCTTTAAGCTCTTCATGCCAGGTTTTGCTCCTTTACCTCCAGGTTTATCACAATCACCATCGCCAGGCATCGAATTCTTTTCCTGCTCCTTGATATTCTCCAGTGCCTCACTTAAATATAGAGCCAGATTATTTGCAGCCGTAATTCCGTATTGCTGGTACATGCGTGAAGCACCAATATTCCCTAATTCTAAATTATCGAAAGCTGAACCAACACTATTTTCAAGACCGATAATTTCCTTATTAATCACTGAACCAATTTCAGGAGTACGTTTTGCTAAAGCATATAAAGAATCCTTGACAAACACTACCTGAGACTGAAGATTCTTTTGCTTGATTTTTATATCGTTGACTAATGGATTATTAAAATCAATTGAGCTGAATTTATTTAAAATCTTCTCCTGATCAAAAGAAACAAGGATAAGATTATCAAGAACTTGCTTAATATCCTCAATATTTTCCTTGTTTTGCTTACTCTTGTTGTTCTGCAGCATTTGATTCAATGCAAATACAAGCTGATCAATACTTTTACTATTCTTTTCAATTCCTGTAGAAGTTTTACGTTTATTTCCCCTTTCTGAATCATCTAAAACTTTAGAGTAATTATCTTTAATTGTAGAAAACTCCTTATCAAAATTGAATAAATTAAGTGGTTTTTCAAGCGTTTTGTTAATTTCAAGAGCTCCATTGTAATCATTTTCAAGATTTTTCAAAAGAGAATCATTTTCCCTTTCCTCTTGATTAATCTGTATCAAATCAGAGCGCTTTTCCAATTTTTCCAAATTAGCTTTTTCCGAAATGACCAAATTCTTCAACTCCTCAATTACACGTTCAACTTTTTGTTCAACCTTCATTTTTTTAAGCAATTGAACATTTTTATCCAATTGTTTAGCCAGATCATCCAAACTTGTATCCATTTCTTTTGACAACTGATCAAACTTTTTCGGATCAAATTGCTTAGCCAACTCATTAAACTGCTCAAAAAGCTTCTTCAAATCATCGCTAAATACATCTTTCAAAAGCTCATCAATTTGTTGTTGCTTTTTCAATATCTCACTTTTCTCTTCCGAAAAAGAATTCAGAAAATTATTGGCATCTTTATTCTGCTGCTTAATTTGATTTAGTACATTTTCAAGATCAGTTTTCTTGCTCATTATATCCTTTACTGTCTGAAATTTTTCCCATTCAGACAATTCAGAATTAATCTGCTTCATTTTAAAATCTTTGAACTCCTGTTGAATTTCTTCAGTTAGTTTGGCACTCTTTTTAAACAATTGATCTATAGAATTTTGATCAGAATTTTCTTTGGCTAAAATTTCTTTGTAATCTGGAAAAGTAAAAGTATAGGTTTCGCTAATCGTTTTCTTAAAATGACTAACGAAATCATTATCAAACACAGAAAAGTAATACTTAATTGATTTTCCAAAAAATTTAACCGATTCAAAATCAAAAGTATAATAAAAATCCTGACTTAACAGAAATGGAGTAAACGGTATACTAATCGAACTATCCCTTCCTTCGGCGCTAATGTTAAAATCAAGCTTATTAAACCCATAATCATCAACGATATTCCCCTTAAAATGAAAAACTTTGAAATCGACAGAATCGCTTACCTGAACAACTTTTATTTCAGGATACAGATCTGAAATAGTCTGAATTTTATAAACCAGGTTATTTTCATCCTTAAGTTTCGAATTTCGAATCGATATCCTATATTCTGCATCAGTATAAAATGTCTTCGAAATTTCAAAAATATTTCCAGTCTTTTTTCCTTCTAATCGAGTGCTATCATTAAAAAGTACGGTCAAGCTATCGGTATCAACAGTAGTAAAATTCCATTTGACAGTAGTTCCGGAAGCAATCTTTAAATCGCCAATATTCTTTATATTCTCTGAACTAAGATTGGTATACGATGGCGGTTGAATATCAACACTGAATGATGAAATAAAGGGTTTATTAAGTACTATTATCTTATAAATTTCAGACACATATTTTTTATCAGTAAAATAAAATGAAATGGAACTATTCACATTTTCCACAGTATATTTATATAATCCATCCTCGCGAGTCATTAAATAATTATTACCACTAAAATTGATGTACATCATTTCTGGTAAATCTTTTCCCGAACAACGTAATTTCAGTTCAACAGACTCTCCGGTTACAATTTCCATATCCTTATTTTCAAGATCAAAACTGTAAGGAGCGGGCTTCTCAAATTTTTGCTGAAAATGAATGAGCCTAACCGAACTTTCCTTAAAAAAATCAGGAGTCCACAAAAAAACTGTTAGAAACAAAATAAATACACTTACTAACAGGGTAAATACAATCTTTAAATCTTTAAATTTAATAGAATCAGAAAAACTAAAGATTTTTAATTCATTAATTTTCTGATCAATACTGGCTTCCTTTAGTTCAGGTGAATAAATTGAGCTTGATTCATTTTCCAGTTCTATTATATTAATCAGCTTATCTTTAATTTCAGGATATGTGCTACTTAATTGATTAGAAACATCATAATAAGTTAAACGCCTACCAATTCCTAAGAGTTTTATTCCAGGCAATATCAGAAAATAAATAAGTATAAAAAGAGTAAAAAGAAAAGTAACAACAACAATCAACAATTTAATATTAGGATTAAAGTAATTGATAAATTCAAGGATAGATACTAAACTATAATAAGCTATAATTAAGAGTATAAACAGTATTATACCCCTTATCAAGTGATAGAGATAAAATTTTCTGATGTAGGAATTCAGCTTATCAACAAACTGTTTATAGTTTTTATTCATCTTTATAATAAATTCATTTTTAGACGATTAAAATATTACTTTTTAAACATCCTAAAAATTTACTTGTTTATAAGTTCATCTAAATAATTTATAAAATCGAACAAAGATATAGTTTGAAAATTGTATTAAATATTTTTCCCGTACATACAAGACAAATTAATTAATTCTATTCACCCTACATTTCAACAAAAATATGATCAATTTAAAATCAGCTTTTATTGAAAAACACAGAAATTAACAGTTGTTAATACAGAACAGACTAACTTTAAAATCAAAATATTATGATGTTAACAACCCGTTTAAAAAATAAGATAAAAACACATTTTTTAGATAAGCAAGTTTAACTTTAAAAAGATATCAAGTGTATGAACAGGACATATACATATTCATTCTTTTTAATTAGATTTAGAAAATAAATAATATAAATACTGATTGAAAATAAATTAAAGATTAGGGTTTCCTTTTAATGTTTCATAGAATATACTATATTCGTTGAATTGATTGAATGGTATGGGAGAGAGTTTAGCTATATTACTTGTGGAAGATAATCTTTTAAACCAACGTATAGTTACGTTTAGTTTAAAGAAGTTTAATCATGAAGTGGTTATTGCCAACAACGGTGTTGAAGCAATTGAACACTTTTGTCAACGTAAGTTTGATGTAATTTTGATGGATATAATGATGCCAGTCATGGACGGAATCGAAGCTACAGTCAAAATACGAGAGTTTGAAAACAAGAATAAGATAGAAAAAAGAACTCCTATAATTGCCCTTACTGCCAATACAATGGATAATGATCGCGATAAATGTATTTCATACGGAATGGATGAGTTTATGGCTAAACCTTTTGATATTGAAAAGCTTAATTCAATATTTGATGAGCTTAAAATTCCTTCCTGAATTTATCACTGATTTAATTTAAAACTTCCATCTTAATTTTTTTACTTTTGGCTAGGTTTAAAAGCTAAAAATGAGCGAACATTTTGATTTCAGAGATGAATCCTTTTCAGATAATGAAAAAGATATTGACAAACAGTTAAGGCCACTTGATTTTGACGATTTTAGTGGCCAGAATAAAATTGTTGAAAATCTGAAAATATTTGTCAAAGCTGCTAAAATGCGAGGCGAAGCTTTAGACCATGTTTTGCTTCATGGCCCACCCGGACTTGGAAAAACAACACTTTCAAACATTATTGCCAATGAACTTGGAGTTTCCTTAAAATTAACTTCAGGACCAGTTTTAGATAAGCCAGGTGATTTAGCCGGATTATTAACCAATCTTGAACCAAATTCCGTTCTTTTCATTGATGAGATTCATCGTTTAAGTCCTATCGTTGAAGAATACCTGTATTCGGCAATGGAGGATTACAAGATTGATATCATGATTGACAAAGGACCCAGTGCACGGTCAATACAGCTCGAATTAAACCCTTTCACATTAATTGGTGCAACTACGCGCTCAGGTTTACTAACCAGTCCCCTAAGGGCTCGTTTTGGCATTAAAGCGCATCTGGAATATTACGATGTTGATGTACTTACTAAAATAGTAAAACGCTCGGCTTTTATTTTGAATGTAAAAATAAGCGATCAGGCAGCTGTGGAAATAGCAACCCGCAGCCGTGGAACTCCCCGAATTGTAAATGCATTGTTGCGTCGTGTCAGGGATTTTGCCCAGGTAAAGGGAAATGGAAGTATTGATATTGAAATTACTTTATACTCACTTGATGCGCTGAATATCGATAAATTTGGACTGGACGAAATGGACAATAAAATTCTGCTGACCATTATCGATAAATTTAAAGGCGGACCTGTTGGTTTATCAACAATTGCTACAGCTGTTGGTGAGGATACCGGTACAATTGAAGAAGTATATGAACCATTCCTGATTATGGAAGGCTTTTTGAAACGTACACCGCGTGGACGTGAAGTTACCGATTTAGCCTATAAGCACTTAGGCAAAATTCATTACGGCGACTCCCCTACTCTTTTTTAATCGGTTTTATTTCAAATAATTTTGGATATAGTTTTCCGGTGACATACATCTTTTTTGTTACCGGATCGATAGCTATTCCATTTAAAACATCAACTTGCTTGTCTGTATTTGATAAAGTAAGAATGCCTTCTAAATCAATTTTAGCTAGAACTTTGCCTGTTTGCGGATCAATTTTTAAAATTAAGTTGGTAGTCCATAAGTTAGCGTAGATGAATCCGTCAGAATATTCAAGTTCATTCAAATATAAAACTTGATCTTTATCGTCGTAAACCTGAAGCTTTTTAACAGCTTTCAATGTCGTTGGGTCGAGATAAGTTAGAATATTTGTACCATCATCCATAATCAGGTATTTTTCATCGTGAGTCATTCCCCAACCCTCTGTAGATTCGAAATGAAAACTGTCAATAAGAGCCATATTTTCAAGATTGTAAATAAATCCAACCTTCGTTTTATAAGTTAATTGGTAAATCTTATTATTGAAAATGGTAATTCCTTCGCCAAAATATTTATCAGCAAGTTTCACCGATTTTACTGTTTTACCGGTTTTCAGGTTGTTTTTGTAAAGAAACGATTTGCCGTTTTCACCCGTACTTTCATAAATAAATCCGTCATGAATTTCCAAACCTTCAGTAAAAGATGTTTCATTATGTGGATAGGTTTGTACCACCTCATAGCCATATTTTTCGGGTATTACATCCGATAGAACCTCAAAGGTTTTAAAA
This sequence comes from Aquipluma nitroreducens, assembly GCF_009689585.1. Taxonomy (GTDB): domain Bacteria; phylum Bacteroidota; class Bacteroidia; order Bacteroidales; family Prolixibacteraceae; genus Aquipluma; species Aquipluma nitroreducens. Next base: position 2,576,789 of record NZ_AP018694.1, on the reverse strand, counting down.
TAAACACCCTCTACCCCATCAGCTTTCACGGCTTGTGCTTTTATTGTGTGCTTGCCAAGGCTTTTAAAACCCTTTAAAGTGTAATTAAATTCGGTGTTTTTATTGGTAGTTACCAAAACAGAATCAACAAAAATATTGGTTTCTTTAAGTTCGCCATCTTTTACTTTCACTGCTATAGAAATATTAATATCGTCGCCATAAACGATTTTTTTATGAACCGATTCAGCGTTGATGCGAACAGCCGGCTTTCGTGATCGGTTTGCTTTGTTTGAGCACGAAAATGAGCTTATAAAAACAGATAGTACAATGAAAGTGGAGAATAGTCGGATATTCATTCGAATTATTTTAAGCAAAAACTGGCTTCAAAGATAAAACAAAATAAAAATCAATTGAGTCTCGGCATTAGTTTTAGCGATTGGTAAAGTATTTGGTTTATTATCTTTGCGCAAAATTTTCAATTGTGGGTGCGTTAAAAAAACTTGCGGGTGAAACGGCTATTTACGGCATGAGTAGTATTATCGGCCGATTCCTTAATTGGTGGCTGGTACCTTATTATTCACGTATTTTTCTTCCTGAAGAGTATGGCGTAGTAACCAATTTGTATTCATACGTGGCTTTTTTGTTGGTAATACTAACTTTTGGTATGGAAACCGGTTTTTTCAGGTATGCCAATAAGTCGCAACAGAACGACAAAATTTATTCAACCAGTGCATTTTCACTCTTCGGAAGCTCAATACTTTTCGTTATTATAGCATTCATTTTCTCCGGAAATTTTGCTGAATTTTTAGATTATCCCAACAGTGAAAAGTACATTCAATGGCTGGCTGTTATAGTTGCTCTTGATGCAGGTACTGCCATTCCGTTTGCCAATTTACGACTCGAAGGAAAAGCTATCCGGTTCGCAACACTGAAAATGGTCAATATCTTTTTTAATATTTTCTTCAATGTCTTTTTTCTTACGATTTGCCCTCGTATTTTAAAGTCTGATCCCGAAAGTTTTGTCAGCTTCATTTATCATCCTGAATTTGGCGTAGGGTATGTATTTGTTGCCAACTTGCTGGCTTCGGTAATTACGCTCATCATGCTTATTCCTGAAATCCGAAAGATAAAACTGATTTTTGACTGGCGACTTTTCCGTGAAATGTTCTGGTACTCCTTCCCTATTCTATTGGTTGGAATTGCAGGAATGATCAATCAGAATATCGATAAAATTTTGATTCCGAAGTTGATACCAACCGATCAAAAACCTATGGAACAGCTTGGTATTTACGGCGCCAATTACAAACTCGCCGTATTAATGAATATGTTTATTCAGGCTTTTCGCTATTCGTTCGAACCCTTCTTTTTTAGTCAGAAACAAAACAGTGATTCGCGTATTGTTTATGCTCAGGTAATGAAGTATTTCATCATTTTCGGGCTGCTAATATTTTTAGGAATTACATTGTTTATTGATTTCTTCAAAATTGTGATTGGCGCTGAGTATCATTCCGGATTAAAGGTTGTTCCGTCAGTTTTGATGGCCAATTTGTTTCTGGGAATCTATTTTAACTTATCGTTGTGGTATAAACTATCAGACAAAACATGGATGGGAGCTCTTATTGGCGGCATTGGCGCAGTTTTAACGATTGGTTTCAATGTGATGATGATCCCGACCATGGGTTACATGGGATCAGCTTATGCGGTACTGTTATGCTTCGTACTGATGACCATTATTTCATATGTAGTTGGCCAGAAGTATTACCGCGTTGACTACGATTTAAAACGAATCCTCCTTTATTTTGCAGTTGCAATTGGTTTTTATTCGATCTCCGGAACGGTACATTTTTCGATGGCAGTAGCTCAATATGCACTCAATATCAGTCTATTTGCTGCATTTTTAATCGTTGTATTTTTTGCCGAGAAGAAAGAAATTAAAAGATTAATCAAACGATAAACCGATAAAATACTATTTAGTATTATTTTTGAAAAATAATTGAATAGAAATGAAAAAGATGAAAATAGCCGTAGCCTCAGATCATGCAGGTTTCGAGCGCAAACAAACCGTGTTGAAATACCTTCAGGAGCAGGGAATTGAGTACAAAGATTTTGGTGCTTATTCGGCAGAAAGCAGCGATTATCCCGATTTTGCGCATCCACTTGCAGCCGCTGTAAGTAAAGGTGAATTCGACGAAGGAATTACACTTTGTGGAAGCGGAAATGGCATCAATATGACTGCGAACAAACATAAGGGAATACGTTCGGCAATTTGCTGGTTACCCGAAATTGCTGAACTGGCTCGCCTGCATAACGATGCAAATATTTGTGCACTTCCTGCTCGATATATTACCGATGAACAAGCCATTGAAATTGTAAAAATCTTCCTTTCAACAGGCTTTGAAGGTGGTCGTCATTTGAACAGAATCAACAAGATACCTTGTTAAAAATGTCGGAACAAAAAGAAATATTCCTACAAAAATCAGAAGAGATTGCATTCGATAAGAAACATCGGGCAATCATTAAATTCAACATGTCGAAATACGATGCTGCTGTTGATCGTGGCATGAAACGATATTCAAATCTGGATTTGGCAAAAACGAGGGCATCGTTTGTTAAATCGCAGGCAATAAATCATTTGCACGATTATTTAATTCAGTTCGAGAAAAATATAACTGCCCATGGAGCATCTGTGATTTGGGTCGAAAATACAGATGAAGCCATTGAGGCGGTAAAGAAAATCATGATCGAAAACAATTCGAAAACAGTGGTCAAAAGTAAATCGATGACCACCGAAGAAATTGATTTGAACGATCATCTGGAAGAGATTGGAGTTGAATCGCTTGAGACTGATTTGGGCGAATACATTGTGCAATTAGCCGGTGAAAAACCTTACCACATTGTTACCCCCTGCATGCACAAATCGCGTGGAGATATTGCTGAGCTTTTTACTGAAAAGTTTAATACTCCGGAAGGAAGTGCTCCTGAATATCTGACGGCGTGGGTCAGGAAAAAACTGCGCGCCAAATTTACGACTGCTGATGTGGGAATTACAGGAGCAAATTTTCTGGTTGCCGATGTTGGCGGAATTTGTTTGACTGAAAATGAAGGAAATGCACTGATGTCGGTTTCATTTCCTAAAATTCATATTGTGATTGCCGGTATCGAAAAAGTGATTCCGCGGATGCAGGATTTGGGTCTGATGTGGCCAATTCTGGCTGCACACGGAACAGGACAGCAAATTTCGGTATATAATTCACTGATCACCGGGCCTAAAAAATCATCGGAAGTTGACGGGCCCGAAAAAATGTTTGTGATCCTTCTGGATAATAAGCGCTCGGAGCTTTACCAAAACGATGAACAATACAGCGTTTTAAAGTGTATTCGCTGCGGCGCTTGTTTGAATGCTTGCCCGGTTTACAGGAACATTGGCGGATATACTTACGACGCAACTTACAGCGGACCAATAGGTTCGGTTATTACGCCATTTTTCAAAGGATTGAAAGAATACAATCACCTGAGTTCGGCTTGTTCGGTTTGTGGAAAATGCACTGAAGTTTGTCCGGTAAAAATTCCACTGCACCATATGCTGCTCATTAACCGACGAGATGCGGTGAGAGCCGGAGCAGGTGGATTTATTTGGAATTCAGGAATGAAAGGATATGAATTTGCTTTTTCTAAACGTAGTAGACTCGATTTAATGGGAGGAAAAACAAAAAATACGTTTGCTTTGTTGGGTGCTAATGCCTTGGGTGATAAGAAGCAAATACCAAAACTGGCCGACCGATCATTTAGCAAACAATGGACATCTAAAAAATAAAACCTATGCTATCCAATACATGTAAATATGCCGTTAGGGCACTCATTTATTTAGGTAAATACTCTGCTGACGGAACAAAAATAGGCATCAAGAAGATTTCAGCTGACCTTACTATCCCTACCCCATTTTTAGGAAAAATTCTTCAGAATCTGGTTAAACAAAAGATTTTGGTTTCAACCAAAGGACCCAATGGAGGTTTTGGTCTGGGAAGAAAAACCGATGAAATTTCACTGTACGATATTGTTCGTATTGTTGACGGAGATGATTTTTTCGACATGTGCCTCATTGGTCACCATACTTGTGCAACTCACGAGGCTGAAGAAAAACCCTGCCCGGTTCATGCCCTTTTTGGATCTATTCGCGCACAAATGCTGCAATTTTATCAGGAAACAACCCTTACGGGAATTCTGGGAGATATGACTGGATTCGAGGATCTGATCAAGCTATAAAGCATTTGTTTTTTAATATTTAGTCCTCGTAAATCAACAATTCAGTCATCATTAATGGCCGGAATCTACCTTCATATCCCTTTTTGTCGGAAACGTTGCCATTATTGCGATTTTTATAAATCGACAGATTTGAGTCAGAAAGCCCGGTTGCTGGAAGGCTTGCGAAAGGAACTTGAGAGTCGTGCATCGGAGTTGGCTTCCGAAGAAATTAATACCATTTATCTTGGAGGAGGGACGCCTTCGATTTTGTTGATTGACGAGTTAAAAGATATTTTACAGACCATCCGGCAGAATTATAACGTTGCCTCGGATGCTGAAATAACCATGGAGGCCAATCCCGACGACTTGAGCCAGGCCATTCTTTCAGCATTAAGAGAAGTTGGGTTTAACCGCCTGAGCATGGGAGTTCAATCGTTTTCTGAATCAGACCTTAAGCTGATGAACCGCCGACATGGTGTTATGCAAGCCGTTCAATCGGTGAAATGGGCCAAAACAGCCGGATTCGCGAACATCAGTATCGACTTGATTTACGGCTTACCAAACCAAACGCTGGAAGAGTGGGAGAGGAACGTTCGCATCGCCGTTGAGCTTGATGTTCAGCATATTTCGGCCTACAATCTGACGTATCATGAAGGCACCGTTTTTTACGATCGGCTCAAAAAGGGTATTCTGAAGGAATTGCCTGATGAGCTTAGTCTTCAGCAATTTGAATTACTAATCAGCATACTGAAAGATGCCGGATTTGAACATTACGAAATCTCTAATTTCTGCAAGCCAGGCCTTTATTCGCAGCACAACTCGTCGTATTGGAAAAGCAAAAAATACCTGGGCATCGGGCCATCGGCGCATTCGTTCGATTTGGTGACCCGTCGCTGGAATGTTTCTTCTGTTTCAGGATATTTAGACGGAGTAGAAAACAATAAACCATACAGCGAATCCGAAATTCTGACCGAACAGGATCGCTTTAACGACTACATCATTACGGGACTACGAACCATTTGGGGTATTTCAGAAGAGTTGATCCAAACCGAATTTTCTGATATTTATCTTGCACATTTTCAGGAGACAAGAGATCGATATTTAACTTCAGGTCATGTTATTGAAAATTCAGGAATAGTAGGCTTAAGTCCGGTTGGTTTATTTATTTCGGATCAGATTATGGCTGATTTCATGATAGTTGAATGATGCTAAATATTGTTAACGTACAAGGCCGATATGATTCATTCAAACTTTAAATCCATATCTTAGCAGCTTCAAAAACTGAAAGCAAAATGATCGTAAAAATTGTCAATAAATCCAATAATCCGCTACCTGAATATAGCACGGTACATTCTGCAGGAATGGATCTTCGAGCCAATCTTACTGAGCCAATCGTATTAAAACCTCTCGAACGGGTCTTGGTTCCGACCGGCCTGTTTATCGAATTACCAGTAGGTTTCGAGGCTCAGATTCGTCCAAGAAGTGGGCTGGCCTTGAAGAAAGGAATTACCGTTCTGAATTCTCCGGGAACAATTGATGCCGACTATCGTGGCGAAGTTGGAATTATCCTGATTAATCTGTCGAACGAAGAATTTGTGATTCAACATGGTGAGCGTATTTGTCAAATGGTTATCGCCAGACATGAACATATTGGATGGGAAGCGGTTGAAGTGTTGGATGAAACCGATCGTGGAGCCGGTGGTTTCGGACATACCGGTAAAAATTAGAACAATGAGAAACAGATATTTGGCATATTTTGCCGTCATTTCAGTGCTGTCTATATCATGTGCAACGGCTCAAAAGCGTGTAAAATCAGCAGTTGCGTCAAAGCCGGCAGTGGAAGAAAATTCCATTTCTGAAGATGATAAAAATGAGTTTGAATACACTTTTATTGAAGGCCTGAAGCAGAAAATGATAGGCAATCAGCAAGCTGCCATTTCGCTGTTTTCGAAGTGTCTGACGATCAATCCAAATTCGTCTTCGGCCATGTTCGAACTGGCCAAAATACACAGCGGCAATGGAGATATGACAAGCTCATCGCTTTTGCTCGAAAAGGCCATTAAAATTGAACCCGAAAATAAGTGGTACAAAGTTTTATTGGCACAGATTTACGAGCAGGGAAAGCAATTCAAACTAGCCGCCGAATTATACCAGCAACTCTATCAGCTTAACCCTGATAATCTGGAATATCTTTACATGAATGCAGCTTTGCTTTCGTCGGCAAAGGAGTACGATCAGGCAATTGAAGTTTATAATACACTGGAAAAAAAAGTTGGAATCAATGATCAGATTGCCGTTGAGAAAGAGCAGATTTATCAGGCTGCCGGAAAGAAAAAGGAAGCGCTTGCTGAACTCCAGAAACTGATTGATTTTAACCCACAGGAACCGCGTTATTATGGGTTAATGGCCGATTATTACCTTTCGGAAAAGGAAGAGGTAAATGCGCTGAAATATTACATGAAAATTCTGGAAATCGACCCGAATAATGGATTTGTACTGTTTTCGCTGACATCGTTTTACCGGGAAAAAGAAGATAAAGAGAAGGCATGGGAATATGCCCGCAAAGCTTTTGAGAATAAAACGGCAGAGGTTGATACCAAAATTCAATTCTACCTGATGATAACAGCCGGTCCGGATAAGCCCTTTTTTACTGATGACCAGATTTCGGAATTGGTTGATATTTTGGTAAAAACAAATCCCGACGATTTCCGTGTTTATACCGTTTACGCCGAATACCTGATCAGCAAAGGCAAATTGGTTGAAGCGCGCGAACAACTCCGGAAGGTGCTTGAGACCCAAAAAGACAACTACATGATTTGGGAACGGATGATTCTGATAAGTAATGATTTGCTTGATTTTAAAAGCATTTATACCGACTCGGAAAAAGCGCTCACTTTATTTCCCAATCAGGTTACTTTGTATGGTTTAAAGGCGGTAGCCTGCCTTCAGCTCGAAAAATATGACGAGGCGCTTGAAATCCTGAAAGAAGGAGAACCTTATTTGCTTGATAATAAAATCATGAAAATACAGTTTGCATTGTATCAGGCCGAAGCTTATTACAAATTAAATCGGGTAGAAGAGGCCTTCAAAGCTTTTGATGAGGTGATTACCCTTGATCCTGAAAATTGGATGGCCATGAATAATTATGCCTATTACCTTTCTGTACGAAACGAAAATCTGGCTAAGGCAGAGGAATTGAGCAGTAAAGCTGTTCGTGCAAATCCAGAGAATTCGACTTATTTGGATACTTATGCCTGGGTTTTGTTTATGCGGAAAGATTATTCGCTGGCTAAATTTTACATGGAAACAGCTATGAAAAATGGTGGTGATAAAAGTGGAGTAATTACTGAACATTACGGCGATATTTTAATCATGCTTGGAGAAAAGGAAAAAGCCATTGAAGAGTGGAAAAAAGCCTTGGAATTGGGTGAAGGAACCAAGTTTTTAGGTGAAAAAATTAAGCAGGAACGCTATCTCGATAAATAAAGGTACAGTGATAAGAACGAATTCAATAAAATTTTCAATTTTTGGTTTAGTTTGCCTTGTTTTTATAGGTTTTTCTTCTTGTAAAACAACACGGGTTGCAACACCTTCATCAGTGGTTGTTAAACCAATAGGTACCAACAAACTGATCAGGAATATTGAAAATAATGCTTTTGATTATAAGCATTTATCGATTAAAAAAATAAATTGCCAGTTCGATAACGGAAAGACCAAAACCTCTTTCAGGGCTAGTATTATGGCCGAAAAAGACAAGCAGATAATCGTCATGTTGAGTAAATTGAACATTCCGGTCGGTCGGCTTTGGTTAACTCCGGATAGTGTAAAATTCATCAATTACCTCGAAAAGAATTATTTTTTGGATGATTATAGCTACCTGAGTTCAATGCTCGATATGGATCTTGATTTTGAGACCATTCATGCCATTGTTTCCAATAATATTTTCTCGTTGGGCGCAGAAAAGCGCGACAAGGAAATCAAAGATTATGAAGCCAAAATCGATTCGGGAATGTACGTTTTAGAGTCGGAAAAAAAACTGAAACCCCGGAAAGAAAATCAGAAGATGAGCGATAGGAAACTGGCTCGTAAATCGCATAAAATCATTCCTAATTCGCCCGTTCGACAAACAATCTATGTTGATCCGGTGACATATAAATTACGGAAGATCAAAATGGTAGATGTTGCCAATTCCCGTAATCTGAATATTGATTTCTCCGATTTTGTGCCTGTTGAAAAGCAATTGTATCCGGGCGAAATGTCGCTCAATTTTACCAGTCCTGAAAGTTCAATGAAACTTAACATCAAATTTGCAGGCTTCTCGACTGAAGAAGAAAAGGAAATAAGGTTTAGAGTTCCCGAAAGATATACCCAGATTAATCGTTAAGAGTATGAGGAGCTTTTTACTTCTTATTGTGTTTTTGATGCTGGCAATATTGGTTAATGGCCAGTCACTTGACGAACTGCGCAAGAAAAAACAAAAAACAAACGAGCAGATCAAATACACCACAAAATTACTTGAAGAAGCTAAAAAGAATCAAACAAAGACCCTCAATAAATTTAAAATACTAAACAAGCAAATCGAACTCCGTACCAACCTGATTACCGGTATTAACTCAGAAGTTGGTGTTTTGGCCGATTTTATCGATCAAAATGCTTGGTTGGTTGCCTCACTCAATGCCGATTTGGAAGAGCTAAAAAGTGAATATGCCCGAATGATCGTTTATGCTCAAAGGAATCAAACCAATTACGATAAGTTACTTTTTGTACTTTCCTCAAATAGCTTTAATCAGGCCTACAAGCGCATAATGTATCTTCGGCAATATACCGAATACCGGAAACGTCAAGCCGAGTTGATTCAATGGATTCGCGATCTGATACAAGTAAAAGTGAGCCGGTTACAACTGCAACGAGCCGAGAAGGAAACCCTTCTTCAATCGAAAAAGCGGGAGGCCGACCAATTGACGAAAGAAAAAACGCAACAGGGACAGTATCTGACCACACTTCAGAAAAAACAAAAGGAATTTGAGAAAAAGCTGAGAGAACAACAGCAGATTGAAGCTCAGTTAAGCAACGAGATTCAAAAGATTGTTGAAGAAGAGGTTCGAAAAGCCAGAGAAAGGGCGCGTGAATTGGCCCGGGCTAAAGAAGCCACGAATAAGACAGGGAAACCCTCAGCAAAATCACCTGCATCGACAGGTTATGAGATGACTCCGGAGGAAAAATTAGCATCAGGTCAGTTTGAACAGAATAAACGTCGGTTGCCGTGGCCGGTTGAGCGTGGGGTAATTACCGATCACTTTGGTATTCATGAGCATCCGGTACTGAAAAATATTCAGGTCAAGAACAATGGAATAGATATTTCGACGGCTCAGGGAGTTAGAGCACGTGCCGTATTTGCTGGTGAGGTGAGCCGCGTGTTTATGGTTACAGGAGGTAATATGGCTGTTATTATACGTCATGGAAAATACCTGACTGTCTATTCCAATCTGGTGAATGTTCAGGTTAAATCGGGCGATAAGGTGGCCATAAAGCAAACCATTGGAACCATTGGAACTGATGGTGACGATGAGAAGACAGTTCTTAAATTCCAAATCTGGAAGGAAAACGTAAAAATGGATCCGGAAGACTGGATTGCGAGATAAATCAGTTTAAAATAGGAGCAGACATGATCGTTCTTTTTGTTTGCATCGACGAATGAATTTCAGGATTATACAATTTAAGTTCAAGAGTGAATTGACTTCCTATGCCTGTTTCGCTTTCCACCCAAATCTTTCCATTCATTGCTTCGACGAATTCTTTGCAGACCGAAAGTCCTAATCCGGTACTCTTTTCACCTGCTGTGCCCCAGGTTGTTTTTTTATGGCCGATTTCAAACAGGGATTCAATCCTGTCTTTTTCAATTCCGATTCCTGAATCTTTGATTGAGATTAGGACAGATGTGTCTCTGGATTCGCACCAAACTTTAATATGTCCGTCTTTTTGTGTAAACTTAATGGCATTGTTAATCAAATTCCGGCATATTGTCTTTATCATATTCTGGTCGGCCCAAATCTGAAGGTCTTCTTGCTTTAAACAATCAATTGTGATGCCTTTATCAGATGCAATCGGTTGATAAAGTTGGAGACAATCCTTAAAGATGTCATTGATATTCAATGGTATAAACAAGGGTTGCAACCTTTCGGTCTGGCTTCTGGCCCAATTTAGCAGGTTGTCGGTCAAATCAAGTATCTGATCGGTCTTCTGATCCATCATTCTTTGGGTTGATTCAAGGGCAGCATAATTTTTGTCTTCAATATAGAAACCAATCAAACTTGAAATATTTGAAATGGAAGCCAGTGGACTTCGAAGATCGTGAGCAATAATACTGAATAACTTATTCTGGGTGTTCAATGATTTTTGAAGTTTGTTATGCTGTTCCGAGATTTGACTTTTTTGCTTTAGAATTCTTTTGCGTTGAAGGCGTAACAGTTTGTTTACTTTTTTATAGTAGTAAAAGAAATAAACGAATATGCCAAGAATACCAATGACCAGCAAAATACCTATTATCAATTGATTGCGCTGTGTCTTTTGAACCAGAATCTGATCTTCCTGATGTTGGTTTTCCTTCTGCAGTAAAGCAATCTGGGTGTTCTTTTTTTCGGTTTCGTATTTTTTTTCAAGCTCCAGAACTTTTGCTGTTGTTTCAATCTTATAGAGACTGTCCTTTAATACGTTGTATTTCTGATAATAGCTCAATGCTTTATCCAGATCAGTGATATTTTTGTTGTAATAACCCGAATTCCAATGGGCTAAATAAAGGTTGTTATAATTGCCCATAATAGCTTGCGAATTCTTTATTTTTCGGGCAATTTCCAAGGCTAAGTTTCCGTATTCTTTAGCCTTGGGGTAATCTCTCCGCTCAAAACAGATGGAGCCCAAAACCCTGTAACAGCGCTCTATTTTTATCTGGTTACCAATTTTTAAGTTAGTCTCCAACGATTTTGTAATATAATCCTCAGCTTCTTTATATCGTTTTTGCCTAAAAAAAAGAGCTCCTAAATTATATGTAATTTGAGCCTTGTTGTCCGGAGAATTAGTATCGCTTACTAATTTGTAAGCTTTCTTAAATAATATTTCGGTTTTATCGTATTCTTTCATATCGGCATAAACATTTCCTGTGTTTTGAAAAAGCGTATACCGTTGTACGGTGTTCATTTGGCTAAAATATCTGTTCTCTAGAATGTTGAAGTATTTTAACGAACTGGTGTAATCTTTCATTTTACGGTGAGTAGTTGCCTGCTGATTTAGAACTTCAAATTTTAAATCAAAGGGATCACTATCTTTTAGTAATTTTTCTGCCTGAAGTAAATTCTCAACTGCTGAAGTAAAATTGTAATCCTCCTGCGATACATCAGCAAGAGCTAAATGCGCTTTTATTTCTTCCAGGCGACACTTTTGTTCTTGCGTTTCTTTTAAAATATTGTTTAATAGTAACTTGGAAGAGTCGGGGAACCCCAGCCTAAATAAAGCCTTTCCACGATACATTTGTGCTTCCCAAATACCATTTCTGTAATTAACTTGAGCAGCCTTTTGCTCTGTTTCTTTGCTTACAATAAGCGTGCTGTCCAGATTGCTGTTTAACAACTGTTGCAAATTACCAAGGATGTGTTGGATAATAAGTGTATCAACCTTAGTAGTTACTTGCGAAAGACTGTCCTTACTGATAAGTCCGCAAAAAAGGAATATAAATGCAAAAAAGAGCTTTTGCATATTGGCTTTTAATTTGAAGTCAATAGAAGTTAATTCGACGGAAAGTTATAAAAAAGGATGGTTTAAATTATAAATTATTAAAAGGTGATTCCCAATAAATTCCTTTGATTAAAAGCACCATTTAACCATTGTCCAAAATATTGGTTATGGATTTGTATCGCTGAAATCTATGGACGAACTGTCTCCTGCAGCTGGGCCATATTTGCCACCTGAAACTGATATTTCAGTGATGCACAGAATTTTCTTGTAGTTTACCGATTTATCTATGGCAATTTCAACATTAGTCGAGAAAATTGGATTTTCAGGACCATTGACTAGTTGGGTTGCATCCGAAAGCGTGAAGATAACTCCCCAATATTTGTCATTACCACTTTTTACTTCTTCCTGACGGATACTCGCGATTGTCTGATCTTTTACGGCGTTAACAATCACCGATAGTTCATACTTTTCGTTTTTTTTACTTAAGCTCAGATATGGTTTATTAGTCTTCATGAAATTAAGTTTTAAAAATTTGTTCTATAGTTTAAATTTTTTTAACAGGCAAACAACTTAACGCTACCAAGTTAATAAGAAAAGGAGTTAATTAAACAAAATATTCGTGAAAATAGCGTTTGTTTCTATCCGTTGACCGATCGGATGTGTTTATGGAAGTGGTAGCTAAAAAAGAGGTAGCTTCATTCACTGAAACGACCTCTTTTGAATTATAGAAACCTTTGCTAAAGCAGATTGGCAACTTTGGTCAATCCCGGAACATTAATAAATTTTATCTTTCTCCCCTGTAAATCAATCAGTCCGTCTTGTTTGAATTCGGATAGCAGCCTGATTACACTTTCGGTAGCGGTTCCAACCATGTTGGCCAGTTCTTCGCGAGTGAGCGAAATCTGTAGAGTTTTGGCATTGTCGAGCTCAAATTCATCTTTCAGGAGCAATAGAACTTCTGCAAGTCGTTCGCGCACTGTTTTTTGGGCTATATCTGTAATATAGTCGTTAGCTTCGCGTAATTCTTTACACACAATTTGCAGCATGTGGTGCGAGAACTGCCAGTTGTTCTGTATCAGGTATAAAAGTGTTTGGTACGGAATATGGCTCAGCACGGTTTCTTCAATTACTTTGGCAGTGGTGCAGGCTAGTTCCTGACTTAGAAGCGAACGATACGCTACAATATCGCCTTTTTTAGCGAAGCGGATAATCTGTTCTTTGCCGTCGATACCGGTTTTGAATATTTTCAAAATACCTCGCGTAACACAGTAAAAACCCGTTAACCGACTGCCTTCTCTGTAGATAATGCTTCCTTTTTTATACAACGAACAGGTCTTGTCATAATTCAATTGAGCCATTTCCTGTTCGGTCAATTTTTTGAACAATTGAAATCCATTTAGATCGCATTCGTCATCTGTCGGCCTTTTAATTGAACTTCTCATTGAGTTGCTTTGTTTGTTAAATGATTAAAGAACAATCAGAATTTAATATACATTGAAGTTTTTTTTAACAAAATCAAATGTAAAACTTAAATCATAGAATTTAAACGTAAAATTAGCTTAATTATTCAAATCACAATATAGAAGTATTCGAATGATATAGACATGCGACCCGAGGGTCGGGCAAACCGAAAAAATATTAACATTTATTTGCTTAATTCCTTTCGTTGTGGATATCATAAAAAACAAGATTGTAGAACCCTTAAATGAAAATTTATACAAATGAAGCATGTACTTGATTTAGCCTGGAAACAAAATTTAGCATTCGAGTGTGATATGGATGGTCATCGTGTTGTAATTGACGCATCGAAAGAGGGTGGGGGCGACGATTTAGGCCCACGTCCAAAGAAATTAATGCTAACCGCTCTAGCTGGTTGCACGGGCATTGATGTGATTATGATCCTGAAAAAAATGCAGGTCGTTCCTGAAGAATTCAATGTAATTGTTGAAGGCGATTTAACAGAAGAACATCCGATTAGGTACAACAAAATGAAAGTAATTTATCAGTTTAAGGGTAAGGATTTGCCAATGGATAAGCTCGAAAAGGCGGTTAAACTTTCAGAAGAGAAATATTGTGGCGTCTCAGCTGCCTATCGGCTAGCCATGGATCTATCGCTTGAAATTCGTGTTGTGAAATAATAAAATGAAGAAGAACGTCCGCCTATTTGATGAAGAAAGTGAAAAGATCTTTACTATCAGGAAGATCTGTGATTTCAATGATGAGGAAATAGAGCATAACCTTATACCTCATTTACACGATTTTTATTCAATTTTCTGGATCGAATCAGGAGAGGCCATACACGCTACCGAATTTGTTGAATACAGCCTCAAAGCTGATACTATTTTATTTGTTCCACCGGGCTTAAAGCACCGGATGTACATTGACAAGTCGGTTGGAGGAACATATATTCTATTTAATGAAGAGTTTATCCAGTATAACCGCACAAACCATGTTCCGTTAAAGGAATACCGCTTGTTCAATAATTCGGACTTTAAAAGCCTGATAACTGTCGTTCCGGAGAAGCGTGAAAAGCTAAATAATATTACAGGGCTGATTTTTGAGGAGCTTAAAAACTCTGACGATTACAGTCAGGATATTGTTTTGAATTTGCTGCATCTGTTCCTGCTCGAATCACGCCGAATTTTCGACCAGCAGAATCAGGTACCCAAAGAGGAATCAGAAACAACTCCGGATACCACTATTATCAAGTTTAAACAGTTGATCGAAGAAAATTTTGCGAAAGAGAAGAATGTTTCGTTGTACGCAGAAATGCTGAATATGAATCCTTCGTGCCTGAATGAATTGACCAAACGAACGACTGGAATTACCGCCGGAGAACTCATCCGCAACAGGGTAATTGACGAAACCAAGAAATTGCTTTATTCTAGTAGCATGTCAGGAAAAGAGATTGCCTATGAACTGGGTTTTGATGACCCGGCCTATTTTAGCCGTTTCTTTAAGAAGTACACCGGTACTACTTTGAAGGAGTTTCGTGATGTTAGCAGAAAAAAATACCATTAAATCCTTTTTTAGTCCATTTTTCACATTGTTTCTTCACCATACATTTGTAACTGTATAAAAACAATTAAAAATTAATCAGTTATAAAGTAAACCACTATGGAGGGGAGTTGCTTGAAACAGAAAAAATCAATTATCAATTAAAATTAAGAATTATGAAAACGATTAAATTATTTGGATTATTGGTGTTGGCTCTTACACTTACAACAGCCGTATTTGCCGGAACACAAAAAGTAGATGTTGCAAAAAGTTCGGTAAAATGGCTGGGTAAAAAAGTTACTGGGGAACATTCCGGAACAATTAGCATTAAAGAGGGTGCTCTGGACGTTACGAATGGTAAAGTTACAGGTGGAAAAGTTGTAATTGACATGAATTCAATTACAGATACCGATTTGACTGATCCAGCATGGAATGCCAAGTTAATTGGTCATTTGAAATCAGACGATTTCTTTGGTGTTGCAACTTATCCAACTGCCGATCTTGTTATAACCAAAGTTGATGGCGATAATTTCTCCGGAAATTTGACGATTAAAGGAGTTACTCTTCCCAATACATTTACTGCTACTGCTACAAAAGATGGGAAAAGTACAGTTTACAAAGGAACGATTACCATCGACCGGAGTAAATATGGTCTTAAATACGGTTCTAAATCCTTCTTCGATAACTTAGGCGACAAAGTAATTTACGACGAGTTTACCCTCAACTTCAGCCTGGTTGTTGCCGAGTAAATAAGTGCCTAAAGTACTTAGAGTTCGGAGTGCCTAAAGTTGTTCCTATAAGAACTCTAGGCACTTCGCACTTCAAACTTCAAACTTTTTATCATGAAACTTACGGTTCATAGGGCAGGATGCAGAGGACATGCAGATCACGGTTGGTTGAATACCTGGCATTCGTTTAGTTTTGCCAGTTATTACAATCCTGATCGGATGCATTTTGGTGCTTTGCGTGTGCTTAATGATGACACTGTTCAGGCCGGAATGGGTTTTGGCACTCATCCGCACGATAATATGGAAATCATTACCATTGTGCTGGATGGTGAACTCGAACACAAGGACAGTATGGGAAACGGATCGGTTATCCGGCCGGGCGAAGTACAGGTAATGTCGGCCGGAACAGGTATTCAACATTCCGAGTTTAACCATTCCAATAAAAATGAAGTAAGCTTACTTCAAATCTGGGTCTTTCCGAATAAGAAAAATGTGGAACCCAGATACGGTCAGGCCAAATTTTCGGATGAAGAAATGAATGGTAAATGGCGAACTGTTGTATCGCCCGATGGTGCTGACAATATGCTTTGGATTCACCAGCAGGCCTGGTTTTCGCTTGGGAACTTTGAAGCAGATGCAAAAATCAGTTATCAGCTGAAAAAGGCAGATAGTCTGGTTTATGTGTTCCTGATTTCAGGAGAACTTAAAATCGGTTCAGAAACCCTGAATCAGCGCGATGGATTGTGCATCGAGCAAATTGCATCAGCAATAGACATGAAAATAACGAGAGAATCGAAGGTTCTTTTGATGGAAATTCCGGGTTAAGACAGATAGCTGATACTAGATTTATACAAAATCCTTCAAGGTTTTCAAATGCCTTGAAGGATTTTTTTTTGCTTACTGAATTACTGAGACTGATAACTTTTTTTCAGGGCCATATTTCCGAAATGTTCTCTTTGATCGGATCAATTCGGATCAAATCAACTTTAAAATCGGTCAGATCTTGACCTTTTACCTCGAAAACGGCTTTGTAATTCTGCTCGTTTTCCTTTTCCTGAAAATCTGAATTCTTCTTATCAGTTAAGTACTTCATGGCGGCAATGTTTCCAACATCGGCATCCGAAAGCAGGAACAGAACCTTTCGGCCATCTTTAGCACA
This sequence comes from Aquipluma nitroreducens, assembly GCF_009689585.1. Taxonomy (GTDB): domain Bacteria; phylum Bacteroidota; class Bacteroidia; order Bacteroidales; family Prolixibacteraceae; genus Aquipluma; species Aquipluma nitroreducens. The sequence continues at coordinate 2,559,956 of NZ_AP018694.1, read as the reverse complement.
GAAATGAATCAAACTTGCATATTCGTGATCGAGGTAATTCTCCGAACGATTATCAAAAAACAAGGTACTGTCTGCTGTCTGGTAGGTAAATGAAGAATGTTGCAAATCATATTTCAGACCAACCCGCTCAAGTGTTGGTTTCAGGAATTGTAATGTTTTAATGGAGCCTATAAAAATCAGATGCTTATTTCGGGTGTCTTCCCACCGCAATTGCGACGAATATTTCATTTCAACATTGGCTACACCACCCCCGAACATTTTCATGATTGTAAACAAACCTAATGGAGCTTGCCTGTTGATGTAAGTTGTATTGCTTTTCCTGATCTTATCGATTTGTTCCGGATGAATCTTCAGGTAGTCATCCAGATCTTCGTTCGAATTTATTCGGGTATCCCGCGAAGCTCCAAGCCGGCCAGTAGCTATCGAATCGGTGAAAAAATAATGATCGCCTAAAACAATCAGGATCGGGTAATTTGGTTTCAGAAATCCCTTCCAGATTGCTTGTTTTGGCTGACGAAATTTATCCGTATTCAGGATCAAAATAAATGCGATAATGATCAATACAAATCCTGAAATAAAAAGTCCCAGGCTATATTTTTCGAGTGACCGTTTAAACGATTTATAGGTCTGGAATTTGAATTCAACCAGGTATTTTCCTTTGGGGATTTGAAGAATAACCGTATCATCCTTTCCTTCATTTTGATAATACTCCTTAAGTTTATTTCGGAGATTCAGAATGTAAACCCTTACATTTAATTCCTTTTCCTGATCTGCTTTCTTCCCGAAAACATCCAAAGCAATTTGCTGTTCTTTTGGTGTTTCTCCTTTAAGAGAGCAATTCACGAGGTAATTTAACAAGTCGCGGTACACCCCCGGCTTCGAGAATGTTTTGCTACTCAGTAACTTCTCCAGTGTTTGTGATATCTTCCGGTGATCGGTCATTAAATCGTTCTGAATGAGTACCGTTAATTCTTTTCTTTACGCCAATATTACGCAATAAAGTTTAAATTTTTTCTAATTTTATAAATCCGTCCTTACATTGAGTCAAAATAGATTTTAACTAATACTTATAAACGAATGAAGACATTTTGCATTACAGCCATTGTACTGTTATTGGCTGTTACAATTACCCAGGCGGCGAAAAAGGAGAAAGTTGAATTTAAGAACGACGAGAGTGGTAAAAAAGTGGAAGTTTACCTAAGTGGGAAACTTTTCACAGCCTACATTTATCCGGATAACATGGAGAAGCAATCGCTTTACCCAATTATGAGTGCCTCCGGAAAATTTATTACCCGAGGTTTCCCATTAAATCCAAGGCCATTTGAACGGACCGACCATCCTCACCATGTTGGTCTCTGGTTTAATTTTGGCGATGTAAACGGACTCGATTTCTGGAACAATTCGTATGCCATTAAAGCCGAAGATAAGCCGAAATACGGAACCATTAAATTCAGGAAAATTCTTAGCGAAAACCCGGCAAAGGGAACGCTGGTTACCAATGCTGATTGGGTTGATGTGAAAGGCAATGTACTTTTAAATGAGGAAGCAACTTATATTTTTGAGGGCGACGGAAGTACCCGTACCATCGAACGGATAACCAAATTAACAGCTAAACAAACTGTTACTTTTAACGAAAACAAGGAAGGACTTATTGGTTTGCGTCTTGACCGCACGTTTGAAGAGCCATCAACAAAACCCGAAAAATTTCTCGATGCCAATGGTATTGAAACTGAAGTTCCGGTTATGAATAATAACGGAGTCAATGGAGTGTACCGTAATGCCGAAGGAGTTAAAGGTGGTGATGTTTGGAGCAAGCGGAGTCCTTGGGTAGCCCTTCGTGGAGTTAAAGACGGCGAAGTCATGACGGTGGCTATTCTTGACAATAAAGCCAATCCCAACTATCCGGCTTGGTCGCATGCCCGTGGTTACGGCTTGTTTGCAACCAATAATCTGGGTGGTCGTATTTTCGATAAAAATGCAGCCGAAGTAAAAATTGTACTGAAACCGGGAGAGACCATCACCTTTAAACACAAAATTGTAATTGGTGGTGACCTGACTGATGCTACATTGAATAACCTTTCTAAGAATTTTAAATAACCAACATAAACGCTATTACCAATGGAAAAAGAAGAAAAAAACTCAAGAAGGAATTTTTTGAGAACTGCTGCAACCGGTGCTGTTCTGGCTGCGGTAACTCCTGCTGCATTTGCAAGTGAATCGGTTAAAAAACCAGTAATTATTCCTGCCGGAGCAAAAGGCGCCAACGACCGACTTCGTGTTGCAGTGCTGGGAATTAACGGCAGAGGTAAAACACATATCGAAGTCATTATGGGATTAGCCGAAAAAGCCAATGTTGAATTGGTTTGCTTGAGCGATCCGGATCTGAATATTCTTCAGGAGCGTGCTGCTGAATTCGAAAAGAAATACGGGCGAAAAATTGCCATCGAACAAGATTTCCGTAAGGTTTTTGACGATAAAACAATTGATGCGATAACATTGGCAACACCAAATCACTGGCATGCACTTCAAACAGTTTGGGCATGTCAGGCCGGAAAAGATGTTTACGTTGAGAAACCGGCAACACACAATATTTCAGAAGGAAGAAAAATCATTGAAGCTGCTTACAAATACAATCGCATTGTACAACACGGAGTTCAACTCAGAAGCTCGGTTGCGATTCGCGAAGCAGTTAAACATCTTGAAGAAGGGCTGATTGGTCGCGTTTACATGTCGCGCGGGTTGGTATATCGCTGGCGTCCCGACATTGGTAACAAAGGTATTTCCCAAATTCCGGCAGGGGTCGATTACGATTTGTGGTGCGGACCAGCTCCAATGCGCCCGTTTACCAAAAACCTGGTTCACTACAACTGGCACTGGCATTGGAATTATGGCAACGGCGATGTGGGCAACCAGGGAATCCACGAAACCGACCTTTGCATGTGGGGATTGGGTGTAAACTCGTTACCTGAGCGTATAACTTCGATGGGTGGCAAGTTCCTTTGGGACGACTGCAAAGAAGTTCCTGAAATACAAACTTCCATTTACCATTATCCGAAAGAAAAGAAAATCATTCAATTTGAAGTTCGAAACTGGTGTACTAACCTTGAAGATGGTGCTGGAGTTGGCAACATTTTCTACGGAGACAAAGGTTATTTGGTAGTGAAAGGTTACGATACGTACGAAACTTATCTGGGCGAAAAACGCGAAAAAGGTCCGAGCCGCTCCGAAAAAGGCGAACTGGATTTACATTTCCAGAACTGGTTCGATGCCATTCGTGCCCGCGATATGAGTATTCAGAATGGTCCGGTTCAAACCGGAGCTCTGTCTTCTTCATTGGCCCACCTCGGAAATATTTCTTATCGTTTGGGTAAACAACTGGAGTTTGATCCGGTAGCCGAACGTTTTATTGGCAACGATATTGAAGATGCCAACGCCATGCTATCACGCGATTATCGTGCACCTTATTTGATGCCAGAAATCATATAACATAGTCTTTTTGAGTCTTTTTTTCAAGGGGAACCGCAGTTTATCTGTTGTTCCCCTTTTTTATTGGTAATTCTCTATTATTCCTGAAATGTATTGATCCACAATTTGTTTAAGTTCTTCAGGTTCTTCAACTTTGGCATACGAACCTGAGGAGATTATCCACGTGGCAAAACCACGAAGTTCGTTATTTGAAAAGCGAAGGCGACTGGTTTGATCGTCAATCTTTTCTTCTTCTGTAAATCCATACCAATATTTCGATTCGTTAATCAGTTTTATCCGGTCAGTTTTCAGGATAAGCGAAATATTGGCTTTATCGCTAATCACATTGAGTTGCCTGATAAATTCGTCCATCGAAATGTGCTGCTTCCCTTTGAAATTTTCCTGGCTTATCCTCAAATCCTGAATTCGGTCGAGCCTGAAATCGCGGTATTCGCTGCGCAAACGGCACCAGGCAAATAAATGCCACCGACGACTGTAATTACAAAGTCCGATTGGTTCAATCACCCGTTTGGTCGCGGGAGCTCCATATCCGGCCTGATAATCAATTTCCAGAACCTGTTTCGAGACCATTGCCTGCTGAATTTCACCCAGAAAAAGGCGGTTAAAATTCACATTCGATGAGGTATAATCGAGTACCGATATTTGGCTGTACAATTTTTCGAGCCGGTCTTTTTCTTCCGGATTCAGGATGGCTTTTATCTTGAACAAGGCAGAGCAAAACTCAGTCTTCATTCCATCATCCGACATTTTTTCGACCAGTTTTTCGCCAAACAACAATGCCGAAGCCTCTTCTTTAGTAAACATCACTGGGGGAAGTTTATAATTCTCCATCAGGAAATAACCCACACCAGCTTCTGCGCCAATCGGAACGCCAGATTCTTCTAAAGCCCGGATGTCGCGATAAACCGTGCGCAAGCTGATCTCGAAGCGTTCGGCAATTTCCGAAGCTTTTACAATTCGTTTGCTTTGGAGGTGGATCAAAATGGCATTCAGTCGTTCAATGTGGTTCATGTTGCCAAATTAAAGGAAAAGTTTACGGTGATCAGTCTCAGTTAGCAGAAAAACGTTACGTGTTGCGAGATCCGAGTTTCGAGTTGACTTAACCCGTAACTTGCATCTCGTAACTCGCAACAATATTCACTACACCTTCTACTTTCCTTTCAGCGACTGCTGCCCGGTTTCTGCCATATGCGTTGCATACCAGACTGCACCGTTTTCACGGATGGTCAGGATGCACTTTTCGCGGTTCGAACCAAAAATAAATGCGAATACCTTCGAAATTGGGTTATTGAATTTCTTGCAGGCATTAGGCGTTTCGAGCGCACAATCGGCACACGAGCTAAACTGTTGATTAATGTTGCAGGTACGGATTTTGCACCAGTGTTTCCCCTGAATTTGTTTACAACTTGGGCATTTCCCTGAAATATATTTGCGGCATGCACCGCAATATAATCCGCAGTATGCAATTAACTGCGGATCGTTTTTTACTTCCTGAATCATTGAACTTCAACTTGAATTTCGGTTACACAGTTTTCCTGATTTTCAAAATCGCAGATGTGATAAACTTCACGGCAAATAACCCTACAGGATTGGCCTGGCTGCAAAACAGAAGGCATCAGTTTCTGGTAGGTTTCTCCCAGTTTGTCCCAGGGTCCGTTGTGGATTTCGCTGATACAGTTAAATTCAGGAAATTCGGCAAACCTAAATTTACCTGGATCTCCTTTCGGATTATTTACCGGAAGGGCAATGGTTAATTCAAAGGGCGTGGCGGGACTTCCATCTGTTGCGTCGTAAACCCAGATTTGCGGACCTGAAATTTCGAGCTGAAGTTCAAGGGCTTTTTCAACCAGTTCATTAGGTAGATTTCCGGTGTCGGCAATCATTGTTTTCAACGTGGTGTCGATGCTGATGCAAAGTACAGTCGTTTTTTGTACGGTTTTCTTTTCCATGGCAAATGTGTTTTAAGTGAATAAAATTACGATTAAAAAATGTGCTGAAAAATGTTTAATTGTTTTCATGGAACAAAGGAAACAAGGGCGAGTGACAACAGTATGTCAGCAGGGTGGGAGAGCTACAATTTTTTCTTCAGCTTATAAATAGCTATTTTTGATTCAAACAAAATGCCATGCAATCCATCAATCCATTTACCGGACAAGTCATTCAGGAATATCGCGAGTACGCTCCTGAAGAAGTTGAGAAAATCATTGTTAACGTTGATCAGGCATTTCATTCTTGGAAACAGACAAGCTTTGAGCAGCGTGCCATGTGCATGAAAAACCTTCAGGCCAGATTGCTTGTGCAGAAAGAAGAATTGGCCGGAATTATCGTTTCGGAAATGGGAAAAGTGAAACGCGAAGCCATTGGCGAGATCGAAAAATGCGCTTCAGTTTGTGGCTATTATGCCGAAAATGCCGAGTCGTTCCTGAAAAATGAACTCATCAAAACTGAAGCAACCGAATCGTACATTTCATATCAACCGATTGGAACAGTTCTGGCAGTGATGCCATGGAATTTCCCATTCTGGCAGGTATTCCGTTTTTTGGCCCCGGCGCTGATGGCGGGTAATACCGGAGTTTTGAAACATGCTTCCAACGTTTCCGGTTGCGCCTTGGCCATCGAGCAATTGGTTAGCGAGGCAGGTTTCCCGGAGAATGTTTTCCGGGCGCTTATCATTGGCTCAAAAGAAGTAAAAGCAGTCATTGAAAATCCGCTGATTAAGGCAGTGACGCTTACCGGAAGCACTCCTGCCGGACGATCGGTGGCTTCCATAGCTGGTTATGCTCTGAAAAAATCGGTGCTCGAATTGGGTGGGAGCGACCCGTACCTTATTTTGGAAGATGCTGACATTGAAACTGCTGCCCGTTTGTGTGTTACGAGCCGTTTGCTCAATGCCGGACAAAGCTGCATTGGGGCCAAACGATTTATCATCGCTGACGCAGTCTACAATCAGTTCAGAACTGAATTTGTGCGGTTAATGAGCGAGGCTAAATTTGGTGATCCGCTTGATGCACAAATCTCGATTGGTCCGTTGGCACGTGCTGATTTGCGCGACGAACTTCACCAGCAAGTGGAGAAAAGCCGTCAGTTGGGCGCAACAGTTTTGCTTGGCGGAAATGTTCCTGAAGAAAATGCTCCGTTTTATCCACCCACTGTTTTAGAAAATGTAGTTCCCGGAATGCCTGCTTATCACGAAGAATTGTTTGGTCCTGTCGCGGTTTTGTTCAGGTTTAAAGCCGATGAAGAAGCCATCTGGATTGCCAATGACACCGTTTTTGGTTTGGGAGCAGGCGTATTTACTTCCGACATTGAAAAGGGTAAATCGTTAGCCGAAAAAGGTCTTGAAGCAGGTTGTGTGTTTGTAAACGACTTTGTAAAATCCGATCCCCGGTTACCGTTTGGTGGAATAAAGGAAAGCGGTTATGGCCGTGAGTTATCGATGGTTGGCATCCGCGAATTTGTGAATGTGAAGACGATCGTTGTCAGATAATTCCTTTATTGAAAATGATCGATTTAAGATCGTTTTTTTATACTTTGAAAAGAATCTTTTTGTTGGATGTAAATTGATTAAAAGAATCATTTACATTTACACGGATTGAATATAAATCAATTGCCAAACGCATAACTAACTTATAACTAAAGGAATGCCTCGCTTTTTGACTGAAAAAATTGCAGATCGCTTAAGGTGGATTTTTTTATGCATCTTATTTTTAGCTTTTTATTTCTATTTCTTCTCGTTCAACAAATTTCACCTGTTTTATGTGGAGCAAACCCAACTTTTCAGGTTTTCGGGCGACTACTTTCGACCCTTTCTGGAAAAACCAGGCGAGTTTATTTTTTACCTGGGTGAATTCTTAAGTCAGTTTTTTGCCAATCAATACCTTGCTGCAGGTATTGTTACGTTATTGGCCGTTACTACCTATTTTCTAACTCATTTAATTTTAAAAAAGCTGGGAATAGATGCACTTGTACTTAGCTTACTTCCGGTTTTGTTTATTGCAGGTTTTCAGAGCAACCATCTTTTTAAAATTGGGTTGATTGTTGGAGTTATTTTAGCTCTTTCGTTTTCATATTTGTATTTGAGGCTAACCAACAATTTGTACCGGTATAGTATTGGAGGTGTTGCATGGCTTTTACTGTATGTCCTTTCGGGTAGTTTTGCATTGTTTGCTTCGGTATTAATAGTGCTCTTTGAGTTGTTTTATTTTAATTCAAAGAAAAAATGGAGTGTAATTTTAGCGATTGTACTACTTTCCTTAGGGTTTCCTTATCTAGGCTGGAAGTTTTTTTACCTGATTCCATTTGCGGATACATGGTTCTATCCGTTACCTTTTTGGGGTGTTTCGCGAATGCCTTTATTTGCGGCTTTATTGCTTTATTTCCCGGTAGTTATTTTAATCCTTTTAGCATATAAGCAAATCAGGAAAAAGGAAACGTTGATTATTCCTTGGAATCTTGCATCAATACTGGCCGGAAGTGCAGTTATTATTGCCGGGATTGTGGTTGTTAAAACAAAGGCATATGATCCGAAGATTGAAATATTTCTGGGCATGGATCACCATGTACAGACAGAAGACTGGAATAAGGTAATTAGCCTTTCTAAAAAATACCCGGGAACCAATCGGTTGGTATTGTATTATACAAATTTGGCTTTATATAAAACCGGACAGTTTAGTACCCGAATGTTCGATTTTCCGCAACATGGAATCGATGGTCTGCGACTGGAATGGACTCGTGACGAAGTAACACCATTTTTTGGAGGGGAGATCTTTTATCACCTTAATTACATCAACGAAGCTTATCGGTGGGCTTTCGAATCGATGGTGGCAAAAGGCTTAAATCCACGTTCGCTAAAGCGGTTGGTTCAAACAAGCTTAATTAATGGGCAATATGAAGTTGCAGCAAAATACCTGAATGTTTTGGACCAAACTCTATTTTATAAAGATTGGGCAACGAAGTATAGAACGTACGTTTTAGATCCGGCCAGAATTAGTGAAAACAAAGAACTGGCTGAAAAAAGGAAATTCTTAGCAAAGAACGATTTTATTAGTTACGACCTTGGATTGCCTTTATTGCTAAAGGAACATCCGGAAAATAAAATGGCGTTCGAATATTTAATGGCTGTTTTTCTTCTGAACAAGGACATTACCAATTTTGCAGCAAATATCTACCGTTTAAAGGAGTTGGGATATCGCGAAATCCCGGTTAATTACGAAGAAGCCCTTCTTTTCTGCATGACTTATTTCAAAAAAGATCTTGTTCCTGAAGGACTTTCGATTCGACCATCCACCATTCAAAGGAAAAACGAATATATCGCACAAATTTCGAGATGTGGTGGTGATCGAGACAGAGCCGCCAGGGAGTTATATAAACAATTTGGCAACACCTGTTGGTACTATTTACATTTTGCCGGACAAACTCAAAAATAGCTATGAATCAGATTCATTATAAAAATTGTTGCAAATCATTTCAATACATCCTTTCAATTTTAGTGGTTTCGCTCTTTTGGGGTTCATGTACCGACGACATTTCCAGGGCAAAAAAGATAGATCAAAATGCTATTATTTATCCTGACTATGCCGGAATTACAATTCCTTGCAATATTGCCCCATTGAATTTTGCCGTTAAAGAACCTGCCGAAAAATACGTTGCCGTGTACAGTTTTAAGTCGAAAGAAGTATTTCGCGTTAGTTCGGGCGATGGCGTAATCTCTGTTCCTGAAGGCAAATGGGTAAGCTTGCTCAAAGAAGCCAATAGTCAGGAATTTACAATAGATATATGTTTAAAAAAATCGGATGGCTGGGTTAAATACAATACGATAACGAACAAAGTTTCTGCCGATTCAATTGATAATTATCTGGTTTATCGCCTAATAGATCCCGGTTTTGAGACCTGGAATAAAATGGGAATTTATCAGCGATGTTTAAATAACTTTGATGAAACACCGATCATGGAAAACACAATGAGTGGTGGTAATTGCATGAACTGTCATTCGTTTTGCATGAACAACAACAACACGATGCTCTTTCATATGAGGGCAGATAATGCCGGTACGTACATTTATAAAAATGGCGAAATTGAAAAGCTGGATACAAAGACCGATAGCACATTGGGGCCGGGAGTATATCCATCGTGGCATCCTGACGGCAAACATGTCGCTTTTTCGACGAACCGGATTGTTCAGACGTTTCATGCTATTCCAGATAAGAAAATTGAAGTTTTGGATACCCTGTCCGATGTTATTGTGTACAACCTTCAGGAGCATAGTATTTTTACTGCCCCGGGAATTTCATCAAAAGGCAGGCTGGAAACATTTCCAACCTGGTCTCCTGATGGAAAGTCGCTTTATTATTGTAGTGCAAAATCTCTTTCACCTAAAGAGTATATGAATATAAGGTACGATCTGCTTCGAATTTCATTTGATCCGGAGAAAAACAGCTTTGGTGCGGTTGATACTGTCTATAGAGCGGCAATGACCGGAAAGAGTGTTTCCTTTCCACGCATTTCGCCTGATGGAAAATTTGCGATGTTTTGCCTGTCTGATTATGGAAACTTTAGTATCTGGCATCCGGAGAGCGACATTTATTTGTTGAATCTGGAAACCAAAGAAATTTCGAAACCCGAAATCAACAGCGATCAAACCGAAAGTTATCACACCTGGTCGTCAAATAACCGTTGGCTTGTTTTTAGCAGCCGCCGTTTTGATGGGTTGCATACAAGTCCCTATTTTTCGCATATGGATGATAAGGGAACTTTTTCTAAACCATTTATTTTACCTCAGTCAGATCCTCTATTTTACGATCGGTTCTTAAAATCTTTCAATATTCCGGAACTTGTTAAGTCGAAAGTTAATCTCGATCCCCGTATTATTTCAGAAGAAATCAACAAAAAACCAATCAAAGTTAAATTCAGTTCTAAGCTGTAGTTTTATGGGGAAATTGTTTATTCTTGGTTCAAGCATTTGCATTGAGAATCAAATGGAAGTAATATTTATACAAAAAATAATTGTGCGATTTACACTTAACTGAGACTGAAAATATAAAATTTGGTATATTCACATTTTGAAAATGTATAATTATCTAACTAACAAGCAGAATTAATCCTTTCACATAAATGGGGGTTAACGAAACTAAACTTATTTCAGATTACGGCCTTGCTGAGAGCATTAAAAACTCCAATCAGGGAGTCTTCGAATTGGTATTCAATTACTATTATTCGGGGTTGGTAATTTATGCGGATCAGATTATAAAAGATACGGCGATATCTGAAGACATTGTTCAGTCAGTTTTTATGAAATTATGGGAGACTCGGGAAAGTATCGAGATTCGTTCTTTCCGTTCCTATTTTATACAATGTGTAAAAAACCGTTGTATAGACCATCTTCGCAATCAACAAGTAAAGCACCGGTTCGATAACCGGATTCCTGACGCCAATCATCTGGTTATGGAAGAAGACCTTTGGACAAAAAATGAACTTGCTGAATTAATTCAGAATGCTGTTGACGATCTTGCTCCGCGTTGTCGTGAAATATTCTGGATGAGTCGATACGAAAACCTCAAGGTGGCTGAAATTGCTGAAAAGCTTAATATTTCGAAACGAACTGTTGAAACTCAGATTAGCAAAGCACTTAAAATATTACGAGTTAAACTTGTTGACTACATCTCGGTTTTGATACTCTATTTTTTTTATTGATGAGAATACGTGTGTTTGTGTTCCAATCCGTCTAATAGTCACAATCTGTATAATTAATTTTAGGTGGAAAAAGAAAAATTTGATATCGATCAACTGATTGCAAATCGATTGCTGGGAACGATTTCTGATGAAGAAAATTTGTTCCTTGATGATTGGATTAAACAGTCGATTGAAAATCAGAGACTTTATTCAGAACAAAAAAGATTGTGGAATCTTTTTGAGATTCATCAAAAAGTACAAAAAATTGATGAACGTAAAGCTTACCAAACCATATCCGATCAATTATTTATTAAGAAGAAAGTTAATGTTTTTGGATGGATTCAACGGATTGCTGCGATATTGCTACTTCCGGTAATTATCGCGTCAGTCTATTATTTTTATTTGGGAAAAGGGAACCATAATCAATTTTCAACAGTATACAATACAGTTGAGACTCCTCTTGGCATGCGTTCAAGTTTAACTTTGCCCGACGGAACACAGGTGTGGTTAAATGCAGGGAGTTCAATTAGCTATCCTGTTTTATTTGCGGACAATTACCGTAAGGTAAGCCTTAGTGGCGAAGCCTATTTTGAAGTTAAAAAGAATAAGAAATGGCCATTTATAGTTAGTGCAAAAAATATGGATATTATTGTTTCCGGAACGACTTTCAATTGTAATGCCTATCCGGAAAACAATCAGATACAAACAGTTTTAGTTGAAGGGGCAATTTCGCTTACGAATAACAGCGCTACGGTGAATGTTTTGATGACTCCGGGAGAATTGGCAACTTTTAACAGCAGTGATCAAAAGGTAACCAAGATAAAAACCGATTTGCAAAAATATGTTGCCTGGAAAAGTGGAAAACTCATGTTCAGAGATGATAAAATGAACAAGGTGGTTGAAAAACTTGAACGTTGGTATAATGTTGAATTTGATATTGAGGATAAGGAAATTGAAGATTACATTTATACTGCAACCTTTGTTGATGAAAGTCTTGATCAGGTATTAAAAATGTTGTCGATCTCAGCTCCGATCAGATACACAATTTCAGAACGGAATAAGCAAGAGGATCAGACATTTGCAAAGTCAAAAGTCAAATTGTATAAGAGATGATTTAGAACCTAAAATAGTAATGATTATGAAATAAAAAAAGAGAAGAAATGTTGCAACCATCTCTTCTCCAATTGATTAATAAATATTGCCAATTTATTAACTGTAAATCAAACCAAAAGTATGAAAAAAAATCTGTTTTTAAACAGAGTTCGAGGCTATCTGGCCTTAAACTCAAAAGCATTTAGAGTT